>JAJDUP010000005.1 GCA_022826565.1 Gemmatimonadota bacterium | reverse complement strand
GGCCACGATCATCGCGAACCAGATCACGCAGATCTCGCACCAGGTCACCCAGATCCGGTCGATGGCCCGCCAGCTTACGGAACTCGAAGACCAGCTCGACCACATGGAGCGCGCCGCCAAGGGCGAGATCGACGCGCTGCTCCGGCCGTTCTCCGACCTTGCAGCCAATCCAGTGGGCCTCGTACGCGACGGACTCGGCTGGCGATCCGACTTCACAGGCGCAGCCCGAGGGACGGTCGATGCCGTCCGCGCGATGGGGACCGGGCGCTCGTTCACTCGACACTGGAGAACCGCCCGCAACGCCGCCGACCGGGTGTCGGATGCCGACATCCTGGCTCTGTTTGCGAACCTTCCGCCGCAAGCCGCGACGCGCGCGCTGGAGGATCACCGCCGCGCCCGCGAGGCCGCCGACCGGCAGCGGGTTTTGGACTACGCGGCGCTGGACGCGGCGGCCGCGCTCGCCGGGACCATCGAGAGCGCGCAGGGCTCGTTCCGCGATCTCACGGCGAATGGGAACCTGTCCAACACGGCCCTTCAGCAGGCCGAGGTTGCGGCCGCGCTGAGCCAGGGCCGGATCAACGCGGCTCTCGGCCAGGTGCTCGCCCACGAGGCCGCCCGCGAGGCGAGCCGGGCGAGGCAGGCCGAACTCGCCCACCTCGAATGGCTCGGCCGCTGGCACGACGGGCGGGCGCGCGCGAACGCGCTCGCCGGAACCATGCGGAACGCGGCTTCGCTGAACCGGGCCGCGCTCCGGGACGGTCTCCTGTTCCGCGTCCCGTCGTTCTACCGGTAGGGGCTTGGGCGGCCATGCAACTGCCTCCGCAGTCCATCGACCCCAACGTCCCGGCGCAGATCCCCGCCGATCAGCTTCAGGACTTCAAGAGCTTCCTCGACGTGGTGCTCGACACCGTCGTCGGCGGGGCCGCGCCCGACGTTCACACGCTGGGGCTCCAACTCTGGGGCGGGCTCGCCGCCGTGATGGTCGCGTGGACGGGACTCAAGATCGCGTTCAGCGGCACGTTCCAGCCCTGGGAGATCGTCAAGCTCGTGATCGGGATCGCGATTCCGCGCACGCTGCTCCACTACTACACCGTCCCGATCCCGGGCGCTGGGCTCACGTTCCCGGCCATGGTCGCCGGAGGCGGGATCTGGCTCCAGAACCTGTTCCTCTCCGACGTGGTGTCGGCGGGCTACACCGAGATGACGGCGCTGGTGCAGGCCTACAGCGCGCACCTGAGCGCGGCGTGGTCCACGGGCAACCTGCTCTCGATCGTGACGGCCGGAACGACCGTGATCTTCTCGTCGCTCGTCACGCTCGTGATGGGCGCGTCGCTCGTGGTCTGCCTGCTGGCGCTCTTCTGCGTCACCTACGCGCAGGTGATCTGGGCGCAGGTCGCGATCGCCATCGCGATCCTGCTCGGACCCGTGTTCATCGCGTTCCTGCTCTTCGAGCCGCTCTCGTTCCTGTTCTGGGGTTGGTTCCGCACGCTCATGGTCTACACGCTCTACGGCGTCGTGGCCGGGGCCATCCTGCGGGTCTTCATGGGCGTCGGCATGGGCTACATCACGACCTACGCCGATGCCCTGATGGGCACCGGAACCGCCGACGCGGGCGAGCTCTGGCTCTGGGCCGTCGTCCTCATGCCGCTCGTCGTCTCCGGCCTCATGGCCGGGCTCAAGGTCGGCGAGCTCGCCTCGATGCTCGTGTCCGGCTCCGGCTCCGCCGGGTCCGGGTTCGTCGCCCTCGTCATGCAGGGAGCCAGCAAGGCCGCCGCTCCCGCCAAGCCAGTCTGAGCCCCAAGGAGAAGCCGATGAGGAAACGAGACCGTGACGCGGGCCGGGAGTACGCTGAGATCTGGGGCGAGGCGGTGCAGGCGAACAGGAAGCTCAGGACGATCCTGATCTTCCTCTCGGCGAGCTGCTTGCTTGGCGTCTTCGTGCTGCTTCGGATCGCGGGCGCCGAGCCGCCCAAGCCCATCGTCGTGCGGGTGGACGAGGTGGGCCGGGCCGAGGCGCTGGCCTACGAGGCCGCGACCGCGCAGGCCGATCCGCTCGATCCGACCACGAAATACTTCCTGAACCGGTTCGTCCACGACTTCCACTCGCGGCGGCGCGCGACGGCACAGGAGCAATGGACGCGCAGCCTCCGGTTCCTCTCGACGGACCTCGCGAACGCGGCGTTCCAGAGGGACGGCGCGGAGGTCGCGAGCGTGGCGGCGGGGACCGCCGACACCGAGACCGAAGTCGAGCAGGTCGTGCTCCGCATCCACCCCGCGCCCGAGCCTCCGCACGGCGCGACGGCCGACTTCGACCTCGTGCAGTTGCGCGGCGAGCAGGAGCTGCGGCGCGAACGCTGGTCGCTCACGCTCCGGTTCGAGTTCCTCGACTCGATCCCGCCCGAGCTGGTGGTCCACAACCCGATGGGACTCCTCGTCACCTACATGCGGGCCGACCGGGCGCTGGTGACGGGAGACGAGCGATGATCGCGCATCTCAAGGGCCGCGAGCAGGCGCTCAGACGCTTCGGCTGGACGGGCAGGAGGGCCGAGTGGATCGCGCTCGTGTGCCTGCACAGCGGCGTGTTCACCCGCGCGCAGGCGACGCGGTTCCTGGACACGCATCACGAACGGGCGCGCCGCCTCGTGCTGGCGCTGATCCGGCAGGGCCTGGCGGCCGAGGAGACCGTGCCCGGCGTCCGGGGGATCGGGCGCGTGTGCCGCATCTACGCGCGGGCGGTCTACAGGGCGCTCGGAGCCGAGCACGTCCGCCACCGCCGCAAGGCGTCTCCCGAGGTGCTGCTTCGGCGGCTGCTCTCGCTCGACTACGTGATCGAGCACTCCGACCTGCCGTGGCTCCCGACCGAGCACGAGAAGGTCGCCGCGTTCGAGGCGCTGGGCATCGGGCGCGACCTGCTGCCCGTCAAGCTGTACCGCGGAGCCTCCGGCACGACCCGGCGTCACTTTCCGCTCAAGCTGCCCGTCGCGCTGGACTCGGCCCGTGCCCTGTTCGTCTACGCCGAGCCCGGCCACGACACCGCGACCGCGCTCCGTTCCTGGGGCAAGGCGCACGGCGGACTCTGGCGCGCGCTCCGCAGCCGGGGCCTGTCGTCGGAGATCGTGACCGTCGCCCGCACCACGCGCGAACTCGAACGTGCGCGGCGCGTGACGCGCGGCTGGGCCGAGGCTGGCGGACGCGGCGAGCCGGACCCCGGGACCCAAGAAGAGCTCGCCCGGATCGAACGGGCGATCCTCCAGGGTGCGGTCCACGTCCTCGAAGAGTTCGGCGGTCTTCAGGCGGCGCTGAAGCGCAGCATCGCGCTCGAAAGCCGGGCGCGGCGTCAGGCCCGCCCCGGCTCGATCGACCGGGGCACCCTTTGGCAGACGACGCGGCTCCAGGGAGCTCGCTACCGATGAGAGTCCCCCGGCCCGCGGCCGTAGCTGAGCGCGCAAACGACATGGGGGTGCGATGCGCACTTCGAGGCTTCCGCAGTGCGCACCGGCACCGGCGCGCAACCGCTGGCGCGGCAACGCCGTGCGCCGGGGCGGCCATGCCGGCCCGTGCCGCGCGGGCGTCACAGGCGGTGACGCTAGCGACCCCCCTCGCCGAGGGCTCGGTACGGGTTCGAGGGCGGGTGTGCATGCGCACCGCCCGCCCCCGCCCTCCCGGGGTCGCCAGCGTGCCAGCAGTCCCTCCGGGAAGGGTGTTCGACCGATGAGGCCGTGGACGCTCGTCCTCCTCGGAGCCGCCCTGGCCGTGGCGGCCGTGCGCGCGCTGCTCGCGCCGTTCCCGCCCATCGGCGGCAACCCGTTTCTGGACCTGATCGCCCACAACGATCCGGGCATCCATACGGCGATCCGCGCTTGGTATTACCTTGCGCCCGGCGTGGCCGTGCTGCTCGTCGGCAGCGTCATGCGCTCGGTCTCGCGGGTCTGGCTGGAGCCGCTCGCCCTGCGCCGGAACCGGGGCAGGCTGCCCGCCTGGCCCAACTCGCCCGGGGACGGCGCGCCGTCCCTCGTCGTCGGGGAACTGCACCATCCCACCGTTGCCCGGGAAAGCGACAGCCCCTCCTGGCTCGTCGTCCCCGAGAAGGGACTCTACACCGGCGTCCTCGTCGTCGGGGCCGTCGGCACCGGCAAGACCACGGCCTGCATGTACCCGTTCGCCCGGCAGCTGCTCTCGTGGCAGGCCGAAGACGCCGACCGCCGCGCGGGCGCGCTCGTGCTCGAAGTGAAAGGGGATTTCTGCCACCAGGTCCGGAGCATCCTTGGCGAGGCCGGGCGACAGGACGACTACCTCGAAATCGGGCTTGGCGGGGCCTGGCAGTGGAATCCGCTCGACGATCCGCTGCTCGACTCCTACTCGATGGCCTACGGCGTCGCTTCGCTCATCAACCAGCTCTTCGGCAAGTCGCGGGAACCGTTTTGGCAGCAGGCGTACACGAACCTCGTTCGCTGGATCGTCGAGCTTCACCGGCTCCTGCCGGGCGGCTGGGTCACGCTCCGCGACATCTACCGCTGCACGGTCGACGCGAAGCTGTTCGCGAACAAGATCGGGGAGGCGAAGGCCGAGGCCCTGCGGCGGTGCCCCATGCGGGTTGTCATCGCCGCCAAGGTGCTCACCAAGCACCGGAAGGCGCTCGGTGACTGGGATTGGGACATGGCGCCCGGCAGCGACACGGTGGCGTGCCCCCTCGATCCGGAACGCGCGGCGCTGCTCGCGGAGTTGAAGGTCGAGTACGCCGCCGAGCCGGTGGGAAGCGGCGCGGGCCGCGAGTACGCCGAGCAGGTGGAGGCCGTCGAGCGGTGGTACCGGCACGACTGGCTGAAGCTCGACGCCAAGCTCCGCACCTCGATCGTCGAAGGCATCTCGGTGTTCCTGTCGCTCTTCGATCAGCCGGACGTGGCGCGCGTGTTCTGCCCGCCGCCGCCGAAGGACGACCCCCCGGACGCACGGACGGACGGCGACGAACGAGAGGAGGTCCCGGATGTCCCGACCATGCCGGGGCTCCGACGCAGGCTGCCGCCGCTCGCCGACCTGATCGAGGGCGGCAAGGTGCTGGCGCTCAACATGCCCGCCGGGGCGAACCCGGCGCTGGCCCGCGCCATCGGCGTGTTCCTCAAGAACGCATGGATGCAGGCGCTGCTCCGGCGTCCGGCCGAAGCCGCGCTCCGGCCCGAACGCTACATGCGGCCCGCCGTGTTCATCTGCGACGAGTATCAGGCGTTCGCCACCGTGGGCCAGGACGATCCCTCGGGCGACGAGAAGGCGTTCGCGCTGACCCGGCAGTGCCGCTGCATCCCCATCGTCGCCACGCAGTCGATCTCCTCGCTCCGCTCCGTGCTCCCCTCGGGAGAGGCGTGGCGCACGCTCGTCCAGACGCTCCGCACCCGGATCTTCCTGTCGCTCTCCGACGACGCGTCGGCCAGGATCGCGTCCGACATGTGCGGCTCCGTCATGAAGACGCAGGCCTCCTACACGTTCACCGAGACCTCGAACAAGCCCGAGTTCTCGCTCCTGTCCGGCCGGGCCGGGGGCGGCGACGGCCAGCTCGGCGCGAGCAAGTCGTTCCGGAAACAGCGGGAGCCGGTGTTCACGCCGCGCCAGTTCGGGCTGCTCGCCAACTATCAGGCGATCTGTCTCCCGTACGACGGAGTGAAGTCGCTCCCCGCCCGCCGCGTCTATCTGAAGCCCCACTACCTGCCGAGGGAGACGGGCTACTGGCGGCAGCGCGAGGAGGGCCGGATATGAAACGCGCGAGCGGTGTCGGCCATCTCACCCCGTTCCTTCCGGGCCTGGAATCCCTGCTCGAAGATCCCGGGGTCTCCGAGATCATGATCAACGGACCCGCGAACGTCTGGGTCGAGCGGGCCGGAAGGCTGGAGCCCCACGAGGCGCCCGCACTCACAGCCGCGTGGCTCCACCGCGCGGCGATCCACATCGCCCGGCCGCTCGGGCTCGATCCCGCCGCTCGACCGATCCTGGACGCCCGTCTCGAAGACGGGTCGCGGGTCGCCATCTGCACCCCGCCCGCGAGTCCCGAGGTCGCCATCACCATACGCCGGTTCGGGGGCCGTGCGTTCTCCGCCGAGGATCTCGTTCGGCTGGGCTCGCTGCCGGAAGACATCCTCGAAGCCGCCCGGAGGACGCTTGCGGCCCGCCAGAACATCCTGGTCTCCGGCGGCACCGGATCGGGCAAGACGACGCTCCTGAACGCGCTGATCGAACTTCTGCCCGAAGACGAGCGGATCGTCGCCATCGAGGACACGCTCGAACTCAGGATCGACCGGGCGAACTGCCTCCGCTTCGAGGCCGGGGCCACGCTCTCCGAGACGCCCGTCGAGATCCGCGACCTGGTGCGCCACGCGCTCCGCCACCGGCCCGACCACATCGTCGTCGGCGAGGTCAGGGGCGGCGAGGCCACCGACCTGCTGCAAGCACTCAACACCGGACACGGCGGCTCGCTCACGACCGTCCACGCCAACAACGCGCGCTCCGCGCTCTCGCGTCTGGCCAGCTGCGCCATGCAGGCCGGGGACGCGCTTCCGTGGGAGGTCACATGCCGGGGCGTCGTCGACGGGATCGCGCTCGTCCTACACGTGGCCCGCCGCGGAGGCCGGCGGTTCGTCGAGGACGCGCTGGAAGTATGCGGCTACGACGCGCCCACCGGCCACTGGATCACCGCACCGCCCGGAGCGGCGCCAGGGACCCAACCGGAGAGCAGAACCCAACCACCGAAGGAGGTGAACGCATGAGAAGCATCGACGGGACCATCCGGGTCGAGACGTTCGAAGACTTCGACCGCGAACTCGCGCGCGACAGCGGCGACACGCTCGAAGTCGACGCCTTCCTGGCCGAAGCATACGGCCTCTTCCCCGAGGACGTGGGCGACGAGGACGAGATCGCCGCCGCCTGGGGCGACCCGCACGGCGAGGCCGGCGAGGAGGAGGTGGACGGATGAATCACGACGAATATCACCGCAAGTTCGCCGACGCGATCATCGAGCAGATCAGGAAGGGCACCGCCCCGTGGCAGAAGCCGTGGGCGCCCGGCGAGCGCGTGATGCCCATGAACGTGGACACCGACCGCTCCTACCGGGGCGGCAACAGCCTCCACCTCGCCTCCGTGCAGCAGGAGCAGGGCTACGGCGACGTGCGCTGGGGCACCTACCGCCAGATCCAGAACCGGGGCGGACAGGTCAGGAAGGGCGAGCGCGGCACGCGCATCCTCTCCTTCCAGGACAGGAAGCGGACCCAAGTCACCGACGAGCAGGGTCGGCCGAGGCGGGACGCCGAGGGCAACAAGGTCTACCGCTACGAGAAGCTCAAGGCGCCGTTCGTGCGCCAGTACACGGTGTTCAACGCCGAGCAGGCCGACGGGCTGCCGGAGCGCTCGAACCCCACGCCCGAGCCGCTCTGGAAGGTCCACCAGGAGGCCGAGCGGGTCATGGAGGACGCGGGCGTCCCGGTCCGCCACGTCCAGGGCGACCGCGCCTACTACCACATGAAGCGCGACGAGATCGTGCTGCCCGAGCGCGGTCAGTTCCCCTCGGCCAACCACTACTACCAGACCGCGCTCCACGAGTTGGGGCACAGCACCGGCCACGAGAGCCGGATGAAGCGCGACACCCTCATCGAGGGGATCAACAACGGGTTCGGCTCGCCCGAGTACGCCCGCGAGGAGCTCAGGGCCGAGATCAGCGCCATGATGACGGGCGAGCGCGTCGGCGTCGGGCACGACCCGGCGCGGGGCGCCGCATACGTCGAGGGTTGGATCCAGGCGCTCGAGGAGGACCCGCGCGAGATCCGGCGCGCCGCCGCCGACGCGCAGAAGATCTCCGACTTCGTGCTCGACCGGCACCGCGAGCGCGTGGCGGCCCGCGATCCCGTCGCCGTGGCGGCCGTCCGCACGCCCGCGCAGGGGCCGCAGCGGATCGTCGTTCCCGTGCCGCGGATCCCCACCCCGGCGCGTGGCGCGGGGCCGAGCCGCTGAAGGAAACATGAGAGGGAGAGGAATGTTCGACCGGACGGTCGAACCGGACCCGCGCCCGGCCGCGCCACCCAGCCGCAATCGCTCGCCGATGCGGAAAGGCCACCGCCGAGAATACGCCGCGGACCGGGAGCGCGGGTCCATCTCCTTCCTCGAACGCTGCGCCGGGGCGCTGACCGACATCGGGGTCCACGGCGCGGTCTCCTACCGCGACCTCGCGGAGATCCGCTTCGGCGGGCACCCCTACGCCACCCGGCGGGCCGTCAACGGCTGGATCGACGACGGACTCGCCCAGGAAACCACGGCCACGGGGCCGAACGGCAACCCGTTCAAGGTCCTGACCCTCACCCCGCTCGGCGTGGCCAAGGTCCGGGAGCACGCCGCCGAGCGGGGGATGGACACCGGGCAGGAGATCGGCATCTCCCGAATCCGGTCCGCCCAGGCCAGCCACGACACCGCCGTCTACCGCGCATGCGCCATCGAGCGGGAGCGGCTGCGCGAGCAGGGCGCCACGGTCAGGCGCATCCGGCTCGACGCCGAACTGAAGGCCGCCGTCGCGCGCGCGAGCGAACTGGAGCGGAAAAGGAAGGGCAAGCGGGCGGCCGACGCCGAGCGGCACCGCATGGCCCGGGAACTCGGCCTCCCCGTTGACGACAACGGACGGGTCCTCCACCCCGACGCGCAGATCGAGTACGAGGACGCCGACGGGCGAACCGGACGCGTCAATATCGAGGTCGCGTCCGGCAACTACAGCAAGGAGACCGTCAAGGCGAAGGCGGCCGCCGGGTTCAGCGTGCACGCCAGCGGACCGGCCGCCGCCGGCACGCTCCGCAGCCTCGGGCTGGGCGGAGGCGACGGCGGCTCCTGGCTCAAGGGTCCCGCCGACCGCGATCCCGCATCCGTCGAACTCTGACCACGAAGGAGCAACCAACATGCAGCCTTGGAAGATCAGCGCGGGACTCACCGCCGCGCTCGCCGGTTCCGCCTTCCTGCTCGGCGGTGCCCGCCTCGAATACCTCGCGCCCCATTGGCCGCTCATCCTCGCCCGGCACGGCGTCCCGGCCGGGCTCCTCGCGGCTCTCGCCGTCATGGCGGTCGCGGCCGGCATCTACGGCGTAGGCCGAGCGACGGGACTCGCCGATCTGGGCAGCCGGGTCGATCTCGCCGAACGGTCCGTACGGCGCGGAGAAGGGGACCGGGACCTCGCCGACGCGCTCCGCAGGGACGCCGAAGGAGACTGGGAATGAAACGCAAGCGCCAAAAGAAGAGGGAATCCGCATCCGTCGAGGGTCTGCCCGCCGACTGGCGCCAGCGGGCCAAGGCGCTCCGCAGATACGGGGGAGAACCCCGGCCGTCGCGATCGAGCGGTGCGCCGACGACCTCGAAGCCACGATCCGCGAGCGCGACGAGACCACCCTGTCGCTCGTCGAGGCCGCCCGCGAGAGCGGATATTCAAGGGACCATCTGGGCCGACTCGTGCGCGACGGCAAGATCCCCAACGCCGGAAGACCCAACGCGCCCAGGATCGCACGCATCCACCTGCCCCGGAAGGCGACGCCGCCGGCCCCGCCGCCACTGGCGGAGAACCCCCCGCGCCGCGAACTTTCCAACCGGCAGATCGTGCAGTCCATCATCCGGAGAGGAATGGAAGATGGCACGCACGAAACGTGACCGGCGCTCCTACAGCGCCGGAGAATGGGGCCGCAACCGGGTCAGGGTGTTTCCGGACTCGAAGACCGGCCTCTTCCAGATAGAGTGGCGCGAAAACGGGCGCAGGCTCACCCGGTCGCTCAAACACCGCGACTGGGCGCGGGCGAAGCGGCAGGCCGACGAGTTCGCCGCAGGGTTCGCGAAGCCCGAGCCGAACGGCAAGCAGGAAGCCGAGCCCGGGCCGCTCACCCTGGAGACGCTCTTTGACATCTACGGTGAAGAGGTGACGCCCACCAAGGGGACTCACTCGCAGCGGCACGACAGAACCGCGATGAAGATGTTCCTCGGGCTCTACGGACCGAACCGCGATCCCGCGACACTCTCGCAGAGGGACTGGGACCGGTTCATACTCGCACGGCGCTCGGGCAAGGTCGGACCGAGCGGAAAGCCCGTGTCGAATCGCATGATCGAATGCGATCTGAGGTTCCTGATCGCCGTCTTCAACTGGGCCGCCAAGTCCAAGGACGAACGCGGCCGCCCCCTCCTCGTCGCGAACCCGTTCAGGGGACTCAAGATCCCCACCGAGAAGAACCCCGTCCGGGTCGTGCTTTCAGAGGCCGAGTACCAAGCGCTCCTGAAGGTGTCCCGCAAGATCGACTGGCGGTTCCGCGTCGCCCTCGTGCTCGCGCACGAAACGGGCCACCGCATCGGGGCCATCCGGCACCTTCGGTGGAAGGACATCGACTTCGAGGGCAGCACCATCCGGTGGCGCGCCGAGCACGAAAAGACCGGTTACGAGCACCGCACGCCCGTGACCGCCGAGGCGGTCGCGGCTTTGGAACTGGCGCGGCGAAGCAAT
This sequence comes from Gemmatimonadota bacterium, assembly GCA_022826565.1. Classification (GTDB taxonomy): domain Bacteria; phylum Gemmatimonadota; class Gemmatimonadetes; order Longimicrobiales; family Gaopeijiaceae; genus Bin94. The sequence continues at coordinate 213,796 of JAJDUP010000005.1, read as the reverse complement.
GACAAGGGTGGAAACGCCCCGGTCATGCCCTCGCCGAGGGATCCCTCGGCCTGCATGAAAAGCTCGCTGGTCCGCGCCTGGTGGGAGAGGGCCGAAGCGCTCGCAGGACTGGAGCCCAAGCGCGGGAGAGGCTGGCACTCGCTCAGGCGCAAATTCGCCTCCGATCTCATGCATCAGCCGCTCAAGGTGCTCTGCGAACTCGGAGGCTGGAAGTCCGCCAAGACCGTGCTGCGCTGTTATCAGCAGGCCGACGAGGCACAACTCAGAACCGCGCTCGAAAGCCGCCGCCGAGTCGGAGCCTGATCCCCAACGGCGGGAACCAATCGCCGGGAATCCAACCCGCTGACCCCCTAACCTCAACGAATCAAAACAGTTAGCAATCTCGTTGCGCAAGCTGGGACAGCGTCACGGGGGCGGTGCGGGAACTGGCCAGCGCCGTGCACGCCCACGGCAAGCCCATCACCGCCGCGGTCTTCCCGACACCGGCCATCGCGCGACGGCTGGTCCGCCAGGCGTGGGACGAGTGGCCGCTCGACCGCGTCTTCCCGATGCTGTACCACAGCTTCTACCTGGAGGACATCGACTGGATCGGGGACGGCGTGCGCGAGGGGGTGGCCGCGCTGGCCTCGACGCCTCTGACCGCGGGGCTTTACCTTCCGGCGCTGGAACCGGCACAGCTGGGCGAGGCGGTCGCCACCGCGCGGGAGTCGGGCGCTTCGGGCGTGTCGCTCTTCGAGATGCACGGTCTGACCGACGAGCACCTGGCGGCCCTGAAGGAAGCGCTGGCTGGCACCGCGTGACGAGACGTCGCTACACTACCCGACGGTGCTTCCGCGCTGTAGAACATCGCGCTCAGTCGCATTTGTAATGGCAACATTACATTTTGTCATGTTTACCATACATTCATTCGTTTCTCGACCACGACCTGAGGCGACCCGATGAGGAATACCGCTTGCACCCTGATGCTCACCCTTGCCGCAGCGCTCTCCGCCTGCACCATCGCCTACGAGGGTGACGATGAAGAAGGCACGACGTTTCGACTTGGCTCGGCCGACACGCCCGGCCAGGTGCGCATCGCCGTCGCGCGCTTCCAGCACGAGACGTGCACCTTCTGCCCCGGCGGCGACACCGAGGTGGAGGATTGGCTGCGCCACAGCGAGCCGATTTCCGGCGAAGAGCTGCTGACGTCCGGCGGCTACGTGGGCGGCTTCACCAAGCGGGCGCGAGAGTTCGGCGATGTGGAGCTGGTGCCGCTGACCTCGCCGGTCGGCGTCTTCGGAGGATCGTCCAGGAGCTGGAACACGAAGGCGACGTTCGACCACTTCATGGACATCATGCTCGCGGAGCTGGAGGAGCAGCTTCCCGTCGACGCGATCTACCTTGCCCTGCACGGCGCGATGGCGGTGCGCGACGTCCCCCGCCCCGAGGCGGAGATCGCGCGCCGGTTCCGCGAGGCGGTCGGCCCCGGCGTCCCCATTGCGGGGACCTTCGACCTGCACGGCAACGAGGATGCCGAGTTTCTCGAGCACGCGGATTTCTCCTTCGTCACCAAGCGCTTCCCGCACTACGACTCCTACATCCAGGGCGAGCGCGCGGCGCGGGCGCTGCGGCTCGCGGTGCTGGGCGAATACCGGTCCACGACCGCCACGCGCAAGCCGGGCATCATCACGGCGACCGTGCTGCAGTGGACCGGCCAGTCCCCCGCGATGGACATCATGGAGCGGGCGCGGCGGTGGGAGGCGCGTGAGAACGACGCCTACGTGAGCGTCTTCTTCGGCTATCCCTGGTCGGACGTGCCCGACGTGGGGGCCACCATCCAGGTCATGACCAACGACGACCAGGCGCTCGCGGACCGGATCGCCGACGACATGGACGACTTCATGTGGCGGGTGCGCGAGGACTTCGCGCTGGGCAGCTACCCGGCACCGGACGAGGCCGCGCGAATCGTCGCGGCGGCCATCTCTCGCGGCGAGACCCCCATCGCCGTCGGCGACTACAGCGACCGCCCCGGCGACGCCACCCACATCCTCAGCGCCTTCGAGGCCGCTGGGATCGGCAACGTCCTCTACGGCACGATCACCTCGCCCGCCACCCTGGAGGCCCTCGCGGCGGCCGGCGCGCAGCCCGGCGACCCCTTCGACATGGAGATCGGCGGCTTCACGCCTTCGGGCGGTTCGCCCCGGCGCATCACCGGCACGCTGGAGTATTTCGGCGAGGGCTTCGGCTACGACGCCATCGCCGCGGTCTCATTCGGCGACGGCAACGTCGTCTTCCTCACCCCGGCCTACGAGCAGGTGCTCTACCCCGACGCCTTCCGCTTCGGCGCGATCGACCCCGCCGACTACGACGTCTTCGTCGTCAAGTCCCGCGTGCACTTCCGCCGCGGCTTCGACGAGACCGGCTACGCGCGCACCATCCTGGTGGTCGAGGCACCGGAGCCGTTTGTCGGGACGACTCACCTCGACGCGCTGACCTACGAGAATGTGGATCTGGGTACCTTGTACCCGTTTGGAACACCCGAGACGCGGAGGTAGACGGGCCGAATGAAACTCGATCGCGAGCAGGTCAGGCACTGGAAGAAAGTCCTGTCACCCTACTTCGGTCCCGATGACCGTCGCAGCGCCTGGCAGATGGGGTACACCGCCGTGCTGTTCGCTGCGGCGTGGACGCTCATGTACTGGAGCCTGAGCGTCGGCTACTGGCTCACTCTGCTGCTGGCCGTCCCGACCGCCGGACTCGTCATGCGCCTCTTCATGTTCCAGCACGACTGCGGCCACGGTTCCTACTTCAGGTCCCGGCGCCTGGCATGCGTCGCGGGGTCGGTGATCGGCGTGCTGAACCTCACCCCGTACCACTACTGGCGAAAGACGCACGCGATCCACCACGCGCACTCCGGCGACCTGGATATGCGCAGCTTCGGCGACATCGTCACGGTGACCGTCAAGGAGTACGAGGCGATGTCCTTCCTGCAACGCCTCGGATACCGGTTCTACCGCAACCCGATCGTCCTCTTCGGCCCTGGCGCGGCGTTCCACTTCCTGGTCAAGCACCGTTTCCCGTGGGATGCGCCCCGGACGTGGAGGCGCGAGTGGCAGTCGGTCTGGTGGACGAACGCGGCCCTGGCCGCGATCCTGACCGCCGCCTGGCTGACCATCGGGATCGGCCCATTCCTGATGGTCCAGCTCCCGATCACCCTTTTCGCGTGCGCGACGGGCGTGTGGCTCTTCTACGTCCAGCATCAGTTCGAGGACGCGTACTGGCATTGGCACGAGAACTGGGACTACTACGACGCGGGCCTGCTCGGATCGTCGTTCCTGCGCCTGCCGAAGGTGCTGCAGTGGTTCACCGCGAACATCGGCCTGCACCACGTGCACCATCTGAGCGCGCGCATCCCCAACTACCGGCTCCAGCGCTGCCACGACGAGAACCCGGAGCTGTGGCAGGCGCCGACGATGTCGCTGTGGGACGGCCTCAAGACGATCCCCCTGGCGCTCTGGGACGAGGGCGGGCGGAAGCTGATTTCGTTCCGCCAGTACCGGCGGCTGAGGGCGGCCGGAGCAAGTCCATGAAGGCGGTGAGCAGCCGGACAGCAGGCATGGTGGCGAGGTTGGTAGTCATTGCTGCCGTATTCATGGCTTGTGGAGACGACATGACCGGCCCGCAGGCCATCGAGGAGGCCGAGTTCGCCCCGTCGCTGGGGATCAATCTGGCCAACTTCACGCGAACGTCGTCCGGCCTCTACTACGAGGACATCGCGGAGGGCTCGGGCGAGCCGGCCGCCGCCGGACAGGAGGTCGAGGTCGCCTATGCCGGCTGGCTGACCGACGGCACCCAGTTCGACAGTGGCGCGTTCAGCTTCATTCTGGGCGCGCGCCGGGTCGTGGCCGGCTTCGACGAGGGCGTGACGGGGATGAAGGTGGGCGGGATCCGCCGGATCATCATCCCGCCGGCGCTGGGCTATGGAAGCCAGGGGAGCGGACCCGTGCCGCCCAACGCGATCATGATCTTCCGGATCGAGGTGCTGTCGATCGGGTAGGGGTTCGGCCCGCCCCGCGCAACCCGTTTAGGGCGGCGTCACGACGTTCAGCGCGTTGTCGTCACACCCAGTTCACTCAGGCGCAGGAAGTCGGCCGTGTTTGCGGTGGCGACCGGGGCCCCGTCCGCCTGTGCCGCGGCCGCGATCATGCAATCGATGAGGGATCCGCGGCGGCGCCCAGATTCGTTGAAGAGCCGGGCAGCCGACTCCGCGTCGTCCTTCGTGAAATCCCGGTGCCGGCCGATGATCGCGCCCGCCACGGCCAGCTCCGACGACGTCAGCGGCCCGCACTGAAACTCCGCCCAGCCAATCGAGCACACCGCGAGGGACTCACCATTGGCGATCCATCGGCGAAGCGCCTGATCCTCCGGTGTGCCGCGCATCAGGGCCCGGATCAGGAAGCTCGTGTCGAGGTGGATCATTCGGATCCAAACCAGAGCCGACGTCCCGCCACGGCGCGCTCGGCCCTGAGATCTCGCTCCCACTGCCCGAGGTCCACGCCCCGCTCGCGCACCGTGTCCTGAAGACGGGTGAGCGCCTCGAGGGCGACGCTGCCACCCGTGTCGTCACCCGCCACCAGCGCGATTCGGAGCGAACGACGGATGACCTCCGACTTGGAAACGTCCCAGCGGCTCGCGAGCGCTTCGAGCGTGCGGACGGAGTCCACGTCGAGGGAGTAGGTGGATTTGATGGTTGTTATGGCCATAGTTCAAGATATGGCCGTACTTTGATTGAATCAAGATTGTCCCCTGGGTTTGGCACATTCTCTGGATCAGCTGATGGCGTCGAGGGCAGGTTCGCGGAATACCTCCCGACGGTGCCACTCGACAAAACCGCAGTCCGGCTCGTCCCGCCGGTTCCGCGGGATTCGAAGTTGCGCTCCCCGATAGTCGAGCAACTGCCGGATTCCGGCACTCCGGCCGCTGACCTCACTGGATATCAGCACCCTGATCTCTTCGTCAACGCACTCGAGGCCAAGCGCGCCAACGTCGAGCGCCTTGTGATGGAAGGAGCACATGGCCAGGCCGTTTTTCACGGTGTCGGGCCCACCTGCGGCATGCCACATGATGTGCGCAGCCTCCAGTCCCAACAGTTGATCTTCGATTCGCACGTCGAAATCGCACACCGCACAGCGCCGCTCGTAGGCACGCAGTACCCTGTGGCGGAACCTGGGATCCCTCGGTTCCCTCACCACCTGCTTCACAGGTTCCGACCGCCGGTGCAGGTACTCCGGAATCCCCACCGCATCGCGAATGTCCGCGTGCAGAGACCTCGGAAAGTGGCCGTCCAGAATCTCCTGCGCGGCTTCGATCGCCAGCGTTTGGTCCGACCGCAACAGATCGTAGAGACCCTCGGGGAAGCCGCCCTTGGATTCGCGTAGCGCCACGAGCCGTGGCCTGCCTGCGACGGACTTCGGGATCTGCTCATACCCGGGGATCTCCCAGAGTCCATCGGAGGGCAACCGGGTGAAGGGCTCCTCCGGGTGATGTCCTTTGCGAGGTGGACCGAATCGACTCAGGAGCCGCCTCAACCGGTCCTCGATGTCTCCCCCGTAGGAGCCCAGGCGATCTTTGTCGCCATACACGCGACCGAGTGCCAGCAGTAGCAACAACGGTTTGTGAGGGGCTCGCCTGTTTCCCTTCTTCCAGATCTTGATCCCACCGATCCGGTCAAGGAACTCGACGCGATCCATCCTATCGCCTCCCTGGCGGCGCCCAGGGCCGCTAAACCCCTACCAACTCCCCCAGCACGAACACGTCGGTGAGCAGCGCCCGCACGTGGATCGACGCGTTGAGGTTGTCGATCAACTGGGACGAGACCGCGGGTTGTGCGGCCACAAGGTTGACCAGCGCCAGGGAAGCCTCGGCGTCACGCCCAAGGACAGCCAGGGCGCCGTCGGTCGCATCGCCGGCAGGGAGATGCGCGCGGAACGCCTCATCGAGACCGTCCAGCGCTCCGGCGAAGCCGCTGAGAAAGTCGCGGACCTGGGTGCCGGCCTTGCTGGCCGCGTCGTCGACCAGCCCCTGGGCCGCGTAGGCAAGGAAGAACTCGTAGCCCTCCTCGATGGCGTCGATGCGGCCCTTCAACTCGTCGCGGCTCACAGGCAGGGCACCTCGCTGAAGGAATCGGTCGCCGGGGGGAAACCGTCGCTCTGCTTTCCCACCCCCCTAATCACCCTCCGCCTCGGCCGCCGCGGACGCTGCTTCGGCCACCGTCCAGCGCGCCGGGTCGTGGTTCTGGAGGTAGCGCTCGCGGTCGATCCAGCCGTTGATCATCGACCAGGTCATCCAGCGCTTCTCGGGACGGATCGCGAAGTAGACGTGGGCGATGACGAGGAAGATGAGGCCGATTCCGCAGACGCCGTGGATCACGTAGATCCAGCCCCACGCGGTGTCGCTGAACATGTAGGTGTTCATCGGCAGCAGGAAGTTGTCGACGCGGAACATCATCAGGACGCCGGTGACCACCGCGCCGAGGGTCGCGATCATGGCGACGTGGTGGAACATCTTCTGGTCGACCGGATACTTGCCGGATCGCGGGCGCTCGGCGTCCGCTTTGCCCATCGCCGCCTTCAGGCCGAGCTTGCCCTCTTCGACGTCGCGGCGGTCGATCCACATCGTCCAGAAGTCCTGCTTCGCGAAGACGTGGTAGATGTGGTAGATGACCGTCAGGATCAGCAGGACGCCCGCGATCCAGTGAATCGTCACCCACGGGAACCGGATCCCGATGACGGGGAAGAAGGCCGTGATCAGCAGCGCGAACATGGTCACGCTCATCGACCAGTGGAATCCGCGCGCGCCGGTCGTGTGGCGCAGCAGCTTCGCGGGCAGTCCGCGCGCCTCGTCCTCGTCGACCTCGCCGGTGTCCACCTTCTTGGGTACCAGCAGGGCGTGGCCCACCACGAACGCGGCGCCGATGATCACCGCCGCCCAGATCAGATCCCACGAGACGCCGATGGGGACGTTTTCGCCCCAGGGATTCAGTGCGCGCCGAAGGAATTCCATGGTCTGTCTCTCCGTTGGATGGCCGATAGGCAAACCCGGGAGCCCGTGGACTCCCGGTTGCGCGGTATCAGGCGGCGTCCCGAATCGACCGCTTCACCAGGTTCCGCGTGAGGGCGATCTTGTAGTCGTTGTGCCGGAGCGCGCGCGCACCTTCGACCGCGATCTCCCCGGCCATCTGTCCCGTCTCGTCGCTGGGCTCGCGTCCGCGGATTGCCGCTTCGACCGCGCCCATCCGCACCGGGTACGGCGCGATGCTGTTGACGACGATCCGTGCGTCCTGGATGACGCCGCCCTGTACCTGCAGCATCGACGCGACGCTCACCAGCGAGAAGTCCCAGGACTTGCGGTCGCGGATCTTCTCGAAGTACCACCGCGCGCCCTCCCACGGGGCCGGCAGCACGATGCGGGTGAGGAGGTCGCCGGGTTCGAGCACGGTCATGCGCTCGATGTCGATGTCGGGGCCGATGAAGAAGTCGGTGGCCGCGAAGGTGCGCTCGCCGGAGGTGCTGACGACCACCATCTCGGCGTCGAGTGCAACGAGGGCGGGCGCCGTGTCCGAGGGGTTGACCGCGACGCAGCGGTCGGCGCCCACAATGCAGTGTTCGCGGTTCATGGCGCGCCGGGTGGAGGCGTAACAGATGTTCCCTCCCGCGCGGTAGCAGGGCCACCCGCTCCGGTAGTACCAGCAGCGGGTATCCTGCACGATGTTGCCGCCGAGGGTGCCCTGGTTGCGGATCTGCGGCGTGGCCACCAGCCCCGCGGCCTCAGCGAGGAGCGGGTAGGCGCTCTGCACGCCGCCGTGCTCGGCGATGTCGGTGAGGCTCGTCATGGCCCCGATGTCGATTCCGCCGGATGCCCCGTCCGTGATGCCGCGGATCTCGTCCACGGCGGCGAGGTCGATCACCGCCGCGGGGCGCTTGATCCGGTCCTTGAACCAGTCGAAGGTGTCGAGTCCTCCCGCGAGCACCCAGCCCTGGTCGCCGTACTGGTCCATGAGCCGGACCGCGTCGTCTACGCCCGCCGGTTGAAAGAGTTCGAACGGCGGGATCATGTCACGTATGACAGCCACTTTGGTTCTCCTTGTCGGTCAGACGTGTGTGTTCATGGTCGGACGTGCGTGTTCACTCATCAGACGTGGGTGTCCAGCAACCCGTAGGGACGGGGCCGGCCTTCCAGTTCGGCGAGGATCATGTCGGAGGTGAGGGGCGTTCTGCACAGGCAGAGTCCGCCCATGGCGTCGGCCACGGCGCACGCGTAGGCCGCTTCGCCGGCGCCCACGGGGGGCTCGCCGATACCCTTGGCTCCGACCGGGGTGTGGGGATCCGGCTCGTTGACGGCCGCGAACCGGGGGCTCAACGGCACATCGAGGATTCCCGGCGGCCGCGCGGTGTAGAAGCGCTTGGTGAAGGGGATTCCCCACTTCGGGTCGAAGACCCAGCGCTGGCTCTTCGCCATCCCGATCCCCTGAAAGACGCCGCCGTTGGTCTGGCCGGCGAGCGAGCGCGGGTGCATGACCGTACCGCAGTCGGTGGACGAGGCCAGGTCGACGATTTCGACTTCGCCGGTCTCGACATCGAGTTCGATCTGGGCGAAGGTGGCCACCCAGGTGAAGACGGCGCCCTCGCGCGGGTAGTTGTCCCGTGCCGCTGCGATGAGGCCCTGTCCGGCCAGGCCTGCCACGGCCGCCTTGGTGGCGTCGTTCAGGTCTTCGGGCACGACCTCGCCGCTGAACTTGCCGCCCCGCGCCATCGCGCGCTCCGCCGCCTGCGCGAAGCTGAGGCCCGCCGCACGGTTGCCGGCGCGGAAGACCCGTCCTTCGGAGACCCGGTAGTCGCTGGGTGATCCGCCCAACTCGCCTGCCGCCAGCTCCTGCAGCAGGCCGACCATGGCCGTCGCCGCCGCGTGGTTTGCGCGGGTGTGGGCGTGCGTGGTCTGGCTCCCCGCCTGCACCGTGCTGAAGGGCAGGTGCTTGCTGGTGTCGCCCCAGACGATGACGACATCGTCCCACGAAAGGTCGAGCACGTCGGCCGCGGGGCGCGCCGTATCGGAGATCGAGTGCGTGCCCAGGTTCCCGATCCCCTGGTGCACATGGAGCTTGCCGTCGGGCCGGATGACCAGCAGGCCGTCGCGGCCGGCGCTGCCCGCGGTAAACGGGCTGAGGCCCATGCCGACCCCGGTCACCTTGGTCCCGTTTCGCTGGCCGGAAAGCTGCCTCTTCTCTTCCCAGCCGAAGAGTTCGCCGCCCAGGTCCAGCGCCTCGCGCACGTAAGCGCTGGTGAAGGGTCCCTGGTTCGGCCCGAGCCAGCCGTCGTGGCCCGGCGCGTTGATCTTGCGGATCTCGAGGCGGTCGACGCCGAGTTCTCTGGCCGCCTTGTCGACCAGCGGCTCGAGCATGGCGACGATCTGCGCCCCGCCCGGCGCCCGCTGTGCGGATCGCGGCGGCGTGTTGGTGTACACGGGCACGCCCTGGAAGCGCATGTTCTCGGGCTGGTAGATCGCCGTGGCGACCGTGCCGGCGGTGCTGAAGTCGCCGGCGCGTCCGTACGGCCCACCGTCCTGCACCAGGTAGAGGTCGAGCGCGGTCATGCGGCCGTCGGCGCGGAAGCCGATCTTCGCCCAGCCCTGGAAACCGGCGCGGGCGCGGCCGATGTAGTTCTCCTCGTAGCGGGTGATGCGGAGCATGACCGGGCGGCCGATCTTGCGGGACAGCACCGCGGGGACCGCCATGGACGGCACCCCTGAGATCTTGCTGCCGAAGCCGCCGCCGCAGTACTCGCCGATGAATACGACATCGTCCGCCTCAACCCCGGCCATGCGCGCGACGCTGCCCCGGGTCCGTTCCGTACTCTGCGTCGAGCCGTGCAGGAAGAGCTTTCCGTTCTGCCAGTACGCCATGCAGGAGCGGGGCTCCATGGGGTGGTGCGTGACCGACTGGTGGACGATCGTCTCCTCGACGATGACCGCCGCTTCGCCGAAGGCCGCGTCCACGTCGCCGATGGTCCACTCGGCCGCGGGCTCGCCCATCGGGAGGCGGTCCGGTCCGGCCTCGTCGAAGACCGAGTCCGGCCATTTCAAGGTGAGCGCCTCGCCCCGGCCGCCGACGTTGCCGTCCAGGCGCGCGTCGGGTCCGCCCCCGCGCAGGCTCTCGAGCGGGTCCAGCACGAAGGGCAGCTGCTCGAAGTCGACCCGGATCGCCTCCACCGCGGCTGCGGCGGTCGTCTCGTCCACGGCCGCCACCGCGAGGATCGGCTCACCCTCGTACTTGGGTTCGTCCGTGAGCGCGGCCTCTCCGATCCCCTCTTCCTGCAGGGGCAGCTCCGACGCCCTCAGAATCCCCAGCACCCCCTCCATCGCCTCGGCCCGGCTCGTGTCCACGCTGCGGACCCGCGCGTGCGGCATGGGGCTCAGCAGGAGCTTCGCGAATACCATGCCCTCGGCGCGGAAGTCTTCGGCGTAACGCGCCAGGCCCGTGATCTTCGCCCGAAGATCCGGTGGGGAGATGTCGGTGCCGATTACGTTCTCAGCCATCTCGATTCTCCTCTCGCTATGCCCGGGAGCGGGACAGCTCGGCCGCCCGCATCGCAGTGTTCAGGATCTTGTCGTAGTCTCCGCAACGGCAGAGGTTGCCCGCCAGCAGCTCGGCCGCCTCTTCGCGGGTCGGGGCCGGGTTCTTCGACAGCATGCCGACCATGCTCATCGTGAAGCCCGGCGCGCAGAAGGCGCACTGGAAGCCGCCCTCGTCGATGACCGCCTGCTGGACCGGGTGGAGTTCGCCGTCGCTCTCCAGCCCCTCGATCGTCGTGACCTCCCGGCCAAGCACCGAATGCGTCAGGATCGAGCAGCCGTAGTGGGTGGTCCCGTCGAGCAGCACCGTGCACGCGCCGCATTCGGCCCGGTCGCACCCGAGCTTGGTGCCGGTGAGGCCGAGCTGGTAGCGCAGCGTCATGGCAAGCGTCTCGTGCTTCGGAACGTCGACGCGGCGTTGCTGGCCGTTGACGGTGAGGGTCACGAGCCGCTCCACGGCGCCCTGCGCGGAGAGCATCGGCGCCAGCATGCCGCTTTCGCGGAAGAGATATCCCGCGGCCGAAGCGGTGGCGCCGGCGGCGATCACCCCCTTGATGAACTTGCGGCGGGTGAAACCGCCTCTCCTCGATTGAATGACCTGGGCATCCAGCATCGATGTGCACCTCACTCGGGAATGGGGCGGGACCTGCATTCGGTCACATTATATGGCGGCGCGCGCGATCAGGCCAACCGGGGAGGGGTATCAGCCGCCGCCACCCAGCTTCGCGTCCAGCGTCATCTCGTCCTCGTCGATGGTGCCCCAGAGCAGCAGCGCCCCTGCCGCGATGATTGCGGACGGGTAGAAGAGCACTTGCGAGCCGTCGAGGAACCAGCCCCAGGGGTCGATGATGGACTTCCAGACGCCGAGGGCGGTGATGAGGAGAACGACGAATGCGACCGGGTAGGCGCGGCGGCGCCAGAGGCCGAGGACGACCAGGGCGCCCAGGATGATCTGGAGGACGCCGAGGACGTTCAGGACGGCCGCTTGCGAGCCGATGCCCAGGTAGAACGTCTCGGCGACGGCCTGGCCGTGCTCGACGTTTAACAGCTTGTCGAGTCCCCACATGACCAGCAGCCAGCCGGTCGTGATTCGCAAAAGGCACAGTCCCCAGCGTTTCATGGTTTGTCCTTTCCTGATGTGTTGGTCCGGTTCGGGTTCACTGTCGACTTAGGCGCTACGGACCGAGGTGTCCAGTGGTGCACGTCCATGCCGGCATGTCTCGCCCTCATCGATTCCCTCCCGGGCGCCTCCACCGCACCGGCGGCGGCGGCTCGTCCTCGAGGGTCACCCTTCCTCCGCTTTCCAGCAGACGCAGCGCTTCGTGCACGGCCGCCTCCAGCTGCGGGTCGCCTCCCGCAATCACGGGGGCCGGGTCGTTTCGGACCTGGATGTCGGGGGCCACCCCTTCGGCCTCCACGGCCCACTCACCGTCGACGTCGAAGAAGCCGCCGCGCGGGGCCACGAACCCGCCTCCGTCGATGAGGGGCGGGGTGTCCCAGGTGCCGACCAGCCCGCCCCAGGTCTTCGTGCCCACCAGCGGACCGACCCCGCGGAACCGGAACAGATACGGCAGGAGGTCGCCCCCCGAGCCCGCGCGCTCGTTGATCACCATGACCTTGGGTCCGAAGAGGCCGGCCATCGGCTGGGTCCAGGGTTTGCGGTCGCCGGCGCGGGAGTTGAAGTAGCCGGTGAGTTCGCGGTCGAGCATGTCGACGATGTAGTCGGCCGCCGAGCCGCCGCCGTTGTTGCGCTCGTCGATGACCGCGCCCTGGCGGTCCTGCTGGGCGTAGAACATGCGGTTGAAGTAGGTGTAGCCGCCCTGGCCGGTGTTGGGCAGCCAGACGTAGGCAAGGCGCCCACCGCTCATTTCGTCGACGCGGGCCTGGTTGGCTTCGACCCAGGCCCAGCGCCGCAGCGTGCCCTCGTTGCCGGTGGGTTCGACGAGGATGTCGCGAGCGTCTTCGGCTGAAGGCGAGGACGCGACCGTCAGGGTGATGACGCGGCCAGCCGTTCCCTCGAAAAGACGGTAAGGGTTGGTGGGCGCGCGCAGTTCGGCCCCGTCGACCGCGAGGAGGTAGTCGCCCTCCTGCACGTCCATCCCCGGGTGGGAGAGCGGTCCGGCCAGCCCCGGCGTCCAGTCGCCGCCGTTGTAGATGCGCGCGATGCGGTAGAACCCGTCCTCCTCTTCCAGATCGGCGCCGAGGAGGCCCGTGCGCGGGTTATCGAGCTCCGGGTAGTCGCCGCCGCGCACGTACGAGTGTCCGACCGCGATTTCGCCCGAGAGCATGTCCAGCAGGTGGTTGAAGTCGGAGCGGTGCCGCACGTCCGGGAGCCACGCCGAGTACCAGTCCCAGACGTCATCCCAGGGTGCGCCGTGCTGGTTGTCGACGTAGAGGAAGTCGCGCATGAAGCGCCACCCGTCGCGGAGCATCTGCGCGTACTCGGCCCTGGGTTCCACCCGCACGCGCAGGTTGCCCAGGTCGAGGGCGCCGTCGCTGCCTGAAGGCGGACGGGCGGTGCTGACGATGCGCCAGCCCCCGCTGAAGTAGAGCAGGCTGCCGCGGTCGTGGGAGACGGCGAGGCGTCCGCCGCGCTCCAGAAAGTCCTCCGCTTCGCGGTCTTCAACGGAGTACTTGAGGACGGAGCCGCCACCGAAGCCGCCGCCCTGCAGGACGAACACCGTGCCCGCCGGTCCCGGGACCAGGCCCGCGTAGTCGTCCGTGTCCAGGCCAGGGGCGTCGATGATGCGGGCTGCGATGTCGTCGAAGTCGATGATCACGTCGGGCGGGTCGTCGCTGGGGGCAGCGCTGCGGCCGCCTGGGCCGGCCTCGCCGGTTCCGGTGTCCGCGTCGCCATCGTCGCTGCCATCCTCGGCGCCCTCCTCCTCGTCGCTCCGGGGCAGGAAGGGCGAGGGTTCGTCTGCACTGAGGAGCGCGAGGTAGAGGGCGCGGGTCACCGGCCGGTCGTAGGAGGTCATGTCCAGCCAGCCGGTGTTCAGTGCGTAATTGGTGGAGCCGAGGAAGTACAGGTAACTGCCGGAAGCGTCCCATACCGGCGTGATCGCGTCCGACATGCCGTCGGTGAGCTGGCGCGTGTCTCCCGATTCCGTGTCGTGCACGAAGATCGCGCGCAGCTGGTTGTCGAGCCGGCGGGCGTACGCGAGCCAGCGGGAGTCCGGCGACCAGACGGGGTTCATCGTGCGCTGCGGATGCGCGAAGCGGTCGGTGTCGATGTGCGCCACCTCGCCGGACTCCACCTCCAGCACCAGGACGCGGTAGTGGGTGTCGGTGAAGGCGAGCCGGGTCCCGTCGGGCGACCACTCCGGGCGGAAGTAGAACGACGGCTCGTCGATCTCGATGCGCCGCGGGTTCGATCCGTTCTGGTCGGCGACAACCAGCGCGTACTCGTCGCCGTCGTCGTTGAACCAGGCGATTTGCGACCCGTCGGGGGACCACACCGGGTGCCGGTCGGCCACACCGGGGCTGCGGGTCAGGTTGCGCCACGAGCCCTCGTCGGCAGGCACGGTGAAGACTTCGCCGCGCCATTCGAAGAGCGCGCGCTTTCCGCTGGGGGACAGGCGGGCGTCGCGGAGTTGTGGGGCCGGAACCGCTTCCCAGCGCGGGCGCGACCAGTTCATGTCGCCGGTCACGTTGATGACCAGCTGGCGCGAGGCGCCCGTGGCCGGATCGAGTTCGTGCAGGTAGCCGGCCTGCTCGTAGACCACCACACCGTCGCCCGCGCCCAGGGACTTGACGTCGAAGTCGGCGTGGTGCGTGAGCTGGCGCTCTGTGCCGCTGCCCGGGTCGAAGGACCAGACGTTGCTGGCCCAGTCCCGCTCCGACATGTAGTAGACGACGCCGTCCATCCATACCGGGTCCATCTGGCGCTCGCCTTCCCACGGGGGTGTGGTGCGCTCCCAGGTCGAAGTCGAGACGATGGCCACTGGCTGCGCCTGGCCGCCGCGGTAGTTGCGCCACTCCGGGTCCCAGTAGCCGATCTCCTGGTAGGCCAGGTGGGCGCCGTCGGCGGACATGCCGCCGAGGTAGGCCTGGGGCAAAGCGAGGGGAGCGGGCAGCCCGCCTTCGGGGGACACGGTGTAGAACCTCCAGAGCTGGGTGGGGACTCCTTCTCGTCCTGATTGGAAGAGGATGTCGCCGTCAGGTGTCCACCCCTGGACCACGTCCGCAGCCGGGTGCCAGGTGAGCCGCTCGGGCTGGCCGCCGTCGGCCGGCATCAGGTAGACATCGGTGTTGCCACCGTACTGGCCGGAGAAGGCGATCCAGCGTCCGTCCGGGCTGAAGGCGGCGTCGGTCTCGGCGCCCTCCGAGCTGGTGAGGCGGGTCGCGTCACCGCCGTCGCGCGCGACCGTCCACAGGTCGTTGGCGTGGGTGAAAACGATGTGGGTCGTGCTGATGTCGGGCTGGCGCAGGAAGCGGGTGCCCTGGGCGTGGGTGGGGGTGGGGGCGAGGAGGGTGGTGAGCAGGGCGGCGAGGGAAATGGCCAACCATGCGGTGGTCGGGGCTTGGTATCGGGCTCGGCGGAACATCGGCTTGGACTCCGTGGGACTGGGGGTGTGTCGGCGATGAGTCGGAAGCTGGGAACTGAAGGCGCTGTCGCAAGTGGGGGCTGCCCTTCGGCGGTTCGGCCGGCTCCCTCGGATCAGGCGCTCGGCTTCTCGGTCACGTGTCAAGTGAGCCGGGTCTCCCCCCGCATGGGCAAGCCCCCGGCCATAGATTATTGGGGTATCCGACATCGATGCGCTTATGCGGCTGGGGGAAGTTCCGCTCACTTCCATGCTCGGCGCGGCGAGAGCGATCTATGGAGAGCACTACAACGCCATGCTCACCCTTAAGGCGCTGACCTACTTCGATGACGGAGACCTGAAGCAGCTCCCCGCGGTCGTGCGCAGGCGCCTGTCCCAAGCCGCGGCCAGGGTGGACCCGGAGTCGATCCCGTACTACGAACCGCGTCCGGGACTTGTGCCGAGTTAGCCCGCGATGAGGTCATCCGACATGACTCCCTCGACCGGCACGTCGCCGCAGCACTCTCCGGAACTGCTGGCGGTCGCCAAGCGCATGGTGTGGTTCAAGCCGGCGGCAGCGACACTCGCCGACGACATCCTGTTCCTCAACTACCTCATGACATACGGCACCGTCGAGGATCTCGCGGTGGCACGACAGAGCTACGCCGACGATGATTTTCGCGCAGCGCTGCGAAACGCGCTGCCCGGTATCTTCGATGAGCGCTCATGGGCCTACTGGCACGCGCGTCTTGACATGGGGCCTGCCCCGCCGCGTCCGGTCCGGACATTCCCTCCGCAGGAAAGTGCTCGAGCTTGATGGCGCGAAACACAGGTCGTCCGGGGCGCCTCGGGTTCCTGGTGGCTCTCCTGACCGCAGCCTTTGCCGGCTGCGACGGCGCAGCTACCCAAAGCGCGTTGAGCGTGAGGGACAGCGCCGGGATTCGAATCACTGCGAGCGACGCGGCCGGTCGCGGTACCGACCGCGTTTGTTCGTTGGCCGAGGCTCCAGACACGCGTGTGACCAGCCCGGCCTCGGGCGAATGGATGCTGTACAGGATCGAAGACCTCGACCGGATGGAGGACGGCCGCCTCGTAGTGGTGAACCGGGGCTCTCAGGAGCTGTTCGTGTTCGGTCGAGACGGGGAGTTTGTCCGATCCCTCGGCGGACGCGGAGAAGGCCCCGGGGAGTTCGTGGACCCCGTCGAGCTCGATTTTGTCGGCGACTCGATCGTTGTGTGGGATTGGGGGTTGGGAAGACTCGTACTTTTCGGGCCTGACGGATCTCATGAGAGAAGCGTCACGCTTCAGCCGCCGGTGCCCAATCCCACAGGGCGAGTGGGTATGCTCGGGCGTGACGTGATAGCCCTCGGCAGCCATGATGTGCGACTGTCTCGCACGCAGTTGATGCCTCAGTTCCTGCAGGTGCTTCGGTACGACTGGAGTGGCACCCTGCTCGACACGCTGGTGACGCTGCCGTATGGAGAGGTGGGATTCGTCGATCAAGAGTCCAACATGGGGGGAAGGCCGCTCTTCGAGTCGAGAGGTGTTTTTTCGACGCACGGCGACCTGCTCTACTCTTCCAGAGGCGACTCGCCCGAGGTTCGCATACGTCGGGGAGAGCGTCTCGAGTCGATGGTCCGGTGGGACCCAGGTGACCTGTCCGTGTCTGAGGAGTACGTGGAGGCCTACAGAGCTGCCTACATGGAGGGAGCCGGCGATTTGGCGCCACAACGTCGCAGGAGGCTCGATGCGTTTCCGGTCAAGGAGACGTTTCCCGCCGTCATGGAGATTCAGATTGACCCCATGGATCGCATTTGGATCCGGACTTTCGACCGGCCCGGCGCGACCACAACCGAGTGGCTGGGCTTCGCGGAGAATGGCGCGTTCATCTGCAGCCTGTCCGTGCCGAAGGCTCTTACGGTCTTCCACTTCGACCCGGGGGCAGTTGTGGGCGTACATCGGGACGGAATGGACGTTGAGTCCGTCGAGGTAAGGTCATTCACCGTCCCTGGTTGACTGCCGGGACTGACCGCGTTTGGCTCTTCCTTCAGCTGACAAATGCGCAGGCTCGTCCACACCGGGTCTAGCGGCTGCCCATCCCGCTTGCGTCCCCGCTTGCCGCTTGCCATTCTGTCCCACCGGTCGGCGGCGCTGCATTCCTGGCACGAAGCGCGCTCGCCGTTGGCCGAAAAACGTCCCCCCAACACCCCCTGGAGGTGCCCATGCCAACCGTCACCATGACCGTGAACGGGATGGAGCGGTCGGGAAATGTCGAGGGTCGAACACTCCTCGTCGACTTCCTGCGCGAACATCTCGGTCTCACCGGAACTCACGTCGGATGCGACACGAGCCAGTGCGGAGCGTGCGTCGTCCACGTCAACGGCACGTCGGTCAAGAGCTGTACCTGTCTGGCGGCGCAGGCCGACGGCGCGGAAGTCACCACCATCGAGGGGCTGGCCAACGGCACCGAGCTTCACCCCATGCAGGAAGCCTTCCGCGAGCACCACGGGCTGCAGTGCGGCTTCTGCACGCCGGGGATGGTGATGAGCGCGGTGGATCTGGCGAACCGGAACCCGGATCCCAGCGAGCATGAAGTCCGGGAGTGGCTGGAGGGCAACCTCTGCCGCTGCACCGGCTACCACAACATCGTCGAGGCCGTCCGCGCGGGCGCCCAGGCCATGGGAGGTGGGTCATGAGTGCGAACGGTTCAGGGATCGGCGCATCGGTCAAGCGCAAGGAAGACCAGCGCTTCCTCACCGGCCGAGGCCGCTACACCGACGACATCAATCTGCCCGGGCAGCTGTACGGGTACATTCTCCGCTCGCCGGTCGCGCACGCCAACATCGGTGGGATCGACACCGGCGCGGCGATGGCGGCGCCGGGCGTCCACGCGGTCTTCACCGGCAAGGACATGGAAGGCGTGGGCGGCATCCCGACGGGGTGGCTGATCCACAGCAAGGACGGCTCGCCGATGGTGGAGCCGCCGCATCCGGCGCTTGCGATCGGCAAGGTGCGCTACGCGGGTGACTGTGTGGCGATCGTCGTTGCCGAGACGAAGGAGCAGGCGAAGGCCGCCGCCAACCTCGTCGACGTCGACTACCAGGAGCTTCCGGCGGTGGCCTCGATCGAGGCGGCCGAGGCCGATGGCGCGGCACAGGTCTTCGACGAGGCGCCGGGCAACGTCTGCTACGATTGGGAAGTGGGCGACAGGGCCGCGACCGACGCCGCCTTCGAGGGCGCGGCGCACGTGGTCTCGATCGACGTGGTGAACAACCGCCTGGTCCCCAACGCGATCGAGCCGCGCGCGGCCATCGCGAACTTCGACCCGGCGACCGATGAATACACACTGTACACAACGAGCCAGAATCCCCACCTGATCCGGCTGCTCCTCGGTGCTTTCGTCCTCGGACTGCCCGAGCACAAGCTGCGGATCATCGCGCCCGACGTGGGCGGCGGGTTCGGCTCGAAGATCCCGCACTACGCGGAAGAGGCGATCCTGACCTGGACCGCCGGGCAGCTCGGCCGCCCGGTGAAGTGGACCTGCGAGCGCATCGACGCCTTCAAGTCCGACACGCACGGGCGCGACCACATCAGCACGGCCAAGCTGGCGCTGGACGCGGACGGCACCTTCCTGGGGCTGCACGTCTCCACCAAGGCGAACCTGGGCGCGTACCTGTCGACGTTCGCAACCTGCGTTCCGACCTACCTTTACGGCATCCTCTTCGCGGGACCGTACACGACGCCGGCGGTCTACTGCGAGGTCAAGTCGTTCTTCACCAACACGGTGCCGGTCGATGCGCTCCGCGGCGCGGGACGGCCCGAGGCGACCTACCTGCTCGAGCGGCTGGTGGACAAGGCGGCCGTCGAGCTCGGGATGGATCGCGTCGAGATCCGGCGCAAGAACTTCATTCGCGAGTTCCCCTACCAGACGCCGGTCGCGCTCCAGTATGACCAGGGCGACTACGACGCCACGCTCGACCTGGCGCTCGAGGCGTCGGACTGGGCGGGGTTCGAGGCGCGGCGTGCGGAGGCGGCGGCGCGCGGGATGTGCCGCGGGATCGGGATCTCGACCTTCATCGAGGCGTGCGGAATCGCGCCCTCGGCGGTGGTGGGGTCGCTGGGCGCGCGCGCCGGGCTGTACGAGTCGGGCAGCGTGAGGGTCCATCCGACGGGCTCGGTCTCGGTCTTCACCGGGACGCACAGCCACGGCCAGGGCCACGAGACCACCTTCGCGCAGATCGTCTCCGACATGCTCGGCGTCGACTTTGGCGCGGTCGACGTGGTGCATGGGGACTCGGCGAAGATTCCCTTCGGGATGGGGACCTACGGTTCGCGCTCGCTGGCGGTGGGCGGGACGGCAATCTACCTCGCCGTCGAAAAGGTGATCGAGAAGGGCAAGAAGATCGCCGCGCACCTGCTGGAGGCTTCGGTCGGGGACATCGAATTCGAGAACGGGTCCTTTACGGTGGCCGGGACGGACCGGTCGACCTCGCTGGGCGACGTGGCGCTGACCGCCTACGTGCCGCACAACTACCCCGAGGGGCTGGAGCCCGGGCTCGAGGAGACCGCCTTCTACGATCCGCTGAACTTCACCTTCCCCGCGGGCACGCACGTGGCCGAGGTCGAGGTGGACCCGGAGACGGGCGAGGTGGAAGTGGTCGCGGTGACCGGCGCGGACGACGTCGGACGGATCATCAACCCGATGATCGTGGCCGGCCAGCTGCACGGCGGGCTCGCGCACGGGATCGGTCAGGCGCTCCTGGAGGACTGCATCTACCAGGACGACGGGCAGCTCGCGACAGGGTCCTACCTGGACTACACGATGCCGCGCGCGGCCGACCTGCCGTCCTTCAACATCAACCACAACACGACGCTCTGCACCCACAACCCGCTAGGCGCAAAGGGCGTCGGCGAAGTGGGATCGATCGGGATTCCCCCGGCGGTGATCAACGCGGTAATCGACGCGCTGCGCCCGCTCGGCGTGGACGACATGACGATGCCCGCCACGTCCCAGCGGGTGTGGCAGGCCATCCAACAGGCCCAGAGCTGATCGGAGAGACTCGTGAACGATTTCACATACCACGCACCGACATCGTTGGATGAGGCTCTCGCGGCCCTGCGGGGTGCGGAGGGCGCGAAGCTGATCGCGGGCGGGCACAGCCTGTTGCCGGTCATGAAGCTGAACCTGGCCGCGCCGAGCGATCTGGTGTCGCTGGCGGGCGTGTCGGGGCTGGCGGACATCAGCGACGACGGTGACTCGGTTACGGTGGGGGCGATGTGCACCCACGCTCAGGTGGCCGGATCGGAGACCGTGCAGGGCCGGATTCCGGCGCTGGCGGAGATGGCCGACGGGATCGGCGACGCGCAGGTGAGGAACGCGGGGACGATCGGCGGGTCGGTGGCGCATAACGACCCTGCCGCGGACTACCCGGCGGCCTGCGTGGCGCTGGGCGCGACGATCGTGACCGACCGCCGCGAGATCGGTGCCGACGACTTCTTCCAGGGCATGTTCATGACGCCGCTGGAGGACGACGAGGTGGTGACGGCGGTGCGGTTCCCGGTGCCAGCGCGCGCGGCGTACGCGAAGTTCGCCAACCCGGCGTCGAAGTACGCGGTGGCGGGGGTGATGGTCGCGGACGGAGCGGGCGGCGTGCGGGTGGCCGTGACGGGTGCGTCGGGCGATGGCGTGTTCCGGGTGGCCGAGATGGAGGCCGCGCTGGCCGGCTCGTTCAGCGCCGATGCGGTGGCCGGGATCTCGGTGTCGTCCGACGGCATGCTGTCGGACACAGCGGCCGGCGCCGACTACCGGGCGCACCTGGTGACCGTGATGGCGAAGCGCGCCGTGGAGGCCTGCGGATAGCGGGCGGCGCCGTCGACGCGACGGGCTGCTGGCGGGCTGCACGGTGACGGCCCGCCCGCAGTCTGGTGAGCCAGGCACCTTTGACGTCGAAAGCGTGGTCGCGCTGCTCCGCGACCAGGGCTATGTGGCGGACACGGGTCTTGGGACCGCCCTGTTTCTCGCGCTGCGGCTGGGACGTCCGCTCCTGCTCGAGGGTGAGGCCGGTGTCGGCAAGACCGAGGTCGCGAAGACGCTAGCGGCCGGACTCGGCCGTCCGCTGATCCGGCTTCAGTGCTACGAGGGACTGGATCTGGCGTCGGCCGCCTATGAATGGAACTACGCGAAGCAGATGATCCATATCCGGGCGGCGGAGGGGGGCGACGCGAATCCTGCCGACCGGGAATCGGACACAGTCGACCTCGCCCGCGACGTCTTTTCCGAGGACTTCCTCATCCGGCGCCCGCTGCTTTCGGCGCTCGACCCGCGGGACGGCGTCGCCCCCGTCCTCCTCATCGACGAACTCGACCGCACCGACGAGCCCTTCGAGGCATACCTGCTGGAGGTTCTGTCGGACTTCCAGATCACGATCCCGGAGCTGGGCACGGTGACCGCCACCGAACCGCCCCACGTCGTCATCACCTCCAACCGGACCCGCGAGATCCACGACGCGCTGAAGCGCCGCTGCATCTATCACTGGATCGACTACCCGACCGCGGCGCGCGAACTGGAGATCCTGGCGTCACGCGTTCCGGACGCGCCGGGGCAGCTGAGTACCCAGGTGGTGGCGTTCGTGCAGAAGGTGCGCGAGCTGGAGCTGTTCAAACGGCCCGGCGTGGCGGAGACGCTGGACTGGACCCGCGCGCTCATGGCGCTCGACCGTCACACGCTCGACCGGGAGACCGCGCACCGCACGCTCGGGGTGCTGCTCAAGTACCAGGACGACCTGGAGCGGATGGCCGAGGGTGGCGTGGAAGAGGTGATGGCGGCAGTGGGATGACCCGATCTGCCGGAATAGCGCTGGATAATGCACCATTCGGAGGCTAGCGTTCTCACGTAGCTTGACCGCACAGCACTACCGGAGACGACCACGAATGTCGGAAGTCACTGTGATCTCCGCTCCCGCGCCCTGCACCTTCGGGGAGGTGTGTCGGCGAACGGGGCGGGTGCTGCGCAAGGCGGGCGTGAAGCGCGCCGTCGTCTTCGGATCATGGGCCCGCGGTGAGGCCGACGGGTTCTCCGACCTCGATATGGCCGTCGTGATGGACACGGATCTTCCGCCGACGGCGCGCGCGCTGGCCCTGACGAGGGAACTCGACCAGGTCTTGCCCATGGTCGTTGATCTCCTCGTCTACACGCCCGATGAATATGCCGCCCTTGAAGCCGACGGCTTCGGAGTGTTCGACCTGCTGCGCCGAGAAGGCGTCGAGATCTTTCCGGAGGACCGATGACGGGTGCAGTCCAGGCGCAGCGGTGGCTCGATGCCGCATTGGACGACCTCCGTCACGCGCGTCACGCTGAGGAAGGGGGGTTCCATTCTCATGCGTGTTTCTCCTCGCAGCAGGCGGCGGAGAAGGCCGTCAAGGCGGTTCACTACGCACGCGGTGTAAGAGCGGTCCTGGGTCACAGCGTCCGGAACCTGATCGAGCGTCTGGACCCTCGCGTTCCGGAGCTTGACGAACTTCTGGACGACGCCCGCGAACTCGACCTCAACTACATTCCCACCCGGTATCCCAACGGTCTGGAAGACTGGACCCCGTCGGCAGGCTTCGGGGCGCGACAGGCGGCGAACGCCATCGCGGGCGCGTCGGCCATTGTGACCGCGGCGCGACGACAGGTTCAGGCCGGGTGAATCGAGGGGCGCACCCTCACCGCACCCGCCCGAACCTCACGTCCCGTGTCCGCCCGCTCGACAGGTAGAACCCGATGACCTCGCCGTTGCGGTCGCGCTCGAAGGCGAACGCCGTGCCGCCGCCCGAGAAGGTGTCAGCGTCGTCGCCGGGCGTCAGCGCCGCGTTGCCCAGTCTGCGCTGGTACCTGACAAGGTCGCCGCCTTCGACCGTGAAGGTGTAGAAGGTCTCGATCTCCTCGCTGAAGAACCGGCCCGCGAAGGCGGCGAGGTCATCCTCCGTCGGCTGCCACGGTTCGGTGGCCGCTTCCTCGTCTGCCGGGTCGCCGCCGCCGGCAGCGTCGCCCTCCTCCTCCTCTTCTTCCATCGCATCCCCGAAGAAGGCCGCGGCCAGTTCGAAGGCAACCGAGCTGTTGAACTGCGCGTGGTTGCTCTGGACCGTGATGCCAGCGTTGATCTCGGGGTAGTAGGCCAGCATCGAGCGGTGGGCCACGTCGGAGCCGCCGTGGTTCACGCGCTTGAGTCCCCCCTGCTCGCCGACGCTGAGGCCGTAGCCGTAGCCGGTCTCGTCGCCGTTGTTCAGCACGAACGAGGTCATCATCTCGTCGATGCTCGCGCGCGTGCCCACCTGCGGGCTGGCGTAGTTCTCGACCCAGGTCTGGAGGTCGGCGACCGATGCGTACACCGCACCCGCCCCGACCGCGGCGCCGAAGTCGCCGATCTGCCGATAGCCGCCGGGCGACGGCGTGTAGCCTTCGGACCTGTTGGGAACGATGGCGCGCGGCGAGGGGCGGACCATGCTCGCGGTCATTCCGAGCGGGCCGAAGACGTTCTCCTCCATGAAGACGTGGAAGTCCTGGCCGGAGGTGCGTTCGACGATGGCCGCGGCGAGCCCGAACGCCGTGTTGTTGTAGTTGTACTCGGCGCCGGGGTCGTTCTGGAGGGCCGGCTGGCGCTGCACGATGTCGATAATCTCCGAGCGGTCGATCCAGTCGCCCTGGTTGAGGAGGCGGCCGGTCATGCGCATGAGGTTCAGGAACTCGCGCAGGCCGGAGGTGTGCGTGAGGAGGTGCCGGACCTGGATCGTCTCGGCGAAGGCGGGCAGTTCGGGTATGTGCGAGCGGATGTCGTCGTCCAGGGACAGGAGCCCGCGCTCCTGCTGGAGCATGACGGCGAAGGCGGTGAACTGCTTCGAGGTCGAGCCGATGTTGGTGCTGGTCTCGGGTGTGAACGGGACCCCGTGGGTGAGGTCGGCCATCCCGTAGGCCTTCGAGTACAGTGTGCTCCCGTCGCGCCACACCTGGACGGCGGCTCCCGGCGTGTGGTCGCCGTCGAACCGCGCCATCAGCTGGTCGGTGAGCTGCTCGGGGTCCGTAGCGACGGGCTCGTGGCGCAGCAGGGTGATCTCGTAGCTGCCGCTGGCGCTCGCGTCGTCTCCCGCGACCGACAGTTCGACCGTGTGTGTCCCGGCGCTCGAGGTGCGGCCTGCGAAGCGCTCCATGCCCTGGCCGAGCCCTCCGAACCGTCCGATCTGCTCCCCGTCCGGATCCAGGATGCGGATGTCGACGTCGAGCGAGACCTGGTCCACTTCGCCCAGGATGAACTCGTTCGCATCCGCGTCGATTGTGTAGCGGGCCGTTTCTCCCTGGTCGAGAGCGCCCGTGACCATGCGGCCCGGTTGCAGTTCCGTGGTCTGTCCCCACGCCTGGCAGCCTGCGATGAGGATCGGGACCAGGGCCCAGAGGGCGAACGGCGAATGGCGGCCAGGGCGGCGGCGGGCGACCGGCATCATGGCGTGGCTCCTGTCGCGGCAGGGGAATCTCGCTTGAAGATTGAAGAGTTCGCGCCGCATCGGGTCCGGGCAAGTGTCCATCTCCCTCACCAAACCCGCCCAAACCTCACATCCCGCGTCCGCACATTGCTCAGATAGAAACCGATCACCTGCCCGTTGCGGTCGCGCTCGAAGGCGTATGACATCCCGCCTCCGGAGAAGCTGTCCTTCTCGCCGGGCGTCAGCGTCGCCGCGTCCAGCCTGCGCTGGTGCATGACCAGGTCGCCATCCTCCACCGTGAAGGTGTAGTAAGTCTCCAGTTCCTCGCTGAAGAAGCGGCCGGTGAAGTCGGCGAGGGCCTCCTCATCCGGCTTCCACTCCTCCGGGGCGTCGTCGGCCAGACGGGTTGCGCGCTGCTGCTGGCCGCCCTGGTTCAGGATCGCCGCTGCTACGTCGCCGTCGTCTCCGCGCAGGAAGGTGACCGAGGCCTCGACCGGAAGCAGGCGGAAGGTCGAGTCGGACGTGGGCACCATCTCGATCCGGGGCTGGCCGGTGGCCTGCGTGTAGAAGGTGTCGCCATCGCGGCTGAAGGTGAGGATGAAGGTGGGCGCGGCGTCGAGCGCGTAGCGGCCGACGAACTCGTCGAAGTCCTCCGCGTCGTAGTCCTCGGGGTCGAACTCGCTCGCAACGGCCTCTTCCTCCTCCTCCAGTTCCATGGCGTCCTTGAAGAACGCTTCGGCCAACTCGAATGCGAGGTTGCTGTTGAACTGCGCGTGGTTGCTCTGGGTGGTGATGCCGGCGTTGATCTCGGGGTAGTACACAAGCATCGAGCGGTGCGCGACATCGGCGCCGCCGTGATGAACGCGCTTGAGCCCGCCCTGCTCGTCGACGGAGAGGCCGTAGCCATAGCCGGTCTCCTCGCCGTCGGTGAGCACGAACGAGGTCATCATCTCGTCGATGCTCTCGCGGGTGCCTACGCGGGGGTCGGCGTAGTTCTCCACCCAGGTCTGGAGGTCGCCGATGGTGCTATAGACCGCGCCGGCGCCGACCGCTCCGCCGAGGTCGCCGATCTGGCGGTAGCCGTCCTCGGTGGGCGTGTAGCCCTCGGACTGGTTGGGGACCATGTGGCGGGGCGACGGACGCACCATGGATCCGGTCATGCCGAGAGGGCCGAACACGTTGTCCTCCATGAAGGCGTGGAAGTCCTGGCCCGAGGTGCGCTCGACGATGGCGGCGGCCAGTCCGAACGCCGTGTTGTT
Organism: Gemmatimonadota bacterium; assembly: GCA_022826565.1. GTDB lineage: Bacteria > Gemmatimonadota > Gemmatimonadetes > Longimicrobiales > Gaopeijiaceae > Bin94. The sequence goes on along the minus strand of JAJDUP010000005.1, from coordinate 187,953 downwards.
GTAGTTCCACTCGGCGCCGGGGGCGTTCTGGAGCTTCGGCTGGCGCTGAACGATGTCGATCAGCTCGGAGCGGTCGATCCAGTCGCCGCGGTCGAGGCGGCGGCCCGTCATGCGCAGCAGGTTGAGGAATTCGCGGAGTCCCGAGGTGTGGGTGATGAGGTGCCGCACCTGGATGGTGCCGTCGAATTCGGGCAGTTCGGGGATGTGGGTACGGATGTCGTCGTCGAGGGAGAGGTGGCCGCGTTCGGCCTGCAGCATGACTGCGAAGGCGGTGAACTGCTTGGAGGTGGAGCCGATGTTGGTGCGGGTGTCCTCTTCGAACGGCAGGCCGTAGGCGAGGTTGGCCATGCCGGAGGTGTTGGAGTAGAGCGTCTCGCCGTCGCGCCAGACACGGATCGCGGCGCCGGGTGAGTTCGGGCCGTCGAAGCGGGACATCATCTGGTCGGCGAGCTTCTTCGGATCGGTCGCGACGGGTTCGTGGCGCAGGAGGGTGATCTCGTATTCTCCGGTTTCGTCTGCGTCGTCGTCGGTGGCGAAGAGTTCGACCGTGTAGGTGCCGGAGGCCGTCGTGCGGCCGCTGAAGCGTTGGTGGCCGCGGCCAAGTCCGCCGAAGCGGCCGCGCTGGGTGCCGTCCGGATCGAGCACGCGGATCGTCACGTCGATGGACATCTGGTTGACCTCGCCGAGGATGAAGTCGTCCTCGTCGGCCTGGACGGTGTAGCGGGCGGTGTCGCCGGTGGAGAGGGAACCGGAGAGGGTGCGGCCCTGTTGCAGTTCGGTCTGGGCGGAAACGCCGGTGGCGGCGAGGATAGCCAGCAGGGCGGTTGCGAAAGCGGAGGAAGCGCGGCGAACGAGGCGGAGTGGAACCGGATTCATCAGGGGATCCAATCGTAGAGGCGGAGAGTGTGTCGGAACGCTACAGGGCATCGGCGCAGAGACGCAAACGGCAGTTCGGCCCTTGGACGGCCGAGATGACGGACTCACCGGGCCTGCGCATCGAGGATGGTAGTGGATTCGCTTGGCGCCAACGGGCGCCCAGTTGCGTCAGATAGCCTGTCAGACACACGGTCATTTTCAGTGTCATACTTGCGGACATTGTACTTGTATCTCATTATGAAAAAGCCATTTATCCTGTCAAATTACCTGCCAAATAAGGTGCCTTGTGAATGGATTGGTCGCGTTTCGGTTTCGACTATCGACTGGAGTTGCAGGAGATGATGTCCTTTCTGGTTCGGATCGAGGGACGCAGGGAAGCCGCGATGAGCCTGCTGCTTCCTTCGGACTGGAAGGACCAACTCGACGTACTTAATCGTATCAGGACGATTCACGGCTCCACGGCACTGGAAGGGAATCCGCTGTCGGAGTCGCAGGTTTCCGATTTTCTGGCCGGGAAGGCCGGCCTCGATGCTGAAGGGCGGGAATTCCGGCAGATCCTCAATGCGGATGACGCCCAGAATTGGGTGCGGGTCCGCTTTGGACCTGGACGACCCCCGATCTCCCTTGAGGACATTCTGCACATGCATCAGGTGATGACACACCTCTCCGACGAGACCAACAACGTCCCCGGGCGTCTGCGAACGCACGGAGTCACGGTCGGCACGGCAGCACTCGGTGGGGTCCATCCGGGGGCCCCGCACGAGGACCTCCCGCACTTGATGGCCGCGTTTGTGGAATTCGTGAACTCGCCGCAGCTGCGGGACGAGCATCCCGTAATCCGGGCTCTGCTCGCCCATTTCTTCCTCGTGACCATCCACCCTTTTGGAGACGGCAACGGACGGGTATCACGGTTGGTGGAGGCAGCCATACTTTACGAGGGCGGGTACAATGTCCACGGTTTCTATGGGCTATCGAACTACTTCTACCGAAACGGGGACGAGTACAAGCGACGGCTGCAGGCATGCCGGAGGGTCCAGCCCTTCGATCTTTCTCCATTTGTGGATTTCGGACTCCGCGGCTTCGAGGCTGAACTCCGCGGCATCAACCGCTTCATCAAGACCAGGCTGAACCGGCTGGTCTACCGAGACACCCTGACCCGGGCACTCGGAATGCGGGTGAGTGAGCGCCGCCACTTGCTGAACCACCGGGAATTCGCCTTGCTGGATTATCTCCTGGCCGAAACGGAACCCACGGATCCCTTTTCGGAGCGTCCATCGACGCGGATCCGGCTGGTTGACCTTGTCAGGTCGCCCTATGTAAGGGGCGCCTACCACGACGTTACCCACAGGACCTTTATCCGCGAGATCCGCCGCCTCGCCGAACTGCGGTTCATCACTCTTGACGACGATCCGGACTCGGGACACCAGTTGATCGAGATCAATTTCAACGCCATCGAGATCGACTTCGAGGAGATAGCGCCGTATTGACGGGCTGCGGACGTGAACGTCGGGTGACCTGATGCCCACCACGAAACGCGACACGATCTTCAGTGCGGTGACCGGGGCGGTCGCCGACCGCCTCTCGCAGCGGCAGGCGCTGCGCCCGGTCCCCGAGAGCGTCCGCATCGACGGCAGGACCTGCCTCGTCACCGGCGCCAACAGCGGGCTCGGCAAGGCGGTGGCGGTCGACCTGGCGAAGCGGGGTGGACGCGTGCTCATGGCCTGCCGCGGCGGCCATCCCGATGCCGGCGAAGAGGTCAGGCGGCTCTCCGGATCCGACGCGGTCGCGATGCTGAAGGTGGACCTTGCCGACCTGCGCTCCGTGCAAGCGCTCTGCAACAGGCTCGAGCGCGAGGTTGAAAGGCTGGACATCGTCGTCCTCAACGCCGGTGTGATGCCCCGCACAGCCCGCCGGTCGGCACAGGGGTACGAACTGATGTTTGCCGTGCACTTCCTTGCCAACCGGCTCCTGATCGACCGGCTCCTGGCCAGCGGCACGATCCGTCAGGGCAACCGCCCCGGCAAGACACCGCGGATAGTCCTTGTCGCATCGGAGGCGCATCGGTCCGCCGGCCCCATCGACTTCGACCATTTCGGCGCGTTCACCGACTACGGCCTGAGGGACGGCCTGAAGCACTACGGGATGAGCAAGCTGCACCTTTGCACATATGCGCAGGAGCTCTCGCGCCGACTGAACCCGGGCGGCGAGGTGCGGGTGGCGGTGACGTCCCTCTGCCCGGGGGCGGTCAACTCCAACCTGGCGCGCGAGGCTCCGACGTTGTTGAAGCCGCTTCTTTATCCGATCATGCGGATCTTCTTCGCGGCGCCGGAAAAGGCTGCGGCCCCGGTCACCTACGCCTGCTGCGCGGAAGACCTGGAGCAGCGCAGCGGGGTCTACCTGCACCTGATGCAGGGGAAGAAGCCCTCCGCGCTTGCGATGGACGAGCGGGCCGGCAAACGGTTGTGGGAAAAGAGCGCGGCGTTGCTCGCGCGGCACGTCGAGGGCGGCTCGGCGGACGTGTCCGGATCAATGTCCCACCAACCGCACGGAGATGCGTGACCGTGTTCCGGCACTTGATCAGTTCGGACGCTGTGGAGATCGAGGCCCCGATCGAGAGGGTGTGGGAAACCCTCCTGGACATCGACCGATACGGCGTGTGGAACCCCTTCACCACCCGCGTCGAGACCACATTCGAAATCGGCTCGCCCGTCGACCTCCACGTCAAGCTGGGCCCAATCAGGCTCAGGCAGCCAGAATGGATCGAAGTTGTCGACCCGCCGCGCTTGCTCGTCTGGAGTACGAAGGTCGGCCACCCGTTTCTGGTCTCGGCCAGGCGGGAGCAGCGTCTGGACGATCTGGGCGCAGGCCGTTGCCGCTACGTCACGACCGACGTGTTCACCGGGTTGCTGACGCCGCTGGTCGTCCTGCTGTTCGGCCGGCTCGTGCGCCGCGGCTTCAACGACATGGCATCGGGTTTGAAGCGGCATTCGGAGAGCCTCGCCGGAGAGTAGCCAGTCCCGCCACCGCGAAGCGTGGGGTCAGGATGTCTCCGCCTGCTGCCCGTACGCCGTCGCCGGCGGCACCCGCAGGTCCCACACCAGGCCCAGCTTCTCGAGGGCTTCGGCGAGAGCAGCCAGCCCGCTCCCAGGCCCGATATGCCAGCACCCACGACCGCGATTCTCATCCTCAAGGATAGTCCGGCACCCGGCCGGTGTTCCCGAGGTTCCATCGCGGCGAATCGACTTCAGCGCGAGAGCACCGTATTGATTGACCATGACCGGCACGCCCACCCACCCCGGCCGCCTCCCCGAAAACGTCGCGCACTTCGTGCGCCTGCTGCGCGCCGCCGGCCTGCCCGTCGGACCCGGCCACACGATCACCGCCGCCCGCGCGCTGACCGCCGTGGACATCACCGCAAGGCGGCAGTTCTACTGGGCCCTGCACGGCACCCTCGTCTCGAAGCGCGAGCACCGCCACGTCTTCGACAGCGCCTTCCGCATCTTCTGGCGCGATCCGTTCGGTGCGGACGAGGCGCTCAACGCGCTGCTTTCACGCTCGCAGATCCCCGTCGAAAAGCCGCCGTCCCGCGCTCCGGCCCGGCTGTCGCCCGAAGACGAGGCCGCGCCGCGTCCGCAAGCCCTGCCCGAGCGCGAAGTCGCACACGAAATCCCCTTGCGGCTGGCCTTTTCCCCCACCGAAGTCCTCCGCACCAAGGACTTCGAGGAGATGACCGCCGCCGAAGTCGTGCAGGCGAAGGAGGCCATCCGCTCGCTCAGGCTCGACCTTCGCCCGGTGCTCACCCGCCGCCACGAGCCCGATCCGCGGGGCCGCTTCATCGACCTGCGCCGCACGCTCCGCACCAGCGTCCGCACCGGCGGGTGCCCACTTCCCCTGCAGCGGCAGTCGATGAAGACCCGCCGGCCCACGATCGTGGCCCTCTGCGACATCTCCGGCTCGATGGAGTCCTATTCGCGCATCCTCCTGCACTTCTTCCACGCGCTCACCAACGCCGCCGACCGCGTCCACACCTTCGTCTTCGGCACCCGCCTCACCAACATCACCCGCCTGCTGCGCGACCGCGACGTCGACCGCGCCCTCGACCGCATCGGCAGCACGGTGCAGGACTGGTACGGCGGCACGCGCATCGGCGCCTCGCTCCAGGCCTTCAACCTGCACTGGTCCCGCCGGCTCCTCGCTCAGGGCGCCGTCGTCCTCCTCGTCACCGACGGACTGGACCGCGAGGGCGGCGACGGCATCCGCGCCCAGGCCCGCCGGCTGCGCAAGTCGTGCCGAAGCGTAATCTGGTTGAATCCGCTGCTCCGCTACCGGGCCTTCGCCCCTCGGGCCGCTGGCATCAAGGCGTTGTTGCCCGAGGTGGATGAGCATCGACCGGTCCACGATCTCGACAGCCTCGCGGAGTTGGCCGCCACCCTGAGCGGGCGCGGTCAGCGGGCGCGGTTTACTGGCGCGCCACCCTGCATCCGCCTATGATGCCATAGGCAGTCCGGCCACGACGGATCGGCTGCATCGGATGGGGTCAGGATCCCGGTTCAGCAAGGAGACAACAGGATGAACACCAGGTTTTCTCGTCGTCACTTCATGGGCAGCGCGGTCGCCGCCCTCGGCGCGGCCGGGCTCAGGCCCAGGTCCGCTCTCGGCCTCACGCTGCCGCCTCCCCCCAAGGGCCTCGTCCCGGTCGACCCCTACGACGACCTCGCCAAGCTGTCCTCCAACGAGAACCCGTACGGCCCTTCCGAGAAGATGATGGCGTCCATGAACGCCGCCTGGAAGTACTCGAACCGGTACGGCTACCCCGACGGCGACGTCCTCGAGAAGATCGCCGAGCACCACGGCGTCGGCACCGACCACATCATCATGCACGCCGGGTCCGGCGAGACGCTCAAGGTCGCCGCGCTCGCGTTCCTCAGGCACGAGGAGAAGGTGGTCGGGGTCGAGCCCACCTTCCTGACCGTGTACCGGGCCGCCTCCGGCGTGGACGCCGACGCGATCATCCGGCCGCTCCTTTCCGACCATACCCAGGACATCGACGACCTCATCCAGGTCACGAAGCGCAACTACCGCGATGTCGGCATGGTCTACGTCTGCAACCCCAACAACCCGACCGGCGTGGTCGTCCCCGATTCGGACATCCGGCACCTCCTCGACAACATTCCCGAGGACATCCCGGTCCTGATCGACGAGGCATACCACCACTTCGTGAAGGATCCGCGTTACGCTACCGCGGTCCCCTACATCAAGGAAGGCCGCAAGGTCCTCGTGACCCGCACCTTCTCCAAGATCTACGGCATGGCGGGCCTGCGCCTCGGCTACGGGATCGCCCCGCCCGAGATGATCGACCAGATGCGGACCTACACCACCGGCACGATCAACGCGCTCGTGAAGTGGGGCGGCGTGGCAGCGCTCGAGGACACCGAGTCCGAGGCGTATGTCAGGGACACGACCATCGCGCTTCGGGACGCCACTGCGGACAAGCTCCGAGGCCAGGGCTTCGAGGTGATCCCGTCGGAGACCAACTTCTTCATGGTCCACACCGGCCGTCCGGCGTCCGAGGTGAGGGCGGCGTTCCGCCAGCGCGATGTCGCCGTGGGCCGCGACTTCCCGCCGATGCTGGACTATCTGCGGGTGTCGATCGGGACCGAGGACGAGATGGAGCGCTTCCTCGCGGGATGGAACGAGATCTTCCCCGACGGGATGACGGCCACGGGAACGAGGTAGCCGCGACACCTCGCGCGGCGGGTCCGACGACGCTTGGGCCGCTGACCGGTGCACCCGCGTCCTTGCTGAAGGCCGGCGTCGCAAAGCGGGTGGGGAGGCATGCACGGCGGCGTGCCATTTGGCGCTCTCGTGCGGTCGTCGTGTCGGCAGCTTCGGTCGCGTTGTTGCCCTGGATGCCACTGAAGGCAGCCGCCCAGGACTGCCCGGACCGGTTCGAGGTGCTGGTCGAACGTCCCTACGCCGCCGCTGCCGGCCTGACCGTCGGTTCCACCGTTTCCGTGCGCCCCGCGATCGAGGCCGAACCCTGCGCCGCGGTGGTCGCGGGCATCCTCGAGCCGCCGCCCGACCCCGCCGCGCTCAACGCGACGCGGCCGCGCGTGCTGTTCCACCTGCCGCACCTGCAGGGGCTGACCGGCCGGCGGAACGAGGTCGACTACTTCACGGTGCGTACCCGGCCCGGGACCGACCTGGCCACGCTGGCAGCCGATCTCGACCCGCTGCTTCCCGGCGCCCAGGTCCTGCCCGTCAGCGAGGTGGCCGAGCGGTCGTCCACGACGTTCCGCGTCGTCAGCCGCTTTCACACGGCGATCGCGGCGATCACCCTGATCGCGGGCGGCGTGTTCCTGGCCTGCATCATGATCCTGAAGGTCCAGGAGCGGCGCCTGCCGGTCGCGGCCGCGCGCCTAACCGGCATCCCCCGCCGCCTGTTGTTCTGGTGGACGGTGGCCGAGGCCGCGCTGCTGTCCACACTCGGCGGAGCCGCCGGACTCGGCGTCGGGATCGCGAGTTCCGCGGTGGTCAACGCCTACTACCAGCGCTACTACGACACCACGCTGGTGTTCTCCCAGGTGACGGGCGGGGTCGTGACCGAGGCACTGGCGCTGGCGGTACTGCTGGGCATGGCGGCGGGCGTGTTCGCGGCTGTCAGGCTGCTGGCGTCCAACCCTCTCGACGAAGTCGGACGCTAGCAATTCATGCTGGCACTCAATTCCATGCGCGAGTTCCGCACGCGCCCGCTCCGCACCCTGCTCACCCTGGCCGGCGTCGCGGTCACGACCGCCATGCTCGCCGACATGCTCATGCTGGGCCGCGGAATCACGCAGAGCTTCGGGGAACTGCTCGAGTCGCGCGGCTATGAGCTGCGGCTCACCCCGAGGGGCACCCTCCCCTTCGACACCGAGGCGACGGTGCCCGGGTTCGCGACCCTGCGGGACAGCGTGGCGAGCGTGGCCGGGGTCGAGCGCGTCGCACCCGTCCTCGCGGCCTCGGTCACGGTGGAGGCCGCTGACGATGCGCGACCTTCCGTCGAGGCGCTGGCGCTCGGCATGGATTCGGGCGACCAGGGCCTGTATCGGCTCACCGAAGGCGAGATGCCCCGGCCCGGCGAGGTGCTTACCGACGCGGAGGTGGGGGACTCGCTCGGCGCGGAGCCCGGGAGCGTGGTGCGTCTGCGGCCGGCCGGCGCTTCCGGAGCCTGGGGACGCCGTGCCACTGCACAGGTCTCCGGAGTCGGCGAGTTCGCTTTCGCGTCCCGCGGCGACCTTCAGGTGGTCCTGCGCCTCGACGATCTGCAGGCGCTCTCGTCGCAGGACGATCAGGTGTCGTTCGCGATGATCCGGATCGGCGAGGGGTCCGACCCCGACTCGGTGCGAGCCGCGATCCTGGCCCGGATCGACCGAGTGGAGATCGTGACGCTGGCCGGGATCTCGGAACGCCTCGACGCGCGCCTGTCCTACTTCCGGCAGACGGCGCTGATCCTCGCGACGGTCAGCCTCGTTGTAGCCACCCTTCTCGTCGGCACGCTGACCGCCGTGTCGGTGAGCGAGCGGCTGGGGCTGATCGCGGCCCTGCGCGCGATCGGTCTCTCGCGGCGGTGGATCGTGGGCGGGCTCGCCGCCGAGAGCATGGTGCTCTGCGCGATCGGCGGCGGAATCGGTGTCGCGCTCTCGGTGGCGGTGGCGGGATACCTCGAGTCGATCCTCTCGGACTTCCCCGGCCTGCCGGTCGCGGTGCGGTTCTTCGTGGTGAGCGCCGACAGCCTGGTGACCGCCTTCGCGCTGCTGCTGGTTGCCGGAACGGCCGCGGGGCTCATTCCGGCGCTCAACGCGACGCGGCTTGAGGTGGCGTCCATCCTGCACAAGGAGGCCCCGTGAGCGAGATCGTTGTCGCCGCACGCGACCTGACGCGCGACTACCGCACGGGACGGGCCCGGGTGCGGGCGCTCCGCGGTGTCTCCATCAACGTCCCGCGCGGAGATTTCCTGGCAGTCACGGGACCGAGCGGTTCCGGCAAGTCCACCTTGCTGCACCTGCTCGGCGGCGTCGACACGCCCACTTCGGGCGAGGTGGTCTTTCTGGGCCGCAACCTCGCACGGATGTCGGTGGAGGAACGGGCTGCCCTCCGCCTCAATCAGGTCGGCCTCGTGTTCCAGCGGTTCCACCTGCTGCCGATGCTCACCGCGCTCGAGAACGTGGAGCTTCCCCTCGCCGCCGCGCGCGTCCCCCGCGGGCGCCGGCGCGCAAGAGCCGCGGCCGTGCTCGATCGGGTCGCTCTTGCCGACAGGCTCCATCACGGACCCGGAGAACTCTCGGGCGGTCAATGCCAGCGCGTCGCGATCGCACGCGCCCTCGCCAACGAGCCCGCGCTCGTGTTGGCCGACGAGCCCACCGGTGAACTGGACCGCGCCACATCGCGGGAGGTGCTCGCTCTCTTCCAGTCGCTGAACGCCGAAGGGACCACCGTCGTGGTCGCGACCCACGACCTTGAGCTCGCGGCTGGCGCAAAGCGCAGCATCGAAGTGGTGGACGGGAGGACCGCTCCATGATCCTGCGCCTCGTATGGGCCTCGCTGCGGCAACGGTCAGGGCGCAGCGCGCTCCTGCTGGGCGGTTACGCGCTCGGCGTCGGGGTCACGATCGTGCTGCTCTCCGTGGGGCAGGCCATGGTCGATCAGGCGCGGGACCGCGCACTGCTGGGCGGCGGCGACCTGATCGTCCTGCCCGAGGGCATCGATCTGGAGACGCTTCGGACCGGCGGCGCAAGCTCGATGTACTTCGCCGTCGAGCAGGCTCCGCTCCTCTACCGCGAAGTTCTCGCCGGCACCCGCTTCGACGACCGGATCGCGGCGGCGGCCCCCTGGATCGACGACGAGCTCCTCTACCTCGAGGCCGATACCGGGCTGGTTCCGATCTCGGCCGGAGCCACACTGCCGGACCTGGCTACGGACCTCGGCGCTGCACCCCAGCTCGTGGCGGGCAGTTGGGAGGACGTTGATGCCGACCGCAGCTGGCGCGGTCCATCGACGGCCGAGCTCTACCGCTCCATCGACGGCCTGCACCACCCGCGCGGTGCCGCGGCGCAGGACACGACCTGGGCCGAGTGGCACTACTTCAATGTCCTGCTCCCCGATTCGGGGTGGCTCTACCTGACCTACATGGTCGGCGGCGACGTTCCCGACGGTCGGTGGTGGGGCCGCATGCTGGCCACCCGGGTCGCTCCGGAACCGGAACCCGAGACGGTGTATTCGGTGACGATCGGCCCGGAGGATGTGGCCTTTGCGGAAGGTGACCCCGACCTTGCGATCGGACAGTCCAGCGTCACGGTCCAGCCCGACGGCTCCTACCGGCTAAGAGCCCGCGTACCCGTGGACGCCGGCGCAACCAGCCGGGACCTCGCCCAACTCACCGTCGACCTCACCGTTTCGGAGCGCACGCGCCGTTACCTGCCGCCGGTCGAAATCGGCGGCAGCGGTTTCGTCTCGGGCTACACGGTCCCGCTCCTGGATGCTCGTGCCACGGGAAGCGTGTGCGAAGGCGGGCGCTGTCACCGGCTCGAGGACGCGCGCACCTACCACGATCACAACTGGGGCACCTGGTCGCGGGTGACGTGGGATTGGGGACAGGCGAGGGCCGGCCGCTACTCCGTGCTGTATGGGGGAGTCGCGCAGGCGAATGAGGGCGCGGAGGCGACACCGGGGGGCCGTTTCCTCTACCTGGCCGACGAGCACGGTTTCGCAGGCGTCTTCGCGATTCGTGACCTTACCATCCGATGGCCGGGTCCCGAGGGCCGGGGCACACCTGCCGCCATCGCGATTCACGCCGACAACGGACCGGACTCCCTCGCCCTCGCCGTCACCGTCGGCCACACCCGGGTGACGCCGATTCCGATTGCACCCGACGGTCCGAACGCCCTCTTCTACCAGATGCGTGGAAGACTGGAGTTGTCCGGACGTCTCTTCGGCACCGAAGTTCAAGAGAGCGGCGACGGGTTCTTCGAGACCTGGACCCGGGGACGCTGAACGCATTCACACTGTGGGAGGGCCGATGAACGCACGAGGGCACAGGGTCGCAACCGCCGTAGTACTTTCTCTCCTGACCGCACCCGCTCTAACCGGACAGAGCCCGCAGGCTCCCGTCCTGCTTAGGCTGGTACCGCCAGAGGGCCAGGTATCCCGGTATTCCCTTTCCGTCGAAATGGAGATGGATAATCCGATGATGCCGTCGAGCGGCCCTCTCATGACCATGCTGTTTGTTCAGACGCAAACCGTCCTGGGCGTCGAGGATGAGCTGATTCGATACCGGTCGACGATCGACTCGACCGCCATGACAATGGCTATGCCCATGCCCGGGATGGACATGCTGCCGGACTTCTCGGGGAGTTCCTTCACGACCGAAATGGACACACGTGGCCGAATGCTTGGTATCGTCGATAGCGAGGGATGGCCGGATGTTGCCGGGTTCGACCTGGAAAGCGTCTTCCCGGAGTCGAGCTATTTCGTCCTTCCCGAGGAGGAGGTCAGCCCGGGGGCCTCCTGGACGCAGGACGCACCGATGAGTCTTGCCATGGGCCCTGCCGGATCGGTGTCCGTGGAAGTGGCAATGAACCACACCTTCGTAAGCCTAGAGGGGGGCTTGGCAACCATCTCGTTCGAAGGTCCGCTCGACATGGAAATGGACATGGCGGGCATGGGGGTAACGGCGAGCGGAACCATGACCGGATCGATGGTCGTGGACCTCGCCGAGGGCCGTTTCCAGAGCCAATCGAGCCAGACCGCCCTCGACATGGACATGGGCGCGATGACGATGAAGATGATCTCGACGACCACGATGGAACTGATCCCGGATCCTTGACGTTCCTTCGGGGCGCGGTTTACCCGTATCGCCGCTACGGGGTCAGGGAACGACCCGCCGCACGCCCCTTCCCCGAATCCGCCAGGCTCGCCAGGGCCACGGGGAATGGCACGAAAAGCGCCTGGTCCAGGATGTAGTCCGAGCCGAACCGGATCGCCCACGACTCGAGCAGCAGGGCAATAGCGCTCGCGGGCAACTGTCCCTCCCGGTAACGGTCGAGCTGCCCGCCGAAGTGCACCCTCTCCCCCCGGCCAAGCTCTCGGCTGAAGAAGCCGAAGATGTGCTGAAACACGTTGATCATCGACGCGTAGCTCGGGGTGGTCTCGAGTGCTCCCAGGAAACCGGTACGGTATTCGGCGAGGACTGCGTCGAAGGGATCCCCGCCGTGGTTGCCGACCACCCGGCCGAGTGCCCTCAGTCCGCGTTCACTGTAGGCCAGCAACAGGAACTTGTACGCCGCGTGGAACCGCACCAGATCAGCGATTCTTCCCGTTCTGGCCAACTGCCGCAGCCGCGCGGTCGCGAAGAGCTTGGTGAGGAAGTGCTCGCGGATGCGGTGATTGCGAAGCCGCCCTTCGTCCTCGACCACCAGAGGCCCGTAGCGTTCGAGCACCGCCGCCGCGAAGAGGCCCGCGCCGCGCCGCACGACGCCTCCGGCATCGGCCCCGGCAAAGACCTTGACGCTGCCTGTCCCGCAGCTCGGCGACCGCGATTTGAGGATGAACCCGTCCACTTCGCCGAGGCCGTCCAGATACCGGGCCGAGAAGCCCTCCATGTCTTCCGTCAGATCGAGACCCGTGGACGGCTGCACGAGCCGATTCCGCCCCCCGTCCGCCACAATGCGGATCGGATCCCGCGGCACTCCCAGTCCTACCTGGACTTCCGGACACACCGGGCAATACTCGACATGAGGGGCCAACGCATGCACGAGATCGAAGTGTATGCGCGCGCCGTTGTAGCGGCAGGGCTCGAACTCGAGGCACTCGCTGATCACCAGAACAGGTTTCGGGAATTCCCGCACGGGAGCGCTCAAGGGCGCGGTCGACCGGATCATGGCGCCGAGTACCTTTCGATATATCGGCGGACCCGGTACTTGCGCGCGGTGTTGGCCGAACTCATGTAGCGGATCTTGCCGAACACGGGCCGCTCCGGACCCCATGCGCGGTCGTGCAGGCCAAGAACCCAGAGGATTGCCGTGTAGGAGTTCGGGTCTCGCCCGTCCAGTGCGTACTTGTCGTTCAGCGCGATCATGGTCCCGAGCGCGGCGCGGGCGCTCTCACTCCACTCGAAGATCTTCTTGCCCCACAGCATCCGCAGGTAGTTGTGGATCCGGCCCTCGCGCCGGAGTTGATTCTGCGCTGCGTTCCAGAGCGGGTCGTGCGTACGGGCGTCCTCGAAGTCGTCGATGTCGTATATCACTTCACGGGGATCGAACTCATGATCGGCCAGCGTTTTGCGGGCCCACGCGGGGAGCGCCTCGAATCCGTCGTAGCCGTCTACGTGAAGACACCGGTTGGATCCGAGTTCGCGCCACGTCACGAGCTGGTCGAGGAACGCCTCCGCGCTCTCGCTCATTCCCCACCATCCCGTGCGCCGCCCCGAGGTCTCGGGAGCGAGCCGGTCGGGCGTCCAGGTCTCCGCGGCAGCTATGCGGTCGAAGACTTCGTGGGACGAGATGTGGCCGAAGTGCAGGTACGGTGACAGACGGCTGGTTGCGTCGAGTTCAGGCTGGTTGCGGTCGGCGGCGTAGCGTGGCAGCGCCCGGTCGACAAAGGCGGACAGTCGCGCGGAGGCCGCCTCGGGACCGCCTCGCATCATCACCGGCGGGACCGCGTGATCGATCGGAAGACGGGCGACGACGGACGCGGGATCGTCCAGGGCGGCCGGCGTCCACCGCTCCGTAATCCCGGGCGGGATCGCGGCAGACGTTCCACGAGGCATTGCGGCCAGGGGATCCGGCAACGGCGGCCGGGACAGATGCCCCGCAAGGTGCTTCTGCAGGAACCGGCGGAACGAGTACGCCGTGGGGAAGGTCCGCTCGGCTACCCGCATCGGGAGCAGTCCGTTGGAGTCGACGGCCTCGAACCGCACCTTCAGCCGGCCCGCGACCGCCTTCCGCATTCGGGGTAGGAAGAAGGCGGGAAAGTCGTCCGTAACCACCACCGCCGCATGAGCCGCGAGCGTCTCGACCAGCCCCCGTCCGGCCCCGTCCCGCGGCTCGATGTAGGGGTAGCAGGTCACGCCGCGTTCACGCAGGCGTGTTTGATTGTCCGCCATCCCGTCGATGATGAACCGGTGAAAGCGGTCGCAGGCCCACCGGTAGCCGGCCCGGAGCGCTTCCAGCACAAGGACCGGCCGACCGAGGGCTGCACCGTGTTCGACGGCCCGCTGCAGCGCGAAGTTCCACCGGGTCCTGCGCGCGGCGGTCATCCAGTACAGCACGAATCGGCCGTCGGGGGCGACAGGCGCGTCATTCTCGGCCGTGATCCGGATCGGCGGCGTCGGTTTTCGATCCTGTAGCGTTGCCAGCATGGTGTGTCCGGTGTCCCCAGTGGGCAGGCGTGGATGCGTTCGCCAATATTGTACCCGCACCGCGGCTCACCCTTCCATGTGCCGCGAATCAACCCGCTCCCCAACCCGAAAGAGAGCGACGGCACATGACCCGTCCGTCCATCGCCGCCACCGCTGGCCAGGTCCGTAGCGGCTCCACCTCGGCCCGCGCCCTGGTGGAAGACGCCATCCGGTCCCACGAGGCCAGCGACCTCGACGCCTACATCGTCTTCGACGCCAATGGGGCGCTCCGCCAGGCCGATGCGGTGGACGGCGCCGTGTCTCGCGGCGAGGATCCCGGCCCACTCGCCGGCATCACGGTGTCGGTGAAGGACCTCTACGGTGTCGAAGGCCTCCCGATCCGCGCCGGCACCAAGCGCGAACTCCCCGCCCGCTGGCAGCGCGAAGGCTTCCTCGTGCGCACCCTCCGCCGCCTCGGCGCCGTCGTCGTCGGCAAGACCCACACCGTCGAGCTCGCCTTCGGAGGCGTCGGCCTCAACCCCAACACCGGCACCCCCGTCAACCCCTGGGATCCGGACCGGCACCGCGCGCCGGGGGGTTCGTCGTCAGGGGCGGGGGTAAGTCTGTGGGAGAGGTCGGCCATGATCGCGCTGGGAAGCGATACAGGAGGATCGGTGCGGATTCCGGCGTCGGCGACGGGGGTAGTGGGCCACCGCCACACCACGGGACGGTGGCCGACCGATGGCGTCGTTCCCCTCTCGACGACCCTCGATTCGGTGGGACTCCTGACGCACACGGCGACCGATTCCCGCCACGTCTTCAGCCTCGTCGACCGATTCGCCCCGGGCGGAGCATCAGGCCGCGGCCGCCAGGCCCCCGGCCACCACGACGACGCCCCCGCCCCACCCCACCCCGACCAGATCCGCGGCCTCCGCATCGGCCTCCCGCGGAGCGGTCTCTGGCAGGAGACCGAGCCCGAAATCTCCGCGACCGTCCGGCAGGCCCTCGACGAGCTCGCGGACGCAGGCGCCCACGTCTTCGAGTTCGACGCGCCCGAGCTGCACGAGGCCGGCGAGCGCTACCTGGCCGGCGAACTCGTGCAGCCGGAGCGTTCCGAGTCGCTGGAGCGCCACCTCCCGGGCTGGACCGAAATCCTGGACCCCATCATCGGCAAGCGTCTCGAGGCCGCCCACGGGGTGACCGCGATCGAGTACGTCGCGATCCTCCGCCTGCGCCGCCGTCTCTCGGCAAGTCTTCACGCGCGCATGGACGCGGGGGAAGTCCACCTCCTCGCCACCCCCACCCTCCCCATCACCCCCCCGACGCTGGCCTCCCTCTCCGAGCTCGACGTCTATCGCGCCGTAAACCGCAGCATGCTCTCCGGGACCGGCCCGGCGAGCATGCTCGACATGTGTGCGGTGACCCTGCCAGCCGGCCTGGACCGGCACGGCATGCCCACCGGCCTGCAGCTCATCGGCCGCACCGGCGGCGACCACGCCCTGCTGGCCCGCGCGACGGCGGCCGAAGCGGTCCTCGGCACCAACCTTGAGCGCATCGGCGTCCCCCCGCGCGTGGCGCGCTGACGTTCACCCGTCACCCGCCACCCCCCGGGTCACACAGGCCCGCACGCACCCGACGCCAGCGCCGCACCGCCGCTCTCGGCATGCACGCGGCGTTGGCCATGTCTTCCTACCCCAGCCGCAGCGCCCCGATCACCTGCGCCAGCACCGCCACCGCGATCTCCTCCGGCGTGCGCGCCCCGATCGGCAGCCCCACCGGCCCATGGATCCGCTCCAGGGCCGCGCCGTCGAACCCCAGCCCGCCCAGCCGCTCCCGCCGGGCCGCCTGCGTCTTCCGGCTCCCCAGCGCGCCGATGTAGAACGCGTCGCTCTCCAGCGCGGCGATCAGCGCCGGATCGTCGATCTTGGGATCGTGCGTTAGCGCGACCACCCCCGTGCGATCGTCCGGGCGCAGCCCATACATCACCTGGTCGGGCCACTCGCGGACCAGCGCCGCGCCGGGGAACCGGTCCGCCGTGGCAAACCCCTCGCGCGGGTCGAGCACCGTCACCTGCAGCCCCGCGATCGTCGCCATCGGCACCAGTGCCTGCGCGATGTGCACCGCACCCACGATGATCAGCCGCGGCGGCCGCACATAGGGCCGCAAGAATACCGGCCCGTCCGCCGTCTCGACCGTCCGCGGGTCGCCGGTTCCGAGAGCGGCCGCAACGGAATCGCCGTCCAGCCCCAGCACCGCCGACCGTGCCCCCCGCGCGATCAACTCCTGCGCCCCGTCCGACAGCCGCGTCGCAACCACCACGTCACGCCCGGTCCGCTGCGCGTCGACCACCTCCCGCAGGACATCGCCCCTCATCGGGCCTGCTGCACCGGCGTCTCCACCACCGCGGCCCCGACCACCGGCTCCACGAACAGGTGCACCCTCCCCCCACATGCCAGGCCCACCTCCCACGCCATCTCGTTCGTCACCCCGAACTCCAGGGTGCGCGGCTCGCCCGATTCGATCACCCCGAGCGCCGCCTGGATCACCGCGCCCTCGATGCACCCCCCCGACACCGACCCCGCGAAGTCGCCGTTGGCCGCGATCGCCATGTGGCTCCCGGCGCGGCGCGGTGCCGAACCCCAGGTGCGCGTCACCGTCGCCAGCGCGACCCGGCGGCCCTCGTCCACCCACTCCACCGCTTGCGCGAGCACGGGATCGGCGTTCGTGTGTCTGCTGTTCGACTGGTCCATGGGACCGGAAGCTAAACCTCCCGGCAAGGCGCGCAACGTTGGCCGCGACCCCAGGCGATGAACTCTTCCAGGCCGTGATCCGGGATCACTTCCGGCGGCCCCGCAACCGCGGCCCCCTGGACCCCCCGGCCACCAGCGGCCACGCCCACAACCCCTTCTGCGGCGACGACGTCAGAATCTGGGCGCGGGTCGAAGGCGGCCGCATCACCGAAGTGACCTTCGACGGCCGCGGCTGCGCGATCTCGCAGGCGGCCGCATCGATGCTCACCACCCTCGTGAAGGGCAAGCGGCTGGACTCGGTCGACGACTTGCGCCATGCCTTCACCGACGGGCTCGCCCCGGACGGCCCCGCGCTGCCGCGGGAACTCGGCGATCTCCGCGCGCTCGCTGGCGTGAAGCGGTTCCCCAGCCGCGTGAGGTGCGCGGTCATGCCGTTCGATGCGCTGACCGAGGCGCTGGACCCGGCTCGGGCGCAACCCACCGAGGAAGGGTGAGCCAAATGCCGCATTCGCGCCTGTCAGTCCGTGGACTCCTGCACCTCACCGTTGCCGCCGGCCTCGCCGCCTGCTCGGCGGACGCCCCGGCCCCCGGCAACCCCACCCGCAAGACCCTCCCCAACGGGGCCGTCCTCGTACGATACCCCGACCTTCCCGCCATCGACTCCATCGGCCCCGAAGTCACCGAGGCGCATGTGGATCTCAGGTTCGGGAGCCTCGAGGAAGACGACCCCAACTTCATCTTCGGCGAAATCCGGGGCATTCAGGCCGCGAGCGACGGCACCATCTACGTGGTCGACAACCAGGCGCTCGAGGTCCGGGTGTTCTCGCCGGAGGGGGACTACCTGCGCACGATCGTCCGGCGGGGAGAGGGCCCCGGCGAGATCCTCAGAACCAACGGCATCATCCTGTCGGGCGACACCCTGCTCTGGGTCAACGAGACCAGGCAGTGGGCGGTCATCGGGGTGGACCCCACAGGCGAGGAGCTGCGCCGCTTCACCAGTCCGGTCCTGAGCCGAGGGTACATCTGGGACGGAACGTTCGATCGACTGGGCCGCTTCTGGAAGGAGGCTACACACACCGAACCGGACACGGACCTGCGCCGGGACCGAGCGGATGGCTTGTTCGGCGACGAGTATCGCAGCTACTACAAGTCCCGCGATTTGGCCACGGGGGGCATCGATTCGGTCTATATGGGCGAACGCGTCTACCGCGAATACATCTCCCCGGGTGCGGACGGAGGAACCTACTACTTCCCGATCCCCTTCGACGCACCCGAGATCGCCGCGGTACACCCCACCGGCGGATTCTGGCACGTAAACGCCGCGTCCTACCGTCTCACGCGGACCGGTGAGGGCGGAGACACCGTTGTCGTGATCGAAGCGGGACTGGCCGCCCGGCCCGTCACCGACGACGACCGCTCCGCCTATGTGGAGGAACACGTGCAACTCGCCCCGGAGGAGCGCCGCGCCATCGAGGCCGCCGCGGCCCTCGCGCCCGGCTCCAAACCCATGATCGAGGGTTTCTTCGTGGATGACGAAGGGCGGCTCTGGGTCAAGAGGGCCGTTCCGCACGACGCTCTCCCCTTCCACGATCTGTTCAACGAAGACGGCGACTACCTCGGTTCCGTCCGCCTCGGGTTCCATCCGGCACCCTACGTTCCCATTTGGGTCCAGCACGGCAACATCTACACCTGGGTCGTGGACGAGATGGATGTGCAGTACGTGGTGAGGGCGCCGTTGGGGTAAGAGCATGCTCATCGCCGACAGGTACGGCACCCGGCCCGTACCCCCGCGGTCGAACCGGGTCAGGACGAGGACGCGGCGCGCGGCCACCCTCTCGATGCGCCAGTCCGGGACCGCGATCCCGGCACGGGCCGCCAGCGCGAGCGCCACCGCCTCCCACAGCACAATGTCCCGGTCGTCGTCCGCGTGGGGGAATTTCGCGATCGCCAGGCCTCCGTCCCGGTCACGGATCGCCGTCTTCGGGCGGGCGCCACCGATGGAGGAGCCGGGGACCACCAGAAGCCGCAGGTCGTCGTCCACTTCGTCCCGCCGCGTTACCCGCTTGCAGGCGGAAAGGAGTCGGCGCAGTTCAACGAGCGGCGGAACCCGGTCAGGGCGCGGTTCAGCGAGGAACGGTCCGCCGACGGCCGCCCGGAACCGCAGGGCCCCTACGCGGAGTTCGTCGTCGACGAGCAGGAGAAAGTCGGACTCGAAGAGTGTGCGGGGCGTGCGATTCTCCATTCGCGCCCGTCGAATCTCCGCACGGCGCAACAGAACGCGTCCCCACCGGTCGGGCGCCGAGTCGCCGATCGCACCGAAGAGGGCCTTCCGGGTGTGGAAGGCCCCGGGCCCGGCTGCGAGTGCCGGTTCGAGGGAATAGCTGTCCGGTCTGCC
Source organism: Gemmatimonadota bacterium (assembly GCA_022826565.1). GTDB lineage: Bacteria > Gemmatimonadota > Gemmatimonadetes > Longimicrobiales > Gaopeijiaceae > Bin94. The sequence goes on along the minus strand of JAJDUP010000005.1, from coordinate 168,557 downwards.
CAGCCAGGCGCGGTCGTATTCGAAAGACGCACTCTCGCGACCCCTGCGCACCCGGACCCATAGGCGTCCGACCAGGATGGGCGTGCCCTCCAGGTCCGCGTGGACCAGAATCTCGCGTTCCATGGCGCTGGTGCGCTACTCCTCGGCGCGTGAATTCGGCCCGGCGCTCCTGCGAGGCACTCGGACGCGTTTCGGCAGGCTCTCCTCCAGGATATCCAGCCCCAGCACGTCACGGCTGCGGTCGGCCAACTCAGAGATCCCGTCGTGAAGACCCAGCACGAAAAGAACGGTCGAGTAATTCCCCATGGAAACACCGGGATCGCCCCGCTCGATTCTGTGGAGCGTGGTTCGGCTGATCAGCGCCCGCTCCGCCAGAGTCACCGTGCGTATACGCCTTCGCAGCCGCGCGTCCCTGATGTCGTTGCCGAGTTTCCTCAGCAGACGAAGGACGGGCAGCGGGATCGTGCTCTTGATGGGAGTCGGCATGATTGTGACCATTATAGTATACGGTAACAAACGATTTGTATGCTACTTTATACTGTAACTAATTGCAAGGCGGCAGTTGGGAGCACGTTGTCCACCCGGGCTTGATCGAAGATTGGTCCGGTTGCGAAGGCCCGCCGGTAAGCGATTGGGAGGACCGGCGGCATTGACTGTCGACGTGCGAATGAAAGCGGGACATCCTTGACGAAGCCGAATCCGGAACAGCTTGCTCACGCGAAATGGCACCGCTCTCTCTACATTTCAGAGACTGGTTTGTCCGGTTCCAGCATTTCGGGACCATCGAGAGTCGGTGTGATGACCGCGGGAGAAGGCTGAGGCGATCATGAGCAATCCCTATTCGGAGGTGCAGCTCGAAGCGATGCTGGCCGACCTCGAGTCCGAACTCGTCGAGCGTAAGGAATCGCTCAGGAAGGCCCCGCCGGGGAAGGACGGCCCCATTGAGCGGATCCGGCAGGCGGTGTGCGCCTTCGCCAACGACCTTCCGGGGCACGGTCGCCCGGGCGTCGTCTTCGTGGGTGCCCGCGATGATGGCACTCCATCCGGCATCCCCATCACCGACCGACTCCTTCAGCGTCTTGCCGACATCAGGAGTGACGGCCACACGCTGCCGCCGCCGGTCATGTCGGTGTCGAAGCGCACTCTCGCGGGAAGTGAGATCGCGGTGGTCACGGTCCACCCCTCGGACGCACCGCCGGTGCGTGCCCGTGGCCAGGTATGGATCCGGGTGGGATCGCGCCGAGCGATCGCGGCGGCGCAGGATGAACGGATCCTGAATGAGAGACGACGACACCGCGACGCACCCTTCGATGCGCGCCCCGTGTCGGGGGCCACCCTGGCGCACATCGACGTTCGACGCTTCGAGGAGGAGTACCTGCCCCGCGCTTTCGACCCCGAGCTGCTGGCCGCGAACGATCGCACCACCGAAGAGCGTCTCGCCGCCACCCGGATGATCGCGTCGGTCGACGATCCGGTGCCCACGGTCGTGGGGATGCTGGTCTTCGGACGCAGGCCGCAGGATTTCATTCCCGGGGCGTACATCCAGTTCCTGCGCATGGGCGGCACCGAGTTCCCCGGCCCGGTGCTGGACGAAGCGCGATGCACGGGCCCCGTGTCAACGCAGCTCGAGCAGCTCGTCGGGAAACTCGACTCCCACAACCGCACCGCGGTCGACATCACGTCAGGGCCGATCGAGAAGCGCCGCTCAACCCATTCCGCGGCGGCGCTGCGGCAGATCGCCTATAACGCGGTCATGCACCGGACCTACGAGGCCACCAACGCGCCCATCCGGGTAACCTGGTACGATAACCGGGTCGAGATTCTGAGCCCCGGGGGCGCGTACGGAGTGGTCACGGCCGAGAACTTCGGCCAGCCGGGAGCCGCCGACTACCGGAATCCGAGCCTGGCCGAGTCGATGCGCGTTCTCGGCATCGTCCAGAGATTCGGTGTGGGAATCGGCATCGCCCGCACCGCGCTGCGCCAAAACGCGCAGCCGGAACCATTCTTCGATGTGCAGCCCAATTGGGTGCGATGCGTCGTGCGGGCCAGACCGCAAGACGGGTGAGTGCCAAGTCGTCGAATGACCCACTGGCAGTCCGTGGACCGCACCGGAAACCACAAATAAACCGCAGATAAACCACAGACGGGACGCGGTCGCCATTCCGGCCCTCCACCGGCCCACCGCCCTTGCCCTGCGACCCCACACCCCGCTACCTGGGCCGAGCCCGCCTGGACCGTGGCTGCCCACGCCACCGTCATCGAAGGGATCGAACTGCGCCGCGCCGGGATCGACGACCACCGCTTCCACTTCCCCACCGACGGCTCCGGCGCGCTGGTCGACCGCAACGCCTATTCGTACGGCGACGCCCTCACCCTCCGCCTCGACGCGGGCCGCCGCTGGAGCGACGCCTTCGAGACGCGCTTCACCTTCGACGTCCACGAGACCGACCGCGGCAGCGACGACTCCCCCGACGGCCGGCCGACACCCTCGGGTTCTTCGGCTACACCAACCTGAACGACATCCGCAGGACCGGGACGGGCGTTCGGGCAGTCTGGCGTTCGCCCGCCGGCACCGCGCTCGCCGCCGGATACGAGCTGGAGCACCAGTCCATCCGCGCGTTCAGCCGATCTTTCTCCCAGTACGGACCGAGCGCGTCCAACTCCGAGAACGACCGCCGCAACCACGCGGCCTACACCCAGCTGTCGTGGCAGCGCGGCGGCCTGGCGGTCAACGGCGGCGTGCGGGCGGAGAGCAACGAGCGCTTCGGCACCGCGGCCACCTGGAAGGCCGGCGGTCCCGGGGGCTCGAGGCGGAGGGGGCCGCGGACGCCGGGCCAATTCAGCTGACCGCCAACTACAGCTGGCTGGACACCGAGGTCGAGGATGCCGGATTCCAGGAGGGGCCGGGGGCGACCTTCGTGGAGGGCGAACCGCTGCTCAGGCGGCCGAAGCACACCGCTGCGGCGTCCGCGGCCTTCCGGATGGCTGACGCGCTGGGGCTGGAGGTAGCCCTGCGCCACACGGGCGAACGCGCGGACCGTGACTTCTCCACCTTCCCGGCGACGCCGGTCACGCTGACGGCGTACACCGTGATCGACCTGTCGGCGGAGATCGAGGTTGCCGCCGCACGGGCCGGACGGCCGGGCTTCACCTTGACCCTCCGGGCGGAGAACCTGGCAGGCACCGAGTACGAGGAGGTATGGGGATTCGCTGCGCCGGGGCGCGGAGTGTACGTGGGCGGGAGGGTGGGACTTGGTGGGGGCGGGTGAGGCGTTGACCGTTTAGTGACGGCCCTCCGCGACATTCAAACCCGGAAGCTTGGCCACTCCGCCTGCTTCAGAGTATATTTCCGAGTATTCGTTCACGGAAGGCTGGAGACAAGGTCGCATGGACCTCACCGACATACTCCGCAGGCCCGAAGGCAAGACGCTCGAATTCAAACGGGATCTGTCCTCGCCCCAGGGATTCCTGCGCACCGTGGCCGCCTTCGCCAACACCGCCGGCGGCACCGTCGTCATCGGCGTCGCGGACCGTACGAGGGCCGTCCGTGGAGTCGGCGACCCGCTCGACCTGGAGGAACGCGCGGCCAATCTGATCAGCGACTCGATTCAGCCCAGGCTCCTGCCGGACATCGAGGTGATCGGATTCCGTGACCGCCAGCTCCTCGCGGTCCGGGTCTATCCCAGCCCGTCGCGGCCGCACTTCATCAAGCCCGCGGGCCGCCGCAGCGGCACCTACGTCCGCGTGGGCTCCACCAACCGGCAGGCCGACGCACAGATGATCGCCGAGATGCAGCGGTTCGCCATCGGCGAGTCCTTCGACGAGTGGCCGATGCCGGAAGCAAACTCTGAAGCGCTCGACTTCCGAGCCGCTTCCGAGTCCTTCGCACCCGTGCGGAAGCTCACGCGCGGAAACCTGGAGACCCTCCGCCTGCTGACCCGCCACCAGGGCCGGCCTGTGCCGACGGTCGGCGGCATGCTCCTCTTCGGACGCGATCGGCTCGACCACTTCCCCGACGCATGGATCCAGGCCGGGCGCTTCGCGGGAACGGACAAGTCGGCCATCCTCGATCATGTCCGCCTGGACATGTCTCCCATCCGGGCTATCGAGGAAGCCGTGGCGTTCGTCGAGAAGCACTCCCTGCGCGGCGCCGTCATCGGGCGCGTGCGCCGGCGCGATCGCTGGAGCCTGCCACCCGCCGCGGTGCGAGAAGCGATCGTCAACGCCGTCGTCCATGCCGACTACTCCCAACGGGGCGCGCCCATCCGGATTTCGATCTTCGACGACCGGCTGGAGGTCGAGAACCCGGGCCTGCTTCCCTTCGGTCTCACCCTCGAGGACCTTCCGCGCGGTGTCTCCAAGCTGCGCAACCGCGTGCTCGGCCGGGTCTTCCACGAGTTGGGGCTGGTCGAGCAGTGGGGAAGCGGGGTGCAACGGATGATCTCCGCGTGCCGCGATGACGGCCTGGCACCGCCCGTGTGGGAGGAACTGGGCTTCCGCCTGCGCGTGACGCTGCGCGCCGGCTCCGCCAGGCCGCCGATCATCGACCCGAGGGACCAGTCGATCCTTGACCTCCTGGACGCCGGCGAAGGGCACGGGACCCGCGCCATCGCCGAGGCGATCGGCCTCTCCACCCGCTCCACCCGCACCCGCCTGGCCCGCCTCGTCCAGCGGGGCCTGGTGCGAGAGGTCGGAACCGGTCCGAACGACCCGAGGCGCCGATACCTGATCGCGCTCGACTGAGTGGCAGTCACCGCACGCGCTCGGCCTTTCCCCACCCCACCCACCCGGCTACTCTACCTTTGCCGGACACCCCCACAATTGCAGTCCAAACCGCCGAGGAACCCCATGACCGCAGGCTTCACCGCCTTCTCCGCACGCCGATTCGCGGCTACCGCCACCGCCCTCGCCCTCACCGCCCTGGCCGCGTCCCAACACCCCGCGGCCGCCCAGCTCACCACCCCGGAAGAGCAGTTCGGCTACCGCCTCGGCACGGATTACCAGCTCGTCAACTACGAGGGTCTCACCGACTACTGGCACCTCCTCGCCGAGCAGTCGGACCGCATGACGCTGGAATCGATCGGCAAGACCTCGGAAGGGCGCGAACAGTGGATGGCGACCATCACCTCGCCCGCCAACCGGCCCAACCTCGAGCGCTACAGGGAGATCGCCCGCCGGCTCGCCCAGGCCGAGGGCGTCAGCGAGGAAGAGGCCCGCGCGCTGGCCGCCGAGGGCAAGGCCGTCATCTGGATCGACGGCGGCCTCCATGCGAACGAGGTCCTCGGCATCCAGCAGCTCATGGAACTGGTGTGGCAGATGGTCAGCCGCGACGACGCCGAGACGATGCGCTTCCTCGACGACGTCATCCTCCTCGCCACGCACGCCAACCCGGACGGCCACGCCCTCGTGGCCAACTGGTACATGCGCCACGACGACCCGCTCGAGCGCACCACCCAGGGCGTCCCGGTGCTGTACAACAAGTACGCCGGCCACGACAACAACCGCGACTTCTACATGGCCTCGCTCGCCGAGAGCGAGAACATGAACCGCGTGGTCTACCGCGAGTGGTTCCCGCAGATCGTCTACAACCACCACCAGACCGGCCCGCAGGGCACCGTCATGTTCGCCCCGCCCTTCCGCGACCCGCCGAACCACAACCTCGACCCCATCATCATCACCAGCCTCGACCAGGTCGGCTCGGCCATGCACCACCGTTTCGTCGTCGAGGGCAAGGGCGGCACCACCATGCGCCGCGGCGCCAGCTACTCCACCTGGTGGAACGGCGGCCTGCGGACCACGCCCTACTTCAAGAACATGATCGGCCTGCTGACCGAGACCATCGGCCATCCCACCCCCATCGAAATCCCCTTCCTCCCCAACCGCCAGATCAGCCACGCGGACCTGCCGCTGCCGGTCACCCCGGGCACGTGGCATTTCCGCCAGTCGGTCGACTACTCGCAGACCGCCAACCGGGCCGTCCTCGACTACGCGTCGCGCAACCGCGAGCACCTGCTCTTCAACATCTGGCGCATGGGGATGAACTCGATCGAGCGCGGCAGCCGCGACGCGTGGACGGTCCTGCCAAACTGGATCGACCAGGTCGCCGACGACGTCGGCCCACGAGGCTCCCTCGACGACTACGAGGCCCACCTGCGCGATCCGGGCAAGCGCGACGCCCGCGGCTACATCCTCCCGTCCGACCAGCGCAGCTTTTCCACCGCCACGCGCTTCGTGAACACACTCCTCAAGAACGGCGTCACCGTCCACCAGGCCACCGACGACTTCAGCGTCGCGGGCAAGGACTACCCCGCAGGTTCCTACGTCGTCGTCACCGCGCAGGCATTCCGGCCGCACGTGATCGACATGTTCGAGCCGCAGAACCACCCCAACGACTTCCAGTATCCGGGCGGCCCCCCGATCGCCCCCTACGACAACGCCGGCTGGACCCTCGCGCTGCAGATGGGCGTCGAGTTCGACCGCATCCTCGATGGCTTCAGCGGCCCCTTCCAGCCGATCCCCTGGCTGGCCGAGCCCCTGCCGGGCACCGTCGCCGGCGCGGATTCGCCCGCAGGTTACGTGGTCGATCACGTCAACGCGGCCTTCACCGCCGTCAACCGCATTCTCGCGGGCGGCGGTCGGGTGTTCTGGATTGAAGAGACGTTCGACGCGGCGGGCACTTCGTTCCAGCCGGGCGCCTTCTTCATCCCTGCTGGCGCCGCCACGCGGCCGGAGCTGGAAAATTGGGCCGCCCAACTGGGCCTCTCGTTTCATGCCGTCGCGGCGGCGCCCGCGTCCACCTTCGAGCTGACCCACGCGCGGGTCGGCCTCTGGGACCGCTACGGCGGCTCGATGCCGTCCGGCTGGACCCGCTACGTGCTGGAGGACTTCGAGTTCAACTTCGAGGTCATCTACCCGCCCGACATCGATGCGGGCAACCTGAACGACCGCTTCGACGTCATCGTCCTGCCCGACGGCGCCATGGGCGGCGGCCGCGGATTCAGTTTCGGCGGCCCGGGCGAGGAGTTCCTGGCCACCCTGCCGGACTCGCTGCGCGGCCGCGTCGGGTCGATCTCGAACGAAACCAGCGTTCCCGCGCTGCGCGAGTTCGTCGAGAACGGCGGCGCCGTTGTCGCCATCGGCACGTCCACGCGGCTCGGCCAGGAGTTCGGCCTCCCCCTGACCAGCTTCCTCGTCGACGCCGACGGCAACGGACTAAGCCGCGACGACTACTTCACCCCCGGCTCGATCCACGACATCCGCGTCGAGCACGTCAGCCCGATCACCCACGGCCTCGGCGAGCGGGTGCACGTGCTGCACAGCCACAGCCCCGTCTACCAGATCGGCGACGGCGCGATGAACGTGCGCCGCCTGGCCTGGTACGACTCGGCGACTCCGCTCGTGAGCGGCTGGGCCTGGGGCCAGCACCACCTCGAGGGCGGCACCAGCATGATCGAGGCCGACATCGGCGCCGGGAAGCTCTTCCTCTTCGGGCCCAAGATCACCTTCCGGTCGCAGCCCCACGGCACCTTCCCGCTGCTCTTCAACGGCATCCACTACGGCGCGGCGAAGCGGACCGGTCCGGTCAGTTGACGGAGGAAGGGACGGGCGCGACTGCGGGAGGAGCGGGCGAGTCGGGCGGAGGCCCGGTACCGGCGGGCGAGCCGTCTCCGGACCTTGCGTCGGCGGGCGAGCCGTCCGGGGACACCGCGGGTTCCGCGGGCGAGGCTGCCACTGGCCCCGATGGAGCGCCGAGCGGCGCCGTTGGTAATCCCTTCGCTGCGGTGCGAACGCGGTCGGTCATCCCCTGGATGATCTTCGTCACCGTCATCCTCTACGCCGCCCTTCACATCCTTTCCCTCTTTACGCCGCTGAACCTGGGGGATCCCTCGCAGGCAGAGGTCGCCGGGATGGCGGCGGGCTACGGGGCTCTCGCGGGATGGCTGCTCTGGGTCTGCCGGCGTGCGGGGGTGGACATCCGGCGGCTCGTTGGGATCGTGCCGGATGGGTACAGCTGGGGGATGACGCTGCTGCTTCTGGCCGCCACGATGGCGTTCTCGCTGGGGTCGTGGTTCGTGTTCGCGTACGGGCTGTCGGTGGCATCGCCCGGAGTGCTCGAATTCCTGGTCGAAGCGCTGGCGACGCCCCTCGCCCCATCGCTGCTGTACCAGCTTGCCATGCCGATCCTGGTCGTGGTTGCCGCGCCGCTGCTGGAGGAGGTGGCGTTCCGCGGGGTGCTGCTCAACCGCTGGAGCCACAAGTGGGGGGTCGGGAGGGCCGTGATCGCGACGTCCTTCGTCTTCGGCTTCCTGCATGCGAATCCGGTGGGGATCACCGCCGTGGGCATCGTCGCCGCTCTGCTGTACCTGCGGACTCGGACGCTGATCGTACCCATCGCCTTCCACGCCGCGAACAACCTGTTGGCCACGGTCGGCGGGTACGTCTTCGAGACCGGCGAAGCCCTCGATGTCGCCGCCGAGATGCAGGAGATCCAGCAGTCGGGGATGCTGGGGATCGGCCTGGTCGTGGTTACGCTGCCGGTGCTGATCTGGTACATGCGCCGGTACTGGCCGGGACCGGAGGCGGGGCTGCCGTATGGTTCGGGTGGCTGAGATCGCGTGTTTTACAGTAATTTGTGTAATGTATGTAAAATGCGTAATTCCATCCCGGTAGGAGAGGATTGACCCGTGCCGGATTCACGCGTCGTGAGTGCCACGGAGGCCGTCAGGAAGTTCAGTTCCATCGTGGCTCAGGTGCGTGAGGAGGGGGCGGTGTTCGTGGTGGAGAGGAGCGGGAAGCCGGTGGCGCGGATCGGTCCCGCCGCGAAGCGGTCGCTCACCGGCGGGGAGTTTGCGGCCCTGGTTCGGGCCGGAGCAGGCGCTGAAGTTGGCGACCCCCCCGGGGGGGGGCACGACTATTGCCGCGCGGTCGAGGACGGGATCGCGTTCCTGAACCGTTCGGAGGTTCCGAAGACGCCTTGGGCATACTGATCGACTCCAGCGTCCTGATCGCCGCAGAGCGGGGCGACCTGGATGTGGACCGGGTGTTCGACGCGCCGGACCGGCGGGACGAACCGGTGGCGATCGCCGCCGTCACGGCGTCCGAGATGCTTCACGGCGTGCACCGGCTCGGGGGCGTGGCGCGGGTCAGGGCCGAGGCCTTCGCCCGGCGGTGGCTCGATGCGCTGCCCGTGCTCCCCTTCGACCTGGACGTGGCCCGGGTCCACGCCACGCTCGGCGCGCAGCTGGCGGCCGCGGGAACGCCCATCGGCGCCCACGACCTGCTGATCGCGGCCACCGCCGTCCACCACGGCTACCGGGTGGCCACCCGGGACCGGCGCAGCTACCGCCGCATCGAAGGGCTTGAGGTCGAGTACTGGTGACGCGCGTCGCCGCCATCGACGCGGGGTCGAACGCGATCCGGTTCGTCGCCGCCGACTTCGAGGGGACGTCGTCCTGGGAGGTTGTCCACAAGATCAGGGAGCCGGTACGGCTGGGGCGAGGCGTGTTCACCGGCGGCTGGCTGGACGAGCGCACCATGGACGAAGCCGTCCGGGCGTTCCGCCTTTTCCGCCGCAGGATCGACTCGCTGGGCGTGGAGCGGTTCCGCGCGGTGGCCACCAGCGCGACCCGCGAAGCCGCCAACCGGGACGTCTTCCTGGAGCGCGTCCGCGCGGAAACCGGCATCGACCTGGAGCCGATCAGGGGGGCGGAGGAGGCGCGCCTGGTCCACATGGCGGTGCGAAGCCTGGTGGACCTCTCGCATGGGCGCTGGATCCTGGTCGACCTGGGCGGAGGCAGCGTCGAGATCTCCCTGGTCGACGACAGCGGAATCCTGTGGAGCGAGTCGTACCGGGTGGGCACGGTGCGCCTCCTCGAGACCCTCGCCGCGGCGCGCGGCTGCCACGACTCGCTGCGGCAGTGGGTCCGGCGCCAGCTCGCGGCCCTCACGATCCCCCCGCCCCACAGCTACCCCGGGCCGACCACCTTCGCGGCCACCGGCGGCAACATCGAGGCCATCGCCCGGCTCGCACTCAGCTACGTGGATCGCAGCGAGCCGGCCCTGCTGCCCCTCAACCGCGTCGATGCGGTCATTCAACTCCTGTCCGCGATGACCGTCGGGGAGAGGATCGCCGAACTGCGCCTGCGCCCCGACCGCGCCGACGTGATCCTACCCGCCGCGCTGGTGTACCGCTACTTCGCGAAGCTGGTACAGGCCGAGCGGATCGTGGTGCCGGGCGTAGGGGTGAAGGAGGGGGTGCTGCTGGACGTGGCTACTTCCTTACGGCGAGATACCGTATCTCCTGGATAGCGACCGACAGCCCCGCCAGGCTGATCGGATCCTCCGCCTCCACCTCGTCAAGGATTTCGTGGAACCGGCCCAGCCGCGAATCGGACTCGCCGTAGCCCAGGACGCCGGCCAGGGCGTCGTCACCGGCGATCGCGCTCTCGGTGAGGTTGCGGCGGATCGCGCCCAGATCCTGCACCAGGCCGAGCGCCCAGCGCTGCTGCCACCGGCTGTCGCCCCGGGACTGCTCGATCGAGCGCATCAGCCAGGGGATCCGGAGCTCCTCGGTGACCCAGTAGTACACCCTGGCGGCACGGACCGGATCGGTGTCCGTCGTGCGCGCCAGCCGAAGGATCTCGAGGAGGTGGTCGAGGAAGCGCAACCCGACCAGGTTGCGCACGAACGCCTCGTCGTCCACCGCCGACATGCCGTCCGACACCCGCCTGTCGAAGTCCTCCCGGTCCTCGCCCGCAACGATCTCGTGGAACTTCTGGCGGAGCGCGCCGAGGCCGTTGAGGCTGCCCTGGATGAGTGCGGTCGTGGACTCGGCGGGATCGCAGTTGGTCAGCACCCACCGGGTCGTGCGCTCCAGAACCCGGGCCAGCGCCATCGTCCAGCGGTAGATGACCGCGGTGGGCACAACCCCTTCGCGCGAGCGGATCTCGCTGAGCAGCAGGCGATGCTGCGTGAGCTTGGCCGCCACCAGCCAGGCGCGCGCGACCTCGGTCGGCTCGCGGCCCGTCTCCCGCGACAGCCGGTCGATGAAGGTCGACCCCATGAGGTCCACGAGGTCATTGGTCATCTGGCATGCGACGATCTCGCGCCGCAGCCGGTGGTTGGCGGCTCTCTCCCGCCCCACGACGCGGACGGCCTCGAAGGGGAAGTAGTCGAGGAAGTAGTCGGCCGTCGTCGGATCGTCGGGCAGGTCGGAGGAGAGGAGGGCGGCCTTGAGGTGCAGCTTGGCGTAGGAGAGCAGGACGGAGAGCTCCGGGCGCGTGAGCGACTGATGCCGTTCCTTCCGGGAGCTGAGTTCGTCCCACGACGGAAGGCCCTCCGCGTCGCGGTCGAGGAGGCCCGAGCGGGTCAGGTGCGTCATCAGCGCCCAGAACCGGTCGACGTTGCGGCGGGCCCGGTACTCGTCGAAGGAGACGGCCTGGCACTGGGACTCGTTGTCCTGAAGGACGAGGGCAGCGACGGCGTCGGTCAGGCGGTCCACGAGTTCGTTGCGCTCATCCCGGGTCACCTCGCCGGTGTTCAGCACCTCGTTCAGGAGGATCTTGAGGTTGACCTCGCGGTCGGAGAGGTTGACGCCGCCGGAGTTGTCGAGCGCGTCGGTGTTGATGCGGCCGCCGTGCAGCGCGTACTCCACCCGCGCGGCCTGCGTGAAGCCGAGGTTGCCGCCTTCGCCGACGACGCTCGCGCGCAGGTCGCTCGTGTCGATGCGAACCGCGTCGTTGGAAGCATCGCCCGCGTCGGCGTGGCTCTCGTGGCCGGCCTTCACGTAGGTGCCGATGCCGCCGTTCCAGAGCAGGTCGACGGGGGCCTTCAGGACCGCGCGGATGAGGCTCTCGCCGTCCAGGGTCGCCGCGTCCTCGGCCAGTCCCAGCGCCTCGCGCGCCTCGGGGGTGAGGTCGACGGACTTCACCCCGCGCGGCACGATCATGCCGCCGGCCGAGAGCAGGGAGCGGTCGTAGTCGTCCCACGACGAGCGGGGCAGCTCGAAGAGGCGCTCGCGCTCCCTGAAGGTCGCATCGGGGTCGGGGTCGGGGTCGATGAAGACGTGGCGGTGATCGAAGGCCGCGACGAGACGGATGCACGGCGAGAGAAGCATCCCGTTGCCGAACACGTCGCCGCTCATGTCGCCGATGCCCGCGACGGTGAAGGAGTGGTTCTGGATGTCGCGCCCCATCTCGCGGAAGTGCCGCTTGACCGACTCCCAGGCGCCGCCGGCGGTGATCCCCACCTCCTTGTGGTCGTAGCCGTTCGAGCCGCCGGAGGCGAAGGCGTCGTCGAGCCAGAAGCCGTATTCGGCGGCGATCGCGTTGGCGGTGTCGGAGAAGGGCGCCGTGCCCTTGTCGGCGGCCACCACCAGGTACGGATCGAAGCCGTCGTAGCGGATGACGCCCTCCGGTGGCACGCCGCCAGAGCCGAGGTTGTCGGTGATGTCGAGCAGGCCGCGCATCAGCGTGCGGTACTGCTCCTTCGCCTCGTGACCCATCGCCTCGCGATCCGCAAAGGACCTGAGGCAGACGAAGCCGCCCTTCGAGCCGCTCGGCACGATGACCGCGTTCTTCACCACCTGCGTGTTGACGAGGCCCAGCACCTCGGTGCGGAAGTCGTCGGGGCGGTCGGAATGGCGGATGCCCCCGCGCGCCACCGAAGCGCCCCGCAGGTGGATCCCCTCCATGCGCGACGAGCGCACCCACACCTCATACTTGAGCCGGCTCCTGGATACGGCCTGCAGCTCCTCGGAGTCGAATTTGAAGGAGACGTAGGGGACGCCGCCCGACCTGCGCGTCGGGGTGCAGCCGCCGCCCAGGTAATAGTTGGTGCGAATCGTTGAGAGAATGACGGTCTGGTAGGCCCGCAGCGCCCGGTCGTGGGCAAGCGAACTCACGCCGACAAGCTCGGCCGCGAGCTCGGACTTCAGCTCGGCCACCTTCTCGCCCCGCTCCTCGCTGCCGAGAGAGCTGCCGGGGTCGAAGCGCACCTCGAAGAGCCGGAGGAGCAGCTGCCCGATCCTCGGATAGCTGTCCAGGGCGGTCGGCAGCACCTGCCTGCTGGGGATCGCTCCGATCTGGAAGGCGTAGCTCGCGTAGGCGCGCAGGACCTCCACCTCGCGCCAGGACATCCCGGCGCGCTGGACCAGGCGGTTGAAGCGGTCGTTGGTGGCATCGCCTGCCCGCACGGCCAGAATCGTCTCGGACAGGACTTCGGCGCGGCCCTTGACATCCACCGGCTCTCCGTCCGCCGTCTGCACGTCGAAGCTGTAGATGACCGAGTCCTCCTGCCCGTCCTCGCGCAGATCGAAGGGCGACACCGCAATGACCCGCAGGCCACAGTTCTCCAGCACCGGCATGAAGTCCGACAGGATGATCTGGTGATTCCTGATGTAGACCTTGAGTTCGGTGTGCTCGCCCCCGGAATCGAAGAAGCGGACGGATTCGGTGCGTCCCTCCGCGCGCATCGCCTCCAGTTCCTGGATGTCGCGGATCGCGACGGCGGGGTCGTTGGCGGCCTTGTATTCGGGCGCGAAGGAGCGCTCGTAGTGGCGGGCGAGGCGGCGGGCTTCGTCGGTGGGGCGCTCCTCGTCCAGCAGGTCGCGTACCTCGTCGAACCACGACCGCGTGAGGTCGGCGACCGTCGACCGCAACTCCTCCGCGTCGACCTCGGCCAGCCTGGCCGGGGGACCGCCCAGGTAGAAGTGGAGGCGGGCCTGGTCGCCCGCGCTCATGGCCAGGTGATAGTTCAGGATCTCGGCCGCATACCGGTCCACCAGCCACCCTTCCAGCTCGCGCCGGAAGCTCCCCGAAAAGCGGCTTCGCGGCAGCACGACCATGATGGACACGCCGCGTCCGAGGGCGTCGCGTCGCACCGAGACGAACACCTCTGCGGTGTTGTAGCGGATCAGGATGGTGCGGATGTCCTTCGCGATCTCGTCCGCCGAAGCCAGGAACAGCTCCTCCTTGGGCAGCGAACCGAAGATCGTGATGACTTCCTTGTAGTCGTGCGACCCCTCGGCCAGCCCCGAACGCTCGAGGATCGTCTCGAGCTTCTGGCGCAGGATCGGGATGTCCTGGGCGGGTTCGGAGTAGGCCTGCGAGGTGAACAGCCCCAGGAAGCGGTGCTCGCCGGCCACGGACCTGTCGGCGCGCACCCTTTTCACCCCGACGTAGTCCATGCGCGCCCGGCGATGGACCGTGGACTCGGCGTTGGTCTTGCTGATGATGAGAATCGGGCCGGAGATCGCGCGCTCGCGCATTCCGGAACTCAGCTGGCTGACCGGAACGGGACGTGCGAAAGTCGACCCTCCCTCATTCTGGAGGATCCCGAGGCCTGAGCCGGGCGCGACCATGACGCAGGGCTCGCCGCCGGGTTCAACCGGCTCGAAGGTGTAGTAGCGGTATCCGAGGAAGACGAATCCGCCGTCGCGGAGCCAGCGCAGGAAGGCCTGGATCTCGCGGAACTCGGAGCGGCTGCCGCGCAGGTCACGCATGCGGAAGCTCAACTCGGACACGACATCGCCGATCTTGTCGATCATCAGCCCGAAATCGTCGGTCGCCTTGACGACATCCTCGAGGCGGCGCCTGGTCTCGTCGCGCAGCGAGTCCAGCACCTCCTGGTCCTCGGCCCGGGATATCTCCGCATAGACCATCGACTCGGTGCGGTGGCGTTCGCCGGGTGGGTGCAGGTCGACGATCGTGCCGTCCTCGTCCCGGTCCACCATCATCAGCGGATATACGATGTGCGCGATCCGGCGCTCCGCGGAGTGGAGGAACTCGCGGATCGTGTCCACGATGAAGGGCCGCTCGGAGACGTTGGTGCGCACGACCGTGACGGGCGCGTACCAGCCGGTGTCCTCCTGCCTGGGGTTGATCACCTCCACGTCGACCCGGTCGGGACGGCTCCGGCCCAGGAAGCGGAAGGAGTTCAGGCACATCTGCGCGAGGTTATCCGTTCCCCTCTCCTCGATCAGGTCCGTCGGGGCCTTGCCGAGGAAGAACGGGACGAACTTCTCGATGAGCCGGAAGCGGTCGTCGTCCACCTCCGCCCGAAGTACCGCGAGCACATCCTGGATCGCCCGCGTCTTCTCCGGCGAGTCCGATCCGGGCGCGGCCGGACTTCCGGCCTGTTCGGAGGCTCCGAGCGATGTCACTGCCATGGGCAACCAGTCTCGACTCTGGAGTGATCGACGGCGGCCGCCGCGGCGACCCGGGGGCTCCAAAGGGCGATCATTGAAGGGAAGCTTACCGAACCCCCCCGAATCCCGCCAGACGTTACTTTAGGGAACTGCACAACTCCCGTTCCCGGAGCTCCACGTGCGCTTCCTTCACATCGCCGATGTACATCTGGATACGCCGTTCGCGGGCCGGTCACAGGCCGTGCGCGCGCACCTTCGCCGCGCCTCCCTGACCGCGCTGGACCGAGCCGTTGCGACCGCGGTCGAGGAAGGCGTCGATGCCGTGCTCATCGCCGGCGACCTCTTCGACGGGGCGTATCTGTCCTTTGAGACCGAGCGCTTCCTCCTCGCGCAGATGGAGCTGCTCTCCGGCGACGGCATCCAGGTCGTCTACGCCACCGGGAATCACGACCCCGGCGAGGGCTCCCGCGCGGGCGACCTCGCCTGGCCCGACTCGGTGACCGTCATCGAGACGGGGTCGCCCCGGACCGTTGCGGTCACCGGGCGGACCGGCAAAACGGTCGGCCACGTCACCGCCGCCGGCCACGCGACCGCGCGCGAGACCCAGGACCTCTCGCGGCAGCTGGAGCCCGTGCGCGGGACCGGCCTGCCGCAAGTGGCGCTGCTCCACACGCAGGTCGCATGGAGCGGGGCCGATCGAGTCCACGGGGCCTATGCGCCCTCCAGCCTGGACCGTCTCCGCGCCGCCGGTTTCCACTACTGGGCCCTCGGGCACGTGCACGCCCGCCAGGAACTCTCCGGCGACCCGCCTGTCCACTACAGCGGCAGCCTCCAGGGGCGGAACCCTGCAGAGACCGGCGCGAAGGGCGGCGTGCTGGTCGATCTGGGCGATCCGGCCGCTCCGCTCGTCGAGTTCAGGGAGTTCTCGCCGATCCGGTGGGAGAAGCTCACCGTGGACACGCTGGGAGAAGCGCGCACGCTGGCCGAGGTCGTCGCCGAGGCGGCGGCTGCGTGGGAGACGGCGCGCGAGGCCGAGCCGGGCGCGGAGGGCACCGAGTGGATGGTGGCGGTGGAGCTGGCGGGACCCTCGCCGCTTTGGCGGCAGCTGCGCGACCCCCGTGAACTGGAGACGATCGCTGACGAGCTTGCCGGGCAGCTGGGCGCGGTTGGCGTCGAGGCGCGAAGCGCGAAGGTGCACCCCCGCGTGCGCGTCGAGGAGCACCTGGAGCGCCGTGATGTGCTCGGCGCCACGCTGCAGCTCGTGCGGGCCGTGATGTCGGGCACCGAGACGCTGGGCCTGGCGGAGGCCGACCTGGCCGGATTCGATTCCCGGCGCGAAGCGACGCTTTCGTCGTACCTGCAGCGCCTGGTCGAGGGCGGAAGCGAGGAAATCCTGGTTCAAATGCTCGACCCCGAGGAACTGTCCGAGTGAGATTCGAGTCCATTCACATCGCCCGCTACGGATGTCTGACAGGTCTTCAGACGCCGGATCCACTGCCGTCGATCGTCGTGGTCCTGGGTCCCAACGAGAGCGGGAAGTCGACCTTCTTTTCGTTCCTGACCAATCTTCTCTACGGCTTCCGCCCCGCCACCGCCGAGGGCCACCCGTACACGCCCTGGTCCGGCGGCAGCCCCGAGGGCTTTGCGCGCATCCGCCTGGACGACGGGACGGCCGTGGAACTCGAGCGCCGCCTGGGGTCGGCCGGCCGGGGCAGGGTGACCATCAACGGAGTCGCCGAGGACATCCGCAACCGGGCCCTGGCGGCAACCGATCATGTGAACCGGGGCATCTTCCGCCACGTCTACGCCCTCACCCTCGCCGAGCTGGCCAGCCTGGAAGGCGAGAGCTGGAACATCGTGCAGGACCGTCTGGTGGCGGCGCTCGGCATGAAGGGCCTGAAGCCGGCCCGCGAGGTGGCTGCGCGATTCGAAGGTGAGGCGAACCGGTTGTGGCGGCCCGACAACCGGGGACGCCCGCACTTCCGCGTCCTGCAGGATGAGTTGACCGCCCTGAACGAACGCAGGCGCGACGCGGTGGAACTGGATCGGACGCTGCGGGAGCGGGTGGCGGAGAAGGCGAGGGCCGAGCAGGAGCTCGATGCGCTGCGCGATGAAAGGCGGGCCGCACGGGTGCGTCGCGAGGTTCTGGAGCACCGGATCGGACATCTACTCCCCCTGCGCCGCGCGATCCTCCGGATCGAGGACCTGCTGCACACTGCCGGTGTCGTCGAAGAGCTCGAGGGTCTCACGGCCGATCCCCCGGGCCATCTGGAGTCGCTCCGGGCCGGGCATCTGGAGGCGGGCGTGCGCGTCGAGGAACTCGAGCGCGAGGTCGCCGTTTGCCGGGAGACGATCGACGCCTACGCCGAGGGGGGCGAGGCGGCGATCGTGAGGGACGGGGCGCGCGTTCGCCGTGCGGCGAGGCTGGCGACAGAGATGACCGAGCTGCAGCGCCACGCCCTGGTGGCCGAGGAGGACGTGGCGCACATGGCCGCCCGCTGCGACGAGCAAAGCGCGTCGCTGTTCGCCACTCCCTGGCGCGAAGTTCCGCTCGAGGCCCTCCTGGCCGTGCCGACAATGTCGCTCTTCGAGACCGTACGCGGCTACGAAGCCGCCCGCGCGAGGCTGGCGGCAGAAGAGGACGGGGAGCGCGAACGCGACCCGATGCGTCTTCCGGCCGCGATGCAACCCGGCCGCGCGGGGCTTATCGCCGGGGTGATACTGCTGGCCGCGGCAATGGGCCTGGCGGCGTGGCCCGTCCTGTACCCGAATACCGTCCTGTCGCTCGGAGGCACGACGATCCCTGCGACCGCCGCCCTGAGCGCTGCCCTCCTCCTCGGAGTGACCGGCATCATCCTGCTCATCATGCGCCTGGAAGCCGGGCGCCGTTACCGACAGTTCCGCCGCGCGGTCACCGCCGCCGAGAAGCAGAGGGCGCTCAGGGTCAAGAAGCTCGGGCTTCGGGTGAGAGACGCGAGGAACGCGGTCACCGTCCTGGTTGCCGACCTTCCCATCGCTCCCCAACTGCTCGAGGCGCCGAGCCTGGACCTGCCGACCGGGATCGAGCGAATGGCCGAACTGGCCGACCGTCTGGCCGAGAGGCAGCGGGTGTTGGGCGAACGGCAGGACCGGGTCCGGATCACCGTTGCCGAAATCCGCGAGACGAAAGAATGGGTGGCAGCTCGCGTGGGCGCCGACGCGGAAGCCGAACTCGGCGGCCTCACCGGGGTCCTGGAGAAGGCGCTCAAGGCCCGCGAGCGTGCCGTCCTGGCCGGAGAGCACCTGGATCGGCTGGAGGGCGAGCTTGCGGATGCGGTCGCGAAGGCCCAGGCGGCCACCCGCGAGCGTGACGCATTCGCGTCCCGGCTGGCCGCCCTGGGAGATGGGGACGCGGACTCGGGAGCCGCATCGGCCGCTGCGAGGCTCGATGCGTTGCGCCGCGCCGGGGCCCTGGGCGAGGAGCTGGAGAGGGAGAACGCGGACGTCGACGAAACGGCGGGCGAAATCGCCGCCGCCGAGGCGGAGGGGGAGGAGTGGGAAGACCTGGCGGGGAGGCTGGACGCGGCGGTCGCGCACCGCGACGGTCTGGCCGAGCGTTCCGAGGCTCTCCAGGCGAAAATCGGGAGTCTCGCAAGCGAAATCGCCCATCTCCGCAAGGGCGAGACGGTGGACGCGGTAGACGGACGGATCGAGCTGGTCCGGAGCCGGATGCAGGAGGCGAGGGAGGGCCGCGACCGCGCGTTCGTCCTCGCGCGCCTGACGCGGGAGGCGGATCGGCGGTTCCGCGAGGAGAATCAGCCCGAATTGCTGCTGCGGGCCGGGCGATACCTCAGGCAGGTGACGCACGGCCGCTATGACCGCATCGTGATGGGCGATGCAGGGGACGACAGTTTCTACCTCCGCGAGCCCTCCGGATCCCGCCGGATACGGGTGGGCGAAACCACCTCGCAGGGGACGAAGGAGCAGGTCTACCTCGCGCTGCGTCTCGCTATCGTCAACCACCTCGACAGCGGCCACGAGCGCCTGCCCATCTTCATGGACGAGACGCTGGTGAACTGGGACGCATGGCGGCGCGACCGCGCATTCGACCTCCTCCGGGACCTGGCCTCCGAGCGACAGGTGTTCATCTTCACCTGCCACCCCGCAATGGCGGCCGAGATGGAGGACCGCGGCGGCACGATCATCGCGCTGGCACCGGATTGACCGTGCGCCGGCCTCGCGCGCGACCCGGGCCGTGGCGTCGGTGGACCCGTTGTCGGCGACGACGACGGTCTGGAGACCGCGTAGCGGCGCCGCGTCCAGGACGGACGGCAGCGCTTGCTCCTCGTTGAGCGCGGGGATCAGGACCGCGGTGCGTCACAGCAGCGTCATCCCTGTAACTGAACGCTTCCCCCGCCGCCCCGGCCACACTACCCTGAAGCGGCATCCGCATCACGCCCCTCCCCCGCCTCGGCACCGCCATGCAGGCCGCCCCCACCTCCCCACCACCCCACCCCACCGGCCGCCTCGTCCTCCCGGGCACCTCCCTCCTCCCGGCGACCCCCCTGCTCCCCCTCGGCCTCCTCCTCGTCGCGGCCCTCGGCGCCTTCGGCTGGCTGCACGGCATCGCCCTGCCTCTGCCGCGCCTCCTCTTCCCCGCCGCCGCGTTCCTCTGCTACGGCGCCGCGGGCCTCACCGCCGCCCGCGCGGGCGCCCCTCTCGCCCTGGTCTGGACGATCGCGGTGCTGGGGCGTCTTGTCCTGCTCCCACTCGCGCCCGAACTGTCGGACGACATCTACCGCTACCTCTGGGACGGGCACGTTCTCGCCGAAGGCCTCAACCCCTACAGCCATGCTCCCGCGGACGAGGCACTCGCCGCCATCCGCACCCCCTGGCACGGCGAGATCAATCACCCCGACGTGCCCACCATCTATCCGCCGCTGGCCCAGCTCCTCTTTGCCGTGGTGGCGTTGGCGGG
Organism: Gemmatimonadota bacterium; assembly: GCA_022826565.1. Classification (GTDB taxonomy): domain Bacteria; phylum Gemmatimonadota; class Gemmatimonadetes; order Longimicrobiales; family Gaopeijiaceae; genus Bin94. The sequence goes on along the minus strand of JAJDUP010000005.1, from coordinate 148,455 downwards.
CGGCGGCACGGTCCTCGCCGCGAAGCTCCTCTGGCTCGGGTTCGACCTGGGTTGCGGCCTCCTCCTGCACCGGATCGCCGCGAGTACGGGCCGCAGCCCCGCGGCGGTGCTCGTGTGGTACCTCTGGTCCCCGCTCCTGATCGTGGAGACCATGTGGAGCGCCCACTTCGACGCGGTCGGACTCTTCCTGCTGGCTGCACTGATTCTCACCTGCACCCGCCCGCCGGGCAGTGATGGTGGTGCGGGCCCCGTTGCCCGCGACGCCCTCGCCCGCGGCGCCCTCCTCGCTGCCGCCGCGCTGGTCAAGTTCGCCCCCGCCGCTGCCCTGCCCACACTGATCCGGCGGCACGGCCGGGTGACCCTTTTCGCCTTCACCGCCGTCTGCGCCGCCTTCTACCTGCCCTTCGCCGGCGTCGGCCTTGATGCGCTCACCGAGGGCCTGCGCACGTACGCCCGCCACTGGTCGGCCAACGAGGGCGCATTCGCGCTCATCGCCGCGCTGATCCGCGACCCGGTCCGCGCCCGCGCCGCGGCTACCGTGCTGGTACTTGCCGTCGTCGCCTGGGCAACCTGGCGCCGCCTGCCGATCGAGAAAGCGTTGCTGTGGATCATCGGTGCCGGACTGCTCCTATCTCCCACGGTCCATCCCTGGTACACGCTGTGGGTCCTCCCCATGGCCGCACTGCAGGGCCACCGCCCCTTCCTGCTCCTGGGCGGCCTCGCCTTTCTCGGCTACTGGGGCCTCGCCGCATACGAGTCGATCGGGGTATGGCCGCAGCCGTTGTGGAGCCGGATCGCGATGTGGCTGCCCGTGTGGGCCTGGATTTTGTCGGCCAAAATCTGGCGGGTTTGGCGAACAAACCCTCCGTGAGGGGCGTTGTCGGCCAGAATCGGGTCAAAGTGGCGGACAATCGCGGCCGCGCTCACCTCCGTCCCTCCGGAAGCACGCCAGGGACTACCGCTGCGCCGGCACGTTCGCGAAGATCCCGTTGCGCGCACCCGAATTGGCGGTGACGATCTCCGGGAACCCGTCGCCGTCCAGATCCCCGACCGCCACGCCGTAGGTGGCGCAGTCCTCGCACCCGAAGCGGAATTCGTCGAACCGCAGGCTGTCGGTCAGCCGCGGGCCGCCGCCGACCCCGTCGCCTTGGCCCCGGTTGAAGTACACCGCGTTGGTCCCGCCCACATTGGCGACGACGATGTCCGGGTCCCCGTCGAGATCCACATCAGCGAGGCGCACCGCATAGCTCTGGTCGCCCTCGCCCCCGAACGGCAGGCTGCGCTCGAATCCTCCCGCCCCGTCACCGAAGTACACCACGTTCGCCTCGCCGATGTTCGCGGTGACGATGTCGAGGCGTCCGTCGCCGTCCACATCACCGACCGCCACCCCGCGGGTCTCGTCGCTCCCGGTTCCGTAGCCGCTGCCGCGGCTGAAGTCCCCGGCGTCGTTCCACTGAATTGCGTTCGCGCCGCCGTCGCGGTTGGCGAGCACCAGGTCGAGGTCGCCGTCGTCGTCCAGGTCCGCCGCGGCCACGTCGATGGTCGAGTCGTCCCCCGCCCCGAACGGCATCCCCACATCGAGGCCGCCCGATCCGTCCCCGTGGAAGATGAAGTTCCGGCGCCCCCGGTTGACCACCAGGATGTCCGTGTGCCCGTCGCCGTTCAGATCCGCCAGCGTCAGGCTGCGCGTCGAACTCGGGGTGCCGAAGGTGGCACCGGCCGTGAAGCGCCCCTCGCCGTCGTTGAGGAAGACGAGGTTGCGGGTTCGGTCGTTGCCCACCGCGATGTCGAGGTCCCCGTCGCCGTCGAGATCGGCGAGCGGGACCGCGTAGGTGCCGGCTTCCTCCTCGCCCAGGCGTCGCGCCAATGTGAAGGCGCCCCGCCCGTCGTTGAGGTAGACTCGATTCTGCTCGGCCCAGTGGCGACCGTTGGCGACGACGATGTCGAGGGCACCGTCGCGGTTCACGTCACCCAGACTTACCGAGGCCGTGAGTTCGGTGCCCGGACCCAGCGGCCTGACGGCCTGGAACGTCCGCGCCTCCTGCGCCGCGAGCGGGGTTGAAGCAAGCGGATGGGCGGGGTGGCCGGCAATCGCGAAAAGGCCTGCGGCTACCGGCAGGCCCGCGGCCGCACCCAGCCACCTCGGACCCCGGCTCACGAACCGGCTCCCACTGCCCGCGGTCCCGGCCCGTTCCCCAGCCCCAACGCCAGATAACCCGTCGCGAACAGCGCCACGAACGGCAGCGACCCCCACTGCCCACCGGCCACCGCCGCCACTCCGGCCACGACCATGAACACTCCCGCGCCTACGGCCAGCCCCCGCCCGGGAAACCCCTCCCCTGCGGCCTCGTAGCTCGACCGTCGCGCGCCCCCGGCCTTCGGCGTCCTCTCGAAGGGGTCGCGAAACCGTCCCAGGCCCCGCAGTACCGCCCGGCTGAGCAGCACCGACAGCCCCGCCCCCAGCGCCAGCGTCCCGGCCACGCCCTTGACGGTCGAGCCACGGTCGCGGCTGCGCCGCCGGGCCGCTGTCCAGTAGAAGACGATGAACGGCACCGTCGCCGCGGCGAAGAGCGCCAGATCGATCCACCACAGCCGATCCATCCCCAGCGCCTGCCTGGCGAGGGCGGAGGGGACGATGAGGACGGAGAGCGCGAAGGTGAGGGGATGGGCGAGGTGCCCGCACAGGTGGACGAAGGCCTCGAACTTCACCGCCGGCCTGAAGCCGCCCCGGAGCAGTCGGGGCAGCAGCTTGCGCGCGGTCTGCACCCCGCCCTGCGCCCAGCGCCGCTGCTGCACGAGGAGCGAACCCGGGGTGGAGGGCAATTCGGCCGGAACACCCACGTCGTCGCGCAGTACGAAGCGCCAGCCAGCCATCTGTGCCCGGTAGCTGACGTCCAGGTCTTCGGTGAGCGTGTCGGACTGCCACCCACCCGCGTCGATCAGCGCCTGCCGGCGCCACAGCCCCGCAGTCCCGTTGAAGTTGAAGAACCGCCGCCCGCGAAAGCGTCCCCTCTGCTCGAGGAGGAAGTGGCCGTCGAGCAGGAGCCCCTGCGCCCGCGTCAGCCACGAGCCACCCTCGTTGAGGTGGTCCCAACGGGCCTGCACCATCCCGACGCCCGGGTCGGACATCGACGGGAGCAGCTCCTCGAGGAGTGTTGGCGGGGGCACGAAATCGGCGTCGAGTATGAGGACGTACTCACCCGTTGCCGCCTCCAGCCCCGCGGCGAGCGCGCCGGCCTTGTAGCCGGTCCGGTCGGTGCGGTGGAGCACCTCGACGTCTACGCCCCGGCGGCGCCAGGCCAGCGCCCGCCGACGCGCCAGAGTCGTGGTCTCGTCGGTGGAGTCGTCCAGCACCTGTATCTGCAGCTGTCCCCCCGGATGTGACAGCCGGCAGGCCGCGTCGATGAGCCGCTCGATCACGTGCTTCTCGTTGAAGACGGGCAGCTGCACGGTCACCCGCGGCGGAGAGGCATCCGCGGCCGCCGCGCCGGGCCCGACTGGAGCCTCGCGCCGCGAAAGCAGGAGCAGCGCCAGCCGATGTCCCGCAAAGGGCAGGAGCAGCGCCAGCACGAGCGCGTAGAGCGACACCGCGGTCCAGCTCAGCGCCTCGATCATCCGGTTACCCCGGCTGGCCCCCGGCTCCGGACAACGGTTTGCACGCCGGCTCCCGCCGACCGCCGCACCCCCGCCCTGGGCAGGATCCCGATGAAGCCCCGGTGCCGCCCGGTGTCCCCCCCGCGGTGGGAGTAGTAGCGCCCGTCCCCGCACAGGGTGCATTCGCGGCTCACGGTCACGTCCCCGATCCTGACCCCCGCCGCGATCGCCCGCCGCCGGATCACGCCCCGCAGGTCGATCGGGGCCGCGGCCGACGGGATGGGCTCGTCCAGCGCCTCGAAGACCTCAGCCCCGACCTCGTAGCACTCCCCGCAGATCGCCGGTCCGAGGTGGACGAAGCACTCCGCCGGATCGCTGCCGAACGCCGCCGCCATCACCGCAAGGCCCCGCTCGACGACCCCCGCCGCCGTTCCCCGCCACCCCGCGTGCAGGAGCGCGACCGCCCGGTGCACCGGATCCGCGACGAAGACGGGCACGCAGTCGGCGAGCGTCACCGTCAGGAGCAACCCGGCGCTGCGCGTGACGTGTCCGTCGCCATCGCCCACGACATGCTCACCCGCCGGAAGGTCCGCGCGCAGCTTCGTCACCGCTCCGTGCACCTGCCGGCTGCGCACGACCGACGTCCATCCCATCGCCAGCGGATCCTGCCCCCGCCAGGTGGTCCCCGCCTCGAGCCATGGGAGGCGCTCGTCCCATCCTGGTACGCTGGTCGTCATCGGCGAACCTTGCTAGTCTTCCGCGCGGGGGTCTGCATGATACCGTCCGCGCCGGGCACGAATCGCGGAGCGTTTTCCGCGGCGTATTGCTCCGTGGGAAAAATAACTAGCTTACTGTCCACCATGAGCAGCACCTACTTCGACAGCCAGAACGCGGCCTACGTTCAGGCTCTCTACGAAGACTTCACGCGGAACCCGCAAGCCGTTCCGCGCCAATGGAGAGAGTTCTTCGAGAGCGACGCCGCCGCGCTGGCGGACGCTGGCCTGATCGTCCCCGACGGACGGCGCGCGGATCGTCCGAACGGCAACACCACGGCGACGAGCGACCCTTCCCGGCTCCCGGAAGCCGACTGGGCTCCGGTTCCCGCAGCGCCGGCCGCCGCGCCCGAGGCCAGGCGGCTTGCGGCGCCCGCTGACGAGCCTCCCGCCGGAGCCTCCGCCGACGACATGCGCCGCCTGCTGCCCCTCGTCGCCCGCGGCGCGCGCCTGCTGCAGGCGTTTCGCGAGCACGGCCACCAGGCGGCGCGGATCGATCCGCTGGGAAGCGAGCCTCCGGGTCATCCCCAACTCGATCCCGGGTACTTCGGCACGACCATGGAGGAGCTGGAGGAGATCCCCACTTCGGTACTCTTCCCCGAGGGCGGCGACGCCCCGCTCGCCTTCACCCTCGATACGTTGCAGGGCATGTACAGCGGCGCCCTCGGGTACGAGTTCGAGCACCTCGAAGACCCCGAGAAGGTCGCCTGGCTGTGGGACCAGGTGGAGCGCAGCACGCACTTCGCGGCGTACACTGACGCCGGCCGGCTGCGCACGCTCGACCGGCTCACCCGCGTCGAGGGGCTGGAGCAGTTCCTGCACCGGGCCTACCTGGGCCAGAAGCGCTTCTCGATCGAGGGCATCGACATGATCGTGCCGATGCTCGACGAGGCGATCGAGCTGGCGGCTGCGGAGGGTGCGACCGAGATCGTCATCGGGATGGCGCACCGGGGCCGGCTCAACGTGCTGACGCACATCCTGGGCGTCCCGTACGCCGAGATCCTGGCGGAGTTCGAGGAGGGCGCCGCGCCGGGAAGCGCGCTCTGGGTGCCCGACCCCGGCACGGGCGACGTCAAGTACCACCACGGCGCCACCGGCGAGTATCCGCTCCGTTCGGGCGGCACGATCCGAGTTACCCTGGCCCCGAACCCCAGCCACCTGGAGTACGTGAACCCGGTCGTGCTGGGGATGGCGCGCACGCAGCAGTACACGGACCGGGGCGCGGGCACTCAGCGGGATCCTGCGCTGGTCGTGCCGATCCTGATCCACGGCGATGCTGCCTTCGCAGCCGAGGGCGTCGTGGCAGAGACCCTGAACCTCGCGCGGCTGCGCGGCTACGAGGTCGGGGGCACGATCCACATCATCGGCAACAACCAGGTGGGCTTCACCACCAACCCCGACGAAGGCCGCTCCACGCGCTACGCCAGCGACCTCGCCAAGGGTTACGACATCCCGGTCATCCACGCCAACGGCGATGCCGCGGAGGAGTGCCTCGCGGCGGTGCGGCTGGCGATGGCCTACCGGTCCCGCTTCCACTCCGACGCCCTGATCGACCTGATGGGCTACCGGCGCCACGGCCACAACGAGGCCGACGAGCCGGGGTACACACAGCCCGTCCTCTACCAGTGGATCACCACGCACCCCACGGTGCGGATGCAGTGGGCCGGCGAGCTGGTGGCGCGGGGGCTGGTGACCACGGCACAGGTGGACGAGCGGGTCGCCGGGATGGCAAGGGAGCTGCGTGCGGTGAAGGATGGCCGGGTGCAGACCGAGAAGAAGGCCGCCTCGCCCTGGGGGGTACCCAGCTACAGCGCGGTGGACCAGGACTTCGCGGTGGACAGAGGGGTGTCCCTCGAGCGGCTGGAGCGCATCAATCGGGTGCTCCTGGAAGTGCCCGACGGCTTCACCGTGCACCCCAAACTGGTTCGCCAGCTCAGTCGGCGCGGGAAGGATTTCGGGATCGATTTCCGGGTGGTGTGGGGGCACGCCGAGGCGCTCGGCATCGGGAGCATCCTCGAGGATGGCATCGCCGTGCGGCTCTCGGGCCAGGACTCGGAGCGGGGCACCTTCAGCCACCGCCACCTCGTCCTCAAGGACACCAAGACGGGGGAGCGCCACACCCCGATGGCACGGGTGGCGGACACGCGCTTCGAGGTCCACAACTCGCCGCTGACGGAAGCGGCCGTGATCGGCTTCGAGTATGGGGCCGCGATCGCCGCCGATCGGGATCTCGTGCTCTGGGAGGCGCAGTTCGGCGACTTCGTGAACGTGGCCCAGGTGATGATCGACCAGTTCCTCTCGGCGGGGTGGTCGAAGTGGGGCCAGCGCTCCCGTCTTACCCTGCTGCTGCCCCACGGCTACGAGGGCCAGGGGCCGGAGCACTCGAGCGCGCGCCTGGAGCGCTTCCTCCAGCTCTGCGCGGAGGACAACATGCGCGTCGTCTACCCGTCGACGCCGGCGCAGTACTTCCACATGCTGCGCCTGCAGGCCTTCAGCGAACCGGAGCGGCCGCTCATCGTCATGACCCCGAAGAGTCTGCTGCGGCTGCCGAAGGCGACCTCGACGGTCCGCGACCTGGTCGGCGGCGGCTTCCAGAAGGTGATCGACGACCCTTCGATCGACCGGGCGGATGGCCGGAGCCGCGTCCGGCGCCTGATCCTGTGTACCGGCAAGATCTACTATGATCTCGCGGCATCGGAGCTGCGCGGCGCGGCCACGGACACCGCGATCGTCCGGGTCGAAACGCTCTACCCGTTCCCCGCCAGCGAGATCGAGGCTCTGCACGAGCGCTATCCCAACGTCGAGACGGTGACCTGGACGCAGGAGGAGCCGATGAACATGGGCGCGCTGACCTACATCCTGCCCCGGCTGCGCAGCGTGCTCCCCTCATCGGTGCGGTTGCGCCATCTGTCGCGGCCCGAGCGCGCCAGCCCCGCCGAGGGCAACCCCCACAACCACGCCGTCACGCAGAACCAGATCGTCGCCAGGGCGCTGGGGTGACCGGAGCCGGGCCGGCTCCGCTTTGCCTCGTAACCTCGCCGTGCTGACCGCCGCAGACGTATCCGCCGCGCGGGAGCGAATCGCCTCGCAAGTCGTCAGGACGGGGTGCCCGCAATCCTTCGCCCTGGGCGGCGCGGCCGGCTGCCTGGTCTATCTGAAGGCCGAACTGCGCCAGCAGACGGGGTCGTTCAAGGATCGCGGCTCGCTGAACAAGCTGTTGCTGCTGCCTCCCGGGCAGCGGGAGGCGGGGATCATCGCCGCCAGCGCCGGCAATCACGCCCAGGCGCTTGCCCGCCACGCAGCGCGGCTCGGCATCCCGTGCACGATCGTCATGCCGGACACGGCGCCGCTCATAAAGGTCAGCAACACGCGCGCATCCGGCGCCAGGGTCCTCCAGACGGGGGAGACGCTCTCCGACGGCATGGCACTCGTCGAGCGGCTGATGGACGAGGAGGGTCTCACCCTCGTGCACGCCTTCGACGACCTCGCCGTGATGGCGGGCCAGGGGACTATGGGACTCGAGATCCTGGACCAGGTGCCGGACGTCTCCGCCATCGTGGTGCCGATCGGCGGAGGCGGAATGATCTCCGGGATCGCCACGGCGGTGAAGGCGGTACGGCCGGAGGTGCGTGTGATCGGGGTTGAGGCCGCCGCCTCGCCCGGTGCCGCGCAGTCCCTGAAGGCGGGCGCGCCCGTTCACGTCGAGATGTCCGACACGTTGGCCGACGGGATTGCCGTGAAGCAGATCGGCGACCTCACCTATCCTCACATCGAGGCGCTGGCGGACGATGTCGTCCTGGTCGACGAGGAGGAGATCATTCGCGCCATCTTCTTCCTGTTGGAGCGCGAGAAGCTGGTGGTTGAAGGAGCCGGGGCCGTCGGTGTGGCCGCGCTCCTCGAGGGGAAGATCCGCCCGGGGCCGGGCGATGTCGTGGCCTGCGTCCTCTCCGGGGGCAACATCGACATGAACATGGTGTCGCGGATCATCGACCGCGCACTTTGGGCCGACGGCCGCCTCGCCAGCCTGTCGGTCGTAGTGCGCGACCGCCCCGGCTACCTCAACGAGGTGACCGCGGTGGTCGCGATCGAGGGCGCCAACGTGCTGCACATCGAGCACACCCGCGCGTTCGGCGACATCACCGTCGGGAAGGTGGGCATCGCGATGAAGATCGAGAGCCGCGGCCGCGACCATGTGGCGAAGATCGTCGCCCACCTGCGCGAACTCGGGCACGACGTGGAAGAGGTGCTTTAGGCGTCAGCCGAGTCCCGGGGTCGGCAGTCCCGCAGCGGACTCCCGCCCGTCCTATCCCCTTTCGGGCACCGCCACCCCGTATTGCGCCAGCGTCTGCGCCATCGTCGGCCGCCCGAGGCGCACCCGGCTGTCATCCAGCAGATACGAGAAGACGAATCCGGCCCCGAGCATCAGGATGCCGATGAGGAAGCAGTACATGACCGCGCGGTCCGGGTAGGTGTCCTTGAGGTAGCCCACATACATGGGGCCGATGATCCCCGCCGCCGACCAGGCGGTAAGAATCGTCCCGTAGATCTTGGACATGTTCTTCGAGCCGAAGACGTCGAGGATGAACGACGGCATGGTCGCGAAGCCGCCGCCGAAGCAGAGGAGCACGTAGCAGACCAGGATCGAGAAGATCCACGGGTTCTCGTTGGTCATCAGAATGCCGAAGACCACCATCTGGCTCGCGAGCAGGATGCGGAAGACCGACACGCGGCCCAATCGGTCCGAGAGCAGTCCCCAGAAGAGCCTGCCGACGCCGTTGCACAGCGAACTGATGGCGATGAGTGTGGCTCCGTACTCCGCAAGCGTGGCGGGATCGATCGATGGATCCGCGAGCCCCCAGACCTCCTGCAGCAGTTCGGACTGGAAGCTGATTACCGAGATCCCCGCCGCGATGTTGAAGAAGAACACGATCCACATGATCGCGAACTGCGACGTGCGCATGTACGGCGCCGCCGGCTCGACCTTCGCGGGCGCCGCCGCCTTCGCCGCGGCCGGCTGGCCGGGAGCTCCCGTTTCCGGCGGATCGCTCAGCACCAGGCTGCACGGGATGAGGATGCACGCGAACACGATCCCGAGCCACAGGAACACAACCTGAAGGTCGCCCTGGGCCTGGACGACCAGGAGCGGAGCCAGAACCTTGCTCAGCAGGAACGCGCCGACCCCGAAACCCATCACCACGATCCCCGTCACCAGCCCCTTGCGATCGGGGTACCACTTGGCGGCCGTGGTCACCGGAGTCACGTATCCCATCCCGATCCCCGCGCCCCCGATCACGCCGTAGCCGAGGTAGAAGAGCCACAGCGAGTCGATCGCCAGCGCCAGGCTGCCCAGCAGGTAGCCGGCGGAGAACATGACGCTGCCCAGCACGGCAAGGAACCTGGGCCCGACTTTGGGGAGCGCCTGCCCGGCCAGCGCCGCCGAAACCCCGAGGGTGAAGATCGTGATGCTGAAGGCGGCCGCCGTCTGGCTGAATGTCCAGCCCGCGTCCCTGACGAGCATCGTCTGGAAGAAGCTCCAGGCGTAGACCGTCCCCAGACACACCTGCAACACGGTGCAGAAGAGCGCGATAACCGCCCTGGGCGCACTCCGCCGGGCGCGCGTCGCCACCTCTAGCGTCCCTTCCCGGTTCGCACCCCGCCCTCTCGCGCGCGGCCGTCGGCGACGTGCTGCATAAGGCGTGCCATGTCGCCGATCTCGTCGTCCCTGACCAGGAGGTCGTCGTGGGCCACCCTGTCCTCGTCGCGCTCGCGGGCAAGCCGGACGACGAACTCCAGCAGTGCGGCCAGCGGCCTGGACGCCAGGTTGACCAGCCAGATCGAGGCCAGCACGCCCGTCACCAGGATGATGCAGAGCAGGTAGATCTGCTGGCCGACCGCCCTCTGGGTCTTCAGTCCCAGGAGCTCCAGGTCCATCCCGACGTGCACCGTCCCCGCAACGCCTGAGAGAATGGGGCTGCCGACTTCGATGAAATCCCCCAGTCCGGGCAGGCTGCGGTCGACCGGTTCCGTCGCGGTGTGGTCGCTCGCCAGAATCTCTTCCGGGATCCCCGGAATGAAGGTGTGGGCGAGAAACTCACCGGTGTCGCTGGTGATGTAGATGTACCGGATGCTCTGAATCTGGACGAACTGGTCGATCAGCGACTGCAGCGTGGCCAGGTTCCGGTTGAGAAGGATGTCCACGCTGGAGTCGGCGATGTTCTTCGCGATGCTCTCGCTGTTGATTATGTACTCGTCGCGCAGCTCGCGGGAAACGCTGGTGATCGACAGGATCGAGATCGAGAGCACCACGGCGGCGAAGAGCGCAAAGAACCCGAATCGTGTCTTCCGGAAGAGTTTCCTGACCAGCAGGGCCTCTCTCCCGTGTCGTCTGGAGCGCGTCATGGCAGGCCGAACCTGGCTTCCCAGTCATCGAGCGGCACGAAGCGGTCGCCCTCCGGGACGGTGTAGTAGACTTGTTGCAGCCCCTGTCGGCGGTCGGGGCCGAAGCGCACCCGTTCGCCCACGCCGAGGTCATAATTGCGCACGGCGAAGACCGCGTCCTCGATCCCGGACCGCTGCGGGTCGTCGCCCATGCGGCGGATGATCTCGGTGATCAGCTTCGCGTTTACGAATCCCTCAAGGCTGACGAAGCTCTGCGCGAAGGGCTCGTACGGCTCGCCTTCCGCGATTCGGTCCACGTCCTCGGAGGACGGCAGCGGCGGATTGTACCGCTCCATCAGTTCGTGGTACTCGCGCACGGCCGGCAGCGAGGTGTCCTCGTAGCTGGGTACGACCTGCGAATTGACCAGGAAGCGGGTGTGCGAGTCCGCGTCGGCGCGCCCCTCGCGCATGAGCGCCAGGAGGTTCTCGCTCCCCACGAAGGACACGTTGGCAACCGGTATGTGCAGTCCCAGGTCCTCGGCGTCGCGCGCGAAGGCGGCGCAGGCCTGGTAGGCACCGATGCAGATCACGGCGTCCGGGGCGCGGGCCTGCAGGATCTCCACCTGGCCGCGCATGCTGGCCCCGAACTGCGTGCCGCGCATGTAGGTCGCCTCGCCGGCGATGGTCTCGCCGTGCCGGGCCAGCGCCTCCCGCACCCCGGCCCAGCCGCTGCGCCCGTATGCGTCGTTCTGGTAGAAGACCGCGACGCGTCGCCTCCCGAGCGCCACGAAATTGTCGACCAGGCCCGCCGTCTCCTGCCGGTAGGAGGCCCGCAGGTTGAAGGCGAATTCGCCGTATGGGGGCTCGCGCTGAGGCTCCGCCCCGGTGAAGGGGAAGAAGAGATAGACCTGCTGGTCGCGGAACTTCTTCAGTACGGGAAGCGCCCGCGTGACCGTGGGCGTCCCCACGTAGTTGAAGAGCAGGAAGACGGATTCGTCCTGGATGAGTTCGATCGTGTTGGCGACGCACGGATCCGGCTGGTATCCGTCATCGAGGAGCTTCATCACGATCCTGCGCCCGTTCACCCCGCCGTTCTCGTTGACCTGGTTGAAGTAGGCCATCGCGCCGCGGTAGAGCTCGGTGCCGAGTCCCCGCGAAGGGCCGGAAAACGCGGCGGAGACGCCTAGGACGATTTCGTCGTCCTGCGGTAATCCGCGAGCCCCGCGCGAGAGGTTCAGGTGCGGGGCAGTGGCCGGAGCCGCAGCCGCACTCAGGGATTTCGCCCAGGGCAGGGCGAGAAGGGAGGCCATCCCGGAGCGCATCCATGCTCGCCGCGTCAATGGCGCCACTGTGTCGTCTTGTGGCGGCCCGTCGCTTGTGGAGCCCCGAGTGACTTTCATGTCAGTTCCATTCGCTTCCTGCATTTCCTTCCATCAATCAACGTCGCCCAAAAAACCTCATTCGGCAGCAATGTAGTCCCCGCCATTGCCGGGATCAACGAGAAGGGTCACGGGATTTGCCGGGATCAGGGGGCCAAACGGGGCCATGGAGACGAATCCGTCCCCCGGACGGAACGCCGCAACGCTTTCGTTGCCGCACGGGCCCGCGGATGCCACCCCGACTAGGGCTCCTGCTGACTCGCAAGCCGGCGTTCCACCCTGTCCATCAGGCTGCTGCCGCCGCGGAGGAACTTCCGCAGGTCGAAGAGGATCAGGATCAGGAGTACGAACACGCCGAGTTGCACCAGGGCCGTGATTCCAGCGAAGAAGCTGACCAGGGTGGTCAGCGGGCCGAATCCGATGTCAGTCATGTCCATCGCCTCTACCTCCGTCATGGTGTCGTCGCTCGCGGAGCGGAATTGACTTCGCGGGACGAAGGTAACATGCGGGCCACAACCGGACATCACCACACAAGAACCAGCTTGCCGAAATTCCTGTTCTGTTCCATGCGGCGATGCGCATCCGCCGCGCAGGCTGCGGGGAAGACGCGGTCTATCGCAGGCTCAAGAGCACCATCGACGAAACCGGAGAGCACGGATTCGGTGAACTCGCGGGCGAGGTCGGCCTTCTCCTCCACACTGCGGGCCCTCAGCACGGTGCCGAAGATTCGCGCGCGGCGGGCCATCAGCGAGCGCAGGTCCAGCTCCGCACGGCTTCCACCCGGCACGCCCACCACCACGTGGCGCCCGCCCACTGCGATTGCGGCCTGGTTGCGCGCGAGGTAGGGAGCCCCCACCAGGTCGAGGATGACGTCGGCCCCGCGGCCCCCGGTAGTGTTGCGCACAGCCTCGTCCCACGCGTCTCCACCGGGCAGGCCCAGTCCGAGCCCCATCGCCGCGGCCCGCTCCAGCTTCGAGGCGGTGCGCGATGTGCCGATCGAACGCGCCCCCGCACGGCGCGCCAGCTGCAGGGCCGCGGTTCCGACACCGCTGCCGACGGCGTGGATCAGGAGCGTCTCGCCGCGTTCGAGCGCAGCCTGGCGAAAAACGGCGTCGTAGGCGGTCATGTACACCTCGGGGATCGCGCCGGCGGTGGTCGTGTCCACCCCGGCAGGGATCGCGACGGCCACCCGCTCGTCGACAACGACGCGCTCCGCGTAGCCTCCGCCCGCCACGATGCCCATCACGCGGTCCCCCGGGCCCCACCGCGACACCGCGCCGCCCACATCTTCGACGATTCCGGCGAACTCGAGGCCCGGCACCTCGGAAGCACCGGGGGGCGGAGGATACAGGCCCCGGCGCTGGAGCACGTCGGCGCGGTTCACGCCCGAAGCGCGCACGCGCACCACTACCTCCCGGGGACCGGGCCGCGGGTCGCAGGCGGTGCCGAGCCGGAGCACGTCGGGCTCGCCGAATTCGGGGATCAGAACGGCGCGCATCGCAGGAATATACACAGGCGGCGCCACCCGGTCCCGTGATGTGCATCCGCGCCCCACGCATTACACTATCCGGGCCATGGAACTCCCCTTCGAACTCGACCGCGCCGTCGTCTTCTTCGACCTCGAGACGACCGGCCTCAGCCTCTCCCGCGACCGGATCGTCGAGCTGGCCGTGATTCGCGTCTCGCCGCGCGGCGATGTCTTCGAGCGGGTGCGCCGCTACAACCCCGGCATGCCGATTCCGCCCGAGGCCTCTGCGATCCACAACATCACCGACGACATGGTGGCGGATGAGCCCCCCTTCCGCGCCACCTCCCGTTCCCTGGCCAAGCTGCTCGATCCGTGCGATCTCGCGGGGTTCAACATCCGCCGCTTCGACCTCCCCATCCTCATCGCCGAGTTCGCGCGCGCCGGGATCGAGTTCGAGGTGAAGGACCGCCGCCTCATCGACATGAAGATGATCTTCCACCGCGAGGAGCCGCGCGACCTGTCGGCCGCCGCGCGCTTCTACCTGGGCCGGGACCACGAGGACGCCCACACCGCCCTGGGCGACATCCGCACGACCGCGGCCGTGCTCACCGCGCAACTGGCGCGCTACAGCCATCTTCCCCGCGACATGGACGGACTCCACGCCTACTGCGACGAGATGGGTGCCTTCGTCACCGAGTTCGACCGCTGGTTTACGAGCACGCCGCAAGGGCTCGTCTTCAACCGCGGCAAGCACAAGGGCACCGCGCTCGCCGCCGTGGCGGAATCCGCACCGGACTACCTCGAATGGATGCTGCGCGCCGACGACATGCCATCCGATGTGCTGGAAGCGGTCCGCGGGGCAATGGAGGCACAGCGCGCGCAGTGACCGGCAAGCAGCCAAATGCTACTGTTTGGCCAGGACATCCAAGCAACGGACAAGGAGAAACCCAAACAATGACCGCCCGGAAGCCCGCCGCCACCGCTCCCCTCGCCGCCCTCTTCGCGGGCAGTCTCGTGCTCGCTACATCGCTCGCGGCCCAGCAAGCCATCACCTCCGAGGAACTCGCCGCCTTCGGAGCGCGCCACGTCGGCCCCGCGGTTACCGGCGGCCGCATCCACGACGTGGAGGCCCTGCCCTACGACCCCTCGACCATATACGTGGCAACCGCGTCGGGCGGCCTCTGGAAGAGCGCAAACCGCGGCATCAGCTGGACGAACCTGTGGGAGCACATGCCGGTCAGCACCTTCGGCGACCTGGCAATCGCGCCCTCCGACCCGGACATCCTGTACGCGGGAACCGGCGAGCAGCAAAACCGCCAGAGCACGTCGTGGGGCAACGGCATCTACCGCTCCGACGACGCGGGCGCGACATGGAGCCATCTCGGCCTCGAGGCCACGCTCCACACCGGCCGCGTACAGGTGCACCCCACCGACCCCGACATCGTCTACGTGGCCGCGCTGGGCAACCTGTGGCGCTCATCGCCCGAGCGCGGCGTGTACCGCTCCCGCGACGGTGGCGCCACCTGGGACCAGGTCCTCTTCGTCGACGACAACACCGGGGCGATCGACCTGGTCATCGACCCCTCCAACCCCGACGTCCTCTACGCGGCCATGTACCAGCGCCAGCGCCGCACCTGGGGCTTCAACGGCGGCGGCCCCGGCAGCGGCGTCTACAAGACCACCGACGGCGGCGACACCTGGCGCGAGCTCACGAACGGGTTGCCGGAGGGCGACAAGGGCCGCATCGGGATCGCCCTGGCCGCCACCAATCCGCAAATACTCAACATTCTTGTTCAGCATTCTACGGAATCGGGCGGCTACCGCAGCGAGGACGGCGGCGAGAGCTGGCAGAAGGTGAGCGATCAGAACATCCGCCCGATGTACTATTCGCACGTCTTCATCGACCCGACCAACGAGGCCCGCGTCTATACCCTCGCCACCTCGTCCCACCGGAGCGAGGACGGCGGCCGCACCTTCACCGAGATCGCGGAGCGGCCCACCTACGACGTCGGGGTGCACGCCGACCATCATTCCATGTGGATCAACCCCGCCGACCCCGAGCACTTCTACCTCGCCGGCGACGCGGGCCTGCACGAGACCTACGACCGCGGCGTCACCTTCCGGCGCATCAACAACCTCCCGATCGGCCAGTTCTACGGGATCACGGTGGACAATCGCGACCCCTACTGGATCTACGGCGGCATGCAGGACAACCACTCGTGGATGGGGCCGTCGGCGACGCGGTCCTGGGAGGGAATCGTGGATGACGAGTGGCGGCAGAGCGGTTTTGGGGATGGAATGTACCAGCAAGCCGACCCGGACGGGCGCACGATGTACATCAACGCGCAGAACGGTTCGTGGACCCGCTTCGACAACGTCACCGGCGACATGATGAGCCTGGCGCTCACCGCCCCCGAGGGCGAAGACCCGTACCGCTGGGACTGGGCGTCGCCCAGCCTCATCTCCCGGCACGACCCCAACACGGTCTACCTCGGCGGCAACCGCCTTTTCATCTCCCGCGACCGCGGCGACAGCTTCACCCGCACCGACGACCTCACCCGGCGGCAGGACCGCGACGAGCTCGAGATCATGGGGGTGCGCGGCGCCGACATCACCCTGTCGCGCAACGACGGCACCTCGTCGTACGGCGAGATCGTCACCCTCTCCGAGTCGCCCCTCGACCCGGCCGTGCTCTGGGTCGGCACCGACGACGGCAACGTCCAGGTGACGATGGACGGCGGCCGCAGTTGGAACGAGGTCTCGGGCGGCGCGCCCGGCCTCCCCGGCGGCGCCTACGTCAGCTGCGTCGCCGCCTCGGCCGAGGCGCCCGGCACGGCATACGTCACCTTCGACGCCCACCGCGACGGCGACTTCCGTCCGTACGTCTACCGCGCCGAGGACTACGGGGCGCGCTGGACCGCGCTCCACGACGACCTCCCCTCGGGCTCCGTCAACGTGCTCGTCGAGCACCCCGACAACCCGGCGGTCCTCTTCATCGGCACCGAGCATCACGTCTTTGCCAGCACCGACCGGGGCGAATCCTGGGCGCGCTTTCCGCAGCTCCCCACGACCGCCTACGACGACATGGTCGTCCACCCTCGCGAAAAGGATCTCGTCCTCGGCACGCACGGCCGCTCCATCATCATCATCGACGATGTGAGCTCACTGGCCCGCTACGGCGAGACCGCCGCCGACGCCGCCGCGCTCTACGAGCCCGGCCCCGGCACGATCATGAACTACTGGAAGGACACCTCCTACCGGGCACAGTCGGTGTTCATGGGGGAGAACCCGGTCGACGGGACGGTGATCACCTACCGGCTCGGCTCCGGCTCCGGACAGGCCATGCTCACCATCCGGAACGCCGTCGGCGAGGTGGTGCGCGTCATGAGCGTCCCCTCGGAGCCCGGGCTCCACCGCGTCAACTGGGACCTCCGCCACGGCCTGCCCGCGGCCGAACTCCCCGCCTGGGCGCCGCACGACGCCACCGTGGTGCCCCGCCCGCTCGAGATGCGCGGCCCCTTCGCCTCGCCCGGCGTCTACACTATCGAGCTGTTGGCGCGGGGCCTCGTCCGCACCCAGCATACCCTGGTCCGCGGCGACCCCGACCTCGCCCTGACCGCCGAGGACTACCAGGAGCGCGAGACCTTCCTCCTCGAGATCCTCAACCTGAACAGCCAGCTGCAGGAAGCCGGCGACGGCACCGAGGAGCACCGCCGCAACCTGATGCGCCTCTACAGCGCCATCAACGGCGGCGGCGTGCGGCAGGGCACGCTCCATCCCCCCACGACCACCCAGCGCGAGGAACTGGAGCGGATCAAGCGGGCGCTGCGGCGGCTGGGACTGGTGGCGTCGGCATCCGGTGCGCGCGGCGCTCCCCACACCGCCCAGCGCGATCCGGGTGCCGCACCGTGACCCTGGTCCGCTTTCTCGTCCTTGTCATTCTCCTCAACATCGTCCGCTACCTTGTGGCGGGTGTCGTGGAGCAGATGCTGGTCCTGCCGCACCTGTTCGGCGCCATGGCGGAGAGCGAGGAGTACTTCCGCACCGAATTCGAGACTGCGGACTGGGTCACGTCGTACCTCTACAACTTCGTGATGTGGGCGGTCGCGGCCTGGGTGTTCCACCTGCTGCGGCCCGTGCTCAAGGGCGGTGACGTGGCGGCCAGCCTCAAGTCGTTCGGGCTGATGTGGCTGATGTTCGCCGCGGTCAGCGCCATCTACATGAACCACTACAGCCACCCGCCCGACTTCTACATCTGGAACATCGTCGACGCCGTGGTCGCGTTCGGCACCGTGGCGTTGGCCAACGGACTGTTGTACAGGAGGGTGATGGGCGCCGGGTGATCGGCCAAGGGTGCCGGGAGCGCGCCCCAGGATCGGAATCAGCGAAGCCTGCCGGACCACCTCTCGTTAGTACACGAACTTCCGGGAAGGGAAACTAGAGCGGCTCGACCTCGGCCAGGATCTGCCGACCGGCGACGGCGCGGATTCCCTCCGCCATGGGGAAGGTGTCACGTCCGACATGGACGACATCAAGACTGTCGAGACGAAGCAATTCCATGGCGGACCGCATTGATCGGGTGACCCTGGGCGCGTCGGTGCGCTTGAATTCGTAACCGCGTCTGCGTTTTCCCCTGACGACGAGGAGGTCGAGCTCGGGGCCGCCGTGCACCGACCAGAAGTGGCACTCCTCCGGATTCGCCTTCAATTGGCGCAGGACCTGTTCCAGGGCGAACCCCTCCCAGCTCGCGCCGACTTTGGGATGTCCTGCCAGATCCCGTGCGGTCTCTACGCCCAGGAGCGTATGCAGCAGTCCGGTGTCGGCGACGTAGATCTTGCTGGCCTTGACGATGCGCTTGCCCAGATTCGCTCTCCAGGGGCGCAGTTGGCGGACGACATATGCCCCTGTCATGATGTCCAGGTACCGGCGCACCGTGGTGTGGGCGAGCCCGAAGGCGCGCGCCAGCTCGGATCCGTTCCAGGTCTGGCCGTGGTAGTGGGCCAGCATCGTCCAGAAGTCATGGAGGAGCCTGGACGGCAGCGTGATTCCGAAGCCGGGCAGGTCCCGTTCGACAAACGAGCGAATGAAATCCCGACGCCACTCCTGGCTGGCCGCTTCGTCCTGAGGCAGCCAGGAGCGTGGGAACCCCCCGCGAAGCCATAGCCGTTCCCACCGGTCCGCTCCGACTTCAGCAAGGTCGAGACCCCCCAGCTCGTGGTAACCCAGGCGGCCGGCCAGAGACTCCGATCCCTGGCGCAGCAACTCCGGCGAGGCGCTGCCGAGCACCAGAAAGCGGGCCGGGAGCGGGGTGCGGTCGGCGAGCACCCGCAAGACCGGAAAGAGCTCGGGCCGATGCTGTACCTCGTCGATGATGACAAGCCCACGGAGCGACCCGAGAGCGAGCGTGGGCTCATCGAGGCGCGCAAGGTCCCGTGGATCCTCCAGATCGAAGCGTGCGGCGGCGTCCAACTCGGCGGCCAGCGCCCTCGCAAGGGTAGTCTTGCCCACTTGGCGAGCACCGAGGAGCGCGACGACGGGGTTATTGTCGAGCTTTCGGCGCAGTTCGGCCAAGTGGGCTGGTCGGGATATCAGCATGGATGAAAAATGAGTATTTGATACTCATATTTCAAGAATACCCGAGTCAAACTCCGATCAGCGGAACCACCAGAAGCCGCCCCCGCCCCCGCGGAACCGGTTGTTCACAACGTTGTTGTAGATCGACCCGAACTGGAACGAGAAGCCGAGCTGCAGCGAGTAGTTGAAGTCCTGCGAGCGCTGCTGGAGGTTGAGGAGGGCTTCCGCGTCAGTCGCGCCCTCGGCCGAGAGGTAGATCTGGTCGTTGACCCATGAGATGTTGCCCTCGGCGTTGAGACTGAGTCCGCGCGCGATGCGCACGTCGATCTCGCCCCTGAGCCTCACGTTGTACAGGTCGATGTCGTGCAGGAAGTGAGATCCGGTCATGCTGATGGACGCGTCGCCCCACTGCTGCCGCTGGGACAGTTCGAACTCGAGGGACTGTTCCCAGCGGGTTTCCTCCATCTCGCCGAACACCGTCTCCTCCATGTAGCTCCGGTAGGCGGGCCCGATCTGGTAGAAGACGGTGAGCGCCCTCCGGGTCGCCTCTTCGTAGGGGAAGAAGCTGTACTCGAGCGCAGGGGTGATCTCGGCACGGAAGGCCTGGTTGAACCGGACGATGCGTCGCATCTCGCCCTGGACACCGACCGACCAGTGGTCCGCAAGCGAGTACGCGACGAGGTGGCTGAATCCCCAGTCCGTCCTCGAATCGACGAACGCGGGCGCGTCGGTGAGCTCGATTTCGCGCTGGTTGTAGTTGATGTTCCCGCGGAAGTTCATCTTCCAGGTGGGGGTGACGCGGGAGGCGCTGAAGTTGCCGTCCATGCGCCGCGTCTGGCGCGTCTGCTCGCCGTTGATCTCGGTGCGTCCGCCGAGACGGAACACCCAGAAGTCCCACGGATCCTCCACCTCTTCCACGGCGACCACACGCTCCCGCGGATCGATATCTCCGGAATCGATATCGATGACATCGGCGATTTCATGGAAATCGTCGGCCGATTCGAAGAACCCGCTGACCGTACCGAAGTGGAGCAGACCCACCGCGATGGTGTGCGCGATCTCGTCGAGAGTCTCGCGGTCCGTGTCGGTGGGCGCCGCCTGATGGGCCAGCTGCTCCTCGTAACCGGAGTCGCCGTTCCCGATGAAGTCCAGCTGGTACTCGCGCCCGCCCGACCCCGTAGCCTGGCTGGTCATGATGAGGTGCACGTCCGCGCCTTCCGGGATGCGCACCCAGTTCACCCAGGACATCTCGGTGCGGAAGTAGTTGAGGTCGCAGAAGCGGGCCGCGCAGTCGAGGAAGACGCTGACGCGGTTCCCGTTGACCCCCTGCGTCTGCTGGGCGGACACGCGCTGGCCAGGCCCCGCCACAAGCGCAAGACCGGTCAGGAACGCAAACGCAGCCCTGGCAAGGAGGGTTGAGGTTCGGTTCAGCACGTGCGGGGCCGCAGGAGCGGCGCTTGCGTCATCGCCGCCTCGTGGTGATTACGATGGCGCCACCGATGTGGTTGGTGCCGAATCGGGTGGTGGCGTCGGAGGCGCTCATGAAGCGGATCTCGCTGACCTCGGTGGGAAGCAGGTTCCACATCTCACCCAACTCGCCGCGCAGCTGACCGTCGATGTAGACCCTGGCGGTCTGCTGCTGGCGGCTCTGGAAGGTCGCCCCCGCCCTGGCCTGCAGCCATCTGGGCCGCAGCGCCCGCACGGCTTCGAAAACGGTGCTGTGGGGCACTTCCATGAGCTCCGTCTGCGTGATGAGGTCGCGAGAACGGCCGGTGCTGCCGGACTCCCCGGACGACGCGCATCCCGTCGAGAGGAGAGCCGCCGTCAGAATCGTGGATATCGTGGCTCGGGTCAGCATTTCGCACCTCGTCTTTCCTGCAGCACGCCCGACCGGCATTTGCGAGGGACCGACCGAACCATTACCTCATTCTGACACCCGCAGTGCTCGTAGCGTTGACGGAACCGGGCGTCCACGATGCATCGAACATCCAAGGTAGAGCGTGAGGAACCCTTGAGAAAGCCCAGTGCGGTACTCGCCGCCGCCGTCGCGGCCTCGTTTCTCGTCTCGAGTTGCTTTTCGGTTCAGCGAGTCGAACTTCCCGAACCCGATCTTCGAGGCGCCCTGAATGTCCGTGGAGTCGTGCTGGGCGAGGGCGAACAGAGCGAACGGTTCGAGTTCTCGGAGGTGCACGAGACCCGGTGGACCGAGTCAAGCCTCGTGGTATCGGGCGTCGTGCATGCGCCGGGCACACCCGAGCACGGGCAGACCACCGCCGTGACTTTCCCGCTGGACGACATCAGCGAAGTCCTGGTCAGCGAGGTGGACGGAACCCGCAGCTCGATTATCGTCGCGGGCGTGATCATGGGCGCCTCGATCATCATCTCCTTCCTGGTGACCGGTCAGTCGCAGTCGGGCGTGCCTATCGGGTCGGTGCGGTAGGGCCCGGCTCCGGCGCTTCAGGAGGGCGGCCGCGCCCCTCACGGGCCGTCCGTCCAGGCACACCTGTAACGACCAGCGCCCCCGCCGGACCGAAGTCCCGGCGGGGGCGCTGTAATGTAATCCACACCTTACAATATGTAAGGTTTTGTTTACATTCTGTTTGAGTCTATGTGCACACGGAAGAGTTCTGAATCTCCGGGTTGAGGGTGCATTCGATCTCGGGGATCGGCATGCAGGACACACGCGGCTCGGCACCCGGGCCGATAAGCGTTCCGCCCTGCAGGAACGGATGCTGCCAGCGGTCCAGATCGTAGAGCCGGCGTCCTTCGATCCACAGTGTCAGGTAGCGCTCCCGATCCAGAATCGACCAGGCGTCGTCCTGTGCGTTCGGGAACTCCAGTGCTCCGGCTGACGCGGGCTGTTCGATCGGCTCTGCCCCGTAGAACGCGCGCACCTCGTTGACCTTGGCCGTGAAGGTGGCGAGGTCACCGCTGACCAGCGCTGCCTCGGCCTCGATCAGGCGCATCTCGGTACCCGTTACGATCGGCACGTCGCTTCCCTGTTCGGGGTACTTGTCCTGCCTGTAATGTGCCGTCAAGCCGTCCGCTCCCTGGTGCGCACCGCTGCCCTGCCCGGTGCAGACACCCGTCGGCGTCACGCCTGCCTGCGGATCGTTTTCATCGTTCCACTCGCCGCAGATCGTGTACGGCGCCCGCGGGTCCCCATCGAAGACCCGCTGCGCGGGCGTTGCCCACACTCCCACTTCGGCCCGGCCCCAGCTTTCGTTCCAGACACCGTTGCTGTTCGCCGTCTGGTGGTAGATCGCGTTGTGCACGAAGTCGGTCGGGACCTGAGAGGCGGACTGAACCGCCGCCGACCAATTGCCCAGCCCGACATTGGCCTGAGCGATTCCACCGTGCGCGGCGGTCACGAAAGCCGACGCACCCGCCGCCGTACCGATGGTGATGGCCTGGTTGAGGGCCACGATCGCGCTGTCGAACGCGGCCGTGCGGGGTTGCAGCGGCCCCTTGTCGTAGACCACATCGCAGAAGTTCTCACCCAGGATGCGGTGCGCCAGTCCCATGAGGAGGAACAGCCGCGCAGATCCTTCGAAGCTGTTGGCTTCGGCCTCAAGGACCTCCTGCAACCGTTCCCACGCGCTCCCGGAAGCCCATGCGGCCTCGTGGGTCTGTTCCCAGTGCCCCTCGGAGTTCTCGTTGTCGAAGACTCCCCTACGGTACTGCCCGGTGGAGAAGTAGCTTCCCGTCCCGGACAGGTCGTCGGTGAGGCGCGCGATGTCGAATGCGTAAAAATCACCGATGTGATTGAACTCCGCCGAGGCCCCGGAAACCAGGATCGGCATGAGGTCGCGGGTGGTGAGGTCCTCGTCCAGGATCCTTCCCGGATTCAGGACCTCGAGTTCGCACCCGGTCAGGGCAACGGCGCCCAGGAGGACTGCAAGGGCACCCATCCCCGCCCTTCTCTGTCGTCTCATCATCGTATCTGTCCTCCCCATCAGAAGTTCACGGAGAGATTCAGGATGAAGATCCTCGGCGGCGCCATGTTGTAGTACTCGTTGGGCGTCGAGTCTCCAAACCCGTTGTCGTTGGCCTCCGGATCCAGACCGCGGTAGTCGGTCCAGGTCAGCAGGTTCTTCCCTGCAATCCCCACCTGGGCGCTACGCGCTCCGGGCACCAGTCCGTCCGGCAGCCGGTAGGTGATCGAGGCCGAGCGGATCTTGAAGAAGTCCGCGGGGTCGGTCCAGATGCCCTGGTCCGCATAGGGCCCGATGCAGCGGGCGATGTCGGAGGCCGGCAGCCCCATCGTCGCAACCCGCGAAGATCCCGAGCCACTAAGCGAATAGTACTGGTCCTGAATGGCGGGGCATCCGTCACCCGGCCATACGCGCCTGCGCACGTTCTGGTACGCGATGCCGATGGGCCTCACCATGCCGTACTGGCCTTCGCCCACGACATCGAGCGTCAGTGAGCGCCAGAGAGTCAGCCGGGAGTTCAGCCCGATCGTCTCGGTCGGGAAGAGGTTGCCGATGTAGCCCTTTTCCCAGTCTGGCAGCACGCCGATTTCATCGGGGTTCTGCAGGATGTCGTCCCAGCGGATCCAGAGCGGAAGCCCCAGCTGCCGGCTGGTGCCCAGGTCCTCGAGAGGTCCGAGGTCCGTGATCTCGCTGTCGTTCGTACTGAAGTTGACGCCGATGTCCCACTCGATGTCGTCGGTCCGCACCGGAACGATGTTCAAGAGAGTCTCCGTGCCCCAGTTCTTGACCTCGCCGAGGTTCCTGAGCGTCGCCTGTTCGGTGCCCCCCGAGGGGGCTTCCTGCACGCCGATCAGGGCGTCGCGCGTGGTCTGGTCATAGGCGGTGAACTCGATGCTCACACGGCCGTTGAGGAACGAGGCGTCCACCCCGTATTCGATCTCGGACGATACCTCGGGCCCGAGATCCGGATTCCCCAGGTTGGAGATGATCACGGCCGGAACCTGCTCGTCGGCCGACGTTGCCGAGTAGGTGCGCTTGGCGGCGAACGCTCCGGGAGCTTTGCCCGACTCGCCCCACGCGGCCCGCAGCTTGACCGTCTCTGCCCAGTCGAAGGGGAAGAAATCCTCGTCCGAAATGGTGTAGGCAGCCTGCAGCTTGGGATATGCGGCCAGGCCGAAGCCTTCCCCGAAGGTGCTGAATCCGTCCCAGCGCATCCCGGCGGTAACGAACAGCTTGTCGTTCAGCCCCAGGACTTCCTGAACGAAGAAGCCACCGTTCCTGGTGGTGATGCGGCCCTCGAAGACCTGGGGAAGGTTGCCGCCGCCGAGAATCTGCTCGCCCGGTCCGGCGAACAGCTCGTCGAAGCCGTTGATGGTGTAGTTGTATTCCTCGTACACCTGTCCGCCCCAGGCCAGGGTCGAACTGATGTTGTCCAGGGGACTGTAGTTGAGCGTCCCGCTGTAGTCGAAGGTCAGGTTGCGATCGAACTGCTGGTCGACCTCGCGGTTCCCCGCATGGTCCTCGTAGAAGCCCCAGCCCTTGAAATCGATGAAGTCCGACGACGTGTAGTCGATCCCCATGTTCACCCGGTGGGAGAACAGGTTGTTCGGGGCCCAGTTGATAGCGAGACCGGTGATGTACTGGTCGAGATGGGTAATGATCTCGTTTTCGAGAACCAGCGAATCGTCGTTGCCGGGGGTGTACCCGCGGTCTCCGCGCAACACGTTCAGATACAGACCGGACGCGTTGTTGCCGTTGGGAATCCAGGTGATGTTCCGGCGCCCGTAGGTGCTGTTCAGCTGGATGTTCAGCCCGTCAGCCGGCTGGAAGGAGATGTTGGCGCGGATGTTGTAGTTGTCCGCACCCTGTGGGTCCACCACGCCCTTCCGGTCACCGTACTGGCCTGAAACGAAGTAGGTCGCCGTTTCGCCGCCGCCCCGCACGCTCAGGTTGTAGACCTGGTGGTGGGCGTTGCGGAACCAGCTCCCGCTCTCCGGGCAGCCTGGCTCGTCCACGCCGATCGTACCGGTCTGGTGATTGAGGATGCTGGAATCCCGGCAGGTATTCAGGAAGAGCCCCGAGGGGTTCACGTCGACGCCGGGACCCTGGTGGGGCATGACGCTCATGCCCTGCTCCATCGAGAGGGTCCACGCCGGCGCTCCCGCGACACCGCGCTTCGTGAAGATCTGGATCACGCCGCCTGCCGCCTCCGTGCCGTACAGCGTCGTGGCGGCGGGCCCCTTGATCACCTCCATGCGGTCGACATCGTTGGGGTTGATCATATCCAGGGCCGAAGGCGTCTGCGCGCCCTCGTCGTCCGAGCCGATCGGGTTGCTCTCGAGGCGGACCCCGTCCACGTAGATGAGGGGGTTGTTGCCCTGCGTGAGGGAATTGTTGCCCCTGAGCCGGATCTGGCTCGCCGCGCCCACCTGCCCGCTGTGGTCGTTGACCTGGATGCCGGTCGCGCGTCCCTGCAGCACGTCGCCGAAGTCCGTTACGGCGGTGAACTCGATGTCCTCCGCCGCGATGGCGCTGATGCTGTTGCCGACCTCGCGGCGCCGTGCCTGTCCCGCGGTGCCGGTCGCGATGATTCCCTCCAGCGCGATCGCGTCCTGGCGGAGGTTGAAGTCGGCGGTGGCCGCACCTCCGGCCGGCACGGTCACCTGCATCTCCGTGCTGCCGTAGCCGATGATGTCGACCCGAACCGTGTGTTCGCCGGCCGGTACGTTGATGATCAGGTAGCGCCCGACGTTGTTGGCCAGGACCCCGAGCGAGGTTCCGACTACGGAGACCTGCGCGCCCGCAATCGGAGCCTGGCTGACCGCATCCTGAACGGCCCCCGTAATCGTCCCGGTTTGAGCCGCCGCTCTCTCTGCAAACCCGAAGGCAAGCACGAAAGAGACGGCGACGCCGAGCGAGGCCCAACGCCCGGCATCAATCTGTTCGCGTAGTCGCATGACTCCTCCTTGTCAAGTGTGGGCGAGGCATTCACGCCTCCCCCGGTGCGCTGATGCTCCGCGTGCATAGTGAGGTCGGATTGCGACAACCGCAAGTATTCCCGCTGGAATTCAGCGATTCGAGCGCGGTGCCACCCTGCAATCCGTCAACGTCCGGCAGGTCACCGAGAGACGGAGCCGGTCCTCCGTTGGTACTGAGAGAATCGAAACGGCCGCCACGGCCTCGCGCACATCGATCGGGCGCGGAGGCCGGAAGGTGAGGTGCACGCGCCAGGTGGGCCGCCCGCTCGCCTCGTACTGCTCGAGTTCGACGCCGCCGATCCAGGGGACCGCGAGAAGTTCGCGGTTCAGCACGGAGATGTCGGCCTGCGTACGCGGTCCGGCGCCGAGCTCGAGCGTCAGGACTTCGCTTGAGAACGGATGGTTCTCGCGCCAGCGGTTCACGGCGTCGTTCAGCTGCCGCCAGTCGGCGCCCGAGTCGAGCAGGTGCTGGGCGTAGTCACGCAACAGGAATTCGTTGTGCTTGACGTCGGACTCCAGCGCCTCCTCGAAGTGGGTCACGAATCCGCCCTCGTCGCCCTGGACGATGGACTGCACCCCCTCAAGGAAGTCGGTGTCCGGATCGTCGGGGTTCACCTGCTCCATGACGGAGGTCATCTCGGCCCAGCGGTCGCTGCCCCAGTCGACGGGCTCGGTGGTCCGGGACAGATGGAACTCGCGCAGCCCCACGGCCGCGCCCACCCCGTAGATCACGAAGAGGATGCGGTAGCGCTGGAAGAGGGCGCCCAGGCGCTGAAGTCCGCCGGGCGACACGGATCGTGCGGGCGGGCGGGCGCGTTTCGGTCCCGCCCCGCGACCGTGCTTGCCGCTCGTCTCGCGCCCGTGCGGTGCCGGAGGGCGCCTGGCCTGAGTCCGCTTCCGCCCCTTCCTTCCGCGCCTGCTCACAGTCCCCTCTGCACCTGCTTGTCCCTCACCTTCCAGATGAAGGAATCGACGTAGTAGTGCAGCAGCGCGTAGGCGTACAGCATCATCTGGGACCAGAGCTCGTAGCCGCCCGCATAGTCGAGCGCCGGGATGTTGAACTGCGGGATGGCGGGGTACGGCGCGAAGTTCACGACGCCGAAGCCGAATTCGTCGAGCGGGCGGTTGATGAGGAGTTGGAAGGCGACCGCGTACGCGCCGCCCAGGATCAGGAACCACTTGAGCCTGCCGCTCCCGGTGAGCCTGCTCCAGAGTCCGGGGCGGGAGCCGCCGGTAGCCGCCGAGCGGAGCATGTAGGAGTACACCATCACCATGTACTGGACGCCGTGCATGACCCGGTGCGCGACCGCGTAGAGCAGGATCGAGTTCGTGTGCCAGGCCACGAAGTACCAGAGGAAGTAGCTGGCGGCAATGAAGGCGTACTTGATGGGGTTGATCTGCGCCCCCGCCTTCACCGTCCTGCGGAGGTGCAGGAGGTAGACGATCAGGTAGCCGCCGGTGACGATCCAGCTGAGCATGAGCAGGCCCTCGACGAACCCCGCCGATATCGGGATCTGCATGCGGTGCAGTTCGCGGATCCACAGGAAGCGGAACATGGGGGCCTGCAGGAACATGTTGCCGTAGAGGATCCAGTGCAGCGCCAGGTCGTACTTGCGTGTGTTCTCCAGGCCGGTCTTCGCCTTGAAGTCGTAGACCCGGCTGAAGCCGTGCTGTTGCATGATGCTGTGCTGGTGGTCCCAGGCGGAGACGAGCAGGAGCAGGGTGATGGGGGCCCAGATCAGCCCCGCCGCGGTGAGGGAGAAGATGGCGACGGGCCCCACGATGAGGCGCGCCTTGAAGCGCTCCCACACCTCGGGCATGCCGTAGCTGCGCACCCACGTCGCGTAGTGGTGGGGGGTCGTGACCCACAGGTTGATCGACGCGACCGCCACGTAGGGGAGCCACGCCTGGAAGCCCAGGGCGAGCGCGACGGCGGCGAAGGGCAGGCCGAGGAACCAGACCGAATCGGCCCGCGGGTTCAGGATGTAGCCCGTCTTGAACATGACTTCACGGTATGCCGGGATCGGGTGGGGATCAATGACGCGTGGGTGGCGGCCCGGCCCCTGCGCGGGCCGGCCGGGGAGGTGGGCGCGTTGCCTGGCGGGCGCGCAACCGTCAGACTTCGGGCACCGTTTCACATCCAGACTTCAGGAGCCGCAACCATGCTCTACGCCGCTCACTCGGGGCTGCGCTTTCTGGTGCTCGTCGGCGGGCTGTTCGTGATTCTCTACGCGGCGGTGGGCCTGTTCGGCAAGCGCGAGTATTCCGGCGCGATGGCCCGGCTGGCGATCGTCTTTACAGGGCTGATCCACCTGCAGGTGCTGCTTGGGGTCGTGCTGCTGTTCACGCGGCCGTTCGGGACCGCGATGATCGGGCACATCTTCATGATGATCGCCGCGGCGGTTGTCGCGCAGGGGACCAGTACGGTGGTGAAGCGGCGGCCGGCAGAGGCGAAGAGCTACGGGCCGCATCTGGTGGGCGCGGTCCTCGCGATCGCGTTCATCGCGCTGGGGATCGTGGCGATCGGGCGCGGGGTGCTGCAGAGCACGGTGCCCTGAACGGCGGCGGGGCGCCCCGCAGTTTGCGAAGCGCCCCGCGCTGTGTCCCGCTGGCCCGTCAGCGTCTAGCCGGTCGGCCCGTTGATGTTCGGGTTGGTGTCAACCTCGCCGCGCGCGATCGGGAAGCACAGGTCCTGCTGCACGAGGTGTGAGCCCTCGTTCTGGCTTCCTGACGGCACCTCGAGCGGATGACGGTCGCCGGGCGTGTTGTCGCGGTTCCAGCGGAAGAAGTCGCCAAGGCGGCGCCCTTCCAGCCAGGTCACGACACCGCGCTCGAACTTGAGCGCCGTCCAGGCTTCCGCCGCGCTCGACGCCGTGGCCGCTTCGACCCCGGCGGCGGACCGCAGCGCGTTGATCTTGTCCATGGCGCCCTGCCATTCTCCTGACACGAGCATGGCCTCGGCCTCGATCATGCGCATCTCGGTTCCCTTCGACAGCGGAATGTCGGCACCCGCGTCCTCGTACTTCTGCTGTGGCCACCAGGGCACCTGGCCGCAGCACTGCACCGCGGCGTCCCCGGTCTCGTCGGTGATCTTGAACGGGATTCTGGGATCGCCATCGGCGTTGTTGTCACTGAGGCCGTAGTCCTCATACTTCGTGAACCTCTGCGTGTGGGCCTTGTAGGGCTCGGCCTGTGACGCGAACTGGATCCGGTTGCGGGTCGCGTCGCCCTCGGTGTCGAAGTACGGCATCTCCCAGACGAAACCATCGGGGATCCCCGATGCGTCGGAAACCGCTCCGGCCCAGTCGCCCATGAAGGCCTTGACCGCCGCGCGGCCCGCAACGGCCGCCATCGCCATGTCGCCCGATCCCAGCGATGCCGCCTGATCGAAGCGCGCGATGGCGCGGTCGTAGTAGACGCTGCGGGCTCCGGCCGACTCGCCGTCGATGACGGAGACGCAGAAGTTCTCGCCCAGCAGGCGATATGCGTACCCCGCCCACAGATAGGCTTCGGCCAGGAGCGACTGTTCGCTGGCACCGGTCTCCATGATCTTGGCTACGCCGTCGTCGCCCCACCAGCGCGCGCGCTGGGAGAGGTTCCAGTGCGTGTTGACGGTCTCGTAGTCGAGTTCGCCGTTCTGCCACTCCACGGTGATGCCGAAGCTTCCAGTGGAGCCGGAGGGGTGGACTTCGCGAGTGATCGCCGCTCCGGTGTAACCGACCCAGTTCTGGGCCTCGGAGGTTGCCCGGCCGATGCCCTTGACGATCGCCTGCTGTGCCTCGACCTCGAAGAGGAATTCCTCCTGCACCCGCCCCGGGTTCACGACATCGAAGTCGCAAGCCGCGAGAACGGTGACCAGGGCGACGGGGAGGAGCGCACCCTTGTGCGTCATGCTCGATGCAATTCTTGCAATGTGTTTCATTCGTCTCGCCCCTCCTAGAAGACGACTTGCAGTGCGAAGGTGTAGAACGCCGGCGGCGGCACGTGCTCGGTCATGGAGCGAACGCGCGTATTGAAGCCGACGTTGCCGCCTACCTCGGGATCCAGGGTGCGCATCAGCGGATCCACCCAGCGGAAGAAGTTCCGGCCGGAGATGGTCACGTTGGCACGCGAGGCGCCGGCCATCGCCGCCCAGGCCTCCGGCAGGGGCGCCTGGAAGCTCAGCTCGCGGATCTTGAAGAAGTCGGCCGGCTGGATGGCGAAATCGGACTGATAGAACTTGAGGTCGCAGCGGGCGCGTTCCTCTGCTGTGAGCGCGGCGTAACCCTGCGTCTCCCAGGTGTTGTACGCTTCGAAGCAGCCCGCCCAGCGCACGGAGCGGCGCGTGGCCGCGGCCTGCGGACCATTCAACATGTACGCACCGCCCTGGTATTCAGCGCGGGCCGCGATGGTGATTCCGCCCGGCAGCTGGAAGGTGGTGTGCATGCCTGCGATGGTCGTGGCCTGGTTCGGTCCGTGGAAACAGTCCTGCTCGATGATTGGATCCGCATGCGCGTCCGGGTTGGTCACGCAGTCGGAGCGGATGACCGGAGCGGGTTCTCCTTCGACCACCCAGCCGAAGCCGCCGATCGAGAACGACGGGGATCCGCCGAGTGATATGATCTCGGAATCGTGGAGGGACAGCGTGCTCCCGATGTCCCAGGTCCACGTGTCGTTGCGGATGATGCTGTAGGTAAGCCCCAGCTCCATCCCGCTATTGGCGAGTTCGCCCACGTTGGCCAGCTGCGAGCTGGTGAAGCCCAGAGACGGGATCTGGCGGACGCTGAAGAGCGCCTGGGCGGTGTTCTGCGTGAAGTAGGTGAAGTCGAGCGCAAGACGATCGTCCACGAACGATCCCTCGAAGCCCGCTTCGAGTTCGGTGGTGGTCTCGGGACCGACCTCGGGGTTGCCCACGTTGCTCGGCAGGAAGGCCGGGACACCGCCCCAGCCGGCCGCACCGAAGGTCCGGACCGCGTCGAAGGCGCCTGGCGCGCGACCGGCCTGGCCCCAGGCTGCACGGAGCTTCATCGAGCCCCAGGACTCGTTCCAGAAGTCCTCATCCGAGATGATGTAGGACCCGGAGACCTTGGGGTACGCCTGGAAGCCGAAGTCCGCGCCGAAGGCGGAGTTGCCGTCCACCCGGACGCCCGCGATCAGGAAGTACTTGTTCGAAAAGTCGAACTTGCTCTCGACGAAGAGGCCGGCGTTGACGACGCGCGTACGGTCCTCGAAGCCGAGGGTGTTGCCCGCGTTGTCGACATCGGGGTCGCCGGGGCCCGGGAAGTTGTCGCCGTAGGCGGTCGTGACTTCGCTGCGGGTGGTGACGGACTGTCCGCCGAAGGAGAGCGCCGAGCGGATCCCCGAGGGAAGCTCGAAGTCCATCGAGCCCACGTAGTCGAAGGTCAGGGTGTTGAACTCGAAACGCGAGGTCGCGAGGATGCCCGAAGGGGCCCGGATGAAGCCGAACGGCCGCAGGTTGCGGTTGTCCTGCTGCGCCAGGTCGTACCCGATGCTCAGGCGGTTCGAGAAGTTGGCCATCGGCGAGTAGGTGGCGGTCAGCCCCGTGATCAGGTGGTCGATCTGCGTTGTGATCTCCTGGTTCAGGAACGGGTTGATCGCGTTGAAGGACTCGTCGTTGAGGTAGTTGCGGTCCCGGCGGAAGGTGTTCAGCGTCATCCCGTGGGCGTTGTTGCCGCCCGCGGTGTGGGCCAGCTGGTCGTTGGTGTACGACGTGTTCCACTGGAGCTGGAGGTCTTCCCGCGGCGAGAAGGTGAAGTTGCCGCGCAGGATCAGCTTGTCCTCGTGGTCGTTCGGGAGGACGCCGTCGTCGCTTTCGAAAGCACCCGAAACGAAGTAGCGAATGTTCTCGGCACCGCCGCCGACGCTCAGCGCGTAGTTCTGCTGATGCGCGCCCATGTCGCTGAAGAGGCCGCTGTCACAGGGCTGGTCGGCGACTACGATCGCGTCGTCGCACTTCGGCTTGTGGCCGCGAAGCCAGGGGTTGATGAAGAGGAAGTCCGACCGTCCGCCCG
The DNA here is from genome assembly GCA_022826565.1 of Gemmatimonadota bacterium. Taxonomy (GTDB): domain Bacteria; phylum Gemmatimonadota; class Gemmatimonadetes; order Longimicrobiales; family Gaopeijiaceae; genus Bin94. Next base: position 116,365 of record JAJDUP010000005.1, on the reverse strand, counting down.
AGAGCGACGTCGGGTTTTCGGACGGCGGCCTGAGCGAGGGGTCCGGACCGAAGGTGAGGTTTCTCGCCAGGCCCTGGTTGATCTGGCCGGTCCAGGTCGCCTCGCCGACGCTGCCGCGCTTCGTGAAGATCTGGATCACGCCGGCGGAGGCCTCGGTGCCGTACAGAGTGGTCGCGGCCGCGCCCTTGATCACCTCGACCCGCTCGATGTCCTGCGGGCTGATGCTGTTCAGCGGGCTCGACACGTCGTTGTTGCTGCGGCCCGAGTAGCCGATCGGCGGGACGTTCTTGGCGAATCCCGAGCTGCGGACGCGCACTCCGTCCACATAGATGAGCGGCTGGTTCGACTGCGTCATGGAGACGTTGCCGCGAAGGCGGATCATGGCGCCGCCGCCAACGCTGGCCGAACTCTGCGTGACGGACATCCCCGGGACTCTCCCCTGGAGGAGCGCGTCCACGTTCTGGGGCGGGGCCACGACCTCTTCCTCGATATTGAGCTGCGAGACCGAGTTGCCCACCTCGCGCCTGCGCGCGGCCCCCGCGGTGCCGGTGACGACGATCTCGTCGAGGCCGAGCGCCTGCGCTGAAAGGCTGAAGTCCTGCTGAACGGTCCCGCCGGCGCCCACCGTGATCTGGGCGTCCATCGCGGTGAATCCGATGCGCTCGGCCCGGAGCGTGTATTCGCCGGCCGGAACGTTGAGGATGATGAAGCGGCCGTTGTCACGCGAAAGCGTTCCGAGGCCGGTGCCCATCAGGTACACCTGCACCGAGCCGACGGGCCGCTGACTCGCGGCGTCCGTGACGGTCCCGGTGACGGTGCCGTCCTGGGCGTGCGCAGCGGCGGGGACCGCCAGTGCGAACGCGAGGAGGGCCGTCCCCGCAAACGCCGCGCCGCTCCCGCGGGAGCGGACGGATTCCAACAATCGGTTTACCATGTTTGTTTGACTCCTCTCAAACGTGGCTGTCGGGCTCGGCACCGGGGCTTTCCCGGGCTCACGCCGACTCACTGACTCTGCTGAATATTGATGAACACCTCCGCGCTCGCCACTCCCTCGACCGAGTCTTCGGCTCTGGCGCGCACCGTGAACATTCCCGGGATTTCGTATGTGTGCTCCCTGGCGCCCGAAGCGGACTGTGCGCCCGCTGTCGCAAGCGAGTCGACCGCGCCGTCCCCCCAGGTGAAGACGATCCCGCTGAGGCTGCGTCCGGTTGCGTTGTAAAGCACCGACAGCTTCTGGCCGACAAGTCCTGTCTGGGGGCCGATGAGTTCGATGGCAAGAGGCGAACCGATCTCATCGTCGTAGCAGGAAGCCGGAGCCAGCGCCAGGAGTGACAGCAGGGTTATTAGGACAGCCCTGCGGCCGAATGAGGTTCGAGTTACACCGGTCATCGCGTGGTAAACGGTATCTGGATGACGATCGGGCCTTCCAGAGGGCCGGTTGTGGTGGTGGTTCCCCGCCGTGAGCGCCTTCTGACCTGGTCCCAGATGATTGCGCCCGCGGCCGCGCCGATTACCGCGGCCAGCGCGGACGACCGCTTCCAGTCCAGCAGGCGCATCTCCACGTCCGCCACGCCGCCGACCGGTATCCTCAGCCGCTGGCTGAACGACTCGACGCGGATTCCTTCGGCGACGGTCAGAACGGGCACTTCGAGCAGGAGTTCGGCGGGACCCGCTTCCACAACCGTGCCCTCGACCAGCCGGTCGCCCCCAAGGAGATATTCCTGGAGTTCCTCGTGCTGGTCAGCCGTCAGCAAGGTGCGCACGCGGTCGCCGGCGCTCAGATCTGACAGGCTGCCGGGCCGGTAGGTGTGGCACCCGGCGACGCAGAGCAACAGGACCGGGAAAAGGGGGAGGCGAACTGACATCATGGTGACGGTAAACCTAACATGGCGCGCACCTGCCGCAGGACCTCGGCGATCTCGGCGTCTTCGGGCGCGAATTCCAGGGCGTCGTGGAGCGAGGGCAGCGCTTCTTCGGGGCGCCCGGTGTTGACCAGGGCAACCGCCAGATAGAAGTGGGCCCGGGACAGCCCGAAGTCGTTGCGGATGGCTGCCCGGTAGGCGTCGATCGCCCCCTGCAGGTCGCCGCGCCGGAAACGGGCGTTGCCCAGATTGAGGTGCGCCAGAGCCTCGGTCGGACGGACCAGGGTGGCTCGCTCGTACACGGCCTCGGCTTCGTCGCCTCGGCCAAGCGATTCCAGCCCCAGCCCCAGGTTGACGAGGGCGACTGGATCGTCGGGGCGGCGGCGGAGCGACTCCAGGTAGACCTGCACGGCACCTTCCACCTCGTCGGCCGCTGCCAGTCCGGCCCCGAGTGCCACGAGCACCTCGGGCGAGTCGGGCTGCACTTCCTGGGCGCGGCGCAGAAGCAGAAGCCCCGTCTCGGGACCGCCCGCCCGATCGGCCGCCGCGGCCCACTGGGACAGCGCTGCTCCCCAGCGCGCCCTCAGCCGCTCGGGCTCCGCCTCGTTGCGCGGCAACCGGTCCAGCAGGGCGCGCACCTCCACCGCCTCGCCCCTCGTTGCATGAAGCGCGGCGGCCGCCACCGCGCGCACATCCAGGTCGGCATCGGCCGCCATCGCCGCCAGGGCACCGCCCGGCACGTCGTCGAGCCCGGGCAGCGGCGCGTCCTGCCCGGCCCGGACCCGCGCCATCGACCCCCTCACCCATGCATCCACCGCCATGACCTTGGCCAGGCCGTGCCGTTCGCCCAGCGCGGCCGCCTCGACGAGGGCGCGATCCAGCTCCGCCCGACCCGCGCCGGGCCCCGTTGCGGCAATGAGCGCCCCAACCTCCGCGCGGTGCGGCTTCACCTCGCCCCACCACTCCGCCACCTGGTCCGCCAGGTCCCCCACCTGCATGTCGCCGTGACACCGGCTGCACGCCGACGCGAGCCCGATTCGCTCGTCCACACCCGGCCGCGGTATCGCGATCGTGTGGTCGGAGCGACCGTACGGGATCGCATCGGACAGCTCCGGATGCTGGATGTATGGCATATGGCAGCTGGTACACGCGGCGCCGGACGACCCGGCGGAATGGAACGTATGGACTTCCGGCTCCGCCCCGATGGCCGCGTGGCAGCCGGTGCACTGTCCGTCGTCGAAACGGCCCTGCAGAGGCTTGCCGAAGACATCGCGGTAGCCCTGCGAGTGGGGATCGTGACAATCGACGCAGGTCATCGAACCGAAGAGGTAGCAGGCGCTGTTGCGGTGGGTCTGCTGGTAGCCGAAGGTCGCGATCCGGCCGTCGGGCAGGTACGGCGAGTCGCCCACGGCAGGGAGGCCGAGGCTGTAGTCGACCGCACCGCCTGCGGCGGGGTCGTTCAAGGCGCGTTTGAGGGCGTGGCACTGGAAGCAGACGGCCAGCGAGGCGTCGGTCCTCAGCGTGTCGAGAGCTGGCAGTCGGGTGCCGGCAGTGGGAGGGGCCGGGGCGGCCGCCGGTTGGCCGGCCCCCTCATCGGCCGAAGCGCCGGGGCCGCCGCCGGGCTGGCCGGGTCCCCGTGCCCAGTCCACATGGGCCTGGGCGGGCCCGTGGCAGGACTCGCAGTTGATCTGCAGCGTGGCCACGGCCGTCCGGTAACGCCCCGTCTCCGGGCGAAACTCGACCTCGACCTGGCTGCCGTGGCAGTTCTGGCAGTTCGCGAAGCGGCGGCTGGTCCCCATGATCCGCACCGGCGGCCAGTCCCCGCATTCGGTCAGGCGCATCTCTTCGGTGATCGGCAGCCATCCGGCGTCGGCCCGGAGGGCGGCCCGATCCGCACCGGGCAGCCAGAACCCGCCCACAAACGCCGTGTTGCAGAACCAGGCGTCCGCGTCGCGCGAATAGTCGAAGGGGAGGAACCGCTCCGTACCGTCCGGGAACTGCGAAATGAACCCCTGGGTTCCGCCCCCGATCATGTGGCCCCTGCCGACCACGCCCGACACCAAAAGCTCCAACGGCGGCCGGCCCTCCCGCTCCACCACGAAGAGATGGCGCCCCTGGTCGTCCACGCGCGGCCACACCGCCGCGTCCGCGAATCGAATGGCGGATCCCCCGAATGGCGCGATCACGCTCTCCGGCCCCGGCGGCCCGCCGGCGGTCCCGTGCGTCGAGCCCGCCCACGCTTCGTACTCCTCCACATGACACGCCCGGCAGGACTCCGATCCCGCGAACTCCGGTGCAATCTGCGCAGGCGATCCGTCAACCCCATCACGATCGCCACCCAACCCCGCAGCCGCGGCCACGAGGAAGACCGCGCCGGCAGCGAGTCCCATGCGGAGCAGTGATGATCGGTGCAAGTCGCCCCCCGAGTTGACGATGCGGCCCACCGCCCAATCTTATACCGTTGCGCCCCTTTCTGCGCCCCTTGCCCGGCTGTGACAGCCGCCAAAGCGACCCCATGTCAGACCAACCACGAGACGATGGCAACGCTGGTGCCCTGGCGTTGGTCATGGGCGGCGGTGGCGCCCGGGCTGCCTACCAGGCTGGCGTGCTGCGCTATCTGTCCCGCCGGTTTCCGCACCTGCATGCTCCGATCATCACGGGCGTGAGCGCGGGGGCCATCAATGCCGCCCACCTCGCGGCCCACCACGGCACCTTCGATCAGGCGACCGAGGAACTCTTCCACCTCTGGTCGAGCCTGAATGTCGAGCACGTATTCCGCACGGACGTCCCGTCACTCGCGTGGCATGTGTTTCGCTGGGGGCGCCAACTGGTTTCGGGCGGTGTGCGCACCGGGCCGCAGGTCCGCGGGCTCCTGGATACCGAGCCGCTTCGCGAATACCTCACCGACCGGATGCACGCCATAGACGGCGAGCTGACCGGGATCAACTACAACCTCGCGATGGGACGGTTGAGGGCGGTGGCACTGAGCACGACCAACTATTCCACGGGACAGTCTGTGCTCTGGGTTCAGGGCCAGGGCGTCACCGAATGGGAGCGCCCCAACCGCCGCTCCCGATTGACGACGCTGACCGTCGAGCACGTCATGGCTTCGGCAGCCCTGCCTCTCGTTTTCCCCGCCGTGCAGATCGGAAAGTACTGGTTCGGAGACGGCGGTATCCGGCTGACTGCCCCTCTGTCCCCGGCGCTCCATCTCGGAGCTGACCGTATCCTGGCCATCAGCACGCGCCGCTCGCGGTCGATCTCCGAAGCGGATGCTCCGGTGGTCACAGGCTACCCACCCCCGATCCAGGTGGCAGGCGTGCTCATGAACTCGGTCTTCCTGGATCTGCTCGACCAGGATGGACATCGTCTCAAACGGATCAATCGATTGCTCACAGGACTTGCGCCCGAGCAGCGCACGGGCATGCGTCCGGTCCGTCTCGTCACCATTCGGCCCTCGGTCGACCTGGGGCGGCTGGCCAATCGATACGAGCCTCAACTGCCGAAGGCCTTCCGGTTCATGACACGCGGATTGGGCACCAGGCACACCAGGGCGCCCGACTTTCTCAGCCTCATCATGTTCCAGCCGGACTACATCGCAGAGATGATCCGTGTGGGCGAGGTGGACGCGGAGAAGAGCGAGCCGGAGCTGGCCGCCCTTCTGGAACCGGACACTGCAACCGAGATTGATAAGGGTGTGGACGCGATCGACCCACGCCGGCCGACACCAAAGGAGGCACTGTGAACGCCCCCTCTTCCAAGGACCAACCGGGGATCAGCGACGCGCAGGAGTCGCGCGACGTCGCCGAAGGCGCACGTGAGTCCAGGTGGCACAAGCGCAGCTTCATGAAGGAGCTGTTCGGCGGGCGCCTCTCCCTCGACCTGATTCACCCGCACGCGGAGCAGGATCCGGAGGAAGCGGCCAGGGCGGCCCCCTTTCTGGAGCAACTTGAGAGATTCACCGTCGAGCACGTCGACGGCGACGCCTTCGACCGCGAAGGCTGGGTGCCCGATTCGGTGCTCGAGGGCCTCGCCGCGCTGGGCGCGTACGGCATCAAGATCCCTCGGGAGTACGGCGGCTTGGGCCTTTCGCAGACCTCGTACAACCGGGCGCTGGCGCTCGTGGCCAGCCGCTGCGCCTCCACGGCTGCGTTTCTCTCCGCGCACCAGTCCATCGGCGTCCCCACGCCCCTGGTCCTCTTCGGCACCGAGGAGCAGAAGCGCAAGTACCTGCCTCGCGCCGCGGCAGGCGAACTGTCCGCGTTCGCTCTCACCGAAGCCATGGTCGGATCCGACCCGGCGAACATGTCCACCGTCGCCCGCCTCTCCGACGACGGCGAGCACTACATCCTCAACGGCGAAAAGCTGTGGACGACCAACGGGCCGCGCTCCAGGCTCCTTGTCGTGATGGCGCGGACCCCGGCCCGCGCCGGCGTGAAGGGCGCCCGCCCCATCAGCGCCTTCATCGTCGAGACCGACTGGCCGGGCGTGGAGGTGGCGCAGATCTGCCGATTCATGGGACTGAACGGCATTTCGAACGGCGTACTCCGCTTCACGGACGTCAAGGTGCCAAGGGAGAATCTGCTCTGGGGCGAGGGCATGGGCCTGAAGCTCGCCCTGATCACCCTCAACACCGGGCGGCTGGCCCTTCCCGCCTTCTGCGCCGCTGGAGCAAAGGGCTTCCTGCGCACCTCCCGCAAGTGGGCCGCCGAGCGGGTGCAGTGGGGCGCCCCCATCGGGAAGCACGACGCGGTCGCCCAGAAGGTGGGCCGGATGGCGGCCGAGGCCTTTGCCATGGACGCTGTCGTCGAACTTGCCGCGGCCATGTCCGGGCAGGGGAAGCTGGACATACGACTGGAAGCGGCCATGGCCAAGCTCTGGCACAGCGAGAAGTGTTGGGACCTGGTCAACGACGCGGTGCAGGTCCGGGGGGGACGCGGTTACGAGACCGCCGATTCGCTCCGGGCACGAGGCGAGGACCCGGCGCCACTGGAACGCTACCTGCGCGACTCCCGCATCAACCTGATCTTCGAGGGCACCAGCGAGATCATGCGCCTCTTCATGGCTCGCGAGGCGGTCGACCACCACCTGTCCGTCGCCGGCAACGTCATCGACGCGCGGCTGCCGACCTCAAAGCGCCTCGCCGCCCTCCTGAAGGCAGGCATGCACTACGCCGTCTGGTACCCGGGCAGGTGGCTCGGCTGGGGCCGGTGGCCGCGCTACGCAGAGTTCGGGGTGCTGGCCCGGCACATGCGCTACGCGGACCGGAAGTCTCGAAAACTGGCGCGGGCGATCTTCCACGCCATGCTCCGCTTCGGCCCGAAACTCGAGCAGCGGCAGTTGCTCCTTGCAAGGTTCGTCGACATCGGCGCCGACCTGTTCGTGATCTCGGCCTCCTGCGTGCGCGCCATGAAGCTCCAGAAGGACGGGCCCGGGGACCGCTCCCCCAACGAGCTCGCCGACGCGGCGTGCGCGCTGGCACGTCGCCGCATCGACGCGCGTTTCCGGGCCGTCCTGCGAAACGACGACTCGCAGTTGTACCGCGTGGCCCGCCGTGCCATGGCCGACCGCTACGAATGGCTCGAGGAGGGCATCTGCGACTGAATGGTGCGATCCCTCCTTCCGTTCGTTCTCTTCTGGACCCTCGCGCTGCTGCTGCTTGGCAGCGTGGTGCACGCCACCGAATCCAGCCTCGCCTGCCCCGACTGGCCCACCTGCTTCGGCACGATGATGCCGGAAATGACCGGCGGCGTCTTCTGGGAACACCTTCACAGGCTGTGGGCCGGCGCGCTGGTGCTCCTCTTCGCGGTCACCGTGGTCGTCCTGCGGCGCACCCTGCCCGAAAGGAGCGACCTGCTGCGCATGGGCATCGCCGGGCTGGTCCTGCTGCTGATCCAGTCGGTCCTGGGCGGCCTGACGGTCATCTACCGCCTGCCCGATGCCATCTCCACCTCGCACCTGGCGCTCGCCTTCGGCTTTCTGGCGCTCGTCACCGTCATGCTGGTGCGCACGCGACGCCCGGGAGGTGATGACGCTCGCGAGATTGACCCCTTGGCGCATCGGGCCGGCATGTGGGGGACGGCGCTGATCTTCACCCAGTCCCTGGTCGGCGCGGTGGTGCGCCACACCGACTCCGGAATGGCCTGCCCGGACGTGCCCCTCTGCCTCGGCAGGATCATCCCGCCCCTCGAGTACCCGACGGTGCAGCTCCACTTCCTGCACCGCGCCCTGGGCGTGCTCGTCGCGGTGGTTCTGCTCCGCTATGCGTGGCTTGTCCTGGCCCGCTCCCGCGACCGGGTCACGCGCCGACTGGCGGCCGGCCTGGGAGCGGGCGTCATCGCCCAGGTGCTGCTCGGCTACCTCTCCGTCGCCTACCGGCTCGCCCCTCCGTACGTCTCGACACACACGCTCCTCGCCGCAACCCTGCTCTCCATGGCCGTTGCGATGGCGGCGCGCAGCCCGCGCCCCGTCCCGGCATGAGCGCCGAGACCGTCGCCGACACGCTCGCCGCGGTCAACGCCGGCCTCAACTTCACCAGCGCCGTGCTGCTGGTCACCGGCTTCCGCTTCATCAGGCGCGGCAGGATTCGGGAACACCGGCGGTGCATGCTCGGCGCCGTCACCGCCGGCGCAACCTTCCTGGTCCTCTACGTCACACGGTTTTCCCTCACGGGCACGCACGAGTTCGCGGGCCCGGAAGCCGTGCGCCCCGTCTACCTGGCCATCCTGTTCAGCCACATGATTCTTGCCATCGCCGTGGTGCCGCTGGTCATCCGGCTGCTCGTGCTGGCCCGGCGGGAACGCTTCAGGGAGCACCGGCGCCTGGCACGCTGGACCTTCCCCATCTGGCTCTACACCTCGGTGACGGGGCTGGTCGTCTACCTGATGCTCTACCACCTGTACGGCTGAAGAGCGCCGCTGCCGGCGGGACCATCCACCAGCGCTATCGCAACTCCGCGGCCCAGCGGCAAGTCCGGTCTCCGCGTGTCTCGCACTGCTGCTTGGCAACCACGGCTTCCCGTCCCGCGCTGTCGTGGAGTACGCGCTGGCAGAATCCGGTGATGATCTCGCAGGCATCACCATTCCGGTCGACCTGAACAAATGGAGAGGCGGACACCTCGAACACGAAGGATCCGGACACGAATCCGCCCACGCGGCGGCCGAAGAGCTTCCCCAGCGCGCGCCGCATGCGTCGCCTGGCGATCTGGAGACGAATGACCCGGGGCAACCAGCGCGTTACCCGCCGCACCTTGGTGCCTGCCAGGTGCGAGCCCATGGTGAAGAACACCTCCGCCGCATCCGGACGCTTCATGACGAGGCGGAGAAAGTCCCCGAATTCCTTGCTGGAAAGCCGTCGGCCCTGGCGAGCGTGGTCACGATAGAGGTCGATCTGACGACCGACAACCGCGCTCAGTCCCAAACGGCGGGGCATCGTCAGCCGGACATCCTCGTCCTTCAGCCGTTCGGCCGGAAGGTCCGTGTCCCGCATTGCCTCGAGGAGGGCAAGGGCCACCTCGGCTGAGATCTGGCGCTTTTCTGTTTCGCTCAATGCACTCCGCCCCGGTGTAGCCGTTCAGACAGCCCGTCCGTTCGCCAATTCAATTGAAGATGCACAATAGTGACGGACGTGCGACCCACCGCGCCCGTGGACACGTTCTCGCCCGATCAGCGATGCAAATCTCGCTGCGGAATGCCTCGCCGTGCAAATCCGGTCCGTGAGCATCGGGTAGCAGCCGGTCCCGCGCGCGGCGGGCGTGACATTGGCCCCGGGCACCCGCCCGTCTAAGTTGGGGTTTGGAGTAGGACCCCGTCCCGCAACCCATTGCCGCCGGCCGCCCCTTGCAGCGTCATCCCGTCTTCGATCCTCCGGAATACCGGTCATGGGAGCCGGTCCCGCAGCTCGTTCAGCATTACCGAGCCCGCATCGCCGGCGTTCCGGAGCGGGCGGCCCTCGTCGGCGGATTGCGGCGCGACTCGCTGCTCGGCCTGTACCGCGATCTGCTGCTGACCAGGCTGCAGGATACCGGCCTCAAGCGCTGGGTTCGCCAGGGCGTGATCAGCAAGGCGTGGCTCGGGGTCGGCGAAGAGGCGGTCACGGTCGGATGCGTGGGCGCCCTGGACCGGGAGCGGGACGTGGTGATCCCCATGATCCGCAACGCCGGGGCAGGTCACATGATGGGACTCCCCCTGGAGCAGGGGTTCACATGCTATCTCGGCACTGCGGACAGCCCCTCCGGCGGGAGGGACTTCCACTACGGCAACATCGAGCGGGGCGTCATCCAGCCTGTCAGTCACATGGGGACGAGCCTGCCGGTGGCCGCGGGAGCCGCACTCGCCTTCAAGAACCGCGGCGAGGCGCGGGTTGCGTTGACGTGGACGGGCGACGGGGCCATCCGCACCGCCGCCTTTCACGAGGGAATGGTCTTCGCATCGCGCCTTGGCGTGCCGCTCATCGCGGTGATCCAGAACAACCAGGTCGCACTCGGCACCAGGGTGGACCAGCACGGCGCCGCGAAGCCGGAGGACATGCCGGCCGCCTACGGCATCGAGCCCCTGATGTGCGACGGCAACAACGTGCTCGACGTGTACGCCGCCGCCGCGACCGCGCGCGACCGGTGCGTCGACGGCAAGGGCCCCGCCGTGATCGTGGCCGAGACCTTTCGCATGGGCGGGCACGCTACCCACGACGAGCGCGAAGCCCGCGACACCTTCTCACCGGAATTGTTTGCGCACTGGGGACGCCGCGATCCGATCGGGCTCTTCGAAGCCTGGTTGCTGGAAGAGGGCGTGCCCGAGGCGGCGATCCAGGAGGTGGAAGCCGCCGCGGAGCGAGCCGTGGCCGAAGCCGCGGACCGGGCCCTGGCGTCCCGCGACCTCCTCCCCGAGCCGCGGACGGCCCTCTTCGAAGGCATCTCCGAGGGAGGCGTTCTACACGGATTGGCCCACCGACTTTAGGATTATTGCCATGTTCGAGAACCTGCGCCGGGCCTTTCGCGAGGCCGTAGACAACTTCAACCGCGAGCTTGAGCGCGAGGCCGCGCCGGAGGCCATGGACGGACTCCTGAAGGGAATGGAGCGCGAGACCGTCGCTGCCAGGGCGGAGCTGGGAACATTGAAGGAGGAGCTGGACCGGGCGCGCAAGCGCGCCGCCGCGGAGCAGCGCGAGGCGGAGGTATGTCGCCGCCGGGAGGAACTCGCCCGCGGGATCGGCGACTCGGAGACCGCGGATATCGCCGCCAGCTTCGGCGAGAAGCACGAGGCTCGCTGGCGCGTGCTGAGCGAGAAGGGCAGGGCGATCGAGGCCGAGTTGCGCCTTCGCGAGTCCGAGTACGAGCAGATGCTGGATCAGGTGCGCGAGGCCCGTGCGAGCAGGAGTTCGCTCGAGGCGACCGCGGGCCGAACGGGCGCCAGGGAGTCCGTCCAGGGGGCGGACGACCTCTTTGGCGAGCTGGACCGCATGGCGGAGAAGATCGACGGGACCGAGGGCGCCGGACGGAGCGAAGGCGCCCCCTTCGACGACGGCCGCGAGTTTGACGAGGAGCTGGGCAGGTCGAGGAGAGAGGAAGCGATCAACGCCCGCCTGGAGGAGTTGAAGCGGCGCATGGGAAGGCGGTAGATTGGGGCCATGGAAAACTGGATCGGTGTTGGTATCTGGATTGTGATGGGCGGGGTCATCGGCCTCGGCATGAAGGTCGTCGTCAAGCGGCCCGATACGACCCCCGGACACTCGCGGATTCTGTTCATCCTCGGGGCTTTCGGGGCAGTCGTCGGAGGCATGCTGGGGGTCGGGATCCTTGAATTCGACCACCCGGTCGCCCTCAGTCCCGGAGGGATGGCGGGCGCGGTGGCCCTCGCCGCGCTCATGTCGTGGATCTATCGCTGGGGGATCAAGGGCCTGACCTGAGCCCGCCGACGATCATGTCCCCCGCTGGCAGCAACCCCCTGGGCTTCGCCCGCGCAGAGCGCGCCCGGTTCTACGCTGAACTCGACGAATTCCTGCGCATTCCCTCGGTGTCCGCCAAGTCCGACCACGATGCCGACACCGGGCGCGCCGCCGAGTGGGTGCGGGCGCAACTGGCCGGCGCCGGCCTGGAGGCCGAGACGTTCGCCACACCCGGACACCCGGTCGTAGTCGGCGAATGGAGGGGGGCCGGCCCGGACGCCCCGACGGTCCTCATCTACGGCCACTACGACGTTCAGCCGCCCGAGCCGCTGGAACTCTGGGATTCGCCTCCCTTCGAACCCGATGTCAGGGACGGACGCATTTACGCCCGGGGTTCCGCCGACGACAAGGGCCAGCTCTTCCTGCACATCAAGGCGCTCGAAGCGCACCTCAAGACGCGGGGCCGCCTGCCGGTGAACGTCATCATGCTGGCCGAAGGCGAGGAGGAGGTGGGATCGCCCAACCTCGTCCCGTTCGTCAGGGAGCACCGGGAAAGACTGGCCGCCGACACGGTCGTCATCTCCGATTCGGCGATGTTCGCGCCCGGCCTGCCGTCGCTCCTCTTCTCGCTGCGCGGCCTGGCCTACTTCGAGATCCACGCGACCGGACCGTCGTCGGACCTGCATTCCGGTGCCTACGGCGGCGCCGTCCTCAACCCGGCGAACGCCCTGGCGAAGGTGATCGGCGGCCTGCACGACAACGACGGCAGAATCACCATACGCGGCTTCTACGACGACATCATCGAGCCCTCGCCCAAGACGCTGGCGGGCATCCGCGCACTCCCCTTCGACGCGGACGAGTACGCCCGCGAGGTCGGCGCGCGGGCGACCGGCGGCGAACGGGGCTACTCCGCGCTGGAGCGGCTGTGGACCCGCCCCTCCTGCGACGTCAACGGCATGCTGTCGGGCTACACCGGAGAAGGCGCCAAGACCGTGTTACCCGCGAAGGCCATGGCCAAGGTGAGCTTCCGCCTCGTCCCGAGGCAGTCCCCCGAGCGCGTCCATGAACTCTTCGAGAAGCACCTCGCGCGGGTGGCGCCTCCGGGCGTGCGCCTCGAGCTGGTCGAACTCCACGGCGGCCGCCCCTGGCGCGCGAGTCTGGACGGCCCCCTCTTCGACGCCGCGTCCAGGGCGCTGGAGAAGTCCTTCGGTACCCGGCCCGTGCTTGCCGGAGAGGGTGGAAGCATCCCCATCGTGGGCGAGTTCGAGGAGATCCTGGGCGCCAACTCCCTGCTGCTGGGGTTCGCCCTGCCCGGGGCCAACATGCATGCGCCGAACGAGTGGTTCGCCACCGACTGCTTCGAGCGCGGCATCGACACGCTCATTCACCTCTACGACGAGCTGGCCGGGGTCTAGCCAGCGGGCTGACAGCGGGCGCCCTCGCCCCTCCCGCCCCAATCCTTCGCCGATCGCCCTATGCCGTCGCCCGTCACACTCACCACTCGTCGCAATGTAATGTCAATATTACATTATGTCATGTTTGCTTTACATATGTGGCCATGGCCGCCGCCCGCAGCAGAGCTCGTGCCTTGTTCAAGGTCTCCTCATACTCGGATTCGGGATTCGAGTCCGCGACGATGCCGGCCCCGGCCTGCACATGCGCGATCCCGTCCCGAACGATCATGGTGCGAATCGCGATCGCGGTATCCATCTGGCGTGCACCCCAGCCCAGGTGCCCGACCGCACCGGCGTACGGACCCCGGGCGGTGGGCTCGATCTCGTCGATAATCTCCATCGCGCGCACCTTCGGCGCCCCCGAGACGGTTCCCGCGGGGAAGCAGGCGCTCAGCACGTCCAGCGCGGTGAGCCCGTCGCGCACCTCCCCCTCGACCTGGCTGCAGAGGTGCATGACATGGGAATAGAGCTCGACCTTCATCAATTCGGGCACCGTGACCGTGCCGTACCGCGAGACCCTGCCCACGTCGTTCCTGCCCAGGTCGACCAGCATCCGATGCTCGGCGAGCTCCTTTTCGTCGGCGGCCAGTTCATTGGCCAGCGCGCGATCCTCGGTGCGGGTGCGCCCGCGCTTCCTGGTGCCTGCGATGGGGCGCACCGTCACCACGCCGTCCTCGAGCCGGACGAGCACCTCGGGCGACGACCCGACGATGTTGAAATCACCGAAGTCCAGGTTGAACAGATAGGGCGACGGGTTGATCGTGCGCAGCGCGCGGTACAGCCGGAACGGCGACTCGTCGAAACGGGTCGAGAGCCGCTGGCTCAGCACGATCTGAAAGGCGTCCCCGGCGGCGATGTAGTCCAGCGCGCGCCGGACGCCTTCAATGAAGTCCTCCCGCTCGACGTTGCTGGTGTACTCGACTTCGGTGGCCGCGGCCGGCGCGAGGTCGAGGGGTTCGGGGGCCTCCCGGGAGCGCAGCCGGCCGACCGTGTCGTCGAGTCGGGCCACAGCACCGCCGTAGAGCGCCGTCAACTCGGCCCGCGAGGACGCCTCGGAGGTGTCCACGGTCGTGATCGCCCTGGCGCGGCCGAGCAGGTTGTCCACCGCCACCACCACGTCGGAGAACATGAACATCGCCGTGGGCAGTCCCTGGTCGTCGGGAGGCCCGGGGCCGAGACGCTCGATGCGGCGAACCAGGTCGTATCCGAAGTACCCCACGGCGCCTCCCCAGAAGCGCGGCAGCCGCGGATCGGGCCGGGGCTCGGCATCCTTGAGCCGCGCGAGGAGGTCCGCCAGCGGATCGGCCACCCTCTTCGGGCGCCATCCCGGTCCGGGCTCCCAGATCGAGACCTCGTCGCCATCCAGCATCCAGGCCATGCGGGGACGGCTTCCCAGGAAGCTGTAGCGCGCCCACTGCTCACCGCCGACCACCGACTCGAGGAGGAAGCCGAAGGACCCGTCCTTCAGCTTGTGGTAGGCGGTTACGGCAGTGTCGGAATCGAAGAGCAACTCGCACCAGACCGGGATTCGAAGTCCCGGCCGGGCGTTCTCCAGAAACGATTCGAGGGAGGGCTTGACGTCCAATTGGGTCGGGGCCGCGGCTGGGGGCTGCGCACGTCGTCGTGCCGGGGAATGTATATTCGTGAGAACCACCGCGCCCGAAAGCTATACGACCGATGAAGAAAGCGGAGATGGAACCACGATCCGACGCACGCCCTCCCTATCTCTGGGCGGGAGCGGCAACTCTCGCGATAGGGCTTCTGTACCTGATCACCCTGGCGCCGACCACGGCGTTCTGGGACACCAGCGAGTACATTGCGACCGCACACATCATGGGGGTCCCGCATCCCCCCGGGAATCCGCTCTTCGTAGTCCTCGCACGCACCTGGGGGATTCTCCTCGGGGCTTTCGGCATCTCCACCGCCGTCAGCATCAACCTTTTCTCGGCGCTGATGGGGTCCCTGTCGCACGGGCTGTGGTTCCTCGTCATCCACCACGTCCTGGGACACTTCTCGGACAGCCGGCGCTTCCGTCTCGTGGGCGCGGCGGCCGCCGTGCTGGTGAGTGGCACGGCCTTCACCGTGTGGAACCAGTCGAACGTCAACGAGAAGGTCTACACCGTCTCACTCTTCACCATCGCGCTCCTCTCGTGGCTGGCATTCCGCTGGCGCGAGCGTCTTGGGCGCGGCAAGGACGACAACTTCCTCGTCCTCATGGTGTTCATCCTGGCGCTCTCGGTGGGCAACCACCTCATGGCCTTCCTGGCCGCGCCCGCGCTCTTCATCTTCGTCATGCTGGTGCACCCGCGGACGCTGCTGAACCACCGTCTCTACCTGTTCGGCATCCCCGCCGTCGTCCTGGGGCTGAGCATCCACCTCGTGCTTCCGGTTCGCTCCGGGCTTTCACCGGTGATCAACGAGGCACAGCCCACCTGCGAGAGCGTCGGCTCGGCGCTCGGGAGCATCGTCACCTACGGCAATGCCGGCTGCGAGAAGCTCTCCTCGGCGCTGAAGCGGGACCAGTACGACAAACCCCCGCTCCTTCCCCGCCAGGCGCCGCTGATGTCCCAGGTGCGCAATTGGCTGCAGTACTTCGACTGGCAGTGGGCCCGGGGGCTGTCCCCCACGAACGTCCTCTTCGGCACGGCCCGCATTCCGCTCACGCTGCTATTCATAGGGCTGGGGGTGTTCGGAACGATCGAGCACTACCGGCGCGACCGGATAAGCTGGGCCTACCTGACCTCGCTCTTCGTGGTGCTGTCCGCCGGTCTCGTGTACTACCTGAACTTCAAGTACGGCTTCTCGTTCGATATCGCGGGCACCGATCTCCAGGAGGTCCGCGAGCGGGACTACTTCTTCATCGCCGGATTCTCGATCTGGGGGCTGATGGCGGGCCTCGGGATCGTCGGCCTGTGGCAGAGGGTCTCGCGCCAGTCCGGCCTGTCCCTGACGCTTTGCGCCCCGGTTCTGGGGCTCGCGCTGATCCCGCTCGTACTCAATTTCTCGTGGGCCGACCGGTCACGGGACTACGCCGCACGGGACTGGGCCTACAACCTTCTCATGAGCGTGGAGCCGTACGGGGTCCTCTTCACCAATGGCGACAACGACACCTTCCCGCTCTGGTATCTGCAGGAGGTCGAAGGGATCCGGCGCGATGTCACGGTTGCGGTCACGTCGTATCTGAATACCGACTGGTATGTCAGACAGCTGCGCGAACTGACGCGTCCGTGCGCCGCTGGCGAGGATCCCGACGCCGATCCGACCCGGATTTTGTGTCAGCGGCCGTACACCGCCGAGAACACCGGCGCCATGTACACCTCGAACGCGGCGGAGGCCGAAGCGGCCGGCAAGGTGCCGATCGTTCTGGACTACGAGATCCGCAAGCCCACGCGAGCCATCTTCCGCCAGGATCTGGACGACGCCACCATCGACCGGGTCGTGCGCACCCTGGTCCCGCTCGAAGAGACCAGAGATTTCGATCTGGGCCCGGTGACGGCCACGATGCGCGCCGGGCAGAGCATGTACCCCTGGCACCAGTTCACGCTGGCGGCGATCGCCAACTCCCTGGGCGACCGGCCGGTCTACTTCGCCTCGAGCGGTTCCGCGGCATCCGCCTTCGGACTCAGGCTGAGCGTCATCCGGCAGGGCCTGGCCCACCGCCTGTGGCCGGGCGATCCCGGTGAGCTCTACGGCCGCGGCGTGAGGCCGAACAACGATGTCTCGCCGCTGACGGGCGTCGTCGGCGCGTGGGTCGACATCGCACGCACGCAGACGCTTGTTGACCAGGTCTTCGTCCATCGCACGGGCATTCCGGATGAATGGGAATACTGGCCGGACATGTCGACCATCGGCATTCCCAACTACTACGCCTGGGTCTACTACGCCCTCTCCAGAGACGCCGAGAACCGGGGTGACGTCGACGAGGCGAACGAGTATGCGGGGCGCTTCGACGCGTGGACGAGGCTGGGTGCGTCCCCGCCGATCGATCCGGGGTCGCGGGCGGAAGGTCAGTCCGACTGAAGTCGCACCGTTCCCACGCCCGATCTCTGCCTGCGGACCCGCCCTGCCCCGGTCGCATCCTCGATTCGGAACAGCAGGTCGAAGCACTCCGGGGCCGAGGCCACGACGCTCGCGGTCGCCTTCACCAGCACGAATCCGATCCTGCCTCCCAGGCCCGCCAGCTCCGGCAGCACGCGTGACAGGTCCTCGGCGCTCAGTCGTTCGAGGCCGGTGGGGATGACGACCGCCCCCATCTCCAGTCCGCCCTGGATTGCCAGTTCCGCCATCGAGATGCGCGCGGCGATGCGAAGGACCGTGATCTCCTCCCCACCCCCCCGCCCGCCCCCGGTCCACTCCTCGTAGAGGCCGGGAAACGACCCGGCAATGCGGCCGCCCGTCAGCGTCACCACCTTGCGATGGATCCTGCCCCGCACCTCCTCCCGCACGGACGCCGCGACCCCGTTGCCGGCCTCCCGCGCGGACACGGCCACCCCCTCGGCGGCTCCCGCGCCCTGGCCGACCCCCCGTGTGCCCCCCCCGGCCTCCCCGTGCGTGCCGGCTCCCTCGCGCGCGACGCCGGCGATCCGCCCCTGCAACGCCGCCGCTTTACGCTCCAGCGACGCGAGCTGCCCCGGCTTCCGCTTCAGCTGATCCCTGCGCCGCCGCCACCACTTGCCATCCTGCACGACCGATTCCCACTCCTCCCTGCGGGCGGCCAGCACCGATTCGGCGTGCTCTCCAAACGGCCGCCCGCACACCGAGCAGTCGGCGGCATCCCCGGCCGTCTCGATCGCAGCCACCCGGCGGCGCAGCTCGCGCTCCCGGTCGCGGTGAAGCAGCAGCCGCGTCTCGGCATCCTGCCGTTCCCGGATCCACGCGACCTTCGCGGCCGCGGCCCGCGTGGCCACCTCGGCGGCCTTCTCCCGCAACGCCCTCGCGTCCGCGCCCGGCGCGCCCTGCCCCCCGGCACGTCCACCACCCTTCCCCCCGCTCCCCGCACCCTGCAATAGCGCCCCCGCCGCGGACAGCCACGTGCCGGCCGCCCCGGCTCCGTACCACACCGCCGCATACTCCACCCGGCGCATCCCGTGCCTTGCCAGGCCCAGGGTCCGGCCCAGGAGCGACTCGAAGCGCGGCGTACCCACCCTGACCGGGCCGTCCGGCGACGATACCACCGGCCCCGGTCCGCGGAAGGTCCCGCCGCTGGCGAACGCGGTGTGGAGCGCGCGCGTGTACCTTCGCCACGCGGGATCGCGGTCGGCGACTACGGCAACCAGTCCACGCGCATCGCGCAGGTCGACGCGGGAGCCGCGGGACCCTCCCGTGAGCGTCTGCAGCTTCACGGCACAGTCCCCCTGGCGGGCAGCGCATCCACGCGCAGCTCCACGACGCGGCGCCGGATCCGCCCCAGGACCTCCCGGTCCAGCACGGCGAGGTCATCGACCGAAAGCCCCCGCACGGGAAGCCGGAGCAGCTTGCCGTCGATCCCTCCCGGCACCCCGGCGAGCGCTTCATTGAGCCTCCGCGCGACCGTCGCCGTGCTTCCTCCGGCCGCGTCGATCGGCGCGAGGCTCACGGCGGCGCGGGCCTCGACCGGCCGGAACCTCACCTCTCCCGCCTCGAGGTCGGCGGTCAGGAACCCCTTGTCGACGGCAGCCTCTCCCCACGGATCGGGCCCGATCCGCTCCAGCGACCCGCAGTAGTGCGCACGGGGCGCGACCTGGGTGCGGGTGTGGCTGGAGCCGAGGGCGATGTAGTCCCAGTCGCGCATCCGCACCCGCGGGGCGCGCGCGCCGGCGGACGCCACCGCGGCATGCATCACGAGCACGTTCCATCTCCTGTCCGGGTCGGGGCGCACGGGGAGCGCGCGGGCGGCGGCGACGGCAGGGTGCGGCACCAGGGTCACGCTGGCCTCCCCGCCGCGCAGGGTAAGGCGCCGGACCGACGCCGTCGCCACCTCCACCGATTCCAGTGCCCCAACCACAGCGAGAGGACCGTGCCGTTCCGGGTCGAGCGGGGTGTCCCGGGCGCCCGCCACAACCGCGAGGATCACGCCGGGCACGCGTTCCCGCAGCCTCGCCGCCGCCCGCGAGAAGACCGCGATCGGAGGCGGCGGCACGTCGGGGTTTTCGAAGACGTCGCCCGCGATCACGACGAGTTCCGGCTCGAACTCGGCGATCCGCTCCAGCGCAGTCTCGAAGACCCGCAGCACGTCGGTGGCCCGCCCGCGCCCCCGTCCGGTACCGCCGTACCCGAGGTGCAGGTCGGAAAGGTGTGCCAGCTTCATGGCTCGCCGTCGGGCGCCGGGGGCTCCTCCGCCGGCTGAATCGCCTCCATCCCCTGCACCGTTGCAGGCGGCGACGGCGAGCGGTCGAAGCACCACAGTTCGTGGTGGCGCGGCCCGAATACCGGCGGCCCCTCGCTGCGCTGCGCGGCTCCACGGTAGCCGGAAACGCTGAACCCGGCCTCCCGCGCCGCCTGGCACAGGCTCTCTGGGGGACGGCCCCGCCGGCCACCGACCCAGACCCATTCGACGCCCGCGTCGTGGAGCGCCTCCATCTTCAACTCCATCGCCAGCTCACGCTCCGCGACGACCGTCCATCCCGGCCTCGCAGGGATGGGCGAGTCCACCTGCACAGCCTCGTCCCAGCCGAATCCGCGGGCGGCGAGGCCGCGCACTTCGCCGTCCGGCTCGAAGACGCTCCACTCCCGGTCATTCGGCAGTGCAATCCAGCTGCCCGCGCCGACGAAGAGCACCCCGCCGGCGTCTTTGAGCGAGGCAACCACGGCGGCCCTCCAGTCCCCGGGCACAGGGGGATCGACGGCGCGCTCCATCCCCCCGTCCCACAGCACGCGAACGGATCGCGCGGGGACCGCGGTCTCCCAGCGCTCGAATCGCAGTTCGGGCCGGCCGTCCTCCCGGAGCACCGGCTTTCGATGCGGAACGCGGTCGAAGATCCAGCCGAGGCAGCGAGCGCCGGCCGATGCCAGCACCGCCGCGCCGAGGAAGACGGTGACCGCCAGCACCGGCTTGCCCAGCATGGCGAGCACGATCGAGCCGCCAGCGACGATTCCCCCGATCCCCCCCAGGAGGACCTGGAGCCGCTCCCCCGACCCGAGTGACCCCGCGAACCCGCTCATCCGGCCCCATACGCCCCCCGCGAAGTACGACGGCAGGGCCGCGGTGAGGGCCAGCCCGAGTCCCTGCGCCGCCCAGTTGGCGCCGAACCCGTTCATGAACTCCCACAGCCCCGCGAACGCGGCCCCGGCCAGGAGCGCCAGGAGGAACCCCATCCACCCGCGCGCCGCCGACGGCACCGCGTCTTCCCGGTCCCCGCCCCCCATCCAGATCCCGGCGATGAGCGAGATCGCGCTGACCGCGACCAGCACCGCGCCCGCCTGCGTCAACCCGCGCGAGTTGTACAGCAGGATCCCCGCGCTGGTAGCCAGTGCGGCGGCGACGGCCACGCCCGCCAGCAGCGACGGAAGCCAGAACAGCGCACGCGCTCTCGCCCCCGGTAACCGCGCCGATTCGTCCACCGACTGCGGACGCCTCCTCATGTTTCGACCGCGTCGTAGCGGCCCCTGACGAAGAGGAGGGGATCTCCGCCGGCGGCATCCGCCCCTTGCACGCGCCCCACGAGAATCAGGTGGTCGCCGGCCTCGAAGGTCCGGTAGAGGGTGCAGGACAGCCAGGCCACGACGCCGTCCAGGATGGGGCTGCCGCCATCGCCCACTGTGTAGCCGACGCCGTCGAAGCGGCGCTCCGTGTCCACTTCGGCGAAGCGCACGGCGGTCGTGGCGGCGCCGGCCCCGAGGACGTTCACCGCAAAGGCGCCGCTGGCCAGGATCGCGCCGAGAGACGACGACTTCTCCGAGACGCAGACCAGCACCAGCGGAGGATCCAGGGAGACCGAAGTCACGGAGTTCGCCGTCAGCCCGAAGGGCGTGCCGTCCCGGTGCAGTGCCGTGACCACGGTCACTCCGGTGGGGTAGTGACCCATGATCTCGCGGAATCGGGCAGGATCCAGGCGTGCGTCTTGTTCCATGCAGGATTCTAACAGTCCGCGGAGCGACCCGCGCCGGCGCCGGAAGGGGGGGAAGCGACGCGTCCCGTTCACCGGTTGTCAAAGCTCATCGAGGATGATTCGATAGCTGTCGTGGCGCTCGGACTGTATGCGCCCGTCGGCCACGGCCGCCAGGATCGCGCACCCGGGTTCGTGAAGGTGGATGCAGTCGTTGAACTGGCAGTGCCCGATGAACGGGCGGAAGTCGGCGAAGCAGCGGCCCAGGTCGCGCGCCTTCAGGTTGCCGGGTCCCGCGTCGGAGAATCCGGGAGTGTCCGCCACCCGGCCGCCGCCGGCCAGGGCGATGAGCCGGCTGGAAACCGTCGTGTGCCTGCCCGCCCGCGACCGCCTTCCGACCTCGCGGGTCAGCAGGGACAGCCCCGGATCGACCGCGTTCAGCAGGGACGACTTCCCCACCCCCGACGGTCCCACCAGCGCGGACGACCCGGCACGGACCAGGGCCCGGAAGTCGTCGATCCCCTCGCCCGTTACCGCGGATGTCGCTATCACCGCATACCCCGCATCCCGGTACGCCGCGGCGAACTCCTCCGCCACCGCGCGGCCACCCGGCAGCTCCACCTTGTTGAGCACGAACCGGCACTCCATGCCGCCGGATTCACCCATGACCAGCATCCTGTCGATCACTCTGCGCGACGGAGGCGGGTCCGCGACCGACGCCACCACCACCAGGCGATCCAGGTTGGCCGCCACCACCTTGGCGAAGCGGCTCCACGACGGCCGCCGCGACAGCTGCGTACGACGCGGCAGCACGGCCTCGATCACCGCACCCCCGCCGGGCTCACGGGCGAACTCCACCTCGTCGCCTATCACGACCCGGTCGCGCTCGCGTCCCCTGTGCTTCAGGCGCCCCCTCAGCGATGCTTCCACCGTGCGGTCCCCGGTCCGTACGCGGTACACACCCCCGACGGTCTCCACGACCTGGCCCGTTGTCACTTGGCTGCTCA
The DNA here is from genome assembly GCA_022826565.1 of Gemmatimonadota bacterium. Taxonomy (GTDB): domain Bacteria; phylum Gemmatimonadota; class Gemmatimonadetes; order Longimicrobiales; family Gaopeijiaceae; genus Bin94. Next base: position 94,136 of record JAJDUP010000005.1, on the reverse strand, counting down.
CGGCTTCATCCTACAAATAACGACACCCCCGCGACGAATGCCGCCGCGAGGGTGTTGCGCTCCGGGAGCGTCGAGGCTGGCGGGCAGCCCGTGGACCGCTACGCCGCGAAGGACTTGAGGGCCTTGCCCTTGTCGCCTTCGCGCAGGCGCCGCAGCGCCCGGTCCCGCAGCTGACGGATGCGCTCGCGGGTGACGCCCAGCAGGTTGCCGATCTCCTCGAGCGTGTGCTCGCGCTCGCCCTCCAGGCCGAAGTACAGCCTGAGCACCTTGGCATCGCGCGGATCAAGCGTGCCCAGCGCGTTGGTCACGGCCTCAGTCAGCAGGCGGTTCTCGACCTCCAGCTCCGGCTCCGCAGCCTCTTCGGTGATGAAGCGCTCCACGAGCTGCGAATCCTCGCTGTCGCCGATGGGTGCATCCAGCCGGATCTCCGCAGCGTTGAGCGTCTGCAGAGACTCGACGAGCTGCGGCGTCAGGAAGGTCGCCTCGCCCAGCTCCTCGCTGGTCGGATCGCGGCCGAGCTCCTGCTTGAGCCGCTCCTTCTCGCGGAAGATGCGCGCGAGATCGGAAGCCCGGTTGAGCGGTACGCGCACCGGACGCCCGTGGTTGGCCAGCGAAGCAAGAATCGCCTGGCGGATCCACCACACCGCGTAGGAGATGAACTTGACGCCCTGCTCGGGATCGAACTTGCGGGCCGCCGTAACCAGCCCGACGTTGCCCTCCTGAATCAGATCGGTGAGGGACACGCCGCGGTTCTGGTACTTCTTGGCGACGCTGATCACGAAACGCAGGTTCGCCTTCGCGAGCGCCTGGATCGCCTCTTCGTCACCCTTCTGGGCGCGGGCGCCCAGGATCTTTTCCATGTCCGGCGTGATCAGTTCGTGGCGGCTCACGTCCCTGAGATACTGATCCAGGGCGGTCTGCTCATCCAGGCTTGCATCGAAGCCGGTGAGCACATTCACCCGCCTTTTTCCACGCCGAGTTTTCCTGGCCATCTTTCTTTCTCGATTCTCCGTTACGGCCCGGACTGCCTGTCCGGATCAAACGCGTGGCATGTACAGCCGTTAACGGTACGGCTGTACTCGCGCATTGTCAACAATTTTTTGCGCCGTCTTTCGCTCAAGGCCTTCAGGCTTCGGTATCGAGCGCCCTCGGTCATTCTCTACCCCGGGAACTACAGACGTTCCCGGTTCCCGTCAGGGTTGTCTCCACCGCCTCCCTCCTCTTCCTCGATCCCCTGGGCAAATCCTCGTTTCCGGCTCCGGCGGCACCGGATCCGCTTCCCTTCGGCCCCGCGGCCAGCCTCTCCAGCAACCACTCCGGATCGACCTCCCTGGGCTCGAAGGTGAAGAGCCGAAGCACCCTTGCAGTACGGTGAAGTTGCTCCGCAAGCTTCGGCAGATCGATCAGCCCGGGAATCCCCTTCTTCCCCAGGCGCACGGTGCGGCCTCCCCGGTCGATCAGCAGATCGAGCTGGAACATCGCCTTGGTCACCGGGAAGTCGAGGATCGCTTCGCCGGGCGCCAACCCCAGTTCGACGGCGATTTCGTCTTCCCATTGCCGCTTCTCGGACGTGTCGCCGCTGACCCACCCGGGCAGGATCCGTTCCTCGAGCTGCCACGCCGGGATCTCCGCGGCCCGCTTGGGGAGCCTGCGGTTCTTCAGCGCGGGCAGCCACCGCCGGGCCAGCCGCTCGGCCGCGGGTCCCGACGCGGTACGAGCCCGGCGCGCCAACTCGTAGATCAGCTCTTCGTCGGTGGGACCGATCAGGTCGAGCGGCGACAGGATTCGCTCCTCGACCGCCGTCTCCACGATCCGCTTGTACATCCCGGTCGCGGCGCGCACGGCGTGGTGCCAGTACACGTTTCGGAACATCTGGTACTTCGAGAAGAGGAGCGACTCGAGCGAGCTGAGCGCCTTGGCGCGCACCCCGACCTCCCAGCTGCCCGTGACCGGATCCTGCAGTACGGCCAGTCCCTCCAGCAGCCGCTCCACATCCACTTCGCCGTACGGGACCCCGCAGAAGCGCGCGTCCCGCCGGAGGTATTCCATCTTGTCCAGGTCGAGGCTGCCGCTCACCAGTCCGCGGAGCACGCTGTCGCCCGCGCCCCGGATGATCCGGGCGATCTCCTCCGGCGCACCCTTGCCCAGCGGCGCCAGCGCCGCCTTCAACTCCGGCGATTCGAAGAAGAGCGCGCTCATCTGCTCGTGGTCGCCCGCGATCCGGTCCGGCTCCAGCTCCTCGAGGGCGTGCGAGAAGGCGTAGTGCCCGATATCGTGCAGCAGCGCCGCGTATGGGATCAGGCGCGCACCCTCCCAGACCTCCGGCGGCAGCGCCGGACCCGACCTGAGGGTGCGGATCGCCCTGACGGCGAGGTGGTAGACGCCGATCGCGTGATCGAAGCGCGTGTGGGTCGCGCCGGGGTAGACGAGGTGGGCCAGGCCGAGCTGGCGAATGTAGCGCAACCGCTGAAAGGCGGCCGTATCGATGATCGCGGCGGCAACGGTGTCCACCCGGATGGTGTTCCAAACCGGATCGCGAATCACGATGGATCGACCATGGCTGACCATGGAGGGCCACAATAGCACCTGCTCCGGGACCTCGCAATAGTCGGTTGGGACTGATTTTGCAGGGCCCAGTGGCGGGGTATGGCCGCGGGTCGCCGCCGCCCGTCTCGTTGACGAATACCGAACAAATGGCGAAGTTGCGTCGCCATGAACGCCGCATCGCTCAGGGACGAGGTCCGGGCCGCCGCCGAGGACCGGCCGGGGGTCTACCGCTGGCTCTCCGCCGACGGCAGGATCCTGTATGTGGGGAAGTCGGTGCGCCTCCGCTCGCGCCTCCTCTCCTACTTCCGCGAGCAGGAGGGCAAGACCGCCCGCCTGGTGTCCGAAGCCGCGTCCGTCCGGTGGGACTACATCCCGAACGAATTCGCCGCCCTCTTCCGCGAGATGCACCTGATCCGGGCCTGGCAGCCCGAGTACAACGTCCAGCACAAGCGGGACCGCCGCTACGGCTTCATCAAGATCACCCGCGAGCCCGCCCCCCGCCTCGTTCCGGCCACCCGCGCCGCCAACGACGGGGCCCGGTACTACGGACCCTTCGGGCGGACGATCTGGCTGGCCCACGCCGTTCATGAACTGTCGCTCGCGACAGGCCTGCGGGACTGCCGGGCCGACACCCCCATTCACTTCGGCGACCAGATCGAGATCTTCGGCGGCGGCCGCACTCCCCGATGCATTCGCGGGGAAACGGGCACCTGTCCCGCACCCTGCGCCGGCCGCTGTACGGCCTCGGAGTACAACGCCCGTCTCACGGAGGCCCGGGCGTTCCTCGAGACCCGCAGCCGCGCTCCGCTCGCCAGGCTTGGCGATCGGATGAGGAGCGCGACCGGGCGGCTCGACTTCGAGTACGCCGCGCGCCTCCACGACCGCATGAAGACGCTGGAGAAGCTGTGGGACCACCTCTCCGGATTCCGCGGCCGGATCGAGAACTTCAACCTGGTCTACCCGGTGAGCGGATTCGGGGGCGACGACCGCCTGTACCTGATCCGCCGGGGCCGCATGTGGAGCGAGATCCCGTGGCCGAAGAGCGACGCGGCCCGCCGCCGCGCCGACGAGACCGTGAAGGAGGCTTTCCAGCCCACCCTGGCCGATCGGGACGCCAGCCTGGAGGCCGACGCGGCCGCCGAGGTGCTGCTGACGGTCGGGTGGTTCAACAAGCGGCCCGACGAGCGCCGCCGGGCGCTGGCGCCGGAGAAGTGGCTGGGGGCGGGGAACTGAGCGGCCGGATCAGCTGCGCGCCGGGGACATCACGAACCCGGTGGACGTGAAGTGCCGGTCCAGCGGCGCTTCAGCCCTTCTTCTTGACCCACCGCAGCGGCGGGATCAAGTCCCCCCTGGCACACGACTCGATCAGGATGCCGAGGCGGCGCTGGCGGGTGTCCTCTCGCTTCGCGCTGACGACCCACCACGTCACCTGTTTGCGGTACGACGGCCGCGCCGCCCGGAAGTACCGCCACGCATCGGCGTCCGCCCTGAGTCTGGCCTCGTATTCGGGCGGCAGCGCCACGGTCCCCGCCTGTTCGTACGACGCTTGCGCCTCCTTGCGGCGGTCGCGCCGCTCGTACGCGGCCAATCCCGCCTCGGTCACGAGTCCGGCCGCAATCAGTTCCTTCATGCGGCCGAGATTCCTGGCGCTCCAGTGGCTGCGCTTGCGGCGCGGCGTGAACCGGAGCATGTACCGCTTGTCGTCGACCGACCGCTTCAGCCCGTCGATCCAGCCGTAGCAGAGCGCGGTGTCCACGGATTCGGGCCAGGTCACGCTGGGCAGACCGGTCCCCTTCTTGTAGTAGCCGACCCAGAGCTCCTGGTGCTTGTCGTGTTGCTTGTCGAACCACGCCCGAAACTGCGCGGCAGTGGGGAAGAAGCGCGGATCGTCGGCGGTGCCCCGCCCGTGCGGCCTGGAGCTACTCATCGGGCACCGGCATCGAGCGCGGTCCCGAAGGGCGCCTGCGACAGGGCATGGTTGAGCGTATCGAGTCCGAACATCTCCTGGATCCTGTGAGGTCGTCCCGGCCGGACCCTGCGCAGCACCGCGACCCTGGTGCCGGCGGAACCGGCCTGAAGGTAGCACGGGATGGCAGGCCGGACGATCTTGGCGCACTTTCCAGCTGTCGAAGGTCCCGCATGAAGGCTACATCACGGAGTGCCCCAATGAGAATCGCCCAGTCGCTCACGCCCCTTCTCGTCCTCGCCATCTCCTCCTGCGGCCAGCCGGGCGAACAGGCGGCCGACGAGCCCGCCGGACAGCCTGCCGACGCTGCCGAGGAGCCCGCCCAGACCACCGGCCGCACCCCGCAGTTCGAGAACGAGCACGTCACCGTGTGGAAGAGCGTCATCGTCCCCAACCAGCCGCTCGAGATGCATCGCCATGACAACCCCCGCGCGATCATCGCGCTCAAGGGCGGCACGCTGACAGTCGTGAACGACGCCGGCGAGCGCCACGACATGACCTGGGAGACGGGCAGCGCCTACTGGCTGGAGGCGGACCCGCCGGGTGAACTGCACGGCGACGTCAACGAGGGGCCGGAGCCCGTCGAGGTGATCGTGGTGCAGTTGAAGGGGGTCAGCTAGACTGGACGCGGGCGGCAGGGTTCGCACCCGCAACTCCAACTCACAAGGAGAGACGGCCATGGACGTGAAGCGACGACACCTAATCGGCGGTGTGATCGCCGGCCTCGCCATCGCGCTCGCGTGCGGCGGGGAGGCGATCGATGAAGCGGCCTCCACCGGAGCCGGGGACAGCGCGGTGGCGCCCAGGTTCGAGGTGGATCCGTTCTGGCCGAAGCCGCTGCCGGAGCACTGGCTGCTCGGCTCCACGATCGGTGTGGGCGTGGACTCTCGCGACCACGTCTTCATCATCCACCGGCGCGCCTCGATCGACGCGGGCACGGAGCTTGGCGCGGAGGCCGACCCGCCGACGGCCGAATGCTGCCGCGCCGCGCCCGAAGTCCTCGAATTCGATCCCGAGGGGAACCTGGTCAACTCATGGGGCGGCCCCTCCGACGAGTACGTGTGGCCCGCCTCGAACCACGGAATCACGGTCGACCACATGGATAACGTGTGGATCGGCGGCAACGGCGCAATCGACTCGCACATCCTCAAATTCTCGCGCGACGGCCGGTTTCTGGCGTCCTACGGGCAGCCGGAGGTGGGGCAGGAGCCCGACAGCCACAGCGAGACGCGCTTCAACCGGGTCGCCAAGGTGGCGTTCCACGCCGAAGCCAACGAGGCATACGTCGCGGACGGCTACGGCGGGCGCCGCGTGGCGGTGCTCGATGCGTCGACCGGCGCGTTCAAGCGCTACTGGGGTGCCTACGGCAACGCCCCGGACGACACGCCCACCCCGCCGTACGATCCGGACGCACCGCCTCTCCAGCAGTTCCGCACGCCGGTCCACTGCGCCGAGCCCTCGCTGGACGGTCTGGTGTACGTCTGCGACCGTCCGAACGACCGGATCCAGGTCTTCCAGACCGACGGGACGTTCGTGGACGAGGTGCTGATCGCGCCGCGCACGCTGGGCGGCGGCTCAACCTGGGATCTCGCCTTCTCACGCGATCCCGGGCAGCGCTACATGTACGTCGCCGACGGCAGCAATCACCGGGTCTACGTCATGGATCGCGCATCGCTCGAGGTCCTGACGACGTTCGGCGACGGAGGCAGGCAGGCGGGCCAGTTCATCGGCGTGCACAGCATCGCCACCGACTCGCAGGGAAACGTCTACACGACCGAGACCTACGAGGGCAAACGCATCCAGAAGTTCGTGTACATGGGACTGGCGCCGGTGTCCGCCGAACACCAGGGGCCGCCGTGGCCGGTGGGTGGCGGGGGACGGTGAGGGGGGATTCGGCGCCGGGGTCAATCACTGCTTGGCCACCCGGATCGGTCCCGGATAACGCCCCACGACCTCATCCATGGTCCACAGCGTGATCCCCTCCACCTGCGCCTGAGCGATGAGGATTCGGTCGAACGGGTCTTTGTGGATCTCGGGCAGCAGATCCACGGCAACCGCATGAGTCCCGGTTACGGGCAACTCGGTATAGCCGTTTTCGAGCAGTCCGCGACGGAGTAGCCGCGGGTCCACCGAGAAATCGGTGCGTCCCAGCCCGCTCTTGATGGCGACTTCCCAGAGTGAGGCAGCACTGTACGCCGGTTCCGTCGCAGGGTCGGCCAGCAATTCGCGCACCTCAAGCGGCAACCGGTCGGGAAGGCCGGCAGCCCACAGCAGGAGATGCGTGTCGAGGAGAGCCGTCACTCTCCACCCTTGAAAGTCTTCAGGATTTCCTCGGTTCCCATGGCGTCGAAGTCGTCGGGCACGGAGATCCGGCCACGCATGAACCCCGTTCGCTGCACCGCCTCCGGCCCGGGCGACTCGACCGACACCACCTTCACCAACGGCTTCCCTGAGCGCGCGATGATGAAGGGATCACCGGCCACGGCCTCGCGGACCAGCCGGGAGAGGTGCGTCTTGGCTTCGTGCATGTTGTAGGTGCGCACCGGAGGTCTCCGCGTAGATATTAGTCTAGTCCAATGAACTTAGTCAGACTCGCGCACTTGTGTCAAACGAGTCGGACCTCCCACAGCCGCCAAGTGGTCGAAGTCCGAATCGGCGGACTCCAGATCCGCACCGTGGTGGAGAGCGCAGGCGGCAATCAGGACATCCGTTGCCGGGGCGGTCACTCCCCGGGCCCGCGCATGCGTCGCCAGTTCGTACGCCTTTCTCCAAACCTCACCCTCGATTGCCAGCTCGGGGACGACGCGGGCGAATTCCCGTAACACGTGTCGTTCATGCGCTCCACGGGCACCGTTCCAGAGTTCCAGCTGCACGATCGGGCACAAGCAGGCTTCCCCGCTTTCGAGCGCGGCCTCTACGCGGGCGTGTACACGTGGATCGCCATCGGGCCGAAGGAAATGGATCCAGGACGAAGTATCGACGAGAAGCAATGCCTCAACTCCGCCGACGGGCGGCCTGGACTTCCTCCGGCGTGACCAGATCCGGGCAGGTCCCGCCGAACCTGGTCAGTTCCGCCATGCGCATGCGCCGGTTGAAGTACACGATGGCGCCCACAATGGCTTCGCGCTTCGTCTTCGCGTTGGTGAACCGGATAGCGTCCGCCAATTCCTGGTCGGGAATATCGACAGTGGTCTTCATTGTTCCAACTTTGCTATTGAGAGAATATCCGTTGGCCGAAAGGATAATCCACACGCGGCTCCCGGGTCAAACCTCCATCTGGAGGATCAACCCTCCCAGGTCACCCGTCCCCCCGCCACCGTCCGCAGCACCGGGATCTCCTTGATCGCGTCCGGGTCCGCGTCATGCGGGTCGGACGCCAGCACCACGAAGTCGGCCAGCTTGCCCGCCGTGACCGACCCCTTGATGTCCTCCTCGAACGATGCGTAGGCGCCGCCCATGGTACAGATCCGCATCGCCTCGGGCACGGTGATCCGCTGGCTGGGTCCCCACAAGCGCCCGTCGAAGTCCTTGCGCGTGACCATGCTCTGGATCGCCATCAGCGGCTCGTAGGGCCCGGGCGTGTAATCCGACGCCGGCGCGACCGGAATGTCGTAGTCCAGGAACGAGCGGTGGGCAAACATCCATTCCATCTTCTCGGGCCCGTACTCGACCCACTTGTTCCCGTGGTAGTGGGCGTAGGTGTAGAAGGGCGTCGGCACCGCCCCGGCGGCCTTGATCCGTGCGAGAAGGTCGGGATTCACGAGCGAGCAGTGTTCGATGCGGTGCCGCGGGTTCGGCCTCGGCCACAGTTCCTGGACGCGCTCGTATGCGTTGAGGACCATGTCGATCGTCACGTCGCCGTTGGCGTGGATCCCGACCTGCCAGTTGGCGCGGTGCGCCACCTCGACCGCCTCGTGAATCTCCTCCTGGTTCATGGTGAGGATGCCGTAGTCGTCCGGGCGGCCCACGTACGGCGTGCTCATGCGCATCGTGCGCTCGGACGCGGAACCGTCGGCGCTGAACTTGACCCCGCCCACGCGCAGCCATTCGTCGCCGAACCCGGTCGCTACCCCGGCCTCGCGGAGGTAGCTGTAAGGTCCACGTAACATCATGTAAACGCGGCATGACAATTCGTCTGCGGCGTAGGCGGCCTGATAGGCACGCATGCTGTTTGCCGACGTCCCCGCGTCGTGGAACGAGGTCAGCCCTTCCCGCGCCATCAGCTCGGTGATCAGCTTCACGCCGGCGCGCCGATCGTCATCCGAGTGCATGTTCGGGATCAGCGCCGAGAAGACGTAGTTCGCGCGCTCGGCGACGAGGCCGGTCAGCTCCCCGTCTTCGCGGTAGAACGCTCCACCGCGCGGATCGGGCGTGTCGGCGGTGACCCCCGCCAGCGCGAAGGCGCGCGAGTTGTACACGCTGGTGTGCCCGCCCCGGTGCCCCACCACCGCCGGGTGGTCCGGCACCGCCTCGTCCAGGTCGAGCCGGTTCAGCGGCCGCCCCTCGGCCAGCTTGGTGTCGTCGTACTTGAAGCCCTGGATCCACTCGCCGGGTGGCGTATCGCGGGCCCGCGCCGCCATCAGTTCCTTGATCTCGGCGATGCTGCGCACGTCGACGTTCACGTCCTTGAGCTCGCGCACGCCCGCGCCGGCCGGGTGGCTGTGCGCGTCGATGAACCCAGGGGTGATGACCGCGTCTCGGTGGTCCATGACTTCGGTGCCGGGACCACGCAGGTTGTCCACCTCGCCGCGGGACCCGACCGCCACGAAACGCCCGTTCCGCACGGCAAGCGACTGTGCCGCCGGGTTGTCCTCGTCCAGCGTGTGGATGGTGCCGCCGTGGACGATCAGGTCGGCGTCGAGGCCGCTTCCATCCGCGTCGCCTCCGTCCGCCGCGCCCGGCCCCGCGTCGCAACCGCTCAGCAAACCCGCCCCCGCCGTGCCCGCCGCCATGCCCAGGAACTGTCCCCGCGTCACTGACTTCATCTCGTCCTCCAGCCGTTGTACCCCCGCGGCGACGAGCGCCGCAGGTCATGTACTATCGGACCCTGTCCCCGATGCGGCTACCGCGGACCTCGGTGATCCAGGGGAAGGGACTGAACGAATCGCGGTCGTAGGAGAAGTAGATGAAGGCCACCCGGCCCTTGAACCGCCAGCCTTCGAGGAGGCCCCAGACGCGCGAATCCAGGCTGTCGTCGCGGTTGTCCCCCATCATGAAGTAGTGTCCCTCGGGGACGACCAGCGGTCCCCAGTTGTCCCAGGTCGGGTGGTAGTTGACGTCCGGTCCGTCCACCAGGTTCTGGTTTTGCCAGTACATCTGCGGATCGACCTGGTCGCGGTCGCCGATGATCGCCACGTAGGGCTCGTCCTGCGCCTCGCCGTTCAGGTAGAGCACCTTGTCGCGCATCTCGAGGGTGTCGCCGGGCATGCCGATGAGCCGCTTCACCAGCGTCATGTCCTCCTCATGATGGGGGTCGAAGACGAGGATGTCGCCGCGGCGCGGCTCCGAGTAGCCGGGGAGGCGGATGTTCGTGAACGGGATCCGGGGACCGATCGCCAGCTTGTTGACGGCCAGGAAGTCGCCGACGAGCAGCGTGTTCTTCATGGATCCGGAATCGATGACGTAGGTCTCGATGAGGAAGATCCGCAGGATGAGGAAGATCACGAACGCCACCGCGAGCGAGCGCACCCACTCCATCAGGCCGCCGCTGCGGGCGTCGGTCTTCTTCGCGGCGCTCTTCCTGGGCCCGGCCTTCTTTGCGGCACCCTTTTTGGCGCCGCCGCCCCGCCCCTTCGCCTTCTTCCGCTGACCCTTCTTCGCCATCGCGCTCGTTCTCCCGTCCCGCTTGCCCGGGCTACCCGTCTCCGCCGCCGACCGGCATCTCCGCACCGCGACCCGCACCCGCGGCCGGCGTGAACGGCCCGCCCACCACCCGCTTCACGTCGTCCAGCACGGGGCCCGCGTCGGGCGGCGGTTTCGTGAACAGACTCACCCCGATTGTAACGGCAAAGCCTACCGCAAACCCCGGGATCATCTCGTAGAGGTCGTAGAAGTGCTCCTTCAGGGCGATTCCGCCGGCCTCCGATCCAGGCAGGATGGGCAGCACCCACACCACCGCGGTGAGGAACCCGGCGATCATCCCCCAGATCGCACCGACGCGCGTCGTCCCGCGCCAGAAGAGCGAGCACAGCACGACCGGAGTGAACGCCGACGCCAGCCCCGACCACGCAAAGAGCACGAACCAGAAGATCATGCGGGATTCAGGCAGCGCCACCGCCAATCCCCCCAGCCCGATCACCACCGTCAGGCCGCGGCCGATCAGCGCCAGCCGCCGGTCCGAGAAATCCGGCCGGAAGACCTTCTGCACCGTATCGCGCACCACCGCCGACGACGCCAGAATCAGCAGCGAATCCACCGTCGACATGATCGCGGCCAGCACGACGACCAGGATCACCCCCGCGATCAGCGCCGGGAAGAACTCGGTCGACATCACCGGGAGCACCGTCTCCGGATCGGCCAGCCCCGGGAAGAGGTAGCGGCCCGCCACGCCGGTCAGCACGGCGCCGATGTCGAAGACCACGATGCAGAGCACCGCAATCACCCCGCCCTCGCCGATCTGGCTCCGGTTCCGCGCCGACATGAACCGGGTCAGCAGCTGCGGCGCCCCCAGAAACGCCAGCCCGATCCCGGCGAAGCTCAGCGCGCTGATCACACCCGCCGCCGACCAGCCGTGCTCGCCCATCGGCAGCAGCAGCGCCGGGTCGATCTCGCCGATGCCCGCCATCAGCTCGCCCCATCCTCCCGCCTGCCAGATTCCGAAGATCGGGAGCAGCAGCAGGCAGAGGAACATCAGCACCCCCTGCACCACGTCGCTGTACGCCACGGCCTTGAAGCCGCCGATGCTCGTGTACAGCAGGATCACAGCCGCCCCGAGCAGCACGCCGCCCTCGTAGCTCGTCCCCAGGAACGACGAAAACGCCTTGCCCGACGCGGTGAGCTGCGCCGCCGTGTACGCCCCCACCATCGTGAAGATGATCACAGCGCTCACCAGCCGCAGCACGTGCGCGCGATCCGCGAACCGGTCCGCCAGGTAGTCCGGCACCGTGATCGCGTCGTACCGGTCCGTGAACTCCTTGAACGGCCGCGCCACCACCGACCACGCCAGCGCCACCCCGATCACTTCGCCCAGAACGACCCACAGCGCGTGGAAGCCGACCAGGTACCCCATCCCGGTCAGCCCGAGCAGCAGCCACCCGCTCTCGCCGGTCGTGTTCGACGAAAACGCGATCACCCACGACGGCAGCTTCTTCCCGGCCACGTAGAACCCCGCCACGGAGCGGCTCTCGCGACTGGCCCACCATCCGATTCCGATGAGGATTGCGAAGTAGGTGACAAGCACGCCGATCATCGCACCGCCACCCCGGCCTCACCCACGGCCACCCTCCCCTCGCTGCGTCGCCTGCCGCGGAGCGCCTGGATCGGGTTGCGGCTCGCTTGCCTGCGCATCGCCGCGCCTGTGCACCCGGTACGCCGCCGTCACCAGGACGATGCCCGGCACGACCGCGAACGCCATCAGCACCCAGGTGCCGACGGGCAGCCCGGCGATCATCGGCGTACCTCCGCGACCGCCGACCCGGTAGGCTCGCTCCGGCCGCCCGGTCCTCGCCGCGCGCCGGCATTCACCTGGCCGCCTCCACCGCCGCACAGGCACGCCCCAGCCGCGCGGTCACCTCGTCGACCTCGGTCTCCGAGATCAGCAGCGACGGCCCGAGGCGGATGACATGGCCGTGAAGCCCGCCGATCCCGATCAGCAGCTCCTCGTCCTTCGCCGCGTTGAGGAGCATGCCGGCCAGGCGCGGCGCAGGCTCCTTGGTGGCCGGGTCCTCCACCAGCTCCAGCGCCTGCATCAGGCCCATGCCGCGCACCTCGCCGATCCAGGGGTGGGTGGCGGCCAGGTTGTCGAGCGCGCCGCGAAGCTGCGTTCCGCGCTCTTGGGCGCGGCTTGGCACGTCCTCGGCGCGCATGACGTCGAGCGCGGCCACCATCCCGGCCATGCAGATGGGGTTGCCGCCGAAGGTCGAGAGGGTCTTGCCGCGCCAGCTCCCCGCGATCTCGTCGGTCGTGATGGTGGCGCCCACGGGCATGCCGCCCGCGATCCCCTTCGCCATCACCATGATGTCGGGGACCACGCCCCAGTGCTCGATCCCGAACCAGCGGCCGCCCGTGCGACCGAACCCGGCCTGCACCTCGTCCGAAATGAAGAGGCCGCCGTACGACCGGATGACGTCGGCCATGCGCTGGAAGTAGCCCCTGGGCGGGACGATGTATCCGCCGACGCCCTGGATGGTCTCGGCGATGAAGGCGGCGGGACGGCCGTTCGTGGTGGTCTCGATGACCTCGATCAGGTCCTGGGCGTAGATCTCGACCAGCTCCTCGTCGGAGGCGGCGCCGAAGGGGGCGCGGTACGGGTACGGCGAGAGGGCGTGCGTGACCCCGGTCGAGGTGGCGGGTAGAACGCGCCATGGCGCGTGTGCGGTGACCGCCGAGGCCATGCTGGTGCGGCCGTGGTACGCCTGGCGCAGCGCGATGACCTCGGTGCGGCCCGTGTGCAGGCGCGCCGCCTGCAGCGCCGTCTCGATCGCCTCCGCCCCGCTGTTCAGGAAGAAGGTGCGGCGCAGGTCGCCCGGCGCGATCCCGGCCAGGCCGCGCGCCGCCTCGACCTGGCGGTCGTTGACGTAGAGGGTGGAGAGATGGCCGACGCGGGCCGCCTGTTCCTGCACTGCCGCGACCACGGCCGGGTGGCAGTGCCCCAGCGACGTGGTGAGGATCCCCGCGAAGGCGTCGAGGTATTCGCGGCCGTCAAAATCCCTGACCCGGCAGCCCTTGCCTTCGGCGATGGCCAGCGGCTCCTCGTAGAGCGGGATCACGCAGTCGAAGATGTACTTCCGCTGCTCGGCGAAGATCTCGGCGCCGCGGCTCGCTACTGCTTCCATGGTTGCTCCGTCCCGGTCACATGACAACTACACATTACACATTGTAATGTTGAGATTACATCGCCCTTGAATCACTCCGCGGCATCGGCGCGATGCGGACAGGCCACGCCTCACCATCGCGAAATCACCACGCGCTGATCCGTGAAGAACGACACCGCGTCGCGGCCCTGCGCCTTCAGGTCGCCGTAGAAGGAGTTCCGGGTCCCGCCGAAGGGGAAGAACGCCATCGGCGCGGCGACCCCGATGTTGATCCCGATCATCGAGATGCCGGCGCGGTAGCGGAACTCCCGCGCGGCGCGGCCCGAGTTGGTGAAGATCGAGGCCGCGTTGCCGTAGCGACTCTTCGCGAGCATTTCGAGCGCGGCCTCCAGGCTCGCCGCCCGCGCCAGCCCGGCGACCGGCCCGAACACCTCTTCACTGCCGATCGGCATCTCGGGCGTCACGTCCTCGAAGACGGTGGGGCCGACCCAGTGGCCGCGCGGGTACCCGGCCACGCTCGCGTCGCGGCCATCCATGAGCAGCCGCGCGCCGTCGCGCTCGCCCTCGTCGATGAACGCGGTGACGCGGTCGCGGTGCGCTCCCGAGATCACCGGCCCCATGTCGACGCCGTCATCCAGCCCCCGCCCCACCTTGAGCGAGGCCGCCCCGTCCAGGACGCCCTCGCGCATCGGTCCGTACGCGTCACCCACCCCCACCACCACCGACCCCGCCAGGCAGCGCTGCCCCGCGGACCCGAACACCGAACTCACCACCGCCTCGGCCACCATCTCCGGGTCGGCGTCGGGGAGCACGATCATGTGGTTCTTGGCGCCGCCCAGCGCCTGCACGCGCTTCCCCGCCGCGCCGGCGCGCTCGTAGACGATCTTCGCCACCTGGCTCGACCCCACGAACGACACCCCTGCCACGCCCGGGTGGTCGATCAGCGCCTCCACCGTCCCCTTGCGACCGTGCACCACGTTCAGCACGCCCGGCGGCAGCCCCGCCTGCTCGGCCAGCTCGACCACGCGCTGGTGCGTGAGCGGATCCTGCTCGCTCGGCTTGAGCACGACCGTGTTGCCCGCGGCGACCGCGTACGGCCAGAACCAGAGCGGGATCATCACGGGGAAGTTGTACGGGGTGATCACCGCGAAGACGCCGATCGGCTGGCGCACGGTCTCGCAGTCGACGCCGCGGGCGATGTCCTCCAGGGTGTCGCCCATCATGAGCGTCGGCATGCCGGCGGCGTGCTCGACGTTTTCGATGCCGCGCTGCACCTCGCCCCACGTCTCCGCGACGTTCTTGCCGTGTTCGCGCGAGAGGCTCACCGCGAGGTCGTCGTGGTGCTCGTCCAGCAGCGCCTTGAGGCGGAAGAAGACGCGTGCGCGCTCCGGGACGGGGGTGCGGCGCCAGGCGGGAAAGGCTGCGCTGGCGGCGGCGACCGCGCGGTCGACCTCTGTCCGGCCCGAGTCGGGGACGGCGCCAAGGGCCTCGCCGGTGGCCGGGTCGGTGACGGCGAGTCTCTCGCAGGCGTCCCCTGATGACCACTCACCGGCTATGTAATTGGCCGCGAGGCCGTGTGGGGTCGTCATCCTCCCACCCCCTCCTTCGCCATTGCGACGATATGCTCGTACTCGGCTTCGGTGACCGGCTGCACCGACAGGCGGCTGCGGTTCACCAGGACCATCTTCGCAAGCTCGGGCGTCGCACGGATCCGCGGCAGGCTCACCTCTGCGGCGAACTTCTCGATGAAGCGGATGTCGACCATGAACCAGCGGGGGGTCTCCTCGGTCGCCTTGGGGTCGAAGTACTTGTTCGACTCGTCGAACTGGGTGAAATCGGGGTAGGACTCGCGGCACACCTCGGCGATGCCGGCGACGCCGGGGGGCCTGGCGTTGGAATGATAGTAGAGCACGCGGTCGCCGATCCGCATCCTGTCGCGCATGAGGTTGCGGGCGGCGTAGTTGCGGACGCCGTCCCAGTGGGTGGTTCCGTCGCGCTCGAGGTCGTCGATCGAATAGACGTAGGGTTCGCTCTTCATCAGCCAGTACTGGCGGGCCATGGGGTCGTTTCTCCGGTGGGGCCCGGCAGGGCCGTCTTGCGTTTGCGTTCAGCTGCCCGGGGCTTGTGCGTCGGGATCGGTGCGCTCGGTGCGTGCCGCCGGCGCGGCGACCGGCTCGGTGAGGCGCGCGGCGACATAGCCGGCGCCGCCGTCGGGCAATCGCACCCGGAACCATTCGCCGGCGGCGCCCAGGACGCGCATTTCGTGTTCGGCGGCGAGTTCGCGCAGGATCTCGATGCGGGTTCCGGGGCCGGCGCGCAGGCGGATCCCGTCGTTGCGGGGGCGAACCTGGGCGCCGAGGAGGGCGGCGTCGGCGGTTGCCGCGGGGCGGGCTGTCCGGGCCGGCGCGAGCAGCGGGTACGGGTCGATCGGGCCCTGGCCGCGGCGGTAGATGCCGTAGTGCAGGTGGGGCGGCGTGGTGCGGGCGTTGCCGGTGTTGCCGACGAAGCCGATCGTGTCGCCCTGTTTGACGAGATCGCCGTCGCTCACGTGCTGGCTGTCGAGGTGCGCGTAGTAGACGCTGGCCTCGCGGAATGAGTCGCGGATCCAGACGACCTTGCCGCCGAGGCGCGTCGTGCGGATCCGGCTCGCGCGTCCGTCCACGCTGGCAAGCACCGGGGTGCCGCGCCTCGCAAAGACATCGACGCCGTGATGCTGGCGGCGGCCTCCGTCCCGGGCCGCACCGAAGAAGCTCAGAATCGAGGTGGGGCCGTGACCCTCGACGGGGAAGGCGAAGGCGTTCTCCTCGCCCAGCATGACCTGGTAGGTGCCGCCCCGGAGCAGTTCCGGCTGGACGCGGAGGACGTACTCGCCCTCGCGCCACGGATCCTCGTGGGTGAAGACGCGCGACAGCGAATCCGAAGAGAACACCGGCCTCGGCGGGTCACCGCCGTCGTTGGGCAGACGAAACAGGTCGATGAAAAGGCGGGTGTCGGGCTCCGACTCGAGCGAGACCGCAAACACCAGCTTGCGGCCGCGCGGGATGTGGATGCGGTAGGCCACCGCCGAGGGGTCCTCGGGCGTGATGTAGCCTTCCTCTTCGAAGGGAGGCGTGACGGTGACCGGGCTCTCAAGTGCGTCCCGGCCGGCCGCTGCCCAGTCTCTTGCGAGCGCCGTTTCGCCCAGCCCGGCGGCGGCGAGCGAGGCGGCGTAGGCTTCATGCGGCGTGAGGTCGCGGAAGCGGTCCTGCACGATCTCGGCCTGCTCGCAGGCGCTCGCCAGGACCAGCGCCGCGAGCAGCCCGGTAAACCCTGCCGAGCGGCGAGAGCGGCCACGCGCGCAGTCCGTGGGCCGCGAAAGCCCCTGTCGTTGTTTGAGGGCCCCCGGAGTGCCCGCTGCGGCCGAGACGCGCGCCAAAGGCCCCTACGCCGGCCCGGCAGCCCTGACCGCCGCGGAGGCACCGCCTGCGAAGCGCTCGAAGTTGCTCTTGAACATGGCCGCCAGCTCCGCGGCCGCCGCGTCGTATTGGCTCCCGTCCGCCCAGGTGCCGCGCGGCAGCAGCACGTCGTCCGGCACTCCCGGGACCCGGCTCGGAACCCGCAGTCCGAAGACCGGATCGACCGTGTGCGGGGCATCGTCAAGGCGGCCCTCGAGGGCGGCAGCGAGCATCGCCCGGGTGTAGCCGAGCTTCATGCGGCTGCCGATGCCGTAGCGGCCACCGGTCCACCCGGTGTTGACGAGCCACACTTTGGCGTCGTGGACGCGCGTCTTCTCGCCGAGGAGGTCGGCGTAGACGGTCGCGGGCCGCGGCAGGAAGGGCGCCCCGAAACAGGCGCTGAAGGCCGCGCGCGGCTCGGTGACCCCGCGTTCGGTGCCGGCGACCTTGGCCGTGTAGCCCGACAGGAAGTGGTACATCGCCTGCGCCGTGTCGAGGCGGGCGATCGGGGGCAGCACGCCGAATGCGTCGGCGGTGAGGAACACGACGTTCTCGGGATGCCCGCCCTGGCCCGACGGCACCGCGTTCTCGATGTAGTGGATCGGGTACGAGGCGCGCGTGTTCTCGGTGATCTCCGCCGAGTCGTAGTCGACTTCGCGCGTGCGCTCGTCGAGGACGACGTTCTCGAGGATCGTGCCGAACATGCGTGTCGCGCGGTAGATGTCGGGCTCGCCCCGGGGTGAGAGGCGGATGGTCTTGGCGTAGCAGCCGCCCTCGAAATTGAAGACGCCGTCTGCGCTCCAGCCGTGTTCGTCGTCGCCGATCAGGCGGCGGTCCGGGTCGGCGGACAGCGTGGTCTTGCCGGTTCCCGAAAGGCCGAAGAAGAGCGCGGTGTCGCCCCCCGCCCCGATGTTCGCGGAGCAGTGCATGGGCAGGACGCCGCGGCCCGGCAGCATGAAGTTGAGCGCCGAGAAGATGGACTTCTTGATCTCGCCGGCGTATGCGGTGCCGCCGACCAGAACGACGCGCTCCGTGAAGTTGACCACGATGAACGCGCCGGAATTCGTGCCGTGACGGCGGGGGTCCGCCTGCATCGACGGGGCATGGTAGACGATGAAGTCGGGTTCGAAACCCGCTTCCTCGCCGGGGGCCAGCCGCAGGAACATGTTGCGTGCGAAGAGGTCGTGCCACGGACTCTCCGAGATCACGCGGACCCTGATGCCGTAGCGGGGATCGGCGCCGGCTTTGGCGTCGCGGACGTAGAGGTCGGTGCCGTTGAGGCGGTCGATGATTCCTGCCTTGAGGAGTTCGTAGTGCTGTTCGGCGATGGGGACGTTGATGTCGCCCCAGTCGATCAGGCCGCTCGAACCCGATTCGTGGACGACGAAGCGGTCGTTCGGGGAGCGGCCGGTGTGGGGGGCGGTGAGGGTGACGAGGCCGCCGCCGTGCGCCAGTCGCCCGGTGCCCAGCCGAAGGGTCTCTTCGTATAGTTCCGCGGGCGCGAGGTTGCGGCGAACCCGTCCTTTCGGATCCAGTCCTTCGGCGCGCAGAGCGGTCATTGGTGCTTCTGCCACAAGCATTATTGTAGTCCGTAACTCGGGTGTATCGCCTAATCCGCGGCGGCGCCTCGTGCGCCCGCCAACCTGCTAATTTGACTGCGTGGCGCGCGCGCGTCTACCGATGCAATCCCGATGAGGTGCACGACCTCCAGCACCGAGCTTCCGCGCTGCAGGATGTGGACGGGTCGATCCATGCCCAGAAGAATGGGACCGATGACCTCGGCGTCGCCCAGCTGGCTGATGAGTTTGTAGCAGGCGTTGGAGGCGCTCAGGGTCGGGAAGACCAGGACATTGGCCGGCCCCGTAAGGTCGCTGAAGGAATACGTCTGCCCGAGGATGTGCTCGTCGACCGCCACGTCCGCCTGCATCTCGCCGTCCACCGCCAGTCCGGGCGCAAGTCTCTTGACCCACCTCACGGCCTCCCGGACCTTCTCGGCTTCGGGGTGCCGCACCGACCCGAAATTGGAGAACGACAGCATGGCGATCCGGGGCTGGATGCCGAGGTCGCCAACGAACCTCGCGGCCGAGATCGCGATCTCGGCGAGGGTGGCGGGGTCCGGGTCGATGTTGACCGTCGTGTCGGCGAAGAAGAGGGGATCGCGGTCGCGGAAGGCGACGATATGGAGCCCCGAGACGCGGTCGACCGAGGGCGAGGTGCCGATGACCTCGAGCGCGGGCCTGAGGATCTCCGGGTAGTTGGAGTCGATTCCGGCGACCATGGCGTCGGCGTCTCCCGCTCGCACCATCATCGAGGCGAAGTAGACGGGCTGGTAGGCGCGGGCGCGCGCTTCGGCCAGCGTGAGCCCCTTGCGCGCCCGGCGGCGGTAGAACTCGTCCGCGTACGCGTACCGGGTGCGCTCGACCGACGGCGGGTGGATGCACTCGACCCCGTCCAGCTCGATCCCCAGTTCGGCGCCGCGACGATGGATCTTGTCGTGCTTGCCGATGAGGACGATGCGGGCGGTTCCTTCCTGTACCACCTGCGCCGCCGCGCGCAGGACGCGGTCGTTGTACCCGTCGGCCAGAACAATGCGGGCGGGTTCCTTTCTGGCACGGCCGAGGATCCTCCGCATCGCCTCGCGTCCCGGACCCAGGCTGGCCTCGAGCTTGTGCCGGTATTCCTCCAGGTCGACGGTGGTCCTGGCCACCCCGGAGTCCATGGCCGCCTTCGCCACCGCCGGTGCCACGTGCAGCAGTACCCGGGGGTCGAACGGTTTCGGGATCAGGTATTCGGGCCCGAACTCGAATGCATCGTCGCCGTAGGCCTTCAGCACCGACTCCGGCACGTCGTCGCGGGCCAACTCGGCCAGCGCCCGGGTCGCGGCGAGCATCATGCGCTGGTTGATGGTCCGCGCCCTCACATCCAGCGCCCCCCGGAAGAGAAACGGGAACCCCAGGACGTTGTTGACCTGGTTGGGATAGTCGGAGCGGCCGGTGGCGATGATCGCGTCGTTGCGGACTTCGGCGACATCCTCGGGCGTCACCTCCGGGTCGGGGTTCGCCAGGGCGAAGATGATCGGACGGGGCGCCATCGACGCCACCATTCGGGGGGTGATCACCCCTTTCGCCGAAAGGCCGATGACGACGTGGGCGCCGTCCATCGCCTCGGTCAGCGTGCGTTCCGCTCGCGTGGTCGCGAAGGGGACCTTGTACTCGTTCATCCCCTCCTCGCGGCCTTCGTAGATCACCCCGGCGCGGTCGACCATGAGCATGTTCTCCGCCTTCACGCCGAGCCGCAGGCAGTGACGGGCCGTGGCAAGCGCGGACGCGCCGGCACCGCTGAAGACCACGCGGGCATCGCCAGGATCGCGGCCGGAAATCTCAAGCGCGTTGAGCAGGGCCGCCCCTGCGATGATCGCCGTGCCGTGCTGGTCGTCGTGGAAGACGGGGATTTCCAGGGTCTTCTTCAGGGTCTCCTCGATCAGGAAGCACTCGGGCGCGCGAATGTCCTCGAGGTTGATCCCGCCGACCGTGGGCTCGAGCAACTGGCAGAAACGAATGACCTCGTGGGGGTCCTCGGTCCCGATCTCGATATCGAACACGTCGATCCCGGCGAACTTCTTGAAGAGGACGCCCTTCCCCTCCATGACCGGCTTGGCCGCCATCGCGCCGATGTTGCCCAATCCGAGTACCGCCGTGCCGTTGGACACCACGGCCACCAGATTGCCGCGTGCCGTGTACTGAAACGCCGTCTCGGGATCGTGGTGGATGGCCATGCACGGCTCGGCCACCCCGGGGCTGTATGCCAGCGTCAGGTCGCGCTGGGTTGCGACCGCCTTCGTGGGAACGACTTCGATCTTCCCCGGGCGCCCCTCGGCGTGGTACTCAAGCGCGTCGCTTTCGAATGTCGACAACGATTCGTCTCCCATGTTGTGAAGCTGATCGAGCAAGTGATCCTACCGGAGACGCCGAATGCGCGTCAATCGCGCCTGCGCGGGGCGGCGCCAACCCTTTGCCGGGCCGGGCGGTCTAATCATCTTCACAGAAGTCCCGGCCGCCTGTGCCCCGCGTCGCTGCCCCCTGCTCCCCACGGCCTCATTCCGGATGAAATCATGACCGCCTCCACCGTCCGTCGGGCGGTCCTCAGCATGATGCTGTGGGCCGCGGCGGCAGACATGGAAGCGGCCGGACAGGAACCGCCCCCGGATCCCCGGCGGGCAGGCGCTTGTGAGGGGGCCGTCATCAGCCACGTTTTCGTCGATAATCACTCGATCTTCGAGACGCCCCCGGCCGACTCCGCGCGAGAGCTGAGCGGGATGCGCCGGTTTGCCAACTGGGTCGTGAATCGCGTTCACTGGAAGACGCGGAGAAGCTTCATCGAAGACGAGGTTCTGTTCCGGGCGGGTGACTGCTTTGACCCCATGCTTCTCGATGAGTCCGAACGCATCCTCAGGGCCCTGCCCTTCATCGACGAAGCGCAGGTCTACCCGGTGCCGGTGGATGAAGACGAGGTCCACGTCGTCGTCGACACGCGGGACGACTGGTCGCTGAAGCTCGATTTCAGGCCCGAGTGGGACGACGGATTGCTGATAACGCACGTCAGCGCGACCGAGGAGAACTTCCTGGGCACCGGCACCCTGCTGGGCCTCTATCTCACCAACCGCGACGAGCAGCGTGACCTCGGGGCACAGCTTCGCACCGAACGGTTGGCCGGCACACGTCTCGACGGACATTTCTCCGGCGGGCGGACACGTACCGGCGTCTTCTTCACCGAGTCGCTCGCATATCCCTTCGTCGGTGAAGTGGGGCAGTGGGCGTTTATCGAGTCATTCGCCCTCCGCGAAGACCTGTTCCGCTACGTCGGACCCGCCGGGGCCGCATTCACCAACGCCAGCCTGCCCATCGAGACTCGATTCGGTGAGTTGACCCTCGGCCGACGGCTCGGCAGCCCCGGTGATCTGACCGTTCTGGGGGGTGGGGTGTCCTGGGAGGACGTGCGTTTCGACCGGTTTCCGGGAGAAGTCGAAATCGTGTCGGGGTTCGACTTCTCCGAGCGCCTGGCAGCGGATTCCGCGACGGTCGAAGCGATTCGTCCCCACGTCAAGCCGCGCAGGGGCGCCTATCTGAACGTCCTGGCCGGCAAGCGCAACATTCGCTTCATCACCCGCCGCGGCCTGGACGCGATTCGCGGCGAGCAGGACATTCGGGTGGGAACCCAGGTGCTTGTCGCGCTGGGGACGTCGCTGTCCAGACGCACCTCGACACTCGGCAGCGACGGCCGCGAACTGCGCGCCCGGCTTGGATGGTTTGCGGGGGCTGCCGGACGCAGCTGGGTCTTCAACACCGAGTTGAGCGTCGAAGGCACGCGGTTCCGCCCGGACGGCGGCGGCGGCGACTATCAGGATCTCGTGGGCGAGTTCGAGACCTACTTCTACTGGCACCCCGGAGGGACACCCCGGCAACTCGAGGAGATCCCGCGGCACACCTTCGTCATCGGTGTGTCCGGTGCCGGCGGATGGCAAAACACCCTCCCATTCCAGCTCACGCTCGGGGGACCGTTCGGCGTGCGCGGATACGACCGCGAGGACTTTCCCGCAGCCCAACGCGCCGTGATCCACGCGGAGGACCGGATCGTGCTGGATGGTCCGTTTCGCGATGTCTTCGACCTGGGAATCACCCTGTTCGCCGATGCGGGCGCTGGTTGGCGCGGCGACGTGCCGTTCGGTACCGACTCGGGTCTGCGCACCTCGGTCGGCGCCGGATTGCGAGTGGCCTTCCCCTCCGGGGCGCGAAACGTGGTGCGTCTCGACATCGCCGTTCCGGTCGAGAAGGGAGGAGTCAGCCAGGCCCAGTTCCGGTTCGGCTACGACGCCGTGAGCCTTCTGACGGCCTTTGGCAACCGGCAGGTTCGCCGCAGCCGAGCGGCCGGTCCCGCGGCCGCCTTCCTGGGGTCGCGCTAGCCGCACTGTCCCCTTCCCCGGCTGCGGTGCCCGGTGAAAGAGACAATTGACTTGGAACCCGCCGGGCCATAGAATGGTTGTCCCCCCGGCCCGGTGGAGCCGCTGAAGTCGAGATGTTCTTCGCCCTTCGCGCCGGTACCCGGCTCCGAACACGGGGGAGTGCGATACGATTCACCCCTTTCAGGAGGACGGCATTGTTCGCAGCCTCGCGCGGTCTCGATTCCTTCGATCAGTATCTTCAGGATGTAGAACGGTACCCACTCATCTCGGACCCCGAGGAGGAGCGAGCACTCGCGCGAAGAGCTCGAACGGGTGACAAGGAGGCGGCGGAACGCCTCGTCACCGCCAACCTCCGTTTCGTTATCTCGTATGTGAAGAAGTACCAGGGCCGTGGCCTCGGGCTGGCCGAACTGGTGTGCATCGGCAACGAGGGTTTACTAAAAGCGGTCAAGAAGTTCGATCCCGACAAGGGTGTCAAGTTCATCTCCTACGCCGTCTGGTGGATTCGGCAGACCGTGCTGCAGGCGTTGGCCGAGCAGACCCGTTCCGTCCGGATCCCGCTGAACCAGAACTCGAACCTCGCGCGTCTGGCACGGACCAATACCGCGCTGACTCAGCAGCTTGGCCGCACCCCGACCGACCAGGAACTCGCCCAGGAAATGGGCGAGCCCATCGAGACGGTGCGCGCACTCCGTCGAGTCGCCGCCACCGAGTTGAGTCTGGACGCCCCCCTCGACCGCGGGGATCGCGACAGCGCCAGTTTTGGAGAGCGCTTCGCCGGCGCAGAGGGAACCGAGATCGAGGAAGACGTCGAGGCGATGGCGCGCCGCCACTACCTTGAGACCATGTTCGACAGCTACCTGACCGAGCGCGAACGCAAGATCCTCTACCTGTATTACGGGCTCGACGACGGTGAAGAGCGGACGCTGGAGGAGATCGGTTCGCTTCTTGGTGTGACTCGCGAACGGATCCGCCAGATCCGGAACAGGGCCTTCGAAAAACTCCGGGACAGCCCGCAGGGTGACTCGCTCTCCGGCTTCTGGATGTCGAACTGACCCCAGCCACGGGTCAAGCGGCCTCGCTCCGCGGGGTCAGCATGATCATTTCCCGGGCACGCACCTCCGCAGTGGGAATCGTGACCCCGTCGCGCTCGTAGGAGTCGTACTGCAGGTACCCCTCCACGAACAGCTTGTCCCCCTTCGAGACGTACTCTTCGGTCACCTGCGCGAGCCGGCCCCAGAGATTGATCCGGTGCCAGTCGGTGCGCTCCTCGGCGTCCTCTCCGCCGGTGCGCCAGTTGGTTGCCAGGGAAATGCGCGCCACCTTCACTCCCGCACTCGTGACGCGCACATCGGGGTCGCTCCCGACGTTCCCTATCAGGATGATCTTGTTGACTGAGCGGCTCACGGACCTAACCTCCGTTTCGATTGGTGGACGGGTTGCTCATTGGCGCACAAGTGTGGGCCGGGCGGAGGGGCGTTCCAATAGCTGGATGGGACAGGTTTTCGTTCAGCAGTCGGTGGAACACCCGCGCGTCGCACCGAGGACGGCGAGGGGCCGGGCTGCTAGCCCTTGCAGTCGTACCAGGTTCTGCCCGTCCCGACATCGACCCTGAGCGGAACATCCAGCTCCAGCGCGGACTCCATCACCTCCACCACGGTCGCCGTCAGACCGGCGACACGCCCCTCCTCCACCTCGAAGACGAGCTCGTCGTGCACCTGCAGCAGCATGCGCGCCCCGGGACCGTCGCCCACCGCCTCGCGCACCCGGATCATCGCCACCTTGATGAGGTCGGCCGCGGTCCCCTGGATCGGTGTGTTCTGCGCCACCCGCTCGCCGAACTGACGCACGTTCCACGCCCGCGCACGCAGCTCCGGGATGTAACGGCGCCTGCCGAGCAGCGTCTCCACGTAGCCCGCCTCCTTCGCATGCGCGACCTGTTCGTCCAGAAAACTGCGCACGCCCGCGAAACGCCCGAAGTACTGCTCGATGAACCGCTTCGCGTCGTCCATCGAAATGCCCAGCTGGCGGGCCAGCCCGAACGGCCCCTGACCGTAGAGCGTGGCGAAGTTCACCGTCTTGGCCTG
Organism: Gemmatimonadota bacterium; assembly: GCA_022826565.1. Classification (GTDB taxonomy): domain Bacteria; phylum Gemmatimonadota; class Gemmatimonadetes; order Longimicrobiales; family Gaopeijiaceae; genus Bin94. The sequence goes on along the minus strand of JAJDUP010000005.1, from coordinate 69,171 downwards.
GTTGCGCATCCCGCCCGTCACCTCGTCCACCGGCACCTCGAAGATCACGGCCGCGGTCTCGCGATGGACGTCCTTGCCCTCCCTGAACGCGCGCACAAAGACTGCGTCGCCGGAGAAGTGGGCCAGGATCCTGAGTTCGATCTGGGAGTAGTCCGCGGTCACCAGCATCGAACCTTCGGGAGCCGTGAAGCCGCGCCGAACCTCGCGCCCCACCGCGGTGCGAATCGGGATGTTCTGGAGGTTGGGGTCGGAGGACGACAGGCGGCCGGTCGCCGCGACGGCCTGATTGAACGTTGTGTGGATTCTCCGCGTTTCCGGATTGACCAGCGACGGAAGCGCGTCCACGTAGGTGTTGCGCAGCTTCTCCAGCTGGCGGTAGTCCATCATCAGGCGCGGCAGCTGATGACCCCGGATCGCCAGCTCCTCCAGGACGGTGGAGTCGGTGGACGGTCCGGTCTTGGTGCGCTTCAGCACGGGCAGTTCGAGTCGCTCGAAGAGAATCTCCCGCAGCTGCGGCGTGGAGTTGATGTTGAACTCGGTGCCCGCGACCCGGAAGATGTCCTCGCGGATGAGCCGCAGTTCGTCGCCCAGGCGCCTGCTCATCGCCGCGAAGAATCCCGCGTCGATGCCGATGCCATTCATCTCCATGTCGGCCAGTACGGGGATCAGCGGCATCTCCAGCTCCAGGAAGAGCCGTTCCAGCCCCTGTGCGGCCATCTGACCCGCAAAGCGATCCCAGAGCCGCAGAGGCGCCTCAACCTGCTCACAGGCGAACGCAAGCGCCTCGCTGGCGGGAATGTCGCCGTAGTGTCGACGCTTCCTGCCGGTCCCCAGCAACTTCGCCGCGGGCGTGAGTTCGCGGCCCAGCAGATCGGATGACAGGGCACCCAGCTCCCTGCCCCGGCGCCCTGGATCCAGGACGTACGACGCCACCATGACATCCTGGAGGGATCCCGCCAACTCCAGCCCGGCGCGGCGGCACGCGATCAGGGAACGCTTGAGATCGTGCCCGACCTTCGCGATCTCCGGATCGGCCAGCACCTCGCGAATCGGCGCGAATGCTGCGCTGCCCAGCGCGGGGAGGTTGGGCGCGGGACCATCGTCCATCTCGCCCAGCTCCAGCGACATCGCCGCCTCGTGGGCGAGGGGCAGGTAGTAGCAGCGCCCCGGTTGGGCCGCGATGGCCACTCCGGCGACCTCCCCGCGAATCGGATCGAGCGTGCGATTCAGCACGGCCACGCCCATCGAGCCCGCCTCCCGGCAGGCCCTGGCGACCGCCGCGAGCTCCACGCAATCGGTGACGAGAATCTGCTCGGCGGCCTCTTCCGCCTCCACCGCGGCGGCGCCCCCATCCGCCACATCCAGCCGGTCCAGCAGGGTGCGAAACTCCAGATCGACGTACAGCGCGCGCAGCCGTTCGTTGTCCGGCGCCGACACCCGCAGCTCCTCGAGATCGGTGTCCAGCTCCAGGTCCGTGCGGATCGTCACCAGTTGCTTGGAGAGGAGCACCTCGTCGTGATGCGCCAACAGCGACTCCCGCGCGCGCTTGGCCTTGATCTCCCCCGCGCGCGCCAGCACCTCCTCGACCGTCCCGTACTCCCTCAGCAACTTCTGCGCCGTCTTGGGGCCGATCCCCGGCGCCCCGGGCACGTTGTCCGAGCTGTCCCCCACCAGCGCCAGGTAGTCCACCACCTGGGACGGCTCGACACCGAACTTCTTCTCGGCACCCCTCGCGTCCACCCACTGCTGTCCCACCCCGTGCGGCCCTCCGCGACCCGGGTTCAGCAGGTGGACACCGTCACCGACGAGCTGGAAGAAGTCCTTGTCGCCCGACACGATCACCGCCTCCAGCCCCGCCTCCGCCCCACGCGCGGCGAGGGTGCCGATCACATCGTCCGCCTCCCACCCCTCGACGGCGATCACACGGTCCCCGAACGCCTCCACCAGCTCCCGAATGCGGGGCAGGCTGTCGCGGAGCTCCCGCGGCATCTTCTCGCGGGTCGCCTTGTACTCGGGATACAGCTCTTCGCGGTGGCTGCGCCCGGCGTCGAATACCACCGCGATGTAGTCCGGCTGGTGCTGGTCGCGTATCGCGTACAGGAAGTTCGCGAAGCCGAAGGGCGCGGACGTGTTCTCCCCCCTCGCATTGGTGAGGGGGCGATGGATGAATGCGAAGTACGACCGATAGATCAACGCGTAGGCGTCAATCAGGAACAGCCGAGGCGCAGTCTTGGCCGGGATGTCCATGGTGTCTGGCGCCGCTCAGGACGGTGCTGTGGCTACCGGAGCGCCCGGCGGACCATGTGAATTGTCAGGCGCGACTTACATTCGCCGCCTGCGGCCCACGATCCGTCTCGCGGATTTCGAATTCAACCTCCTCGCCCTCGGCGAGGGTTCGGAAGCCTTCCCCCTGAATCGAACTGAAGTGAACGAATACGTCGCTGCCCGTCGGGCGTGCGATGAATCCGTAGCCCTTGGAGTCGTTGAACCACTTGACCGTCCCTCTCGCCATTCCCGCATTCCTCCGCAATTACTGATGGTGATGCCGTGCGGCCCGGCCTCCCGGCACGAGTTCGCCGAGCAGCCGCGGCTCCATGATGGGGACGGGCGGCTCCGGGCGTCAAGGACTTCCGTAGAGCCAGCTGTACAGCGCCCGGTTCCGGACGACGTTCTTGACGTACCCGCGCGTTTCGACGAACGGGATCCGCTCCGTGAACCGATGGGGGTCTTCCGCCTCGGGGAATCGTCTCCATCGATTGGCACGGGTCGGGCCCGCATTGTACGCCGAAAGCACGATCGGGAGGTCGCTATCGTAGCGCTCCATCAGGTCGGCCAGGTACCGGGTACCCAGGTGGACGTTCACCTCGGCGGTTCTGAGCGATTCCGTGCGATAGCCGCGGGGCCCGAGCGCGCGCGCCAGTTGTCTGCCGGTTGCCGGCATGATCTGCATGAGACCGATGGCACCCGCGGACGATCCGATCGCCGGCTCGAAGGCGCTCTCCTGGCGAATCAGACCGGCGACGAGGTACGGATCCAGCCCCAGTTCCTCGGCGCGCGCGGTGATCAGCGCCCGGTAAGGAAAGGGATACACCGCCTCCAACAGAGCCCGGCTCCACTCCTCTCCCCGCTCCCGCACCTCCCGGCCCAGGCGGATGCCGTCGATCGTACGGCCGCCGTGGTTGAAGGCGCGCGCAAGACCGAGCATCAGGTCGACCGAGTCCGCAACCGCGGTCTTCATTCGGGCTACATGGACTTCCGCGCCTTCGTCCAGACCCGCCTCGTCGAGCGCCGCCAGCACCTCCAGGTCGCGGGACAGCCAATCCGGCAGCGGGGGCGGCGGACCGGCGGCCGCATCGAGGGGGAGCGACGGGACAGCGTCGTTCGCTTCGGCGGCCAGGTGCGCGTAGTAGGACAGGGGGCTCTCCTCGTGCAGGCGGTCAAGCAGGTCACCGGTGCCCGCGGTGTCGCCCGCGGCCCGCGCCGCGCGCACGGCCCAGTAGCTTGCCTCCTCCCAGCGGCGCCCGTTCGGGTACCGCTCCAGATAGTCCGCGAAGAGTTGCGCGGCTTCCTGGTGCTCTCCGCGTGAAATGTGAATCTGCGCCCAACGCATCCGGGCCAGCCCGGATCGGTCGGTGTCGGACATGGACGCGGCCCTGCCGTATGCCTCGATCGCCTGGTTCAGGCGGCCGGCGTCCTGGTGATCGTCCCCGCGGAAGAAGACCACATCCACCGCCTGGGGCGAGGACGGATACCGCTCGATCAGCCGCTCCTGCAGGATGCGGGAGTCGCCGTGCCGGCCCTGGCGGGTCCGGATCGTGGCCCATGCGCGCAAGGCGGCCGCCCCCACGGCCTGGTCCTCCGATGACTGGAGCTCCCGATACACCTCCACAGCGCTTCCCCGGTCGCCGCTGCCGTTGTAGGCGCGGGCAAGCGCGAGCCTGTCGGTTTCGGTGAGCACCGCACCCGCCCTCACCGCCACCCTCCAGGCCCGGACCGCCAAACCGAACTCGGCCGCGCGACCGAATGCCGTTGCGACCAGGCTCAGGATCTCGGGGCCCGAGTTCCGGGCGACCCTCCAGTGCGCGTTCGCGGCGGCCAGGGCTTCGCTCCCGGAAGTCGTCGCGTGCAGCAGTTCCTCCATCGCGGCCACGGCGCCCGCCGAGTCTCCCAGCGCCAGCCGGTAACGCCACTCCCGGCCCTTTCGCCCCACTCGAGCCGCGCCGGTCGCCTGGTCGGCCTGCAACTCACGCAGGGCCTCCAGGGCTCGGGCGGTATCGCCTGAGGCCGCCCAGGCGTCCGCCTCGAGCGTCAGGCCGGACCTGAGCGCCGACGAATCCGCAATGAGAGCCATGAAGTGCGTGGTCTGCTGCGCGTCCCCGGCTTCGGCGAGGATGCGGGCGGCCGCCAGCGCCGTCCATCCCGCCACCTCGGGAGACCGGCCGGCGAGTTGCTCGATCTGCGAGGCGGCCTCGTCGTGCCGCCCATCGTCGACCAGCTGGCGAGCCAGGAAGGAACGCGCAACAAGGGCCTCTCGAGAGTCTGCGGGCACCACCGCGGCCAGGCGCTTGAACGCCACGACTGCGCCGGCTTCGTCACCGGATCCGCGGCGGGCGGTGCCCAGCAGGTGCCAATAACCCGCCGACGCCTGCGCCGTGTCGATTCCGCCGGCCGTCAGCGCGGCAAGAGCTCCGTCCCAGTTCCTCCAGCCTGACTCGGCCTCGGCCAGCACCATCCGGTCGGCGAGCGGCGCGGACTCCAGGGGACCCAGGCTGCTCCTCAGCCCCAGGCTGGCCCTCCAGAACCGCCCTTCGGCCATATGCCGGCGCACCGAATCGGGGATCGCGCTGTCAGGGCCGCCGGTCGTCGTGTCCTGTGCCGCAACGGGATAAGACAAGGGGATGGCGGCCCAGGTCACTGCCGTAAGGAGCAGTACCCGGGCCGCCATCCCCCGGAGGGTTGTCGCCTGGGGCGAGGATCCCCGCTGAACGGTACTCAAGCGGGTTCGCGCCACAGACGCCTATCGATGATGGAAGGGGATCAGTCCCCGGCGCCTTGTCCCGCCTGCATGGCGAAGAGGGCGTCGATCATCTTCTGCGCCGACTCCTCCATGTCGATGACCAGGTTGTCGATCCGCGACACGAAGTAGTTGTGGGCGATACTGACCGGGATCGCGATCGCCAGCCCTGCGGCCGTCGTGGTCAGGGCGATCTTGATCCCCGAGGCAACCGTGGTCGCGTCTACCTCACCCGCCAGCTCGATGGCCTGGAAGGCGGCGATCATCCCCATGACCGTCCCGAGGAAGCCGAGGAGCGGCGCCACGTTTGTGAGCGTGGCCAGAACCACGAGTCCGCTCTCGAGCTTCGACAGCTCGATCAGCCCCTGGTTCTCGATCGCCTTCATTACGCGATCCGTACCCTCGTCCTGACGCTCCAGTCCGGCGTGCAGGATGTTGGCGGCGGGCGAGTTGGATTCGCGCGTGACTTCCAGCGCTTCCTTGATCTGATGCTGCGACAGCAGCTCGTCGACCTCGCGCAGGATGCGTCGGGTCGAACCGGCCTTTCGGAAGATGTCGAAGAACTTCCAGATGATTACCAGGATCCCGACAAGGAGACACAGACCAAGCGGCCACCGCATGATGCCGGCGTCGTCCCAGGACTGCATCATCTGTTCGGTGAAGGTGAGATCTGGTGCTTCCATGCCCGGAAGCTGGAGCAGTACGTCGAAGACGCTCATCAAGCTGGCCAAAGGAACCTCCTGCGGTCGATCCAGAGCTGATGGTAATTATCGGCCGCGCAATCGCGCGCGACCAACGAGTCTATGGGCACCGAGGCCCGTGTGGCAACGGCTTGGCATAATGAGCAGGACCCTTGGGACTGTCAACCCTGACGCACTCGGCACCGGCGCCACCACGCGGTCGCCATCCGTCATTTGCCATACGCCGCTCCCCTATCGTCGCCATGTCCACTCCCGCGAACCGTATTTTTTTTCGTAGCCCGTGGCCAGCAGGTCTTCCCGTTCGGTCATCCGGCCCTCGGCCCAGCACCCGCCAAGGGAGCCGGCCAGGCCCGCGCCCAGGGCCCTCACCAGACGGGTCCAGGACGGGATCTCGCCCAGTGCCTCCGCAAGGGTGATCGACTGCAGCTCCCGAGCCAAACCGTTGCCGTTATTGCCGTTCCGATTCCCACTCCCCGTTCCGGCCATATCCAGCCAGGGATCGGCACCGCCCGCGTCCACGGCTCCCGCCCCGGCGAACAGAGGATTCTGGTCGGCGACGAGAAGGAGTGAGCCGTGCTGCAATACGGCCTGTCCGATCCGCACCTGTGCGCTCCCCACGACCTTGCGGCCGCGAATGGTCACTTCTCCGTCGGCCGGCTCGAGGAAGCAGGGGCCCGCATCCGGCGGCAGCGCACGCCCGGACGCCCCGCTGGCATCCACCCCCAGTCGCCGCAGCCCGTCCACCAGCCCCTCGTTGACTCGGCGGTACACCTTCCGAGGGCCACCGAAGGCCCTGGCCGGCAGCACAACCGAATAGGTCAGCTCCCGGTCGTGGAGCACGGCGCGGCCCCCCGTGGGCCTCCGCACCACTCCGACCTCAGGCCTGGAACGCAGGAAGCCCCGATAGCCGGCGCTGAACGGTTCGTTGCGCCCCAGGGACAGGGTCGCCGGCTCCCAGCGATAGAAGCGCACGGTCGCAGTGCCGGGGCGAAGCTCCGCGGCCAGCGCGTGATCGCGCGCCATGTTGGCCGCGCCCGGGAGTGCTCCGTCGACAAGGACCCGCCAGTCGAGATCCTCGTCGCGGCTCCTTCGTTCGCCCACGGCTTCAGGGGGCGAAGACATCCCCCGCTTCCATCACCTGGACCTTTGCCGTGTCCCCGACGAGGTCGCGGAACCGCTCCGGATCCTGTGCGATCAGAGGCCACGTGTTGTAGTGAATCGGCACGACGACCTGCGGCTCGATGAACCCGGCGGCCGTGGCGGCGTCCTCCGGTCCCATGGTGAAGTTGTCGCCGATGGGGAGGAGCGCCACGTCGACCTTGCCGCGCAGAAGCTGCATGTCCAGAAGCAGCGCGGTGTCGCCCGCATGGTAGATGCTCTTCCCGTCCAGCTCCATGAGGAAGCCGCCCGGTACCGTCGTGAACTGCCCCGTGGTATCTCCGTGAACCTGTCCGCCGTGCAGCGCGGGCGTCATCTTCACCCGCCCGAAGGGGAAGTCGAAGCCGCCCCCGATGTGCATTGGGTGCCCGCCCTCGATTCCCTGTGTCTCGGCGAAGGAGACGATCTCGAAGGTGGAGATCAGTGTGGCCCCGGTCTCGCTCGCCAGCGGCAAGGCGTCCACGAAATGGTCGAAGTGTCCGTGGGTGCAGAGGATATAGTCCACCGGGCCCACGTCGGCGCGCTTGATGTCCGAGGTGGGATTGTCGTCGAAGAAGGGGTCGATGACGAGCCGCGTGCCGTCATCCATCTCGACGGTGAAGGTCGACTGTCCATGAAACGTCAGTTTGGCCACTTTGCTGTTCTCCTCGCGCCGGCTGTCCTTCCCTCCGGCCTCAGTCCCCGCCTTCGGCCGCGGCGTAGGCCTCGATCGGGGCGCAGGTGCATATCAGGTTTCTGTCCCCGTGGGCGTTGTTCACCCGGCCCACGTGCGGCCAGAACTTGTATTCGCGCAGCCACGGAGCCGGAAACGCCGCCTGTTTGCGGGTGTATCCGTGGGTCCAGGCCTCGGCCGTGACCTCCTGGGCCGTATGCGGGGCGTTCTTGAGCGCGTTGTCCTGACGGTCCTGCAGGCCCAGTTCGACCTGCTCGATCTCGGCCCGTATCGAAATGAGGGCCGCGCAGAAGCGATCCAGTTCCGCCTTCGACTCGCTCTCGGTGGGTTCGATCATGATCGTCCCGGGGACGGGGAACGCGATTGTGGGCGCGTGGAACCCGTAGTCCATCAGGCGCTTCGCAACGTCTTCCTCGGTGATCCCGGTGACCTTCTTCAGGGGACGGATGTCGATGATGAATTCGTGGGCCACGCGGCCGCTCCCGCTGCCCCACCAGTACAGGACCTCGAAATGGTCCTCCAGGCGTACGGCCATGTAGTTGGCGCTCAGGATCGCCGTCTGCGTCGCCGCGGTGACGCCGTCGCGCCCGAGAAGGGCGATGTACGCCCAGGAGATGAGCAGGATGCTGGAGCTGCCCCAGGGCGCCGCCGACACGGGCCCGATAGCGCTCTCGCCGCCCGTCGGAATGACCGGGTGGCCGGGAAGGTACGGTGCCAGTTCGGCGGTCGCGCAGATCGGCCCCATTCCCGGCCCGCCGCCGCCGTGGGGGATCGCGAAGGTCTTGTGGAGGTTGATGTGGATGACGTCCGCACCGTAATCGCCGGGGCGGCACACTCCCACCTGCGCATTCAGGTTGGCCCCGTCGAGGTAGACGTAACCGCCGTGACGGTGCACGATGTCGCAGACGTTGCTGATCTCCTCCTCGAAGACGCCGTGGGTGGACGGGTAGGTGACCATCACCGCCGCGAGCCGGTCCGCGTGCTGCTCCGCCTTGGCCGCAAGGTCCTCCACATCCACGTTGCCCCGCGCATCGCAGCGCACGACCACCACCTTCATTCCCGCCAGCACGGCACTCGCCGGGTTGGTGCCATGCGCCGACGACGGAATCAGGCAGACATCGCGGTGGTGCTCGCCCCTGGCGTGATGCCGGGCGCGGATTACAAGCAGGCCGGTGTATTCTCCCTGTGCTCCCGAGTTGGGCTGGAGCGAAACGGCAGGCAGACCGCTGATCTCGGCGAGCCAGTCGCTGAGATCCGATACGATCCGCGCGTAGCCGCGCGCCTGGTCCGGAGGCGCGAACGGGTGCAACTGGCCGAACTCCGGCCACGTGACCGGTGTCATCTGCGTGGTCGCGTTCAGCTTCATCGTGCACGAGCCGAGCGGGATCATGCTGGTGTTGAGGGACAGATCCCGCGACTCCAGGCGGTGGATGTAGCGCAGCATCTCCGTCTCGGAGTGGTACGAATTGAAGACCGGGTGGGTGAGGTATTCGCTGGTGCGATTGAAAGGGGCGGGGTAGTCGCCCGGCTCATGGGATGCGGCCAGGCGCTCGGCTTTCATCTCGGTGCCGAAGACGGTCAGCAGGTCGTCCAGGTCCGCTGGCGTTACGGTCTCGTCCAGGGCAATACCCAGCGTGCCGTCCCCGAAGTCGCGGAGGTTGATGCGCTTTTCCCGGGCGCCCGCGAGTACGCTCTCCGCCGTGGCCGCCGGCCGCACGCGCAACGTGTCGAAGAATGTCTTGTGGACGACGGTGTTGCCCGCCAGCTCAAGGCCCAGGGCAAGCGTCGCGGTCTGTTTGCGAATGCGCCGGGCGATCCGCCGAATTCCCTCGGGCCCGTGATAGACCGCATACATCCCGGCCATCACGGCCAGAAGCACCTGCGCCGTGCAGATGTTCGAGGTGGCCTTCTCGCGGCGGATGTGCTGCTCGCGCGTCTGCAGGGCCATGCGCAGCGCCGGATTTCCGTGCCGGTCGACCGACACCCCGATGATGCGCCCGGGAAGCTGCCGCTTGAACTTCTCCCGGCTCGCGATGTAGGCCGCATGGGGACCGCCGTAGCCCATCGGAACCCCGAAGCGTTGCGCGTTGCCTACGGCCACATCCGCGCCGAAGTCCCCCGGCGGCGTCAGCAGGGCCAGCGACATCAGGTCGGCGGCCACCACGACATGGCTTCCCGCCGTGTGGGCCGCGTCGCAGAGGGCGCTGTAATCGTGCACGGCGCCATCGGTGGCCGGGTACTGCAGCAGCGCCCCGAAGACATGGTGGTCGAAGGCGAAGTCGGCACTCGGCCCCACTCTGACCTCGATCCCCAGGGGTTCGGCCCGCGTGGAGACGACCCCGATCGTCTGCGGATGGCAATCCTCCGCGACGAGGAACACGTGCCCGCGCCTGCGCCGCCCCTGTCCGTACAGCATCGACATGGCTTCGGCCGCGGCAGTTCCTTCATCCAGGAGGGACGCGTTGGCGATCTCGAGGCCCGTAAGGTCCATGACCGCCGTCTGGAAGTTGAGCAGCGCCTCCAGCCGGCCCTGCGCAATCTCGGCCTGATACGGTGTGTACTGCGTGTACCAGCCCGGGTTCTCGAGGATGTTCCTCTGAATCACGCCGGGGGTGATCGTACCCGAGTACCCCATCCCCAGGTAGCTGCGCCACACGTCGTTCTCGGCGGCGATCCCCCGAAGGCGCTGAATCAACTCCGCTTCCGGCACCCCTTCGGGAATGTCCAGCGCTCTCCTGAAGCGGATCCCCGAGGGGACGGTCTCGTCCATGAGCTCGTCGAGACTCGAGCACCCGACAACCTCGAGCATCTCCTGCACATCGCTGTCACCGGGCCCCAGGTGCCGAGCGACGAAATCGGGGGGGTGGCCTATCGGTGTGCGCATCTACTCGCCGATGTGCTCCGCGTAGCCGCCCACATCCATCAGTTCGTCCACTTCGCCGGGATCGTCCACCCGCAACGAGATCATCCACCCCTCGCCGTACGGATCCGTGTTCACGAGCGAAGGGTCGTCGTCGAGCGCTTCGTTGATGTCCACGACCTCGCCCGCGACCGGACAGTACAGGTCGCTGACCGCCTTCACCGCCTCGATCGTGCCGAAGGTCTCCATCGGCGCGAAGCTCTCGCCCGGTTCCGGCAGTTCGACGTATACCACATCACCGAGCTCTCCCTGAGCGTAGTCGGTGATCCCGACGAGAAAGACACCGGGCTCGTCCGTCTCCTTCAGGTATTCGTGCTCTTCCGTGTACTTGAGTCCGTCGGGTATGTGAGACATCTGGCGTCTCCGCTGCAGGTGCGTCCGGGGTGGTGGGGTTGGATCGGGAGCGACAGAAAAAAAGCCGTCAACGGCCAAGGCGTCAAGCGCGACCGCGCCGCTTCGCGTGCGTTTGGCCTGTTGGTTACATTACCGATCTTCGGGGGATGCTGGTGAATACCATCTCCCTCGGGCTCACGGAACCCTGCTGCAAACCGCCGGTGTATGGAGAAGGCATGACCACCCTGGCCCATCCCCCCGCGCTGACGACGCTCAGCGAAGAGGAGGCGATGTTTCGCGATGCGGTTCGCGAATTCGCCCAGTTGGAGGTGGCGCCCAGGGTCGCGCGCATGGAGGCGGCCGGAGAGATCGATTCCGAACTGATCTCCATGTTTTTCGAGCTCGGCTTCATGGGCATCGAGGTCCCCGAGCACTACGGGGGCATCGGCAGCAGTTTCTTCACCGCCGCCATCGTCGTCGAGGAGCTCTCGCGTGTCGATCCGTCGGTCGGGGTCCTGGTCGACGTCCAGAACACTCTCGTCAACAATGCCCTGATCACCTGGGGCACGCAGGAGCAGCTCGGGCGGTTCCTCCCCAGGCTCGCGGCGGGTACCGTGGGCGCCTACGCCCTCTCCGAAGCGGGCAGCGGCTCGGACGCGTTCGCGCTTCTCCTGCGCGCCGTTCCGGACGGGGACGACTGGGTCCTCAACGGACGCAAGATGTGGATCACGAACGGCGCCGAGGCCGGCATCTACATCATCTTCGCCAGTGTGCGCCCGGAGCTGGGCTACAAGGGCATCACGGCCTTTCTAGTGGAACGGAACATGCCGGGATTTTCGGTCGGCAAGAAGGAGGACAAGCTCGGCATTCGCGCGTCCTCCACCACCGAACTGATTCTGGACGACGTGCGCGTCCCCTCGGGCAACGTCCTCGGCGATGTCGGCAAGGGCTACAAGGTCGCGATCGAGACGCTCAACGAGGGACGCATCGGGATCGGTGCGCAGATGCTGGGACTGGCCCAGGGCGCTTTCGATCACACCGTGAAGTACGTGCAGGAGCGCGAGCAGTTCGGCCGCCCCGTCGCCGAGTTTCAGGGCGTCCAGTTTCAGCTGGCCGATATGGCCACGGATATCGAAGCCGCCCGCCTCATGGTGTACAACGCGGCGCGACTGAAGGACGGCGGGGCCCGGTTCCTGCGGGAAGCCGCCATGGCCAAACTCCATGCTTCCCAAATGGCCCAGAGGGTATCTTCACTGTGCATCGACCTGCACGGCGGGTACGGTTTCACCCGGGAGTACGCGGTCGAGAAGTTCTACCGGGACGCCAAGATCGGGACGATCTACGAGGGAACCAGCAACATGCAGCTTCAGACCATCGCAAAGGACCTGCTCCGTGGCTGAAGGGGCGCAGCCTTCGCCCCCGGTCCCCGAGCGAAGGGAGATCACATGGGAGCAATAGGTATCCGGGAGATCCTTTTCGTGCTGGTCGTAGTCGTGCTGATTTTCGGCGCCAAGCGCATCCCCCAGATTGCCTCCGGACTGGGATCGGGCATCCGCAACTTCAAGGGGTCGCTTCGCGCGGGCAGCCAGGCCGATTCCGAAGACGTTGACGACCGGGAACGCTAGCGGCCCGGAGAGTTCGGGGCGGGGCGGGGCGACAAGGGAGACCCGGCGTCTCCCTCTGCTGTTCCTTACGGTTCTGGTCGACCTCGTCGGGTTCGGCATCGTGCTGCCGCTCCTCCCTCTCTATGCCCGTGATTTCGGTGCCGACGGGATTGAAACGGGACTGCTGGTCAGCGTCTATTCCCTCGTGCAGCTCGTCATGGCACCGATCTGGGGACGGATTTCCGACCGGGTGGGACGGCGTCCGGTCCTCATCCTGGGCCTTCTGGGCAGCGGGGCGGCGTATCTGGTGTTCGCGAATGCCGGATCGCTGGCCGCGCTGTTCCTCTCCCGCATCGTGGGCGGGATCGGGGGCTCCACCATTCCCGTGGCGCAGGCCTACATCGCCGATGTAACGCCCCCCGCGCGGAGAGCCGGCAACATGGGGCTGATCGGCGCCGCCTTCGGCCTAGGCTTCGTCATCGGCCCCATGCTGGGCGGCATCCTTTCGGGAGTGTCGCCCGGCGCCCCGACCGCCCCGGGCTACACCGCTGCGGCACTCTGCGTCCTCAACGCCTTCGCAGCCGTCTTCTTCCTGCCCGAATCGCGCCGGCCCGGCGTCACCGCCAGGACCGGGCGCTTCAATCTGCGCAGCTCGGTGGCCCACGCCGCCTCGTCCCGGCAGATCCTCTTCATCCTCGGGACCTACCTGGCCATCACGATGGCCTTCGCCACCCTTCAGCCGACCCTGTCGCTGCTGGCAGCGGCGCGTTTCGAGCTGGGAGCCCGCGAGGCGGGGTACCTGTTCGCACTTCTGGGAGTGGTCTCGGCGATCGTTCAGGGCGGGCTCGTGCGCAGAATCGTGCCCCGCACCGGCGAGCGCTCCCTCCTGCTCCTCAGCGCGTTGCCGTTTTGCCTCGGACTGATCGTCATGGGTGCATCCGCGACCACGCCCGCCTTCCTTGCCGGCCTGGTCCTGGTCGGCATCGGCTACGGCGGCACGATCCCCAGTGTGCTGGGACTCCTGTCCCGCTCCGTCGAGCCGAAGCGGCAGGGTGCGATTCTGGGGCTGGGCCAGAGCGTGGGCTCGCTTGCGCGGGTCCTGGGCCCCGGCATGGCCGGCGCGCTCTTCGACGTGCGCCTGTCGCTGCCCTACTTCGCGGGCGCGGCCCTCATTGTCGCGGCCACACTGCTGGCGGGCAGGGTGCGCCAACCCGGGGAGCAGTCCGCGTGAGCCTGACCGTCGTCCTCCACGAACCCCAGGATCTCGTGAACATCGCCGGGGTCGTGCGGGCGATGGCCAACATGGGGCTGTTGCGCCTGACCGTGGTCGACCCGGCAGAGTTCGACCCGTGGAGGATTACGGGGATCGCGCACAGGACCGACCACATCGTGGACCGCATCAGGCGGGCAGACACCCTCGACGAGGCGCTTGCGGACGCGACGTACGTGGTGGGCACCTCGGCGCGTGCGCGCACTGCGCAGCGCAACTATCGCCGCCCGCGCGAACTGGCCGCCACGATGCAACGGCGCTCCAGGGAAGGTTCGGTCGCGCTCGTTTTCGGACGCGAAGACCGCGGCCTCTCGAACGAAGCGCTCGATCGCTGTCACGATGTGCTGGTCATCCCCACAGACCCGGAACATTCGTCGCTGAACCTGGCCCAGGCAGTCCTGCTGATCAGCTACGAGCTCTTTCTGGCCGGGGGGGTCGAACCGGAGCCTCTGCCGCGGGGGAAGAGGTCGCTGGGGCCCGCGACGGCCGCCGAGCTCGAAGAGATGTACGGCGCGCTGAAGCAGGGATTGACGCGGATCGAGTTCTTCAAGGCGCGCAAGCCGGAAAGCGTGATGAGGGTCCTTCGCACCGTTTTCGGGCGCACGGGCCTGGACGCACACGAAGCCCGGCTCGTGCGTTCAATCGGGTACGAACTCCGGAACTGGGCCGACCGCCAGATCGATAAGTAAAGGCGCCATTACATTTTGTAATGTTTACCTTACAATCGATGAGCCAGTCTGCCTACCCCTCCGCCTCAAGCGGCTCCGGGTCCACCGGCGGCTGCCAGATCTGCATCGCGGGGAAGGTCGTCAGGAACCACCGCACCGAGATGAGGAACAGGCCCAGGAACATCAGGCCGATCAGAGGCGTGGCAACCGAGAACACGGGATCGCCTTCGTGGTGGAGAGACGGGAAGATCAGCATGTAGTGCCAGAGCCAGAGTCCCCCCAGCACCACCATCGCAAAGCCCTGCAGGATCTGCGGCGTCTTCTTCGGGCGCACGCCGAGAAGGCCCCCGAACGGCACCACGAAGCAGAGCACGATCACCGCCGCCGAAAGACCGCCCCAGGGATCGCCCACCCGCGTGTTGATCCACGCCTGTTCCCATGGAAGCTTGCCGTACCAGATCACGATGTACTGGGACCAGAAGAGATAGGTCCAGAAGACCGTGAAGGCGAATGTCAGCTTGCCCAGGTCCCAAAGGACCGCGGGGCCGACGTGTTCCCTGAAGCCCGGGGTCCGGCGCTTGAAGGCCACTGCCGCCACGGCCGTCGCCGCGAAGCCGCTCCAGAAGGCCCCCATGAAGAACCACCCGCCGAAGAGCGTCGAGAACCAATGGGGCTCCAGCGACATGGCCCAGTCGAAGACCAGCATGGTCATGACCGCCGCGTAGACCAGCACCATGACCGGTGCCAGCCGCGTCATCCGCTGATAGCTGCGTTCCTCCTCGGCCTCCTGGCCCGCCCATCCCCGGATCAGGCGTCGGTGCCACCGGTTTCTGCTGCCGCTCGCGTCGCGCTCCGCCGCTGTCTGCGCCTGTCCCACCCTGCCCAGGTCGGGCCGAATGGCAAGGTAGACGAAGCCCAGCCCCAGACCGAACAGGACCATCACCCCCACGAGGTTCCGGCTCAGCAGGAACGGGAGGTTCAGCCAGGCCGCCTTCTTCTGCACGATCGGGTCGTGCGCCATCATCTCGATCCACGGGAAGTAGTCCTCCCGCAGGTTGAGCAGCATGGGCAGGAACAGGATGAACGCGATCGGCAGGTAGGCCGCAAAGGACTGGTGGATCCGCCGCACGGACCAGTTCCACTTCGCCTTCACCATCCACGTGACCGCCGCGACCATGACCCCGCCCATGGCGATCGACGTGAAGTAGTTCCAGTTGACGACGTACGACTTCCACGCCAGCCCGGGATCCCGGAACAGCGTGACGAAGAACGACACGACGCCCACCAGCACCATGAACTGAAGCACTCTGCCGAGCAGGCCGCCGCGCTCCAGGTAGCGGACCGGGATCGAGCCGGGGATCGAGTGCGAACTCATCGGTCAGCTCCCCGCCGCCCCGGCCAGGGCTGCGGCCGCGGGTCCCTGCAGCTGTCTCACGTAGTTCACGATGTGCCAGCGGTCGTAGTGGGTTATCTGGTGGCCGTAAGCCGGCATCATGACCCGGCCGACCCGGATCATCCCGTAGATGTAGCCATCGCTGCGTTCCAGGGCCGTCCCACCGTTCAGCGGGTGCGCCTGCATGGCCGGATGCAGGTCGAAGATGTATCCGGTCGTGCCCGATCCATCCGGTCCGTGGCAGACGACGCAGACCCGCTCGTAGAGCTGCTCGCCCCGCGCCAGCGACTCCGGGGTCGGCGGCACCGGGTTGCTCAGCGAGTCGACTACCTCCGGGCGGTTTAGCATGTCCTCCTGAGTGAACGGAGGCGGGACGTCCGCCGCACCCTCCGGCTGCCCGACATTGAGGTCGAAGGGCCCCGCCGGGTAGTTGCCCGCGGAGATCGGAACCGTGCCCTCCGGCGGCAGCAACGTCATCTCGTAGGGGTCGAAGGAGGCCTGGTCGCGCATGCTGCGGCCAAAGATCGTCGCCATGGCGTCGTCGAGGGGCGTGCATGCGCCGGCGCCCAGCACGGCCGCGCAGGCGACCGCCATCGCCGCCCGCCGGACCGATCGCCGCCCGCCCCTACACATCGAACCCCTCCGGATCCTCCCGCAACTCGGCGGGCTTGAACCCCTCGAGGATCTCCTTCACCGTGTCGGCCCTGGCCGCCGGGGCGGTGACGTACACGCCGAAGCTGCCGTTGGAGCACTCGGGGTGATACGCGACCATGCGCCGCAGGTTGGGCAGCCCCGCGTTGATGAAAAGCCCGATCACCGTGGACAGCGCACCGAAGAGGATCGCGCACTCAAAGGCGATCACCACGTAGGCCGGGATCGAGAAGATCGGCTTGCCTCCCGTGACCAGCGGCCAGTCCATCGATGTCCAGGTCGTGAAGGCGAACCCCGTCGCGGCACCCGTCATGGCGCCGGCCAGGGTGAACACGCGCACCGGGCTGTGCTTCAGGGCCAGGCCCTCTTCCAGGAGGTGGTGCTCGGGGAGCGGCGCGTAGGCCCGGAAGCCCTTGTGGCCCGCCGCCCGGAGCGCCTTGCACGCGTCGATGGTCGAGTCGAGGTGCTCGAAGAGCGCGAAGAAGCCCCGATGCCCCTGACGACGCTTCGCCGGAATCATGTCGCGGCCTCCTCGCTGCCGCGCATCGGAGGCGGCACCACTTCCTTCATCTCGGCGATCGCCACCGGTGGCAGCAATCGTGTAAAGAGCAGGAACCAGAACCCGAACCAGGCGAAGCTGCCCAGCAGGATCCCCATCTCGACGACCGACGGACGGTACAGCCCCCACGCCCAGGGCTCGTACTCGTGCGACAGCGACGTGACGATGATTACGAAGCGCTCGAACCACATGCCGATGTTGATGAAGATCGAGATCACGAACAGCGCCGCGATCGATCGCCGGACCCGCTTGAACCACAGCATGAGCGGAACAAAACCGTTGCAGGTCAGCATGATCCAGTTCGCCCACCAGTAGTGCCCGAACACCCGGTTCCAGAACGATCCGCGCTCGGGCGGCTCACCCGAGTACCACGCCAGGAAGTACTCGGTGAGGTAGGCGTAGAGCACGATGCTGCTGGTGAGCAGGCACAGCTTCGCCATGGCCTCGAAGTGCTTGACGGTCAGATAATCCTCAAGCCCGAAGAACTTGCGCATCGGGACCGCCAGCGTGATCACCAGTCCGACCCCCGAGAAGATCGCCCCGGCGACGAAGTACGGCGCGAAGATCGTGGTGTGCCACCCCGGAACGATCGCCATGGCGAAGTCCCACGACACCACGGAGTGCACCGAGAGGACCAGCGGGGTCGCGAGCGCGGCCAGGTAGATGTACGCCTTCGAGAAGTGGTGCCACTCACGGTCCGTGCCGCGCCACCCGAGCGAGATGATCTGGTAGAACTTCTTGCGCAGGCCTCGGGCCTGGTCGCGCGCGGCCGCCAGATCGGGGATCGTGCCCAGATAGAAGAAGACGGCCGACACCGTGAAGTAGGTCGTGATCGCGAAGACGTCCCAGACCAGCGGCGAGCGGAAGTTCGGCCACAGGAAACGCGAGTTCGGATAGGGTATCAGCCAGTACGCGTGCCACACGCGGCCGACGTGGATGAGCGGAAACAGCCCCGCCGTCATGACCGCGAAGACGGTCATCGCCTCCGAGGCACGGTAGATCGCCTGCCGCCAGGGAGCGCGGAAGAGGAAGAGAATCGCCGAAATCAGCGTGCCCGAGTGCGCGATACCGACCCAGAACACGAAGGTGGTGATGTAGACGCCCCACCCGACCGGCGCGTTCAGCCCCGAGACCCCGATCCCCTTGTAGATCTGCCAGAACCAGGAGCCCAGGAAGACGGCCACGCCTGTCGCGGCCATGCCGAAGAGGATCCACCAGCCCTTGCCGGGCCGGGACAGCACCTTGAGGACATCGCGGTTGACGGCCTCGTAGGTCCCCACGTCGGGGTTCGGCAGCGTCCCCCGCTGCTGCCTCAGCTCTGCGGTCGTCATCTAGTGTCCGCCCCCTTCCACGTCGTGAAAGGTGACCTTCTTGAGGTAGTGGACGGCGGGCTGAGTGTTGATGAGAGCATCCAGCACGCGGTAGGTGCGCTCGTCCCCGGCCAGAGCCGCCACCTGCGAATCGTGGTCCTTGATGTTGCCGAAGGTGATGACGGCGCTCGGACACACGCTCTGGCACGCCGTGTACACTTCGCCGTCGCGGACTTCGCGTCCTTCGACCGCCGCGCGGTTCCCGGCCTCGCGGATTCGCTGCACGCAGAAGGTGCACTTCTCCATGACGCCGTTGTCGCGAACCGTCACATCCGGGTTGAACTGCCAGTTCATCGGCTCGGGGATCTCCCGCGTGTACCGGTACCAGTTGAAGACCCGGACCTTGTAGGGACAGTTGTTGGCGCAGTAGCGCGTCCCCACGCAACGGTTGTAGGCCTGGGCGTTGAGCCCGTCGGGGGTGTGATAGGCGGCGAAGACCGGGCAGACCGGCTCGCACGGCGCATTGTTGCAGTGCTGGCAGAGCATCGGCAGGAAGCGGATGTCCACCGGCCCGGAGTGGGACGCGTCGACGGTCTCGTAGTACCGCTCGAGGCGCATCCAGTGCATCTCGCGCCCCATCGTGGCCTGCATCTCGCCAACCCACGGGATGTTGTTCTCGGCCTGGCACGCCGTGATGCAGGCCCCGCACCCCGTGCACTTGTCGAGGTCCATCGCCATCGCCCACCTGGGGTGGTCCTCGCCGTAGGTGCCGAAGTCGGAACCGGGCAGCGGGAAGTCCTCCGCGCGACCCTCGGTGTCGACCGTGCGGAAACCGCCGCCCTCCTGCAGCTCGCGGAGCTGGCCGTGGCCCCCCTCGGCTTCGTGATCCGCCTCCCCGGCGGCGTGACCCAGTGCGGCCAGCGCCACCGCGGGCGTCACGTTGCGGTCGTCCTGGACCTCGGAGCCCTCGTTGGTGGTCAGCCGGCGCCACGCCCCCGTCGCGGTGACCGTTGCCCGGGTCGAGACCAGCGCGACCGCACCCGAGTGGGCGTCGGTTGCGCCGTTCAGCAGGCCCATGGGGTTGACCCCGTTGCCGTTGGCGTACTGGCCGTAGTCGGTGTGGCCGCCGCCCATCGCGATTGCCACCGCGTCCTCGCGGATGCCGGGATAGGCCCACACGGGCACTTCGACCGAACCTGCGGCCGTGGCGACCGTCACGATGTCGCCCTCGCGAAGCCCCAGGCGCTCCACCGTGGCCGGATTCATCTCCACCCACGAGTGCCACATGATCTTCGAGACCGGATCGGGCAGCTCCTGCAGCCAGGGCCGGTTCGCGTGCGCACCGTCGCCGAAGCGAGGCGAGGGGTACACCAGCAGCGTCAGCTCCCCGTCGCCTTCGATATCGGGAGTGTCGAAGCTGACGGCCGTGGTCGGGGACTGCAGCGCGTCGATCGAGGGCGTCGCGTCGGCATAGGAAACCGAGCCGGTTCGCAGTGCCGTCCGCCAAAGCGCGTTCGGATCGCCGACGACGCCGGCGGCCTCGCCGTTCTGGGTAAGCCAGGCGTCGAAGGCGCCCCGCAGATACTCGTGGAAGGTGCCCGCGCCGAGGTCGTTGCCCATGCGGCGGGCCGTATCGATGAGCACATCGGCCATCGGCCGCGAATCGAACATCGGGAGCGGGCGCATGGCCGGCTGCCGGACCGCATAGGTGCCGGGCGCCGGCATGCTGTCACCCCAGGACTCCAGCGGATGCGCGTCGGGCAGCACCAGGTCGGCCAGCGACGAGGTTTCGTCGAGCGCCGTGGCGAACGCCACCTTGAAGGGCACACCCGCGAACGCTTCGCCAAAGCCCGATCCGGACGGCAGCGAGTAGGCCGGATTCGTACCCGACACCACCGCAACGCCGTACTCGCCGGCTTCCATGGCGGCGATGGCATCCCCGATAGCGCCGTACGCAGACGCCGCGGTGTCGGGGGCCGCGTCGACGTGCATGGTCCGCCCGAGACTGCCGGCCGCAACGTTCAGGATCAGGACCGCAAGGTTGGCCGCGGTCGCGCTGGCGTGCTGCCCGGCAAGACCGGGTCCGAGCGCAAGCGCGTCGCCCGCTGCGAAGTGGTCCGCCAGCGCGCCCAGCGCCTCGGCCTCGACCCCGGCCGCCTCGGCTGCGTCCTCGAGGGAGTACCGCGCCACCATGTCGGAGTAGGGGCCCGCATCCCCGCCCCGGCGCACCAGCTCGCCCGCCAGAGCGAGCGCGATCGCGGCCTCCGAACCGGCCTGCGCGGGGATCCACTCGTCCGCGTTCTGTCCCGTAAGTGACAGCCGCGGCCCCACGAAGACGAAGCGGCCCTTCTCGCCATGATCGACCCCGTGCATGCTGGCGAAGTCGGCGGCGAACGTCACCGGCGAGATCCACGTCTCGAGGAAGTCGGCACCGAAGGAAACCAGGAAGCGCGCAGCCGCAATGTCGTACCTGGGCAGGGTGCTGACCCCGAACGCGATGTTGACCGCCTCGCGCAACGCCGCGTCGTCGAGCGCGTCGTGGATGACGTGCTGCCCGTTGAGCGAGCCGGCCAGCTCTCCGAGGAGCATCTGTTCGGTGGGGCCTCTCGTTCCCGTGAGGAAGAGGGGCCGGCCGCCCGCACTCAGCCGCTCGGCAAGCAGCGTCGAGGCTTCATCCCAGCTGATCGGCTCGAAGCCGTTCGGTCCGGCACGGAGGGGCGTTGCCAACCGGTCGGGATTGTAGAGCCCCTGCAGCGCGGAAACGCCCCGCGAACAGAGACCGCCCCTCGACACGGGATGATCCGGGTTGCCCTCGATCATTACCGCTCGACCCTCGCGGGTTCTCACGCGCACTCCGCACCCGCTCGAGCACTCACCGCAGGTCGACGCGTACCAGGTCGCTACCCCCGGCGTGATCTCCTCCGGTGGCGTCACGTACGGGATCAGTCGTTCGATCTCCCCGGTGGAGCACCCGGCAACGGTCGCACCGGCACCCCCGGCGCCGAGGACCTTGAAGAAATCGCGCCTCTTGAGGCCGTCGCTCATGAGGACACCGGGGAGTGGACTAGTAGTGGCATACCGTGCAGTCGCGGGAAGCCCCGCGCTCCAGATGGCAGGAAACGCACCAACCCATCTTCAGGTTGCCCGCCTCCGGGGCCACCTCCTCCAGCACCCCCATCTCCTGGACCTCGCCGTGGCAGGTCTGACACTCGACCCCTGCGGCGACGTGGCGGAAATGCGGGAAATTGACGTGATCGGAGACCTTGTAGATCCGGCGCCACGGAATTGGTGTGCCGGAATCGTGGTACTCCCGGACCTTGTTGATCTCTTCCGGGTTGGTCCGTCCGTCGATGATCCCTACCTGGTGGCAGCCGATACAGGTGGCGACGGGTGGAATCCCGGCGTCGACCGACCGCTCAGCGGAGAAATGACAGTACTGACAGTCGATCAGCCACTGCCCGGCGTGGGTGTTGTGCGGGAACTGGATCGGCTGGGACAGATCGTCCGGCTGCGCGGCCTCTGCATCGCCGCCGCTCTCGGGGGTCTGCTGACCGCCGATCATGGCAACCGCCAGGAAGATCGGGACCGCGACAGCCGCGGCCACCAGCCACAACCTTTTCATATGAGAGGTAGGCATCGAAGACCCGTCGCCGGGCCTGGTTCGGGGTGGATTGAGGGTCCAACAACGTTGGCGAAAAAAGCCGACGCAAGGTAGATGCGGTGTTCGGCGATGTCAACGAGCACGGCGGGGTGCAACGCGCGCGCCGCGACAGCCTTTTCCACGCCCGGACGGCGGCGGGGTGCGCCGACCCTTTTCGTTCGCTACACTAATCCGCATGGAGCAGAAGTTGACGCCTTCCGGCGACTCGGACTCGGACGGCTCGTCCATGGAGGCGGGCGGCGGCTCACTGGGCATGCACCTGAAGACCTTTACCCACGAGGGAAGGTTCTGGGACGTTTTTTTCAAGGTCGTCGATGATCCCGCCGATCCTGATTCGTGCCGGGCCCGGCTCGGTTTCCTGCCGACCGACCGGGCCGATCACGAGGAACCGGTCCACACGGCGGTGGTTATCATCGAACCCAGTTACGATGAGGCGCTGGAGGTGGCGCAGGAGTTCGACCGCTATCACCTCTCCGCCATGCTTCGCTCCGTGATCTGAATCGTTCAACGGGGCGTCGCCTGCATCGCCCATACGGAACACGCCCGAGCTTCATGAACATCCCCGACGCCGAACCCATCCGCTGCCTCCTGCTTCAGGTCCGCGACGCGGACGACCCCATGGGTCCCCACGAGACAGCTTCGTTCCAGCGCATCATGGCGCCACTGCCGACCCGGATCGCCGTCTTCGATCTGCTGAGCCGCCCGTTGCATGCGCGCGACCTCGACGACGTCGACCTCGTCCTGATGGGCGGCAGCGGCAGCTACTCGGCCACCAGCACCGATCCGTGGCTTGAGACCGCCCTCGCTTCCCTCCGCCTGGTGCATGCGGCCCAGGTACCCGCCTTCGCATCCTGCTGGGGATTCCAGGGGATGGCCGCCGCGATGGGGGGCGAAGTCATACGCGACCGTTCACGCGCGGAGGTCGGCACATACGAGATCGAGCTCACCCCCGCCGGCCGAACCGACCCGGTGTTCTCCTACCTGGGGGGCCGCTTCCGGGCCCAGCTCGGCCACGAGGACCTCGTCGAGACGCTTCCCCCGCGCACCACCCTCCTCGCCTCGTCGGCCAGGGTCACGCACCAGGCCTATCGTTTCGAGGACGCGCCCATCTACTGCACGCAATTCCACCCCGAACTCGACGCGGCGGGGCTTTGCTCACGGTTGCAGGAGTACCCGCGATACGCCGAGGAGGTCACCGGCCGCACGATGGAGGAGGTGCTGGAGCGGTTCCACGACGCCCGCGAGGCCGAGCACCTCATCCCGCGTTTCGCGGAGCTGCACGTGCACCGCTAATGCTAGTCACGCGGTCTTCACCCAGCGCACCAGTTCGCGCAGCGTGGGCCGCTTCCCCTGCATGAGGATCCCCACGCGGTAGATCCGGCCGGCGACCCACGCCGTGCCCACCAGCGCAAGCGCCATGAGGACCAGCGATGACGCCACCATCCACCACGGCACCGCCCCCGCGGCCGCCCGGGGGAACATCATGACGGGGCTGAAGTAGGGGAAGAGCGCCACCCAGTCCATCCAGGCGAAACCGCTTCCCTCGATGGTGGCCATCTGCAGGACGAAGGGGACGATCAACAGCATCATGACGGGGAACTGAGCCTGCTGTGCCTCCTCCTCGGAGCTGCACATCGCCCCCACGGCGGCAAACATGGAGGCGTACAGGAAGTACCCCAGCACGAAGTAGGCCCCGAGCAGCGCGATCACTCCCGGACCCGGAAGGAACTGCAGTACGTCCTCGAGACCCGTCGCCTGAAGCTGGGCCACGACGAACGGCACCCCGAACGTCGCCAGCACCGCCGCAGAGGCGAACCAGATCCCGAGCTGAGTCAGCCCCATCGACCCGACCCCCAGGACCTTCCCCAGGAGGAGCCGCCACGGGCTGATCGACGAGATCACCACCTCGACCACACGGTTGCGCTTCTCGTCCAGCACCGACCGCAGCACGTACGCGCCGTAGAGCAGCATCGTGAAGTAGAGCAGAAAGGCTCCGCCGAAGCCGGTGACGATCCCCGTGATCCTGTTGACCTCCGCATCCTCGCCGTCGGTCTCCTCCACCACCGATTCGAAGTCGAGCTGGCCTCCCTCGATGAGCGCCCGGACCGACGCCCCGTCCTCGAGCGCCGACAGATGCCGGTCCAGCGCCGTCTGCACGACAAACCGCTCGAAGAGGTTGCGCCGCAGGCTGCTCGGACGATCCTTCCCGCGGTAGGCGAACACACCTTCCGTGAGAGTCAGGTCGTCGATCACCAGGTAGCCCTCCAGCTCGTCCTCCATGATCTGGCGGTCCAGCTCTTCCTGGCCCACATCCGCACCGACCACCTCCATCTCGTAGCCGAACGCGGCCAGCCTGCCCGCGACCTCTTCGCCGATCAGCCCGGTGTAGTCGATCAGCGCCAGCTCACGCTCGGAGCGCTCGGACTGCACCCCCAGGAAAGCGCTGAGCCCGATCAGGCCGATCATCAGCACCGGCAGCGCGATCGTCGACAGAATGAAGCCCTTCGTCTTCACGCGCTCGAGGTACTCCCGCCGCATCACGATCCATACCTGTCTCATCGCGCACCTCCCATCGCCGCCATCGCCGGTTCTTCGGACTGTTCGCCCGCGTGTCGCACGAAGATCTCGCGCAGGGTGGGCTCGAGGACCTCGAAGCGGCGCAGCGTCACGCCTTCCCTGACCGCGGCCGCGAGGATGCTGTCGTGGCCGACCCGGTTGGTGACCGGGATGTGATGCGCGTCGTCCACAACCTCGATGTCATGGATGCCCAGCCGGGTCAGCCAGCCGGCGTCCCCCTGGAACTCCACGGCCACCGCGCCGGACCGCTCCCGCCGCTTGAGCTTCTTCAGGTCGCCGTCGAGCACCTTGTGGGACCTCGAGATCAGGCACACCCGCTCGCACAAACGCTCCGCCTGCTCCATGAGATGGGTCGAGAACAGGATCGTCTTGCCCCGCTCGCGCTCTTCACGAACGATCGCCTCGAGAACCTCCTGGTTGATGGGGTCGAGACCGCTGAACGGTTCGTCCAGGATCAGCATGTCGGGATCGTGGAGCACCGTGCCGATGAACTGCACCTTCTGTTGCATCCCCTTGGACAGCTCCTGGATCTTCTTGCCCGACCATTCGGAGAGCTCGAGCCGCTCCAGCCATTGCCCGGCACGGGACTGGGCCTCACGGCGCACCAGGCCCCGCAGCTCGCCCAGGAAGACCAGCTGCTCCAGAACCTTCATCTTCTCGTAGACGCCGCGCTCTTCCGGCAGGTAGCCCACGCGGCTGCGGCGCGCGAAATCGGGGAAGCCGCCGAAGAGCTCGACGGTCCCCCTGTCCGGGAGAAGGATGGCCATGATCATGCGGATCATGGTGGTCTTGCCCGAGCCGTTGGGGCCGAGGAGGCCCACGATGGTGCCGCGGGGGATTTCCAGGTCGAAGTTGGAGACGGCGGTGTGCGTGCCGAACTTCTTCGTCACGCCCGCCAGTCGTACGGCGAGTTCCGTCACGGATGTCGCTCCTTTTCCCGTGTTTGGTCTTGATTTCAGGCCATGCCGGACGGTACGGGCAAGCGGAGGATTTCGTTCATCGGTCCGTCTTTCGCTGCTGCCGCTGTTCGGTTATCCCGACTTGACCGCGTCACTTTGATTATTATTCAAGAGCAGGCTAAAACGAGTACCCAAGGAG
The DNA here is from genome assembly GCA_022826565.1 of Gemmatimonadota bacterium. Classification (GTDB taxonomy): domain Bacteria; phylum Gemmatimonadota; class Gemmatimonadetes; order Longimicrobiales; family Gaopeijiaceae; genus Bin94. Next base: position 43,581 of record JAJDUP010000005.1, on the reverse strand, counting down.
TATGTGTGGCGATTTATCGAACGCTCTACTATGGCGACGTGACGGTTGGAACGGGAGGACGACTGACGATCCCGTTGGGTATCCGGTCCGACTGTGGCATACGCAAGGGCGACACCTTGACAGTTCGCGTCGAAGAAACACCCAAGGGAACCCGCCAGCTGGTCATGTGGCGGAACGAGCGCGGCGCCGAAGAGTGAATTCGTGGCGGCAGCCCGTCGCAGGCGCTGCCGCTGTCAGTGAAGTTCGGTCCAGCGGACAAGTTCGCGCAGGGGACGATGCCCGTCGTGGAGCCATTCCGCACCGGGAAAGGCCACCTCGCGCAGCGGGACCACTCGTGTTGCGCCGATCCGTGCCAATCCTTCCGCCAGTCCCTGCCGTTCCTCGCCGATCCCGGCGATCCCGACGGTCTGCAGCACCGGGGAAAGCGGGGACAGCGCCTGCAGACAGGCAGCAACGTCGGCTGCGGGAATGACCCAGGCCGTGCGGCCCCCGGCGGGGGAGAATCCATCCAGGCCTCCCAGAATCACGGTCCAGCGCAGCCCTTTGCGATACCACAGCTCGGTGTCGCGGCCCGACGCCGCTTCCATCTCCAGGAGTCCTCGCATCTGGTGGATTGCGGACAGTTCACCGGCCGGCACGTGACCGGGAGGCAGCGCGAATTCGATTTCCGACAGTGCATCGGCCAGTGCACCGGACCACTCCCGGGCCGCGGCGCGGTCGCCGAGCACGAAGAAGAGGTGCGTGCTGACGCAGCCCTCCTGGTCGAAGAGCGCGACCGCGCGGGCGGCGTCCGACACGGCACCGGGGTCACCGGTGGGGTCGACCACCGCTACGCCGATCCGATGGCCGTGTTCGATGAGACGAATGGATGCCGGAGTGCGGGCGCGGACGGACTCGACTGTCGCATCGCTGCCGTACACGACGACCTGATCGGCCGCGGCGAAGAGTTCCTTCTCCCACCGGGCCCACGGGGCCGTGCCGCCGGGCCAGTACTGGACCGCCGCAGCCGCGCCGAGACGGGGATCGAGGCGGCCCAGGTGCCGCGCGAAGGCCGCGGTGAGCGCCACGTCCCCCGCGCCGGGCTTGGCCAGCACCGGGGACTTCACAAGCAGCGCCCGAATGATGGACATGACGGTCACCCCCGGAACGCTCCCCGCGCCCAGGTGCAGGGTGATCCCGGGAGCGGTTGCCGATACCAGCCTCTCGTTATCGGGAACGAAGCCGTCGAGGACGCGCGGGTCCGGAAACTCCGCGTAAACGAGACCCTCCAGGGCTTCGGTGGACCACGTCGCAGCCATTCCGCTGACAACCTCCGCGGTCATTTCCCGCGACAGTTCGGCGTTCTGCGCAATACGCCACAACCCATTGTCGCCAATGCTGTTCACGAAGCTCTCTCCCGCCCGGCCGAGGGCGGCGATCAACTCGCGGGAGGGAATCGCCGCCAGCACCCTGGCCGACGCGCGAAGCGATGCGACCAGTCGGCCGGCAACGTCGAGGTCCGGCTCCGGGTGACGGATGTCCAGGCCGCCCGCGCGGATCTGTAGGTGCGATATCGGGGACGGTGCTCCCGCAGGCCAGACCCATCCGTCCAGGACCGGCCGGCCCGAGGGGGAGTTGTCGTCAGTTGCGGGGGGGGATTCGGTCACGGGCGTGATCCTGGGCCGCGGCCGCGCGTGGCCCTCAGGAAGGACTCCGCCGTGAGCGAACAGCCGCGCAGGTCGGATCCGGGTGCGCGCCCGGCCAGGCGCACCCCGCCATCCTCCGTGACGGCACCCAGATCCTCGGTCAGCAGGTGGCAGACGGACGCGGCGTTCGCGAGGTCGAAGTGCGCGAGCAGGCCGACATCGCCGGGCGGCAGCGGCGCCAGGTCCAGCGGGTCGAGCGCGCGAGTTCGCACCCACGGCGGAAACCGGTGCACGCGGCTCGAGGCGGGGCCGGCATGGCCGGCAGCGCCGTCGTAGGCCTGTGAGAGCATCTCGGTCATGCCGTACTCGTTAATGATGTGCGATTCGGGGACGGCCAGCGCATCGCGTACGCGCCGGTAGAGCACCGCGCGGTCCACAGCGGCGACGCGGCCCTTGAAGCCGCCTGTCTCCATGAGGCGGGAACCGCGGGGGAGTGCCAGGGCAGCATCGCCCAGCGCGTCGAGCAACTGAACGAGCGCGAAGGCGGTCGTGAGCAGGAGGACCGGGGGCGAGGCCGCGCGCGCCGCGCGCTCGAAGGCGCCCGCGTCGACTCCCTGCCGGGGATGGAAAACCCAGGTGGCGTGGGCAACCTCGGGTTCACCCGCGATGAACCCGGCCATGGCCGACAGCGATGAATCCGGTGCGGCCGTTGGGTGTGGGATGAGGGACACAAGGGTGACGTCGCTTGCGGCGGCGCTCGGGGTCCGCGCAGCAGCGCCATCCTCCCCGAAGAGATGGCGCCGATAGTTGGCGCGGGCCGCCGCGCGGTACAGGTCGACGCTCGCGACATGATGCTCGCCGCGCCGTGCCGCCCCGCCGGTGGTGCCGCTGGTGCGAAAGACGACCTCGGCCGGGCCCGATGCGATGGGCACGTCCCTGAGAGCGGCCACTGGCACCGGCGGGATCTCGTGCCAGGCTCCGGGCTCGGATCCGCCGGCCGCGTCCCAGAAGCGGCGCAGCACCGGGTTCGTGGCACGCTGAACGGCGTGCACGCGGCGCGCCATGTAGTCGAACATGTCGTCGCACCCGAAGATGTCTTCGGAGTCGCGGAACAGGCCGGCAAGCTCCTCGATGAGCTCCGCGCATTCGGGCGGCAGAGTGCTCTGGTCGGCCATGGTCCCGGACTCCCGCGCCACTAGGCGAAGCGACCAATGCGGGTGCATCGACGCTCGAAGGCCGGGAAGGTCCTGTTCACGAGCCGCCTAGCGCGCCGGACCGCCGCCCCGCACCGCCCGGCCACCCATCTGGCCCGTCTGCTCGCCGTCGCGGATCGTGTGCACCCCCGAGACGATGACGTGCGGAATGCCGTCGGGATACTGGTGCGGGTTGTCGAAGTCGGCCCGGTCGCGAACGGTGTCGGGATCGAAGACGACGACATCGGCCACGGCGCCGGCCCTGAGCACGCCGCGGCCGCCGAGGCCGAGCTTCGCGGCCGGGAGCCCCGACATCTTGTGCACGGCGGCCTCCAGGGGCATGGCCCGCCGGTCCCGGACATAGTAGCCGAGCACCCTGGGGAAGCTGCCGTAGCCGCGAGGATGCGGAGACGAGCGTGACAGGGGGCCGTAGGGCGCGTAGGCGCCGCCATCGGAGCACACCATCCCGAGGGGGTGGGAGAGCATGCGCTCGGTGTTGTCCTCGGACATGCCGAAGCCGATCATGCCGACGCTGCCGCCCGCTTCGCGCAGCAGCCGCACGGTGAGCTCGTAGGGATCTTCGCCGCGTTCGGCGGCCAGCTCACCGAGCCGCCGCCCGCGCGCGTAGGCGTTGGGGCCGCCGATCCGGCTGATCTGGACCGCGTCCCACGACCCCAGCAGCGCGATCTTGTCGCGGCAGGCGCGCTCGAGCGCCGGGGCGGTGTCCGGATCGGCGAGCCGCGCCAGGAACCTTGCCGTGCCACCGGCCCGCCCCGAAGCGGGGAACAGGTTCGAGAGGCCCGTCGCGTACGCCACGTAGGGATAACGGTCGAAGTGCACGTCGACGCCCGCGCCCCGCGCGGCTTCGATCGCCGCGAGGGCCGCGTCGGCCTTCCAGTGGTTGCCCTCTCCCTGCGCCTTGAGGTGCGAGACCTGGACCGTCACCCCGGCCACGCGGCCCACGTGCAGCGCCTCCTCGAGCGCGGCCAGCAGGCGGTCGTCCTCGTTGCGCATGTGGGACGCGTACGGGTAGATCGTGCCGCGCAGTTCGCCCGCCAGCGCCACCAGTTCGTCGCGGGAGGCGAAGCTGCCGGGTGTGTACTCGAGCCCCGTCGAGAGCCCCACCGCCCCGCCGGCGAGCCCCTCGCGCACCAGCCCGCGCATTCGCCCCACCTCGGCCTCCGTCGCGGGACGGTCCGTGCCGCCAACCACGAGCCCGCGGATATTGCCGTGACCGATCATCGACGCCACGCTCACCGCGGGCCGCTCCCGGTCGATCCTGTCCAGGAAGCCCCCGACATCGCGGAAGTCGAGTTCCACGCCGAAGTCGCGCCGATAGCGGTCACGCGTCAACTCGAAAACGCCGTCGCTCCACGGGCCGATCGAGGAGCCGTCCTGGCCGACCACCTCCAGGGTGACACCCTGCCGCACGCGGCTCTCGGCCCGGGGGTTGACGAGCAGCGACAGGTCGGCGTGGGAGTGGATGTCGATGAAGCCGGGCGCCACCGCCATCCCGCGGGCGTCGATTTCGACGGTGCCGGCATCGGTGACGCGGCCGACGGCGGTGATGCGGTCGCCGTCGATGGCCAGGTCGCCGCTGCGCGGGGGGCCCCCCGTGCCGTCGTAGAGGGTGCCGCCGCGGATCACCAGTGATGCGTGGCCGCGGGTGGCCGCGCCCCGGGGCGCGGCAGGCCGGCTCAGGCCTGCCAGCCCGGCCAGGGCAGCCGTGCCGCCCGCCAGGAAGTCGCGACGCCTCACGTCCCGTCTCCCGAAGACTCCGCGCTTCGGCTCAGCCGACCCTTGCGCCGCAGCGAACCCGAGCCGACCAGGCCCCCCGCGCTGATGCCGCCGCCGCGCAGGACCTTCGCCTGCTGGCGCGCCTGCTCACGGTGAACCGCCTCGACGACCGCGGCCAGGTGGTCGTCCATCTCGGCGTAGTCGTCGCCCGGATAGCCGTCGGCCTCGGACTGGTCGAGCAGTTCGCGCAGACCGCAGACCTCGCGGCGGGCCTTTTCGAGGGCGCGGCGGAGTCGGGTGAGGGCGCGCCGTGCCTCTGCTTCCGGTGTCTTCATGCCTTGAAGGATGCACCCGGTTCAGGGGCGGATCAACGGCTGGATCGGACAGATTGCCCGCTCGATGGGACGGCGGGGGCATCGCCGGCGGCGACGGGGTCGAGCACCGGCACCCCCGTGGGCTCGAAGTGGCGAACGTTGCGGGTCGCGACGGTGAGGCCGTGCTCGAGTGCGGTGGCGGCGATGAGCAGGTCCGCGCTGTTGTGCCCGAGGCTCTGCGACAGGCGCCCCCAGCGCCGGGCCACGGGGAGGTCGATGGGCAGGATCCGGTCGGCGTACACCCGGAGCACATCGTCCAGCCAGGTGCCGAGGCGCTCCGCGAACGCCGGGTCCCGGTCGAGTTGAGCCGTGATGCCGCGCTCGATCTCTCCGACCGTGACGACGCTCAGGTAGAGGTCCGCGGTTCGCTGCGCCGACATCCAGTCGGCGATCCGGGGGTCGCGCTGCCGTTTTCGGAGGGCCGAGAGGATGTCGGTGTCGATGAGGTACATCAGGAATCCGGTGCGCCGAAAGCCACCGGGCGCGGGTCGACGGCCAGCCGCTCGAAGTCGCCGTCGTCGCGGGGCAGCGCCAGCAGCATGTCGGCGAGCGACGGGGCGGTCGCGGTTTCGAGCCGGCGCAGGCGATCGTACTCGTCTTCGGCCAGCACGACCACGGCGCGCTTTCCGCGCCGAGTCACATGTTGCGGATACCCCGCCAGCGCTTCCCTGACAACGGCGCTGAACCGGTTCTTGGCATCCTGCAGGTTCCAATCGGGCATTCCTGGTTCCTTGGCTGTCCAGTCAATCGGGCTAGCCGAATATACTGGCCAGTCGCACACAGCGCAATCGCGGTTGCGGTCGAATCCGCCTGTAGATACCTCTTTAGGTCCCAAACGTCCCGTTGATGGAGGATGACCCGGTGGACGAATTCAGGAACACAACCAGTCGGCTTCCGGCCGGAACGGCCCCCGCCAGCAGACGATCCGGACGGGCACCGGGAGGGAGGGCGCTCCCCGCACTTTGCGCCATCGCGCTGCTGGCCAGCGGCCTCGCCGGCCCGGCCCCCTCGACCGCGCAGGACCGCTACGACATCGTGCTGTGCGGCGGGCGCGTCATGGACCCCGAAACGGGGCTGGACGGGGTGCGCAACGTCGGCATCAACGGCTCGGTCATCGTGGCCGTCTCGGAGGAGCCGCTCGACGGCGAAGTCGTGGTGGACGCCTCCGGCCTCGTGGTCGCGCCGGGCTTCATCGACCTTCACGCACACGGCCAGACCAACCGAGCCAACGAGTTCCAGGCGCGGGACGGCGTGACCACAGCGCTGGAGATGGAGAGCGGGGTGGGGGACCTCACGGCCTACCTCACCGACCGCGGCAGTGGCGCGATCCTGAACTACGGCGCCACCGTGTCGCACATGATAAACCGGGCCTGGGCGATGTTCGGCCGGGCCGACCTCCTGCGGCGCGCCGAATCGATGCTTGACAGCGACCCCGAGGCTGGTCTCCGCGAGCTGGACCGTATCGCCGGCGGCGCGCGCTACGAGACGGTTCTGGCCGACGAATTCGGAGCCCTGTGGGCGGCACTCGCCCAGGGGCTCTCGGAGGGCGCTCTGGGGATCGGGATGGCGCACCAGTACTACCCGGGCGCGTCGCTCGAGGAGATCCTCGATGTGTTCAAGTTCGCGGCCTACGAGAACACGACCATCTACACCCATGTGCGCGACATGGCTATCAGCGCCATGCAGGAGGTGATCGCCAACGCGGTCGCGACTGGTGCGTCACTCCATATCGTGCACGCGAACAGCTCCAGCCTGTGGAATATCGAGCCGATCCTGGAAATGATCGGCGGCGCCCAGAGCCGCGGATTCGACATCACCACCGAGGTCTATCCCTACACGGGCGCTTCGACCGGGCTCGGGTCGGCGATCTTCGATCCCGGGTGGCAGGAGAAGCTCCAGATCAGCTACGGCGACCTGCAGTGGCAGGACACCGGCGAGCGGCTGACGGAAGAGACCTTCAACAGCTATCGGGCGAGCGGCGGCACCGTCATCATCCACATGATGCGGGAGGAGTGGATCCGGCACGCGCTCGCCACCGACTTCGTGATGGTCGCGTCCGACGGCATGCCTTACGCACCCGGTGCGCACCCGCGCAGCGCCGGCACCTTCGCGCGCTTCCTGGGCCGTTATGTGCGGGACGAAGGGCTGATGCCGCTCATGGACGGACTCGCGAAGATCACCATCATGCCGGCGAAGCGGCTTGAGGGGATGACCGACCAGGCCAGGCGCAAGGGGCGCCTCCAGGCCGGCGCCGACGCCGACATCACCGTCTTCGACGCCGACAGAATCATCGATACCGCGACCTTCGAGGACGACCTGTCCTACTCGGAGGGCGTGGTCCACGTCCTGGTCAACGGCGAGTTCGTGGTCCGGGACGAGAAGAACGTCGCCGGAGCCATGCCCGGACGCGCAATCATCGGAAGGCTGAGCGCAAAATGATCACTGCAAGGGCTCTTTTCACCGGCCTCGCGCTTGCGCTCGCGGCCCAGACCGTCGCGGCCCAGGACTACGACATCATCATCCGGGGCGGCCGCGTCCTGGACGGCACCGGCAACGACTGGTTCCGCGCCGACATCGCCATCGACGGCGACGAGATCGTGCGCATCGGCCGCATGCCGGACGCCACCGCACGCCGCGTGATCGACGCCACCGGCCTGTACGTCTCGCCCGGGTTCATCGACCTGCACTCGCATTCCGACCAGGCCATGATGTCCCAGTTCCCGGAGGCGCGCCGGGCCAAGAGCCTCAACAGCCAGGGGCTCACGACGGTGATCGGGGGACCGGACGGGCGCAACGCCAGATGGCCGCTCAGCGCGGAGGTCACGGCGCTGCAGGACCAGGGCCACGCCATGAATTTCGTGCCGATGGTGGGCCACAGTACCGTGCGCAATGCGGTGATGGGGGATGACTACGAACGCCCTGCCACGGCCGACGAAGTCGCGCGCATGCGTCAGCTGGTGCGGCAGGGGATGGAAGCCGGCGCATGGGGGCTCGGCGCGGGAATCGAGTACAGGCCCGCCCGTTTCAGCGACCCGGAGGAGATTATCGCGCTGGCTTCCGAGGTGGCGCCCTACGACGGGTTCTACGTGGCACACCAGCGCAGCGAGGCCACCATGCCGCTCTGGCAGCTGCCCAGCAACGTGGACGACTGGCCGGTGGACGGGCTGCAGGGCCTGGCGGAGACGATCAACATCGCGCGTGAGACCGGGATCCGCGTGGTGGCGAGCCATCACAAGGCGCGCGGGCGCTCAAGCTTCGGCCGCTCGGGCCACGACACGCTGGTGGTGAACGCTGCGCGGGCCGAGGGGCTGGAGATCTACCTGGACGTCTACCCGTACGAGACCTTCGGCGGCGGCGCCCGTCCGATGATCCCGCGGTGGAGCCTGGTCGCCGACGGCGTGGACGTCAGCGGCGGGCGCGACAGCCCCGTGTATTACGCCGCGGGGATCTTCAGCGACGCGCAGGCGCACCTTGCACGGCGGTGGAACGACCTCGAGACGCGGGAGCGGATCGCGCGGGACATCGCGTGGATCGTGGATCACAACGGCGGCGAGGAACGGGTGGTGGTCGTGGACTATCCCGATCCCGGCTTCGTGGGGAAGACGCTCACCGAACTGGCCATGGAGATGGGCGTGACCTTCCAGGAGGTCGTGGTCCACATGGCCCTCAACGGGTACCCGGACGTGATCGGCGGGGCCTGGACCCGGGGATACGGCATTCACGATGTGGACGTCGTCAACTACTACCAACAGGAATACACGGCTACGGCCTCGGACGCGGGTGTGAGCGGGGTCGCGGGCGTGCCGGAGTTCGGGTCGCGGCCGGGTGCGCATCCGCGGCATTTCGGTGCGTTCACGCGCAAGATCGCGCACTACGTGAAGGACCTGCAGGCGATTTCGCTGCCCTTCGCGGTGCGTTCGATGACGGGCTTGCCGGCGCGGATCATCGGGCTGGAGGATCGGGGGCTGCTGCGCGAGGGATACAAGGCCGACGTGGTGGTTTTCGACTACGAGCGGCTGCGGGACCGCGCGACCGTGCTGGAGCCCGACCTGTACAGCGAAGGCGTGGACTACGTGATGGTCAACGGCGTGCTCACGATCGACGACGGCGAGTTCACCGACGCGCTGCCCGGCGAGGTGGTGCTGCGGGGTGGGCGGCCGGTGAGTTGAGGCGCGGCGCGAGACCGGACACGGAAACCCGTCTGCGATGTGCGAGAAGAATGCGGCCGTAGAGGCAGAACCGCTGGACGTCGTCATCGTCGGGGCCGGGCCGTGCGGGCTCGCCGCGGCGGTGGCGGTGCAGGAAGCTGGGCTGACGTACGTGGTCCTCGACCGGGGGTGCATCACCGAGTCGCTGACGCACTACCCGTACTACATGACGTTCTTCTCCACCGCCGAGCGGCTCGAGATCGGGGGGGTGCCGTTCACGATTCCGGAGCCGAAGCCGACGCGGCGGGAGGCGCTGGCGTACTATCGGCACGTGGTAACGCACCATGCGCTCAAGGTGCGACAGTATGAGGAGGTGACCGCGGTTGTCGGCCAGAATAAGCCAGACTTGGCCGACAAGGGGTGTGTGCCAGAGTTTGTCGGCCAAAAACAGGCGGATTTGGCCGACAACGACGCCGGAAGGATCGTTGTCGGCCAGAATCGGGCCGAAATGGCCGACAAATCGGGGCGTGATCGGAGCGGATTGGGGCGATTCAGCTTCGTCGTGCACACGCGCAGCCGCGATGGACAGGAGGGCCGGCTGCTTGCACGCGCTGTCGTCATCGCCACCGGCGGCTTCGGTGAGCCGAACCGGCTTGACCTGGAGAGCGGTGATCCGGAAGGGCGCGTCATCCACTACTACAAGGAGCCCTATCCGTTCTTCGACCAGGACGTGACGGTGGTGGGCGGCGGCAACTCGGCTGTCGAGGCGGCGCTGGAGCTGTACCGGAACGGTGTGCGGGTGCGGATGGTGCACTTTCTGGAGGCCTTCGACCGGGGCGTGAAGCCGTGGGTGCGGCCCGACATCGACAACCGGGTCGCGAGCGGCGAGATCCCGATGCACTGGAGGTCGCGGGTAGCGCGGCTGGGGCCGGGCACGGCGACCATCGTGCGCGATGACACCGGTGCCGCCACCGAGGTCGCCTGCGACTGGGTGCTGGCCATGACGGGGTGGCGGCCGGACCGCGCGCTGCTGCACGGACTGGGTGTCGCTACCGATCCCGTGACCGGGATTCCTGCCCACGACCCGGCAACCATGGAGACGAATGTTCGCGGCGTCTACATCGCCGGGGTGATCGCGGCCGGGTACAACGCCAACAAGATCTTCATCGAAAACGGACGCGAGCACGGGGGGCTGATCGCGGGGCATCTCGTAGCGCGGGCACCCGATCTTGCCGGTGCCTTTCCCGGGCCCGAAGACCTCTCGAAAAACCCGGACTACATGGACGGCTTCGGTCAGTGAAACGGTGCACCGTTGTGCTGATCCTGTCATGGCCGGTCTCTGGTTGTGCCGACGCCCCGACAATTCAGCTACCCCTGGCCACCCAGTTTCCCGTCGAAGATGTGCAGCTCGGAATGACCTTCGGTGAGCTCCGGCAACTGCGTCCCGAGGTGATGATCGTCCCCGACAGCGCAACCGTCGTGGAAGAGTTGTATCGAGGCCGCTTCCACTATGCGTTCACCTCCCACGCGCGGAGCCAGGCACCGAGCCGCAGTTCCACGCTGGTGTACATCGACCGCGTGGACGAGGAGGTGCCCGGCGACTATGCGCGGCGCCGATGGGACTCGCTCGTGGTAGCGCTCACCGGCGAGTTGGGCCTCGAGCCCGGCTGTTCTTCGATCGAGTACGGGAGATTGCGGTGGCGCCGGGCGACCTTCCGGGACGATGGGTTGCCCGTGGCGGCCGCGGTCGACGTGGTCGGTGTCACGATCGGAGACGCCGGGCCGGGTGAGGCGCAGCTCGTCACCCGGGTGTGGCTTACAGATCATCTGTCCCCCATTTCACCGCTGCTGGCCGCTCCGGAGGAAGCGGGGATTCCGGCAGCGAGCATTGAGTCGATGACCCGGGACCGGTGCATCCATTGATCGCCCATTCGGGCCGGGAGTCGGAGGCGGGAGTATGGGGGACGCAGCTACGATGGAGGAAGTATGAGATTTGCTGAACACTTGACGCCCCTGCGGGTGGCCTCCGCCCTGACCGGTTTGGCGAGCCTCGCGGGCTGTGATGGTGGGGATACGGGCAGCGGGCCGGGCTCCCCGATCGACTTGAGCGAATCGGCCATCGAGGTGCTGGGCGGCTCGGACTCCCTCGCCGTGGTGCGGGACCTGGAGTTGGCGAGCGATGGGTCCGTCTGGGTGCTGAACTCGGCCGAGCCGTTCTTCGTTGGATTCGGGTCGGATGGGGAGTCTCTCGGCACCCACGGACGATCGGGCAGGGGGCCCCGCGACTTCCCGATGCCCGCGGGCTTCGTCACGGGCGGATGGCAGGGTGAGGTATGGGCCCTTGACCTTGTGCGCCACGCGATCATCCGGGTGTCCCAATCGGACGCGGACTGGGCGGAGATTCCGTTGCGGTCGGCTTCCCTTCCTCCCGGCACAGTGCGGGGCGGCATGAGCATGCTGGGCTCTTCGGTGCGATCGGCGAGGCTTGGCGGGGAGTTCATCGTGGCGCGCACGAGCGAAACGATGGAGGCCGGTGTCCTGAACTACCGGTTGTCGCTCTTGCAGCCGGATCTGATCGCGGTTGATCCGGAAGCGGGCGGAGCACGAACCCTCCTGGCTTTCACCGAGGTGCTGGACGACCCGTCCGGAGATTTCATCCCCAGCGACGGCGGGTTCCCGATGTGGTACCGATTGTGGGCTTCATGCGGGGAGAACGTCGTCCGGATCTACGATCGGGTGAGGAATCAGCTCCGGGGGTTCGACGGATCGGGCACCGAGGTGCGGCCCATCGACCTGCCGCCCGTTCCCTTCACGGAGGTCACTCCCCGGCAGTTCGCCAAAGCGGTCTTCCCGATCCGCCAGGCGGAGTTGACGGGAGATGTGTGGAGCAGGCTCAGCCCGGAGGACAGCCTTCGAGTCCTCAATCAGGCGGCGCGCTCCGTTCAAGGGGAGCCCCGCGAACTCGCAAGCTACCTGCCGCGCTATGTGGACTTCCGCTGCAGCGAAAGCGGGACGATGTGGATGAACCCCATCGATCTCGACGCGGGTGGACTGGAGGGAGCTTTGACGTGGCTGCGGATCACGCCCGACGGAGCCATCCGGGAAGTGCACCTGCCCGAGCGGTTCGATGCGTTTCGCTTCTCGGACTCCCGGATCTGGGGCGTGTACAGGGACGAATTCGATATTCCGGCCGTCGCGTCGATCGGGCTGCCGGTTGTGGGTGGGATGCTTGATTCCTAGCTTTCCTCCGCGTGTTACACCTCAAGGGAGAACGTGATGCTTACGTTTGTGGTGGTTCGCCATGTCCGCGCATCGGACACCCCGGCGTGCCGACCTTTCACAGCACTTCCTGCGGAGCAGGGCGCTTGCCTCTAGCCTGATCACTCAGGCCCCCGTCACGCGAAGAGACCTGGTCGTCGAGATCGGGCCGGGGCGCGGCATTCTGACTGGCGAGCTGGCCCGTAGTTGCCGCGAGGTAGTTGGCGTGGAGTTCGACGGAGCACTGTGCCAGGCGCTTCGCAGACGGTTTCGTGGCAACCCGCGGATCACGATCGTCCAGGCCGACTTCCTGCGTTTTCGGCTGCCGGACGGCCACTACAAGGTCGTGGGCAACATCCCGTTCAACAGGACAGCTGCGATCGTGCGGCGGCTGGTCCAGGCCCCCCTGACGCCGGAGGACGCCTGGCTTGTGGTCCAGCGTGAAGCGGCGGAGCGGTTTGCGGGAGGGCCCTACTGCCGGGAAAGCCTGTCCTCCCTGCTGCTCAAGCCGTGGTGGCAGGTCGAGATCGCGCGGCGTCTGCGACGCACCGACTTCGACCCACCTCCGAATGTCGAGGCTGTCGCGCTCTGGCTCGCCCGCCGAACGAGGCCGCTCGTCGACCGATCGCAGGCCGCGGACTATCGGCGTTTCATCAGGACCTGCTTTGGTCCAGGCGGCCACACGATCAGCCGGTGCCTGCGGTCGGAGTTCACGCGAACACAGGTCCACCGGCTGAGTCGCGACCTGAGGTTCGACCGGTCCGGGCCGCCCTCCAGGCTGACCTTCGATCAGTGGCTGGGGTTGTTCAGGTTCCGGGTGCTGGCGGGGTCGTAGTGCGCGTCAGCTGATCACCCGCCTCCAGTTCGTAATGATCTTCGGGGCGTCCTCCAGGAGGTCGTTGAGGTCGGCAATCACTCCGTTCACAATGCCGGACAGCTCCTCCGCCCGCTGGGCGGCGCCGGCTTCGATCTCCGTGAGCACTTCCATCTGGCCGACGGTCGGCCGAGCCTGCGGGCCCGAGACGGCGCGGGAGATGTTGCGCAGCTGCTCGATCAGACGCGGCCAATCACGATAGCTCATCGACCCCGGCGGACGGCGCACCTCGCTCGACACCGCCGTCAGCTGGCCCTGCGCGTCGCCGGCAACCGCCTTCACCTGCTCTTCGTTGGACAGGTTCTTGCCCTCGATGGATTCCAGGAGTCCGTCGATCTGGCCGTTCAGGTCGTTGATCGTCCCCATCATCTGGTTGAGCTGCGTCTCGAGGTCGCGTGCGCGCATGGCCGCGGTGAAGCGCTCCTCGTACACGGCCTGTGAGGCGGCCACGTTGGGGTCGCCGCGGAGCTGGAAGTCCTTCGACAGCTCGTCGCCGCCCAGGTCGACCGTCGCCGTGTAGGTGCCGGGCACGGCGGGCGGGCCGGTCGGGCCGAAGAAGAAGAACCCACCCCCCGGGGGGCCCTGTCCCGGAATCGGCTCGGCGCCGGACCAGCGGAGGTCCCAGATCGCACGGTTGACGCCCGGCGCGGGGTCGCGGTGCTGGAACTCGCGCACGAGGGTGCCGTTGCTGTCGGTGATGCGGACGTCGACCGAGTTGCCCGCAGCCTCGGCGGCGTCCTCCGAGAGATGGAAGTGGATCCACGCGCCGGGATCGGGGTTCTCACCCGCAAAGCGGCTCTGGCCGAAGTTGCTGGTGCGACCCCACATCTCCCACTCCGTCGCCATGCGGATGTCGAAGAGATGGGCGTCCTGGGCGAGTGCCTCGGTCAGCTCGACCATGGGCTGGATGTCGTCCAGGATGAACGCGCCGCGCCCGTGCGTACCGATGACGAGGTCGTTGTACTGGCGTTGGATCTTCACTCCCCGCACCGATACGCGCGGAAGGTTGCCGCGGATGTCCACCCAGGTGTCGCCCCGGTCCCACGACGCGAAGATGCCGCGCTCCATGCCGACGAAGAGCAGGTCCGGGTTCGAGGGGTGCTGCCGCACGACCTTCACGTAGTCGTCCTGCGGGAGTCCGGCGGAGATGTCGCGCCACGTCTGCCCGTAGTCGCGCGTCTCGTACAGGTGCGGAGTGAAGTCGTCGAGGCGGTGGTTGTCGACGGCCATGTACGCAGCGCCGGCATCCGTGGGTGACGCCTCGATGTTGCCGATCCAGGTCTCGGCGGGCAGGCCGGGCACGCGGTCGCGCACGTTCGTCCACGTCGCGCCGTTGTCGCGCGTGATCTGCACGTTGCCGTCGTCGGTGCCGACCCAGATCACGCCCGGCTCGAACTCGTCCTCGGCGATCGTGAGGATCGTGGTGTGGAATTCGGCCGCCGTGTTGTCGAGGTAGATCTCGCCGCCGGAATCGAGCTGCTTCTCCGGGTCGTCCGTGGTGAGGTCGGGGCTGATCACATCCCACGAGTGGCCGTAGTCGTTGCTGCGGAAGACCACGTTGCCACCCCAGTACACCGTTCCCGGATCGTGCGGCGAGATGACGATCGGCGCGTCCCAGTTGAAGCGGTACCGCGCCTGGAACATGCCCTGCCCCTGCGAGCCGATCATGAGCGGCCACGGCTCGATCGACCGCATCTGCCCCGAGTTGATGTCCGTGATGCGGAAGTAGCCGCCCTGGGCGTTCGAGTAGATCAGGTTCGGCTGACCCGGCACCGGCACGGTGTAGAAGCCGTCGCCGCCGGAGACGGTATAGAAGTAGCCGGGCAGGATGCCGCGGCGGTCGTTGAGCCGGCTTGGACCGCACCAGTTCCCATTGTCCTGCAGCCCGCCGCACACGTAGTACGGGTCGCGGTCGTCCACGAAGATGTGGTAGTACTGCGCGAGGCTGAAGTTGCGGAAGATGTGGAAGTTGGCGCCGCCGTCGTACGACACCTGCATGCCGCCGTCCGAGCCGGAGAGTACGCGTTCGCCGTCGGCCGGGTCGATCCAGTACGCCTGGTGGTCTCCGTGCACGTCGTTGGCGATCCGGTCGAAGGTGCGGCCTCCGTCGGTCGACTTCGACAGCCCGCCCGAGAGCGTGTACATCGTCTCGTGATCGGACGGGTCGACGTAGACATCGGAGTAGTAGAAGGGCCGGAAGTTGAGCTGGTTCTTGTCGTCGTTGACCATCTCCCAGGTCTCGCCGTAGTCGTCGGACCGGAAGAGCGTGCCCGCGGTGGGGTACTCGGTGATCAGGTAGACGATGTTCGGACGCGACTGCGCCACACTGATGCCGATCCGGGCCATGGGCTCGTCCGGCGTGGTCGTGATCTTCTTCCACGAGATCCCGCCGTCGCGCGAGACGTAGAGCGCAGTCTCCCTGCCCCCGTCGTCGAAACGCCACGGCTTGCGGCGGAAGGTCCACATGCCGGCGTAGACGTTGCGGGGATTGGTGAGGTCGAGGTCCATGTCCGAGCACCCCGTGTCCTCGTCGATGTAGAGCACGTGCTCCCAGGACTGCCCGCCGTCGGTCGTGCGGAAGACGCCGCGCTCCTGGTTGGGACCCCATTCGTGGCCCATCGCGCAGACCAGTGCGACATCGGGGTCGCGCGGGTCGACGACAATGCGCTTGATGCGCTCGCTGTCGTCGAGGCCGAGGTGGGTCCAGGTGGCGCCGCCGTCGGTCGAACGGTACACGCCGTCGCCGTATGAAACCGAGTTGCGCGGATCCGCCTCACCGGCACCGAGCCAGAGGACGTTGTGATCGGAGGGAG
This sequence comes from Gemmatimonadota bacterium, assembly GCA_022826565.1. Classification (GTDB taxonomy): domain Bacteria; phylum Gemmatimonadota; class Gemmatimonadetes; order Longimicrobiales; family Gaopeijiaceae; genus Bin94. The sequence goes on along the minus strand of JAJDUP010000005.1, from coordinate 27,559 downwards.
CGAGCGTCAGCGCCCCGACCGAGTAGGTGTTCTCGTCGTCCCACTGGTGCTCGAATGTCACGCCGCCGTTGGTGGTCTTCCAGACGCCCCCGTTTGCGGCGCCGACCCAGAAGGTCCGCGGATCGCCCGGCACGCCGATGATGGCGGATACGCGCCCGCCCATGTTCACGGGACCGATGTGACGCCACTCGATGTCGCCGAGGGCGGTCGAGATGGCGTCGGGGTCCTGGGCGTGGGCCGGTGGGGTAGTGAGGGGGGCGAAGAGGGCGAGTGTGAGAACGGGCAAGAGTGCGCTTCGGCGCGACTTCATGATGGGGTCCTCCAAGGATGCTGACAGATAGGTGGATGGATCCGCCAATTGGTGGGCGGAATCCACAATACACTGTCTTCGGGCTCCTGACGAGGCGTCGGGTTCCGACGAGGTGGTGGGCCTGCGAACTCAGATTCGACCGGGTATCCCCTCACGCGCCTCTGGTCGACGATGACTCCGATTGAGGCATTCCGTCCGACTCCTCCGGGATGAAGACATCCACCACGACGGAGGTCAATTCGACGCCGTCCTCGTCCACCACAGAGACCACCTCCGGTGCACTGAACAAGGCCCTCGGCTCCAGTCGACGGGCCAATCGCTTCATGCGTTCGACTCGAGTCCGCATTCCGTCGGTCAGGTCGGTGACAACCCACTCCTTGCGGCGCGGCGCGTTCACCTCGTACACAACGTCATGAAGGTGGATCTCGCGGCGCGGTCGATCACCGATGTCCTTCAACAGAGGGCGCCGATGGCGCCGATGGCGACCACGATGATGACCTCCTCGGCCGGGCCTCCCTTTGTGCGCACCCAAGTCGATAGGCTGGCCTTCCACCACGGCCGTTGCGACGACGAGGTCTCGGCCATCAGGGCAGCAAGAGCGGACCCAGCCAGGAGATCCACAGGAAAGCGCCCAGCCCCATCCCGCCGACCACCGGGACCACGACCCGGATCCTCTGGCCACGACGGATAGCCGTGATGAGGAACCACGGCACAAGCAGAACACACAGCATGCCGGGTATCGTGGTGAAGGAAGGCGAGATTCCGGCAATGAGCCCCACATTCCCGTCATCCTGGTTTCCTGTGAAACCCCCGCCGAAGGTGTTGATGACAAACACATTTAGGGCCCCCAGCCCATGCAGGGGCGCCGACAACCCGAGCCCGAGCACGAAGTGCAGGGGACCGGGGCCCAATCGCCGAACCGCGAGCACGCAGCCAATCGCGGTCAGGTAGCTCACCGCCGGGCCTGCGGCCGCGGCAACCGCTACCATCCATGGCTCGGCGATCGCCGCTGCCTCCTCAAATTGTCCCGTCCACCAGAGCCTCCTGAACTCGCCGGCACCGGTCCAGCCGGCGGACGTAGGGTGAAGCGTCGGCTCGGGGAATCCGAACCCGCCGTATGCCCAGAAGTGCCCCAGCTCATGGACCACGATCGAGAGCGGGAGCGCCACCGCCCCGCCGACGACCGCGGCCAGCCAACCGTCCGTTTGCATCAGCTTCTGCATCATGGACTTGCTTCGATTCCGCGGCTGGGGTGTCCGGTTCGATACGCTAGCTTGATGTGATTCACTCTTCTGGCCCCCAGCGCCATCCAAAACTGATGACGCATCGACATTCTCGCCACACCGGGCCACGCTTCCAAAGCATCGCGCTGCGTTGTTGAGCAAAGACCACGAGTCACAGATAGTCGAGAAAGGGCACCTCACGCAAGTATCCTTCGACTTGGGCCCTTCGGTTTAGACCGTTCGTCGCCCAAGCGCTTGATGCAAATCCTGACACCCGCGTTGGGACGCTGGAGCATCATACCCATGGCGAACAGCGCCCTTTCTAACGCGCACCCCCAGGCTCGTCTACGACAAACCCCCGGTACCCCAGCGCCCGCTGCCGCGGCCACACTTCGTCCAGCGTCTCCGCGTCAAAGAGTCGTCCATTCATCATGACCCGCTCCACCGACAGGGTGTTGCGCAGGTCGTCGAGGGGGTTGCTCGACATGATCGCCAGGTCGGCCAGCTTGCCGGGCTCGATGGACCCGATCTCGGTCTCGAGGCCGATGCCGTTGGCGCCGAGGATTGTCGCCGAGCGCAGCGCGTCGTGGTTCGACATGCCGCCCGAAGCGACCATCCACAGCTCCCAGTGGAAGCCGAGGCCCTGGAGCTGGCCGTGGCTGCCGACTCCCGCGAAGCCGCCGTCGGCGACGACATCGGCGAGGAAGCGCGCATGGTCTTCGAAGACGTACTCCTCGTCGATCGCCCACGCGACCGAGCCCGCCGCGCCGGCACGCCGCCGGGTGCGGGAGTCGAGGGTCTCGCGGGGCGTGAAGCGGACGAGGCGCTCGTTGTCGAGGACGTTTTCGTTCGTGAACCAGTAGATCTCGCCCATGGGGCCGCCGAAGGCGACGATGAGCGTCGGCGTGTTGAGGACCTTCGTCTCCGAGAAGAGCCTCACGACATCGTGGTAGAGCGGGTAGATGGGCAGGTTGTGCTCGATGCCGGGATAACCGTCCATGGCGTGCGTCAGGTCGGCCTGATAGTCGAGCCCGGCCTCGGTCGTCGGCATGAGTTCGAGTTCGCGTGCGGCCATGACGAGCCACTGGCGCTGCTGGCGGTTCCCCGTGAGGTACATCTTGAAGGTCTTGGTGTCGTAGTAGTCCGAGTAGCGCCTGAGGATGTCGCGGGCGTGGTCGAGGTCGCGGATGCCTTCCAGCGCCTGGTAGCTACCGAAGACCCCCGGGCCGGTTGAGTAGATGCGCGGCCCCAGAATGTCGCCGGAGCGCACCCGGTCGGCGTAGGTGAGGACGTCCGAGGTGCCGGTCTGGGGGTCGCGTGTGGTCGTGACGCCGAACGCAAGGTTGGCGAGATAGCTCCACGGCTGCGTGGTGTGGACGCTGGCGGGCGGACGGAGGTGGGCGTGGGTGTCGACGAAGCCGGGCGTGATGGTCATGCTGGTGACATCGCGGGTCTCGGTGCCGTCAGGGACATCGAGGGTGCCGGACGGGCCGACGGCGGCGATGCGGTTGCCGTCGATCAGGATGTCGCCGTCCTCGATGACTTCGTCGCCGCGCATGGTGATGACGCGGGCGCCGCTGAGGAGGAGGGTGCCGGTGGGGAGGTCGCGGGGGACATCGAGGGCGACGCGGATCTCGGTGGGCTGGTAGGTGGGGTCGTCGTCGGGGGAGTCGGAGTCGGCGGGGTCCTCTGGGTCGTCGGCAGCGTCAGCGGGGTCGGCGGCAGCAGCTTCCACGCTGTCCGCGAACGCGTCCGCATCGTCGAGGTTGTGGCGGAAGTAGGCATTCCCCAGCGCCCACACCACATCCTCGCCGTCGCTGCTCCAGGAATGGAATTCGCCGCCGGATTCGGTGATGCGGGTGACGGGTACGGTCGCGCCCGATGGGTTGCGCACCGAAACCGTCGGGGCTTCGGCACCCACCTGCGGGACGGTCACGAGGTAGAGGTCGTTGCCGACCTTGGCAAGCGCTTGACTGCCGGTGGGCGACAAGTGGATCGCAGACGCGTTTGCCGGGGGGCCGCCGCGGTTGGCCGAGAAGCCGGTGACCTTGAGGTGCTCCTTCTCGTCGGTGCCGTCCCAGCGGACCGAGACGAGCCCGCGGGCCCCCGCGTGCAGATAGATGCGGTCGGGCTGATCGGCTCGGAAGTGGGGCCCGGAGCGTCCCAGGGACTCGGCGATGACCGTCGGCGCGCCGCCGCCCTGAGCGTACCAGGCAAGGTCGGGCTGGCTGCCGCCGCCAGCTCCCTGCAGGCGTGCGCGCACGGGGGCCTGCAGGACCACGATCCGGTCGCCGCCGGGGGACCACGCCGGCGTCTGCATGTAGTGGGGCGCCTGCGAGAGGCGCTCGGCATCGCCGCCATCGGGTGGGATGGCCCAGAGATGGCCGCCGTCGGGCTCACGCCAGCTCACCGCCGCGATCGTCGCGCCGTCGGGCGACCATGCGGGATGGAAGAGGCCACCGTCGACCTCCGCGCCGATCCGGCGCGGCACCCCTCCTTCGGCATCCATCACGTACAGGCTGCCAAGTGCGGTGAAGGCGAGCGTGCTGCCGTCCGGCGACAGGGCGACGTCGCGGATCTGGCGCGCGCGGAAGGCGGGCGTGTCCTCGACCGGGTAGTCGAAGTCGAGGCGGGGGCCGGCGTGGATGGTCACGTCGGCGGTGAAGGGAATCGCGGTGGGGTCGCCGCCGTCGAGCGGGACGCGCCAGAGGCCGCCGCCGTAGGAGGCGATGAGGGCCGAGCCGTCGGGAGTGAAAGCGTAGCCGGGAAGGAGGTCGAGGGTCGCGCGGCTCTCCATGTCGTCGCGCTGGACAGGGTAGACGAGCCAGCGTTCGTTGCCGGTGGCGAGGTCGCGGGCGCGGAGACCGGTGGCGTCCTCGTGCCGGGTGCCGTAGACGAGGGTGGTACCGTCGGGGGAAACCGAGGGGCGGAAACCGGAGCCGTAGCGGCCGGTCAGCGTGGCCTGGCGGCCCGTCTCGCGGTCGTAGCGGACGAGCTGGTACTGCGGGAAGGCGGCGTCGTAGTTCCAGTCGCGGGTGCCGCGGGCGAGGTAGATGTAGCGGCCGGTCGGGTCGAAGGCTGGACCGATGGCCTTGAGGTTGTCGGGTTCGTCGATCAGCGCGATCCCGCTGCCGCCGTCGCGATGAAAGAGCCAGGGCTTCGCGGCGCCGCCAAGCGGGCTGAAGGTGCGGGATGCGACCAGGTACTCGCCGTCGGGCGACCACTCGGGCGAGGTGTACAGGTTGTCGTTGCCGCGCGTGATCTGGGTGGTGTCGGAGCCGTCGGCGCTCAGCACCCACAGGTTCTGGCCGCCACTCCGGTCGGAGACGAATACGATCTCGGAGCCGTCGGGGCTGTAGCGCGGCTGGCTCTCGAAGGCGGGGCCGGTGAGGAGCGGGGTTGCGGTGCCGCCGTCGACGGGGAGGGTGTAGAGGTCGCCGAGGAGGTCGAAGACGAGGGTGGCGCCGTCGGGGCTGATGTCGACCGAGATCCAGGACCCTTCGCTGGTGGTGAAGCTGACCGTGCGGGTGGGCTCGAGGGGGAGGGCGGTGGTGGCGAGGGAGTCGGGGGAGGGGTCCGGCTGCTGGGCGTGGGCCGGTTGCGCGGCGGCCAGGAGCAGGATTGCGGCCAGCCACGCGACGGTATGTAATGTTGACCTGTCATTCTGTAATGTTTGCATTACATTTCCTTCGAGGTCCGGCGCTCCGCGGGGGCTCCGATGGTCGCGGGAGCGCGTGATGGGTGATGCGGGCGTGCCGGATGTGCTGCATCAGAAGAGGTCCTCGCCCGGCAGCGCCGAACCCTGTTCGAGCCAGCTGACGAGGAGGGCCTCGTCAGGCTCGTCGTCTTCATGGATGTGGAAATACCGCACCTGCTCGTGCTTGGAGGCGACGGGCGGAACCGGCCTCAGCGATGCGCCGTTGAGCCACGTCACCTTGATGTACTTCGTGAAGCAATGGAACGAGAGGAACCAGCCCCGGCCCCCGATGCCGTAGAACGGCGAATTCCACCGCACCGCCTTGCGGACCTCGGGCACGGTGCGCTCGATCAGCGCGTCGAGCTGGCGGCCCACCCCCCGTTTCCATCCCGGCATGGCCGCGATGTAGGCCTGCACGGGCGCATCCCCGTCACCCTTCGGGATCTGGGGATTGCCGCCCGACAGGAGCTTCGGCTTCGCGGTCTCGCCCCTGGCTGTGCCGGCGCCGGCCTTCTTCGCCACCGGTGATCAGCTCGCCGCCGGCATCGCCCGGTACTTGTCGAACCACGCCACGATGTTCGCGATCTTGGCCATCAGCTGGCTCGGACGCCGGCTCATGTCGTGCGACGCGCCCGGCAGCCGGATCACCGCGGTGTCGATACCGCGCATCTTCAGCGCGTGGTACATCTGGTAGGACTCCGACAGCGGCGTTCGCAGGTCCTCCTCGCCGGTGATGATCATCGTCGGCGTGTTCACGTTGCCGACCAGCGACAGCGGCGAGAAGCGCCAGTAGGGCTCCGGGTCCTCCCACGGAAGTCCCTCGTAGCGGCTGGAGTAGTAGCCGTACCAGTTGTCGGCGGTCAGCGTCTTGCTGATCCAGTTGACGACGGGCTTCTGCGACACAGCCGCCCGGAACCGATCCGTCTTGCCCACGATCCACGCGGTCATGATCCCGCCCGCGCTCCCGCCGGTGACGAACAGGTTGCTCTCGTCGACGTACCCGCGCTCGATGACCGCATCGACGCCCGAGATCAGGTCGTCGTAGTCCTGGCCGGGATAGTTGTGGTAGAGGAGGTCGCCGAACTCCTCGCCGTAACTGGTGCTCCCCCTCGGGTTGGCGTAGAGCACGACGTAGCCTGCGGAAGCCAGCAATTGCATCTCGGCGGAGAACCTGTCGCCGTAGTTGGACACCGGCCCGCCGTGGATCTCCAGGATGAGCGGATAGCGGCGGTTCGGATCGAAGTCGGGTGGCTTGACGATCCAGCCTTGAATGGGGAGGCCATCGTAGGAGGATTCCCACCAGATCTCCTCGACCTGGCCGAGGGTCTTGCCCGCGAGGAGGTCGGCGTTGAGGGTCGTGATGGGGCGAGCGGTTGGGCCGCCGCGCCTGCCGATGGCGAGTTCGCCGGGCATGTCGGGGCGGGTCTGGTTGAGGGCGATGGTGCCGTCGCTGGCGACGGAGAAGGAGCCGCCGCCGTAGGGGCGGCCGTACGATGTACCGCCGAGGTCGCCGGCGAGGACCTCGGTGTCGCCGTCGAGGGTGACGAAGCCGACCTTCGAGTTGCCTTCGTCGTCGTACTGGAAGTAGAGGCCGCTGCCGTCGCTGGCCCAGACGGGGCTGGAGACGCTGCGGTCGAGCCCGGTGGTGAGCGTGCGGTGGCCGCTGCCGTCGAGGTTGATGACCTGGAGGCGGCTGACCTGATAGGTGCGGGTGCGGTCCTCGTAGCCGGTGAAGGCAACCTGGCGTCCGTCGGGGGAGACGGCGGGGCGGCCGTCGGGGCCGGGGCGGTCGGTGAGTGCGCGGACATCGCCGGTCAGCAGCGACGCGATGTACAGCTCGGAGTTGCGGTAGTCGAGCACGTCCGGATTGCGGTTCGCCGAGAAGACGAGGTGGGTGCCGTCGGGGACCCAGGCGGCGGGGCTGGAGTGCTGGAAGTCCCCGGAAGTGACCTGGGTGGGCGTCCCGCCGTCGACCGGGAGGACGAAGATGTGGCTGTAGCCGAAGTCGAGGTAGCCGACGCCGTCCTGACGGCTTTTGAAGCGGTCTTCCATGATGGGCGGGGCGGCCCACTCGGCGCCGGGGGGCGGGCTGGGCGGCGCGGCCAAGCTCGGCGCCGGATAGGGCACGAGCATGTTGAAGGCGATCTGGCGGCCGTCCGGGGACCAGCGCAGGCCGCTGGGGGACTCGGTGAGCTGGGTGAGCGCGGCGGTCTCGCCGGTGTCCATCCAGCGCAGGTGGATCTGGCCGTCGGCGGTGTAGGCGAGGCGCGTGCCGTCGGGTGACCAGCGCGGGGAGCCGCCGTCGCCGAGGCTGCGGTGGTCGGAGCCGTCGGCGTCGATGATCCACAGCTCGGAGCGCTTCCGGTCGCGCATGATGTCCATCGACGTGCGGACGTAGACGACCTGGGTGCCGTCGGGGGAGATCCGGGGGTCGGCGGCGTATTCGAGCTGGAAGACGTCCATGGGCTCGAAGTGGGACTGGGCTGTGGCGGGGGTGGGCGCGGCGGCGACCGCCGTGAGGAGGGCGGCGGCGGCGAGGAGGGTGGCGGCGGGCCTGGCGGGGACGGTCGTGTTCATCCTGGGCATCTTCGTGCTCGCTGGGGTCGGGTCCGGTGTGGTGTCCCCAAGTTTCGTCATGTCGGCGTGCGGTGCAACCGGCGGTGTACCTTACGGCCCGTCCGTGCGTTTCATCCCCGCACCTGGAACCGGAGTCGATGCTTTGACTGCAGGACGCGTGGTCGCGAAGCCCGTATCTCGAGCAGATCTTGCCCGGTGGGCCGAAGATGGGTTCGGAGACTGGATCAAGGCCGTCGTCGATGTGTCGCGTGGGATAATGGCCGTCGGAGGCGACCTGCACGCGGACGACATGGCGGTTCTCCTCGCGCATGACTCGCGTCTCCACGATCTCTGGGGAATCAACCTCTATCCCGCAGACGAGGATCCGGATTGGATCGAGTTCGACTCCATGATCAACATCCGTCCCCGGGACGGGAACCGGTCGCGCGGTGTCGACGATGAGCGAACGCGTGCCCGGATCCGCGACGTCGTCGAGTCATTGATCCCGGCGGAGCAGATCGCTCGGCATGCGACGCACCATCCATAAGCGAGCCGCCGACGGCGCTTGGGGCCGTCTGGAACTTGTGGAGCAACTCGGCAACGTGGGCAGTGAAGTGGATCGCGCGATCCGGGCCTGGAACGCGGGGCGGATCGGCCGGTTCGAGAGTGCCTCGAGCGGGCCCTCGAACTCTTCGACCTGACGGCCGCCGACCCCCGCTGGCACGGCCACCGCTGCCAGGAAGTCCTGCGCGCCCGCGAGGACTTCTGCCCACTGTTTTTCGACCCTGATGTCCCGCCCGACTCAGCAGAGGGGTTGCGCAGGTACTTCTTCGGTTACGGATACGCGGCCCGGATGCTCCACTACCGGCGGCAAACGGCAGACCAGGGGGCCGGTCGTCAGCCCCTTCGATAGGCCTCGCGCCGGTGCGCGACCCGCACCACAAGCACGACCACTTCCCCATCCAGCACTTCGTACACGACCCGGTAGCGCCTGACGCGAATGCGCCGCAGCCCGCGCAGTTCTCCTTTCAATGCGGTTCCCGAGCGCGGTTCATCCGCGAGCCCGTCGATGGCCCGCACGACGCGAACACGATCTTTGCGCGGGACCCGGGCCAGCTCTCCGGCCGCACTGCGCTTAATCCGAATCGAGTAGGTCACGCCGCACCTCGTCCCAGTCGAGGACGGGGTCCGAGGGATCGCGAAGCCGCTCGACGGCCACGGCAAGATCGTCGTAGTCCTCCAGGTAGTGTTCCAGTGCTTCGCGAACGACCTGCGCACGGCTGCGCCTGAGTTGCGCCGCTACGGCGTCGAGTTCATCGACAACCGCCTGGGGTACTCGCGCGGTGATCTGGCTCATCGTGTTTCCGTTCTTTGGTCCACAGTGATCGCGATTGAAGTCATGTGCATTGATTGACAGTCAGAATACGATTCAGGCAGCCGGGCGTCAATGAACACGGGTGCGCTCGCAGCGACGGGGTAGCAGGGGTTACCATGCTGCCGAGTACCCAAGGCACCGCGTTTCCGGGACCCTCGCCATGAAGAGAGCAACGAAGCGACCCATCCCGATCCTCTCGGCCTCGGCCGCCGCGGCATTGCTGGCACTTTCTGCCAGCATCACCGCCGCCGCCCAGCAGTACGATTACCCCGACCCTTTCCCCGGCGGCTACCCGAACCTGAGGGGCGTCAGCGGCGCGGGCCGAATGTACATGGAGAGCTACTTCCCGCCCCCGGTCACGGCCTCGCCCACCTACCCGGCCTGGTCACCCGACGGCGGGTCCATCGCCTTCGCCTACCAGGGCCGGATCTGGGTCGTGCCCGCCGAGGGCGGCACCGCGCGCCAGGTCACCGGCGGGCCGGGCTATCATTCGCAGCCAAGCTGGTCCCCCGACGGCAGCCAAATCGCATACGCCGCCGACATCAATCGCAACTTCGACATCTTCACCGTCGACCTCGCGGCCGGCGATTCCCGCCGCCTCACCACCCACCCCTTCCTCGACCTCCGCCCGCGCTGGTCCCCCGACGGGTCCCGCATCCTCTTCACCACCGAGCGCAACGGCACCTTCGACATCTGGGCCTACGACATGGGGCGCGGCAAGGCCGAGGCCGTGATCGCCGACCCTCTGGCCAACGACATGGCCGGCGACTGGACCGGGGACTCGGGCGACATCGTGTTCGTGTCGCGGCGGGGCGAGGCCGCGCTCGGCTCGGGTTCCCTGTGGCGGTATCGCGCCGGGACCGGGGAGGCGGAGCTCCTCATTCGCATCGAGACCAACTACCAGGCTGCGCCCGTCGTCGCGCCGCACGGCGGCATCGTCGCCTACATCACCGACGCCTCGGGCAACAACGACCTCTACGCCGTCCCCAGCGAGAAGTCGCCCCGCGGCATCCAGCCCGTGCGACTCACGCACACCCGCACGGACGAGTACTTCCCGTCGTGGTCACCCGATGGCGAGCACATCGTATACGCGCGCAACGGCGGCACCGCCGACCAGCCGCGCACCATCGACGACGGCATGGGGTTCGCGCTCTACACCGTCACCCGCGGCGGCGGCGCGCCGAAGCCCGTGCGGATCGACGACTATGCGTGGTCCGAGCCCACCGGCCAGCTCCGGGTCCGCGTGAGCGATTCGGGCGGCGAACTCCTCCCGTCGCGCATCTATCTGACCGGCGCCGACGGACGCGCCTACTTCCCCGACACCAGCTATCCCCGCGTCGTCAGCGTCACCGAGGACTACTACTTCCACACCGACGGCAGCTTCTCCGTGACCGTCCCCGTCGGCGAGGCCACCGTCGAGGCCTGGCGCGGCTTCGAATACGAGCCCGAAACGCGCACCGTCGACATCCGCGCCGGCGAGCACACCACCGTCGAGGTCCAGCTCGACCGCTGGATCGACATGGCCGCGGACGGCTGGTACTCCGGCGACAATCACATCCATCCCAACTATGGCGGCCACTACTTCGTCACCCCCGAGGACCTGCGCAACAAGGCTCACTCCGAGGACCTCAACGTCGCCAACGGCATGATCGCCAACTACTGGGGCAACAGCCGGGTCGAGGACCTCGAGCACTTCCTCGGGCACCCGCATCCGCACGGCGGCCCGCGCACGATCGTCTACTACAACGAGGAGTACCGGCCCAGCTTCTTCGCCCACCTCTCGCTGCTCAATCTGGTCGAGCTGATCACCCCGTTCTACATCGGCTCGGTGGGGACCGCGCACCATGCCCTCTACCCTGACAACGCGTCAGTGCTTCGCAGGGTGCATGAGCAGGGCGGAATTGGCGGCTACGTCCACCCCTTCGGGCTCCGGCATCGGGATCCGGACGCGGCGGGGGCGGGATCCGCCCGCGAGCTTCCGGTCGATGCGGTTCTCGGCCTGGCCGACTTCGTCGACGTGGCGTGCATCTGGAGTGACGAGCTCGGGACGGCCGAGGTGTGGTACAGGCTCCTCAACACGGGTTCGCGCATTCCGGGGACCGCCGGCACCGACGTCATGTCGGACATCTGGAGGCATCCAGCGGTCGGGACGACGCGAACGTACGTCTACACGGGGGAGGATCACGTCCACTACGACGCCTGGGCCGACGCGATGGCGGCGGGACGCGCGTTCGTGACGAGCGGGCCGATGATGACGCTGGAGGTGTCGGGTGCGGGGGCCGGCGGGGCCGGCAAGGGGATGGGCGAGGAGTTGGCGGTGTCGCGCGGGGACGTGGTCACGGTGCGGGCGACGGCACGGTCGCTCTTCACCATGCACGGGCTCGAGATCGTGCAGAACGGGAAGATCGTGCACCGGGTAGACGCGATGGGCGACCTGAAGTCGATCGACGCCGATCTGGAGATTCCTGTCGAGCGCAGCGGATGGATCGCCGCGCGGGTACTGGGGCCGCCCCAGCACGGCGCAATGGACAGCTACCTCTTCGCGCACACCAATCCCGTCTTCGTCATCGCCGACGGCGAGCCGATCCGGTCGCGGGACGACGCGGCGTTCTTCGTGCGCTGGATCGATCAGACTCTGGACGAACTCCGCGCGATGGACCGCTGGGACGACCCCGCGCACAAGGCCGAGGTGCTGGCGACGTTCGAGGAGGGGCGGCGGCTGTACCAGGCGCAGGTGGACAGGGTGCCGCGGTAACCCCGGCAGCCGCCAGCTCTATGCTTCCTCCAGAAACGCCCTGACCTCGGGTACCATAATCGCCGGATCCAGGATCGCCGCCGTCTCGGCGCCGGGGATTTCGCGCACCGTCCAGCCCATCGCTTCCAACCTCGGGCGGGCCTCGCGGAGCCGCTCCACCAGACGAAGCGGAATCCCCGCCACCGAACTCTCGGCATTTGCGCCGATCAGGACCATCCGGGGGCACGTGATTGCAGCCGTGACATCTTCCTCCGGCCACTCCTGCATGCCGCGGTAGAAGGTGTGCCACTGCGCGTATTGCCCGGGGTCGCGCAGAATCACCATGGCGTGGGGTGGGGGCTCGGCGAGCTGCATCTCGACGCCGCGCAGCATGTCGGGATAGGGAGCTCCGAGGGGTGGCCAGGTGCCGCAGATCAGTGCCGAGACCCGGTCCGAGCGCGACGCCAGCATGAGGCCGTTGATCGCTCCCCAGAGGTGGCCGCAATACGCGAACCGGTCGAAACCGGCCGCGTCCGCGACGGAGAGAAGGTCGGCGTAGACGCGGTCGGGGGTCATCTCGCCGTGCGGCGGGACCATGGTTCTGCCGACGTTGGGATAGTCGACCAGGAGGACACGGTAGCGGTCGGTAAGGCGGGCCAGGAAGCCGTCCTTCACGGCGCCTTGGGCCGGGCCGAAGATCTCGGCGTAGGACGCCATGAGGGGGAAGCCGAGGAAAAGCGGAACGCCGTCTTCGGGGCCATGCACCTCGAAATGGATGGGGGGTTCGTCCGCGCGGCGGCAGGTCGCGAGGGCAGTTCCGGCGGCGAAGGTGGCCGAAGTGCGGATGAAGTCGCGTCGTTTCATGGGCGGGATGGGTCAACAAAGGGTGATTGGCCGATCCAGCCATTCTAACGCCCCCGATTCCTCCCACGTTAGTCGTTCCCGACCGAATGCCGAGCCGACCCTGTCACCACACACCGGAGCCAACCCCTGCAAGATCCCGCGTTCAAGATGATCTTCTGCCATCCAGTGGCCATTGAGAGACTGGTCCGCACGTACGCCTCGGAGTACGCCGACAGAATCGATTTCTCGACGCTCGAGAAACTGGACGCCGAGCTGGTGGGCGAAGCCCTCGTGCGGCGCTACCCGGACATGCTTTGGATTGCCCGCTCCGCCGAAGCTTCAGGTCGAGTGGTGATCCAACTGGAGTTCCAGGGCGCCCGGGATCGCTTGATGGCCGAGTGCGTCGGGGAGATGCTAGCCTAGCCTAGTATCAACGAAGCGAATCACAAGGGAACAGCTGCGGGAGGTGAGGACGATGGCACAGGTGGAGACGACGTACCAGCGGAGCCTCAAGGAGTATGGGAAGAGGTGGTTCCGCCAGGGACGCGACGAGGGAATACGCCAGGGACGCGACGAGGGACAGGCTGCGTTGCTGATGCAGTTGGTGCGGGAGAAATTCGGTCCAGAGACGGCAGAGGAACTGTCTGCGCTTCTCGGCAGGGTGTCGGACTCCGGGAAGATGTCAGTGGCCGCGAGAGCGGTTCTGGAGTCTGCTACGTCCGAGGAGTTGCTGCGGCGGTTGCGAGGGCTCTGACCGCCGACCGGGCCATCCCTCTATCAGCCGCTGCGGCGCATGGCGAAGACGCCGTTAAGGTAGTGTGTCGCGCGGCCGTTGCCGTCGTCGCCCCAGAAGGCGACGTCCCAGCCGCGGTTGCCGCCCATCGCCGGATCGCGCGGCAGGAACCTGTCCCCGCCAAGCGGAATCAGCTCGGACTCCAGCGCGTTGCCTGTCTCCGAGCGCGCCATCAGCCGGTCGCCATCCAAAAAAAACGAGAACCGGCTGCCGAACGCCTCGAAATGCCCGACGTAGCGCTCAAGCTCGACCTCCTGCGGCGTCACCGAGTCCGGCTTCGGTGTCTGGGGCTTGTCGATGCCGAAGACCTCCGGGAACAGGGTGTCGAACACCGTGTCGGCCAGCGGGTAGCCCTGGCTCGGCACGTTGGCGATCGTCGCGGCAGCGACGCCCTTGTTCGGACACCATAGCAGCAGCGAGGACCCACCGCTGTTGGTGCCGCTGTGCCCGTAGATCACCTCGCCGCCCCAGCGCTTCCAGTAGGGCCCGGTGCACCACCTGTGGGCCATGATCCGGGTCGGCATGTCGATCTCGGGCGTGTGCATCGTCTCGACGGCCTCCTCCGACAGCACCTGCCGCCCGTCGGCCGAGCGTCCGCTGCGCAGGAACATCCCGGCGAACCGCACCAGATCGCCGGCGCTGCAGCACAGGGTGGCCCCGGCCGGGGCGATGCTGCGGGGCAGCCCCCAGAACGGCACGCGCTCCCCTTCGGGGTTTGAGGGGGTCGGCGAGTAACCGAGCGCCACCGGGTGATAGAGCAGGTCTTCCGGGAAGGTAGCCGAGTGCTCGAGGCCGAGCGGCTGGAGGATCCGCTCGGCGAGCAGGGTCTCCCAGTTCTGCCCCATCACCCGCTGTGCCGCGTACCCGGCGACGGCGGTGCCCGCGTTCGAGTAGCCGTAGGCCGTGCCCGGCTCGAAGATGGCGGGGATTTCGGCAAGCGACGCGACGTACCGGCCCAGTGCGTCATCGCCGCGACCGTGATCGGTGTACGGCCCGTTGTCGAGTCCCGACGACATCGAGAGCAGTTGGCGCAGGGTCATGTCAATGGGCGGGACATCGCTCGTCAGCGGCGCGCGGTCGAGATAGCTCCCGACGGGTTCGTCCAGGTCGAGTATTCCCTCGTCGACCAGGGCCATGACCACGGCGGCGTTGAAGACCTTGGTCGTCGAGCCGATCTGGAACAGCGTGTCCGGCGTGACGGCCAGGTTGCGCTCACGAATCGCCAGACCGGTTGCGAACTCGTGCACCGCCTCGCCATCGAACACCGCGAGCTGGGCGCCGACGATCCCGAGGCTCTCGGCCGATTCGTCGAGGAGTTGTTGGAGGTCGCGCCGGTCGAACGCCACTTGCGACGGAGACGCAAACGCCGCAAGGCCCCGCGCTGGCGCGACGATCGGCAACGCGGCTGCTGCTGCACCGGCTTTGAGTAGGGTTCGTCGATTCATCAGGAACTCCCCGGTCGAGTAGGTGGAGCAACACCGGCGTCCAATTCCAACAGCAACTGGCGGACGACCTCCAGAACGAATCCCGGCGTCTCGTATGGGTAATTGTGGCCCGTGCCCGGTGGGGTGTGGATAAGCCGGGCATCGCTCGACACCTCCAGGTACCGCACGCGCATCCGCACAAAGAAGTTCTTGGCCCGGCGCGCTGCGGCTTCTTCCATCCCCAGCGGGTCGATGATGGCGTCGGCTGGGTCGTCAGGGATTACGACCAGGACGGGCATGTCGCCGAGTTCGCCGTCGTAGACCACCAGGTCGGGCGCCGCCGAAGACACGATGCCAGGACTGAACTCCTGGAAGATCGATGCCGTGGCGAACGATGCTGCCGGCCGTCGCGCGTTGGCCGCCATCGCTTCGCCCACGTCGGCCAGAAGACGGCGCTGCTTGCGCAGCACCTCCCCGATCTCCGTCTCGGTTTCGGCCATCGCGATCTCGGGATTGGTCCACCCGCCGAAGAGCTTGTCGAGACCCTGTGCCTCGGCGTCCCGGACCAGCCCGTCGAGCGCCGCCGCACCGTAGGCGGGTGCGTAGATGAACGCGTCGGGCGGAGAGGCATCGAGGAGGACGACAGCCGCGGTGCGCTCCGGGTAGCGGCGGGCGTAGTTGGCGGCCAGCAGTCCGCCGTAGGAGTGCCCGGCGAGCACGAAGGGGCCTTCTTCTCCGGCCTCGTCCAGCAGTGCCGCGAGCTCGACCGCCTCGGTCGCGGTGCGACGTGGAAACGGCCCCGGATCGCTCCACCCGGTGCCGGGACGGTCGAACAGGATCGAGCGCGTCTCGCCACGAATTGCGGCGTGCAGGTGGTACAGTGCCAGCCCCTGCGCGCGCCCGCCGGGGATCCAGATGACGGTGGGCCCGTCGCCGGCGTCTCCCTCGACGAGGATGTGCATCCGGTGGCCGCCGACATCGACTAGCCTTCCGGGTGGAGGATGCTCACCGGCCAGGCGGCGAATCTCGATCATGGACACGACCGCAGCGACGAGAACGACGACCGCGAAGACCGCAACGAGCACCCCGAGCGCCCTGGCAAGGCGGGCCCGTCCCGCACTTCCTCCGATGCGGGGACGCCGTGAAACGATCCGCAGCGCAACGCCGACCGCGGCAATCACCAGCCCGATGACAACACCGCCCCAGGGGTGCGAGAGCAGGGGATAGAAGGGAGTCAGCATGGCGGGAACGAAGCTGTGACTCCGGCCCGCGCGACGCAAGACGGCACCCTATTCGCATTCAAGGCCGATCGATGGCTACCATGGGTGCAACGCCGTTGACCCGTAACAGCGAGGAAGTCATGCGAACCCCTGTAGCCGTAACCCTCAAGTCCGTCGTTGTCCCTGCGCTTGTATGCCTGCCTGGCGCTGCCGCGTTCGTGGCCACTGCTTCACCGCCCGCCGCGGCACAGGAGGCAGTCCTCGAATCCTTCCGTGCCCAGATTGGGCTCAAGACGGTCGCAGCCCCCCGGATCTCGCCGGATGGCAGCATGATCGCCTATTCGGTGACAACCGCCGATTGGGCAAACAACCGTTTCGACCAGGAGATCTGGCTGGTGGTGGGCGACGACGAACCATTCCAGCTGACCCGCACGGAACCGGGGAGCAGCACGGGACACCGGTGGTTACCCGACGGATCCCTGCTGGGCTTCGTGGCCGACCGGGGCGACGGCGCACAGGTCTACCTCATCCCCCCGGTGGGCGGCGAGGCCGAGCCGCTCACTTCCCACGAACACGGAGTTGGCGCGTTCCGCTTTTCGCCCGACGGCACCCGGATCGCCTACTCGGCCATCGACCCCGCACCCGACGACCGCGAAAAGCGCGAGGAACGTTACGGCAACTACGCTGTCGAAGACGCCGACTTCCGCATGACGCACCTCTGGGTGGCGGACGTGCAGGAGGGCGCGGAGCCCCGCCGCCTGACTCGGGGAGACGGCTTTACCGTCGGCTCCTTCGAATGGTCGCCGAATGGCCGCGAGATCGCCTTCGACCACATGCCTACACCGTTGGTCAACTCCTTCCCGCATTCGGACATCTCTGTCGTGGACGTAGCCACTGGAGCCGTCCGAACCCTCACCGCCGCTCCCGGCCCCGAGGCCGGGCCGATGTGGTCGCCCGACGGCGCGCACATCCTCTATTCCACCCCCGCCGGCGCGAATCCCTTCTACGGCAACACCGAACTCGCGGTGATCCCCATAGACGGCGGCGAAGCCCGCATCGTGACCGCCGAGTTCGACGAGAACCCGTCACCCGTGGCCTGGACCGACGAGGGCGTCTTCTTCGTCGCGTTCCAACGCACCGCCCGCTACCTCTTCCTGCTCGACCCCGAGTCGGGTGCGGTGACCCTGGAAGCGGACTCGCCCGAAATGATCGCATCGGTCGATCTATCCAGCGACGGCACCGTCATGTCGTTCCAGGGCGAGGAGCGCACCACGGTAAGCGAGGTCTTCCGAGCATCTCGCACCGCCGGCACCGCCCGCGCCCCGCAACGCCTCACTGACATGACCGCCCAGCTGGCCGACTGGGGCGACCTCGGCAGCCGCGAGGTCATCCAGTGGGAAAGCGAGGACGGCGCCGAGATCGAGGGCGTCCTGATGAAGCCCCCCGGCTACGACCCCGATCGCACCTACCCCCTCATGGTACTCATCCACGGTGGCCCAACCAGCACGTCGAGCCCGCAGCTGATCAGCGGATATGTCTACCCGGCAATCGAATGGCTCAGGAAGGGAGCCGTGGTGATGATGCCCAACTATCGTGGCTCGTCCGGCTATGGCGCCGACTTCCGCGCCCTCAACGTGCGCAACCTGGGCGTCGGCGACGCATGGGACGTGCTCTCCGGCGTCGAGGCCCTCGTCGACCGCGGCATTGCCGACCCCGACCGCGTCTCGGCGATGGGCTGGAGCCAGGGCGGGTACATCTCGGCCTTCCTCACCACCTTCAGCAACCGCTTTCGCGCAATCTCCGTAGGCGCGGGCATCTCCAACTGGATGACCTACTACGTCAACACCGACATCCACAGCTTCACCCGCGAGTACCTTGAGGCGACGCCATGGGACGATCCCGAGATCTACGCCAGGACCTCGCCGATGACCTACATCAAGCAGGCGAGCACGCCTACACTCATCCAGCACGGCGAGTTCGACGCACGCGTCCCCACCCCCAACGCCTACGAACTCTACCAGGGTCTCCAGGACGTCGGCGTCGACACCCGACTCATCATCTACAAGGGCTTCGGCCACGGCATCACCAAGCCCCGCGAACGCCTCGCCGCGATGTGGCACAACTGGGAGTGGTTCGCCAAGCACATCTGGGGTGAGTCGGTCGAGATGCCGATCACCGAGGGACACTGAGCATGTTCAGGAACATCGTCGTCCGCCTGGTCGTTTACTATCTGTCGTGGCTCACTCTTCTTGCCGGCACCTTTCACTTCTTCCCGCGCTTTCTCTTCTACATCTCCCAGGAACGCGACCGCTTCCTGATAGGAACGCTGCACTCTACCGCAACCGAGTTGTCGGACGTGCTGGCGGACATCCAGGAGGGTATCGGCCGGCTGGGCCCCCAGGACAGCCTGAGCCAGGTGCTTGATCCGGCGGTTACGATCCCCGTCTTTCTCTCGCTGATCCTCGCCTTCGGTGTGACCCTGCCGATTACCTGGGTGTATGGATGGACGCGGCCTCAAAAGAAGTACAGCCAGTCGTTCATTCACGCGCTGCTGGTGACGCCGATCGGCATTGCGCTCGTCGTTTTCCTGGTCAAAGGCAGCCTCCCGCTCGCCTTCGGTCTCGCGGGAATCGTGGCCGCCGTTCGTTTTCGCGCCACAATCAAGGAACCGATGGACGCCGTTTACATGTTGATGGCCATCGGGATCGGCCTTGCAGCCGGTACCCAGCTCACGTCGGTGGCGTACCTTGCATCGCTGATGTTCGTGGTGATAACACTGGCCGTATGGAAGAGCAATTACGGGGCCGAGCCGCCCGAATTGTCCGGTTGGCGAATCGTACCGGCTGAAGGACCGGAGCAGGTCCCCGATGCGCCCGGCGAACCCGAAGCGGCCGAAAACGGCCGAAATACGGAGTAGGGATGCGGTGCGACTCGGCCATCGGGACCTGTTCACGGGAGCGCGCCGGGTCCTGGTCGGTGTGAGCCTCACCTCTGTCCCGATGCGTCGCTGCTTCACCACGCGGGGGTGTGGCCGGAGTGTTGCGGGAGCCGTTGGGAGTGTCCTGTTGCTCGCCATGGCGGCCTGCGCGAGCGGAACCGGCACCGGTGTGTCGACCGGGTGGATCGGCATCGAAGAGTTCGATTGGCTCCAACAGGACACTGTGCGAGCAACGCGATTCGTCGTCGTTGGAGACACCGGTACAGGCAATGAACGCGCTCTCGGAGTCGCGGCGCAGATCCGCCGGTCTGCCGAGGCGGTGCCCGTTTCTCACGTCTTCCTGCTCGGGGACAACGTGTACGGGTTTCAGGGCGGACGGTCCATCGCCACCAGGTTTCTCGACGTGTATCGAGGAATCCTTTCTCTTGGGGTGAGGATCAACGCAGCACTTGGCAATCATGACCTGGACCACTGCGGCGACTCGGGGCTGAGGCCCGTTCCACAGGACGAATCCGCCTATCGGTCGTCGCCCCGCTGCTCGGTGGATTCCCAACTGGCGACGCCCGAATTGGGTTTTCCCGATGGCCTCCGCTACTACTCCATCGAGATCCCTGGGGAACATCCCGGTTGGCGGAGGCACGAGGGCGGGCTACAAGACCCGCGCCAGTCGGACGAGCCGCCTATCGTCGAAGTGTTCGTGATCGACACCAACACGCTTGGCAGAAAGCAGACGCGGCTCAAGCAGGGATCGGACGAGCCTCAACTGCGTTGGCTTGAAGGGGCTCTGCAACGATCCGACGCGCGATGGAAGGTCGTCGCGATGCACCATCCGATATACGCGCCGACGCGATGCTGGTGGTTCCGGTTCCTGTGCAGGAATGACGATGCAACGTTGCGGGCTCAACTCGAGCCCATCTTCCGCGAAAATGGCGTGGATGTCGTCTTCCAGGCCCATCAGCATCTGTACGCGCGCGTCCGGCCAATAGGCGGCATAAGGTACTTCGTGACCGGCGCGGGAGGGAAGGAGCCGGATTCCTTCCGGGACGATGAACGCACCGTCCCACGTGATGACGGGGGTTCCTTCAATCATTTCATGTACATCTACGCGACCGAAGATCGATTCGGCTACTGCGTCATCGACGTGAACGGAGGTCTCCGTGATGGCGGGAGTTTCGCAGGTGGAGACGCCACCGATCGCCTGGATGATCCTTGCTCGGCTGCACAGAGCACCGGGTTTCACCCTTTCGTCCAACCTCCTCGACGGGACCTGCCATGGACAGCACCCAAGCCGCACCCGATTCCACTCCGATGAACAGGCGGTCCTTTCTGAGCGCGGCAGCCGTCGCGGCCGGGGCCAGGACGGTCGCGGGAGTGCCCTCGCTCCCGACCGACTCCGAACTCGCGGTGAATCCGACAACCCCGGCTGAGCTCGACGGGTCGCCGGGGGGTGCCGCCAGCAAGCAGGCCACCCCCGCCATCAAGGGCTACGTCAAACCCGGCCTCGAATCCGTCCGCGACACCTTCGCGGCCAACGCCCGCCTCATGGGCACCGGCGGCGCCGCCTTCGCCGCCACCCACCAGGGCGAACTCGTCGTCGACCTCTGGGCCGGGATGGCCGACCACGACCGACCGTGGCTGCGCAACACCCGCGTCCACGTCCAGTCCACCAGCAAGGCAGTTACCGCGGCCACCGCCATGATGCTCCACGACCGCGGCGAACTCGACCTCGACGCGCCCGTAGGCGGCTACTGGCCCGAGTACGCCACCAACGGCAAGGAGAACACCACCGTCCGCATGCTGCTGAGCCACGCGGCGGGCTCGACCCAGTTGCCCGGCTACACCGACCTCCTCGACCTCGACGGCAACGGCTTCGACCAGTACGACGAGATCGCCCGCCGCCTCGCCGCCGCCGAGCCCGACTGGGAGCCCGGGACCGCCCACGCGTACCACGGCTACACCTACGGCAACCTCGTCAGCGAGGTCGTCTACCGGATCAGCGGCAAGCGGGCCGGCGCGTTCCTGCGCGACGAGATGGCCGGGCCCTGGCAGCTCAACACCTGGCTGGGCACGCCCTACGAGGAACAGCGCGACCTGGCCGCAGTCAAGCCGTGGCCCGAGGCGCCGGTGCACGAGTCGGTGGCCGAGATGTACGCGAGCGTGACCGAGCAGATGGCGGAGATGGCGCTGCCGGCCCTCACCGACCCGTCGACGTGGCAGTACCACGCGGCCTTCCGGGGACTGCTCGGCGGCCCGATGGACGTGTTCATGCTGCAGGTGGGCCGGCTGTGGAGTCAGCCGAAGGCGCTCGCCGCCGAGTTCGGCGCAGCCAACGTGACCACCGACGCGCGCAGCCTCGCCCGCCTCTACACGCCGCTGGCGATGGACGGCGTCCTCGATGGGCGGCAGGTGCTCGAGCCCGCAACCGTGCGCGAATTCACCACCCCGTCGCCGCCGGGCGGAGTCGACCTCCTGATCGGCCGCGAGCAGAAGTGGACGCCGGGAAGCCATCACGCGAACGCCGCGTTCTTCCCCGGACTTCCGCCCATCTACGGCCCGAATCCCGACGCCTTCGGGATGAGCGGTGGCGGCGGCAACTACGGATTCGCCGATCCAGCGGCCGGGATCGCGGGCGGGTTCGTACGCAACCACTACAGCAACACCATGGGGCTCAGTGCGCTGCTGGTGGAGGCGCTGTACGGGGCGATGTAGTCCTGTAGCTGGTCCTGCAGTCTCCGGTCGCTACCGTCTGGCTGGCGAACCGGTGAAGCTCACGATCTTCGCCTCATCGCGGGCCAGGGCGACTGTAGGAACCGGTGAAGTTGATCGTGATGATGTTGCCGTCGCACGGAATGGAGACGGTGGCCGAGGTTTGATCGAAGGTCGCGTTCGAAGGGAAGCCGCTGATTGCAACCGTCACGGTTTCGCCCTCGATGTTGTCGAAGCGGAAGCTGCCGTTCTGATCCGTGGCGGTGGATTCGCCGGTACTCAGGGTGATCAACACACCGCTGACTCCCATCGCCTCGATCGTGATCTGGCCGGTGATCGTACAGGCCAGCGACGACGGTGTGACATTGTCGCACGCTACGAGGGGGAGCCCGAGCAGGGCGAGAGCAGTGAGCAGGTAGGGATTCTTCATACCGGAGTTCATCACTGTAAAGTCTACTTTACCAAATGTAATGCTGACATTACATAAGCGTCAATCCCTGTCGGCGCGCGACCCGGTCGTCACGCCTGCACGGCACCCGCGTAGGTCCTATTGTGATGCCGTGAACCGGATCTTCCAACCCGGTCGCGCGAAAACCGGCGTCACCGCCCGTGCAAAGCCGCAGTCCGCGTTCCGGTAGCATCGGAGGCCTCCATGCCAGGATATGTGCCCATCGCGTCCCTCGCCCTGATCGCCGCCCTCCCCAACGCCGCCGCCGCCCAGGACGCGGGCGAGTGGAGCATCGAGGAATCGCGGGCTCCTTCCACCACCACCCTCAGCTACACCGCAACAGAAGGCACCTGGATCAGCGTGGATGTCTCGCCGGATGGGCGTCACCTGGCCTTCGAGCTGCTCGGGCACATCTACGAGATGCCGATCGAGGGCGGCGATGCGGTCGCGCTCACCAGCGGGCGTTCGTGGAAAAGCTTCCCGCGCTACAGCCCGGACGGGACGCGGATCGCGTTCACCTCGGACCGGAGCGGCAGCGAGGACGTCTGGATCCTGCACCGGGGGACGGGCGCGGCGCCGGGCACCGACTCGGTCGAGAACGTCACGAAGATGGCGCTGCCGGTGGTGCAGGGCTCGTGGTCGGCCGACGGCCAGGCGATCTACGCTTCGGCGCTCGAGCAGAACGCGGGGATGACCGCTTACCGCTTCAACCTCTTCGGCACGCACCAGGAGATCACCTCGGGGACGACCTTCCAGCCGATCGCGCACTTCGAGGAGCACGCCCAGCGCGATGTCCTCTTCTACGAGCACCTGAGCGGCCAACTCCATCAGAGCGGCGCCCGCATCAATACCTACGACCTGCGGACCGGCGAGATCCGGGTCTATCGCGAGCTTGCCGGCGGCGCCTTCAACCCCACGCTGTCGCCCGACGGACGCCATCTCGCGTACGGCAACCGGGACGATCAGGAAACGGTGGTGCTGATCCACGACCTGTGGACGCGCTCGGAGCGGGTGCTGGTGCGGGGGCTCGACCGCGATCACCAGGAGTCGGGGCCATACTACTATGGCGTGTCACCGAACATGGACTGGCATCCGGACGGAACGCACCTCTACCTGGCGGTCGGCGGCAGGATCCAGGCCGTCGAGGTCGATACGGGCGAGATGCGCGAGGTGCCCTTCCGCGCGCCGGTGAACCGCGAGATCGACCAGACGATCCGCTTTGCGCACGAGTTCCCGCAAGGGGAGACGCGGGCGTGGTCGTATCGGTTCGCGCATCGGACGCCGGCGGGGATCGTCTTCGAGGCGCTGGGAGACATCTGGCTGGCGGAGGGCGACCTGACCCGCAATCTCACGCAGTCGGCGGCGCACGAGACGAGTCCGGTGGTCGATGCGGAGGACGGCTGGCTCTACTACGCGACCTGGACCGACGAGGAGCTGGGCGCGGTGCATCGGCGGCCGCTCGGGGGCGGGGCCGCGACGGAGGTGTCGGCGATGCCGTCCCAGTACATGGCGCTGGCGGTGGGACCTGATGGGACGCTGGCCTACATCCGCGGCGACGGCGGGCTCGTCAACGGCGTGCGGCTGGAGGAGGAGGTGTACTTCGACCTGGTCGTGGCCGAGGGCGGCGCGGAGCGCAGGGTGACCGGAGTGGACGGCACCCCCAACGCACAGGGCCGCGCACCCCACACGGTGCACTTCGACGAGGACGGCCGCTGGATCTACTACACCGAATTCCTATCCGACACGCTCACGCTGCGCCGCATCCGCCCCGAAGGCACCGACAAGACCACGCTCTACCGCTTTCCGCACGGCGAACGCGCGGTGCTGTCGCCCGACGGCCGCTGGATCGCCTTCCGCGAGTACCACCGCAGCTTCGTGACGCCCTTCGACTGGATCGGCAAGCCGGTCACGGTGTCGGCCTACGACGGCGTCGGGTTCGCGCAGCGCATCGACGGGTCCGACGGCGCGGGGCTGGCCTGGTCCGACGCGGAGACGGTGTCGTGGTCGCGCGGCGGCATGTTCCACGAGAAGCCGCTCGACGACATCCTGGCCGGGCGCGATGGCGCCGAGACGACGGACATCACCGTGCGGTTCGAGGTGGCCCTGCCGAGCACGACGATCGCGCTGACCAATGCCCGCGTGATCACGATGGATGCGGATCGGAGTGTGTTGGAGAGCGCGACGATCCTCGTGCGGGGACACCGCATCGCGGAGGTGGGACCCCAAGTGGTCGTGCCTGCGGAAGCGAGGGTGTTCGACGTTGCGGGTCACACCGTCATACCTGGCATGGTCGATGCACACGCCCACCTGGTGGGACAGCTCTCGGCGACGCATGTGATCGAGCAGCGGCTCGCCGGTATCACGGGGGCGCTCGCGCACGGCGTCACCACGCTCTACGAACTGTACGGCTCGGAGGAAAAGGAGCCCTGGGTGCGCGACATGATCCGCGCGGGGCGCATGGACGGACCGCGCATGCTCTCGGTGGGCGCGCCGATGTACGGAATCCGCGAGTATCGGCCGCGCACCTACCGCCCGGTCGACTCGTTTGCCGACGCCGACGAGCACGCCCGCTACAGCCGCGACCAGGGGATCACCGCACTGAAGGATTATGTCAACTTCACCCGGGCCGACCGGCACCAGCTGATCACCGCCGCGCGCGAGCAGGGCCTGAACGTGCTGTCCGAGACGGCGGCGATCCCGCAGATGAACTTTACGCAGATCATCGACGGCGTGACCGGGCTCGAGCACTCGATGGGGCTGACGCCGCTGTACCAGGACATCGTCGAACTCTTCCGCGCGAGCGGGACCGGCGTCACCCCCACCCTGCTGGTCGTCTACAACGGTCCGGCGGGCCAGGCATACTTCGACCAGTCACAGCGCTACTGGGAGGACGAGAAGCTGCTCCGGTTCTCGACCGCGGACCGCCTGCGCCGATTCCGCCGCGTCACCCACTTCTGGGACGACGACCTGTACGCGCCCGACATGGCCGCCGCGATGAAGCGGCTCTTCGACGCGGGCGTGCTGATCAACTCCGGCGGCCACGGACAGATGCTCGGGCGAGACATGCACTGGGAGATGGAGCTGCTGGTGCAGGGCGGGTTCTCGCCGATGGACGCCCTGCAGACGGCGACCCGCAACAGCGCGGTGTATCATGGCCTGGGCACCGATCTGGGGTCGATCGAGGCCGGGAAGCTGGCGGATCTGGTGGTGCTGGCGGCGGACCCGCTGGAGGACATCCGCAACACGCAGGAAATCGTATATGTGCTGAAGAACGGGGTCGTGTACGGCGGGGAGGACGGGGGGCGGGTGTATCCGGGGAGTGGGGGGCCGGGGGGGTTCTACTTTCAGCGGGGGCGGTGAGTACTACTCGGTCACCTGCGCCTGGAACGCACCTGTCAGCACCCTGCCCGCCCGCTTCACCTGCACCCAGATGGTATACTCTCCCGGCTGCGGGAAGGCGTACGGGAACTCGACCTGGCCGGTGCTCGCGGGGTCATTCGGGTCACCGCCGGCCGCTGCGTCATTCGCGACGGCAACCGGCGCACCGCCCTCCCCCATCGACTGCATCTCGGGTGCCAGCACGGACAGTGACCCCATCGAGATCGTGCCCGCGGGATGCAAGTGCACGAAAACCGAGCCATCGTCGCGGGTGACCGCGGCGTGGCTGATCATACCCATATAGGGTTCGAGGATGGCAGCTTCGCCCGCGGGGTCCTGCACCCTGAACGAGAGCACGGTCTCTTCGTCGACGCTCAGTTCCGTGGCTCCGAGCCAATGCAGAGTCGACCCGTCCGGCAGAGGCGTTGTCGCGCCTCGACCAGACAGCAGGGCGGGTGCTCCCCGCCATGATGAATCGTCGGGGTCGGCTGCCAGCATTGAGTCCGACTCCCTTTCTGCGAGCATCGCCGGGTCGACAAGCACCGTGTCGACGACCGTCTGGGCAAACCCGGACTCATCCACGATGTCGCCGTAGATCCGGTATTCGCCCGGCGGGAGGTCCGGCCATGGCACCCGGAAGGTCGCCGAGTCCACCGGCACCGGGTGAACGTGCGCGAACGCGTCCATGTCGGGCGCGCCGATCACGAACATATGCATGAGCTTGCCGTGGTCGGGCACCAGGCGACTCCAGGTCCGGCCCAGCCAGGACGGATCCGTCATGCGGAGCTCGAGCACGGGCGCGCCGCTGTCCCGGATGACCGCGCCCTCCACGGCGAGGCGCTCGAAGATGCCGCTCCGCACGTCCCGGTCCACCGCATCCCACCAGGCATTGCCCCAGTAGGCCCCGGTCAGCAGGATCGCGGCCGCGCAGGCCATGGCCAACCAGCCCCAGCGGCGATGGGTCGTCTGCACCGCCTCGTCGGGGTTCAGCCGGCTCTCGCGCACCGCGGCGCCCGCAATCGAAACCGCGCCCGCAAGCAGCAGTATCCCGAGGAAGAGGAGCACCCCGCCCAGTACGGGCGGCAGGTCGCGCACGCCCAGCATGACCGACGTCACCGGTACGGAGGCCATCCCCGCCCCCCGCGACCCCTCCACCGCCACCTCGATACGGTACGCCCCCACGGTCATCAGCCAGAGCTCGGCGCTGTAGAGTTCCGCATCGCCCGGCACGGGCTGGGCCGGGTCCGGCGGGGGCGCCCCTCCTTCGGGCGCGGCGTCCCAGCGCGCGGGCCGCACAGTGACCTGCTCCACTTCGCCCTCGCCACCTGGAATCCGCACCGAGATCTCCGCCAGGCCCGGAACGACATCGGGCGGCCGGACGACGACGGACACCGGGTAGGGACCCGCCTGGCCCGTGAAGAAGACGTTCTTGCTGCCTACGTGTCCCGTGGTCGCCAGGTAGAGCCCCGCCACGATCAGCGCGGCGCGCCTCATCTGCGGACCGCCAGCATCCAGTTGGCCACCCACAGGCCGGCGCGCGCCGACGCAAACCCGATCGGCAGCGCCCACCACACCGTTGGCCAGAACCGGTCCACGCCCCAGAACTCGTACTGCCAGGGACCGGGACGGTTGAAGTACCCCCAAGTGTCACCCTGGAAGACGTAGTTGCGCGCCGCCTCGGACAGCATGAACTCGCCGAAGTACCAGTGAACCACTCCGAAGATGCCGACGAACATCAGGGAGCCCAGCGCAGCCAGCCCCCAGTCCACCGAACGCCGGGCCGACATTTGCATTCAAGCGGTGACTCCGTTGTGAGGATTGAACTTACGAGAATTGCGGCCCGGATTCCCGCTGCTTGGCTCCCGCCAAGTCGTAACCTCGACCTCAATGCCTCCGGCGGGCTTCCAACGCGTT
>JAJDUP010000010.1 GCA_022826565.1 Gemmatimonadota bacterium | reverse complement strand
TCCTTGAGGGGCCGTCATCTTTACAGTTGAGCCAAGTTTTTGCGACTTCCCGGGAGCGCGGGCTTCCAGCCCGCAGTGGGCCGGAGGCCCACCGTTGTTCAAGCGGGCAAGATGCCCGCGCTCCCAGGAAAGGCGCCACATGCCTTGTCGGTCCGAGGTGCAGCCTCGCTAGTCACTCGACGCTCGGAACCCCGACGATCAGGAATATCGCGTAGAGCACCACGAACAGCGTGTCCTTGACGGCAGGAACGATGTGGCCCCGATTGTCCCTCAGCACGAGCAGGGAGATGATCTCGAGAACGAAGAACGCCAGCGCCAGAAAGAAGACCGGCCAGACGGTGCTCCACCAGGCCGTCTCGGCCGGCGCCTCGATCTCCTGGACCCATCGCCACAGCACCAGCAGCAACGGCAGCAGCGTGAGGTATCCGAAGCCGACCAGGAACCGGCCCCGCATCGACGTGCGGTCGAGGCACCAGAAGACGAGGAAGAACGCGGCGACGTGCACCATGTCCCAGAGGAACCCGCCGTAGGCGTCGCGGCTCTCGAGCTGCTCCAGGTTGAGACACCCGAGGATCAAGGTGATCAGGATGAGGTCGCACAGCAGCCATTCCCGGAACCCTTCCGCCGGCGTCTTCGGCGTCCAGCTTCGCGTGGCCTTGTCGAACAGCAGCACGATCCCCACCGCGACGGCGGCGGGATAGAGCACCCGCGTCATGAGGTCGGCCCGTGACGCGGGGTCGAGATACACCCACCCGACCAGCGCGATCCCGATCGCGAGGAGCAACAGGCCCACGAGCCGGGAGCCGGCGGGGTCGCGCACCGTCCCGGCCTGCACCGCTCCGGCCTCGCTCGCGGGAGGGGCCGTTCCGGCCGCGGGCAATCGCGCGAGCAGAAATGCCGCGAGGAACAGCAGCGCCAGGGCGGCCACCGCGAGCATCACGCCCAGGAACAGACTGGAGCGCGCACCGGAGCGCCAGCCCTCGGACGCCGAGCCGCCGGAGGTGACCTCGACCGCGAACGAGATCGCGAGGATCACGAGCACCAGCAGGAGCACCACCGCGAGCAGTATCTCGTACCAGCTCGGGCGCTTGCGGGCGGCCGCCTCTCCCGGCGCGGGTCGCCGGGCGCGCCCCAGGCGGACCGCCGCCACGATCACCAGCGCCGCGGCGACCACGGCCAGAATCACCAGCGCAACGATGCCGATTGTGCTCAATGCCGTTCCCCCGGCGTCCCGGCCCCAATCTTATCGCCGGAAAGCGGACGGAGTGACGCGGTTTGCCGGATTCCGTGCGTGCGGAAACACCGGATTCAGGTCGTCGATCGATGCACGGCCGCCGCTTCCACGACCGTGCGGAGCTTGCCGGCCCGTTCAGCCGGAGCCGTAGGACATCGGGCGCGGCGTCAGCATCCGGCGAACTTCGTCCTCGGAGATGTCGATGACATCGTCGGCGAGCTGTGCCACCTCGCGCGAGACGCTGGTGCGTTTCGGTGTGGCGACCAGCACCCGGGTGCCGAAATCCTGCGACGCGCGCACCACCTCGGCGAAGTCGCGGTCGCCCGCGATGAGCACCATGGTCTCGCAGAACGACCGCCCGGCGAGGCGCACCATGTCGAGGGCGATCAGGGTGTCCACGCCCTTCTGCTGGCGATTGGGTCGAAATGTCCAGTGCCGGTCGAACTCGGCCAGCAGCTCCCCCGGCTCCATGTCGAGTCCGACCGCCGTGGATTCCAGCGCGCGACGGATCGGCTGCTCGAGCGGCGATGCCCCTTCCGCGATATGTCCGAGACGCAGTTGCAGGCCCGGGGTCAGCGCTATCGCATCGAAGAAGGATCGCTGCCCGGTATAGCTGGGATGCGACGGGTCGAAGGCGCTGTCGTACCAGTACGCCCGCAGGAACGTCTGATCGAGGGACTCCTGGCGGGTCAGATAGCGAAACCAGCTCACCACCGCCTGCGCATCGGGACGGACGCCCTTCGGCGACTGTCCGATCGACTTGGCGCCCTCGGCCCTCAGGAAGCTCGCGTCGATGAAACCGGCGTAAGTACCCGACATCCGGAATTCCGATTCGGAAAGAGAGGAAATATCAAGGACGCCCGCATCGGGACATCATGCTGATCTAATGGCGTTCCCGACACGGGACATGACCAGTCTATCAGCAGGCCGGTCCCGTGCAACCATCCGCCGTCCGCCAACACCATCCGCCGTCCGCCGTCCGCCGTCCGCCGGCAGGATCATTTCACGCTACGGCGCTAGACCGGAATCGACAGCCGTGGCGGCGAAAATCGGGTCGGATCAGGCCGATTGGCACCGTCCATGGAGCACACGGGACGCTGTCAAGGGGCTGATCAGGGTATTTCGACCGACCTTGGACTGGTGCTCGGCCAGCGCGAAATGATCCTGCTTTCGGATGGGGAAGCCCTGATCGAAATTCGATAGATGTGCGACCATTGCACGATGCCGACGACCAAGCACGCTGCTGCTCCATGCGACCTTCCGGCGTTGCCCGTCCGCGGCCGGAAGGGGGACGCCGGATACAGACCGGCGGAAAACGACGGCACCGGCCTGCGCCTTCCGGCGTCCCTGCCCGGCCTGTACAAGGCGAAGGGCGGCGGGGACGCGCGCAAGGTGGCGCGGCTCGAGGCGGAGAACACGCGCGCCCGGCTGGAGGAGCACGAGCGGAAGCTCGCGCTGGCCGAGGTCCGGGCGCCGATCGCGGGGGTGGTCGTGGCGGCGGAGCGCACCGGGGACAAACCCCTCGCCCGGGGCCGGCCGGTCGCGCAGGGAGAGCTGCTGGTCAACATCGCCGACTTCGAGCGGATCTCGGTGCTCACGAACGTCGACGAGGTGGACGTGGGGAAGATCGAGGCCGGCCAGCGGGCCTGGATCACCGGC
>JAJDUP010000028.1 GCA_022826565.1 Gemmatimonadota bacterium | reverse complement strand
ATCTGCTCGGTGGCCCGCGCGCCGTTCAACAGCAGCGTCATGCTCCGATTGCCTTCGTGACAGGCAAACTCGTAGATCGGCTCCTCGGTGTTGGTCAGAGGGTACTCCGCCGACCACGGCTCCGTGAACGAGTCCGGGTCGTAGACGGTGTACTCCTGATGCATCGTGGCCCGGTCGATCCGCGTCAGACGCTGCACCAGACGCATACCCGCCCCGGACCCCGCAAAGGTCCAGCGCGGGTCGAAGTTCGTCGATTCGATCACCAGGGTGTCGCCGTCCCAGGAGCCGCGCGAGGTCCCGGTCCACTGCTGGATGGCGCTGGACACCTGCGGCCGGTCGTCCAGCGGGACCGTGATCGTGGCGTTGATGAACTCGTAGTGGATGACCACATGATCCGGGGTCTGGAAGATCCGGGCCGGGAACGCACTCCCTCGGAGCGGCAGCATCCCGCCCACCAGGCAGCGTTCGTCCAGTGCCCGGTCCTCGGGGCCCTCCGGGATGCTGCTCATACGCCGACCTGGCATGCCCACCCGGTAGCGGCCTTCCTCGGTGCGTGGAATCCGCCCGTTCTCGGGTGAGACGACGAGCGACGTGCGCCCGTCCAGCAGCGGATGGTCGTAGATGGACTGGTCGACCCCGCCACCGCCCAGCTCGAAGTCGGCGTTCAGGGACCGAGCGAGCCGCTGGCGGATGCCGCGCCGCCGCGTGGCAAGAAACTCCGCCTCTTCTTCTTCCGTGAGACGAAGTCTGTCCTCGAGTTCGGCCGGTCGCTCGAGGGGCGTCATCGTGGGAAGCGACCAGGTCCCCTGGAGATCCGGCACGCCCCAGGGCGTACGGGGCGGGCCCGCCTCGTCGGCCGGCTGCGCCGGCGCCGAGCACGGAAGCGCCGCGAGGGCGCCGGCCAGCCCGAGGCATCGCAGGACGTATTGCGCCATGCTCATGGTCTCGTCTCCGCTTTCAGTCGCTGCAACTCCTCCCGCGTCCGGAACTCCAGCTTCGCCACTTTCCCGGCCCCAAGGTAGCCCATGCCGATCTGGGTGCGGCCATTCACCGTCACCGCCTGCAGCCCGTGGGTCTTGGTGCCGATCGTCGGCAGGTAATAGCTGGTCCACTCTTCCGTGCCGGGATCGAACTTCGCGATCGAATCGCCATGCGTGAACGGCAGCCACACCATGCCGTCTTCGTCCACAGACGTCTCGTAGCAGTTCCCGTCCTCATGCTCGGGCGGAAAGGGATACATCTCTTCGAGGTCAGAGCGGCTGTCGAGCTTCAGCAGGCCGCCACCGTACCACGAGCAGCCCCAGAACGTGGTGCTCCGCGGATCGGCGCCCGGCTTGCGAATCGCCACGGCGCCCGGCCTCCCGTAGCCGTAGAACGTCAGGCGATCGGCGAAGACCGCCAGCTCCTCCGCGGTGAACAGGTCGCTCCTGTCGTTCACCGCTTCGGGTAGAGGCACGAACGTGGCCTGGCCGGTCTCGAGGTCCGCCTTCATCAACCCGTCCCGCGGAATGGCGGTCGACCACCAGCCATTGCCGGCGCCATCGCCGGTCATCCCGTAGTTCGAGGCGTTCGGAACCGGGTTCTCGAAGAGCGTCCAGTCGCGGGTCCTCGTGTCGTAGCGCATCGCCTTCGCGTCGTTCGTCGCCCCCGCGGCCCAGATGCCACCTCGCCCGTCGCCGCCAATCCAGGGCCCCACGCGTGCCCCCTCGGGCGGGCGAATGATGGCCGATTCGCCCGTCCGCGGGTCGATGCGCCCCAGCGCACCGATGTTGCTCATGTCGAACCACACGACCCCGGCGTCGTCCCGGATGATGTCGTGCGAATTCGCGCGGGGAGCGTCCGGTGTCTCCGACAGCACGAAGTTCGTCGCGTGCCCGGTCCGCCAGTCGTATCTGACGACGGTGCGGGTGATGTTGAACATGTCGGCCATCCACACGTTTCCATCGTCATCCAGCGTGGCGTTCATCGCGTGGTGCTTGGACTCGTCCATGAAATCGACAGGGCCGAGCGCCCAATCGGTGCTGCCATCGTTGAAGAACGGCAATCCGAAACCGGGCTCGGGCGCGTCGTATTCGCGGGCGATCATCAGCGTCGAGTCCCCCGTCGGACGACGGGGCGTGAACGTCATGGGCGACGGGCCCGGACCACGCACCTTCGCCAGCCACGCCGCCAGCTCATCCCGGAAGTGGACCATGATCGCGTTCGGCCGGCGACGGGCCGCGGCGGCCGGAGTGCCATACCGATACGGATGCATCCGGCTCATCACGTCGATGATGTTCCGCCAGCCGGCCTCGTCGAATCGGCTGATCAGCGTGAAGTTCTGCGGATGACATCCCATGCAGGCCGCCCGAAAGACCTCCTTCATCCGGAGGTCCTCACGGGTGCCGTCCGGCAGCGCCGCATACCATTGGCTCCCCGTCAGTTGATTGTGGAAGTCCGCGGTACGGGTGAGCGTGAAGTTCCGTCTGGCCCCGGCCTCGCTCAGCGCCACGTCCGCGCGGCCCGCCTCGAAGGCCTGGGCCTGCGCCCAGACCTTGTAGGGCCGTCCAGTCTCGAGGGGCGGGAAATGGTACTCGCCGTCACTGTCGGTGAACACGCTCGTGGTGACGTTCCGCCCCGGCGCCCGGGCAGACACGGTGACGCCCTCGAGCCTCTCGCCTGACGTCGATGTAACGGTCCCCCACAGGGGACCGGCGGTCTCGCCGAACGGCACGGGGTCGGCCACACTCGGCGACGAGAGCTCGACCAGCCGGTCCACCACCGGCGGGCGGAGCGTGTCGACTCTCTTGAGGTAGCCGATGATCGAGTCGATCTGCCCGGGCCGGAGGGCGTACCTGAACGCCGGCATCGTGGCCGAGCCTTCGGAGATGAGCCGTCGCACCGCGCGTTCGCGGTCCTCCCCTTCGACATTCGTCCTCGAGAGCGGCGGCCCGTAGGATGTCGCGTCGACGAGGCCTGCCCCGGCGCCTCTGGTGGTCGACATCGTCGAGTAGTGACACGTGTTGCAGCGCTGCTTGAACAGAAACGCGCCCTGCCGTTCGCTCGCGCTCAGCGACGCCAGAAAGTGCGTGTCGGTGACGCCAAGCACCTGCGGCTCCATGCCCCATGCGGTGCGCATCCACTCTTCGATGTCGGCGGGCACGTCCGGCGGTTCTGCTGACGTGGCCGGCTGGGCCAGAACGCCGGACGGGGGGCACAGGAGCACACCGAGCACCACCAGCACGGACTTCATGGCCATGAATGTTCGGCTCGTGAATCGAGTACCGTCGTCGATCGCACCCGCTTGGCTCCTCAGCCGCTGCTCGTCACCGACCGGCAGGGGTCCGAGGGGCATAAGCTGCTGCGAGTCAGCAGATTATACCTGGAGCGTGTCTCCGACGATTGCAGGATCGAGCACCAAAGCACCTGACCAAGAGCAGGGGCGCAACAGGTGCACGATGCGCCATGACCCAATCCAAAGCGGCTGCGGGACCGGCTGTCGCAGATGGGGGAGCGCGACCGCGAACCGACGTGCGCATAGGGCCCCCTGGGTCGCGGGCTCCCAGCCGGAGCCGCGCCGGCACGACACAACGACGTTGCCGCACACAGCCGCCACGACCCGCTCGCTAATGCCGACAAACGAGCCTCTCAGGCGGGACCTTCTGCAGATGGCCCGGATGGACCGCGTGACCCGGGCCGAGCTCGCAGCCTCCGGTGACCTGTTCGACGCCGGCTACGAGCCTCGCATGGCCCGTGTCCACGAACGGAACGCGCAACGCCTTCGGCGCGTGATCGAGTCTATCGGCTGGCCGGGAACGGACCTCGTTGGTCCCGACGGTGCCGCGGCAGCTTGGCTGATACTGCAACACGCGATCGCCGAGCCCGACCTGCTTCGCCGGGCGTTGCCTCTCCTCGAGACGGCCGCACGAGAAGGAAGGGCGGATCCTATCCACGCGGCCATGCTGGAGGACCGGATCCGGTTCTTCGAGGGCCGGCCCCAGCGCTACGGCACCCAGCTCGACTGGGACATCGAGGGGAATCTCTCTCCGGGGCAGGTGGAAGACCCGCAGCGGCTGCCCGAGCGCCGACTCGCCGTCGGCCTCCCGCCGCTGGAGGAACGACTCCAGGAGGCGCGCCGCCGGGCAGCCTCCGAGGGGGCCCGGCCGCCGGCCGATCACCAGGCATACGCGAGCGCCCAGGATAAGTGGGCCGCCAGCGTCGGGTGGCGTTCCGGCTGAGTGGCGTGTCGTTGCCGCCCAGCCGCTGTAAGCGGAGGGGGGCGGCGGAGATCCGCCGGCTCGGGAATTTCACCGGATCGGGCGGCTCGGACCCTGCGGGGCGGCGCGGATGGGGTGCTGACTTTTCTGCTGACTCTTGGTGCCCGAAAGGGGCGTTCTGGGGCCCGCACGGACCCGATCCCACCCGAAACCGGTAGAGGCGGTCCCGGTTGGAAAGCGCCAAAGACCCAAATAAAAAGGCCCTTTTCTTGCGGGAAAAGGGCCTGAAAGGTTGGCGCGCCCGACAGGATTCGAACCTGTGGCCTTCGGCTCCGGAGGCCGACGCTCTATCCAGCTGAGCTACGGGCGCGTTCCTTGCAATCAGTAACCTGCCGAACTACCCCGAGACTGCCGGCCGTTTACCGCGCAGCACCCGGTGCCTCCACGCGTCCCGCTCGCTTCAGACGCGCGATCGAGTCGGTGTCGAAGCGGAAGTCGTTCGCCTGCAGACGGGCCTCCTGCGACGGCCGCGTGCCCGTCCAGTGCGCAAGCTGTAAGCGTACTACGGTTTCGGACCCGTGCGCCAAACGCGCTAGCAACGGGTCACAGTTGACACAGGAGCGGTTCCGGCACTCAGGCTCAGTCCGGCCGGGCGCGGGTTTCAGGGTGCGCGCGCGGCTTGCATGAGGCGCACCATCGTCCGCAACTGCACGCATGCGCGCCACATGACCTGATTGCCTGGCAGCGGGCTTCGCTTCGAGGGGTGCCAGCCGGCCATGCGCGCCAGCAGCACCACCCAACTGCGAATGTCGGGCGCAAACGGCTTGTCACGCTCGGCCGGCGGCAGCAGCCGTTCGGCCCGCACCACGGTACCGATCACCTGCCGCTCGTCGTCGGTCAGCACC
>JAJDUP010000033.1 GCA_022826565.1 Gemmatimonadota bacterium | reverse complement strand
CCCCGCGGACGTGCCCAGCTACGCCACCACCGACCCGGATTCCAACTTCGCAACGTGGGGGTTCTGCGCGGGCGGCCATCAGGCGAAGGGCGCCGACGAGGACTGCTCGGTGAACTTCAAGTACGGGGCGAAGCGGGACTTCAATGCATGGCTGGCGACTCTGGGCCCCGGCGCCCCGGTCGCGACCCTCACCGAGCTGCGGGAATGGAACCTCGCACACACGCGGGCCGGCGCCGCGAGGTACGGTCAGGCCCGCTTCGACATCTCCGACGAGATGGACATCGAGGCCGACCGCGCCCGCAACGAGGCCGACATGGCGCGGGACCGACTGCTCAGCCGGACGCGCGGGATCGACGCCGTGCTGGCGGAGCACGACCTGGACGCGATCCTCACCCCCGGCAGCCGCGGCGCCGGACTTGCCGCCCGTTCAGGCACTCCGATCATCGTCGTCCCCCTCGGCTTCGTTCCGAACGAGCCCTCGCAGCCCTTCCCGGATGGGTTCGACGCCCGTCCCGCCCCCTTCGGCGTCGGCTTCACGGGAGCCAATTGCAGCGAACCCCGCCTGATCGAACTCGCCTACGCCTTCGAGCAGGCAACGCAGCGCCGAACACCGCCGCCGGGACTACCGTAGGCGACGCCGCAACATGACGTTCGACATCGCATTCGTCCTCGCGCTGACCCTGGCCGCGCTCGTCCTGTTTGCGCTCGACAAGGTGCGGGTGGATCAGGTCGCCCTGGCTGTCCCGGTCGTCCTCCTCCTGAGCGGCATCCTAACGCCGGCCGAGGCGGTATCGGGTCTGTCCAGCCGCGCGACCGTGACGGTCGGCTCGATGCTCGTGCTCGGCCTGGGGCTCCGCAAGACCGGCCTCGTGTCCGCCATCGGGGCCTGGGCGCGCACCGCACCCCTCGGCGGCAAGTATGCACGCATGTTCGCGCTCTGCCTCATCTGCGCGCTCCTCTCTCCCTTCCTCATGACCACCGCGGTCGTGCTGGTCTTCATGCCCGTGTTCGTCGCGCTCGCGGAGCAGGCGGAAGAGCCAGCCTCGCGGTACCTCATGCCGCTCTCCTTCGTTTCGATTCTCGGGGGCACGGTCACGCTGATGGGGACCACGACCAACCTCGTCGTGCACGGAGAGGCGGTGAGGCGGGGGTTCGACGACCTCCACATGTTCTCGATCACCCCGCTGGGCCTCATCTGTCTGGCCGTGGGTCTCCTGTACCTGTTCACCGCCGGCCGGGTGCTGCTGCCGCGGCGCTTCCGGGCTCCCGACCTGTCGGCCAAGTACGACATCCGCCGTTTCGTCACGGAGCTGCACGTCCCGGACGATTCGCCCGCGAACGGTCGGTCGCTGGCCCAACTGGGGTGGGGTGAACGCTATGGCGTCACGGTGCTGGACATCGAGCGGGGAGAGGACGAGATCGCCGCGCCGCACGGGGACCGTCACATACGGTCGGGCGACATCCTGTACGTGCAGGGCCCCGTCGAGAGCCTCCTGGAGCTCGCGCGCCGGCAGCGGCTCAGGATCCCTGGCGAAGGGGAAGAGCATGGCCTCGACCTGACAGCGGGACGCGGTGGACTGGTCGAGGTCCTCGTGGCGCCCGGCTCCAGTCTCGTGGGCCGGACGCTCCGCGATGTGAGCTTCGGACAGCGCCACGGCGCGACGGTGATCGCCATACAGCAACACGGTATCACCGTACAGGAGAGGCTGGCCGGGATCTCGCTCCGCGTCGGCGATCTGCTCCTCGTGCACGGCACCGCGAGCACACTCCGGAACCTTGCCGAGGACCCCGATTTCGTCCCGTTGGCGGAAGTGAAGACGCAGCCCGGGAACAGGCCGCGGGCCGGCGTGGCCGCGGCGATCATGGCCGGCGTCGTGCTCAGCGCCAGCGTCGGCGTGCTCGACATCATGACGGCCGCGCTCACCGGCGTGATCCTGATGGTGTTCACACGCTGCGTGCACGTCGAAGAGATCTACGGGGAGGTGGAATGGCTGGTCATCTTCGTGCTGGCGGGGCTGATTCCGCTCGGCCTGGCGCTCGAGACGACCGGTGCGGCGGAGCTGCTCGCGGGGTGGGTGGTGACCCTTACCTCGCCGCTGGGAGAGATCGGGCTCATCGCGGCCTTCTATCTGCTGACCGCGATCATGACCGCCGTCGTATCCAACGCGGCGACGGCCGTGATGCTCACCCCGGTCGCGATTCTGGCGGCGACGCAGGGCGGCGTGAACCCGTACGCGCTGCTGATCGCGGTCATGTTCGGCGCGTCGGCGTCCTTCGTCACGCCCTTCGGCTATCAGACCAACGTCATGATCTATGCACCGGGCGGATATCGCTTCATGGACTTCGTGAAGGTGGGCGGCCTGCTCAACCTCATCCTCCTCGTCACGGCCACCCTCTTCATCCCCCTCTTCTGGCCCAGTTAGCCGGGCCCGCTACCGCCGCCACACCCCCACGCCGTCTTCATAGCGAATCTCCGTCCCATACGGCCGCGACAGCGCGGCCAGGTGCTCGATGATCCGGCGGCCAAGCTCCTCGGGCGCGATCCGCGGCGTCCCCCGGCGTCCCCGCGGCGCCTTCCAGCTCAGCTCGATCGGGTGGAAGACGATCTCGACCACCTCGTCGCCCTCGAACGTCGCCACCGGCACCACGCTCTCGTACCACTCCGCGCCCGTCGGGAAGCCAGTCGTGGGATTCCCGTCCTCGTCGACCCGGAACCGCGTGTCGTAGATCTCCGACGCGAGCCGGTCCAGCGGGATCCCGTAGCGGTCGCGCTGGTCGGACGGCATCGGGTCGATCGTCTCGTTCTGGAAGATGAAGTTGGCGAGCGAATAGAAGATCGGGCGACCTTTGTAGATCTCGACCGCGCGCAGCTGGTGCGGCCCGTGGATGATCATGGTGTTGGCCCCCGCGTCGATCGTCTGGCGCGCGAATTCCTCCATCCACGGCGGGGGCACCCGGGACGCGTTGCCGGGTTCGTGCGAGTGGCTGTTCACGACGACGTAGTCGGCCTGGTCGGTCGCGTTGCGCACCTCGTGCAGGACCCGCTCGCGGTCCACGTCGTTCAGCGACACGATCGTCCGGTCCTCGTTGCCCGGATACACCGTCCTGCCCAGGACCCGCACCGGCCCGTCGTCGTCATCGGACACGTTCGCACCTCGCATCCGCGCCACGTCCCTCAACGCCGCCATCGTCTCCGCCGACGCCTCGTAACGGGTACTCAGCCTGAGCGGGTTCAGGCCCGGCCGCCCCTGCACGGTGGGCCCGGCCCTGCCCGCACGCGACATCGGCGTGAAGGTCGACGCCATCCCGATCAGCGCGATCCGCCCCTTCGGCGTCTCCAGATACCCCGGACGGCTGGCCCACCCCAGATTCTCGCCGGTCCCCGAATGCACCAGCCCCCACTCGTCCAGGAGCCGGTTGGTCAGCCGCATCCCCTCGACCCCGTAGTCGGTGGTGTGGTTGTTGGCGTTGTTGAAGAGGTTGAACCCCATGTCGACCAGATCCTTCAGCGTCTCGGGCGAGCCGACTTCGTAGTTGCCGCCGTTCTCCGCCGCCGGCCAGCCGGTGAACTCCTGCAGCCGGAAGACTGACTGCTCCAGGTTCATGAAGGCGGCATCCGTCGCGCGAATGATGTTGGCGAGGTCGTGGAAACCGGGGTCGCCGGGGTGATCGAACGGCGCGGTCCGCCGGTTCATGATCACGTCCCCCACAGCGGAGAGGGTCCAGCGGGTGTTGGGGGTGATGGGCGAACGCGACTGCGCGGCGGCACTCTGCTGCACCGGCGGTGCCAGCGCGGTGACGGCGACGAGGAAAAGGGTGAGGGAGACGAAGCGGGACGGGAAGCGGCGCATGGGGTCCTCCTGATGCGGTAAGGTCGGTTATCCCTGCTAATCGCTAGGGTTGCTTCACGATTTGCAAGGATAATGACCGAATCCGGGCACCCACGCGGACCCCACCGGGCAACGCAAATCGCGTCCGCACGAACTCATCTGCAATGTGCGACTAGCGAAATGATGCCTTCAGGGGTCCCATTAGAGACGCGGGATGTGCATAATGGCTGAGTGGGGGGATGGAACCGACGGAACACCGGGCCCGGGAGCCGGATATCGGGCATCAGGAGGGGCAACCAGGGAAACGGTGTCGGTGACAGAGGACACAATCGAGCGATGAAACGCAAACACGGCCTGGGCGCCTTCTGGCGCGAACTGCGGCGGCGGCGCGTCGTACGTGCGGGCGGCGTGTATGTCGCGGCCGCCTTCGTGGCCCTGCAGCTCGGCGAGATCGTCTTCCCGGCCTTCAACGCGCCCGACTGGGTGCTGCAGTCCGTGGTCGTTCTGGCGTTCCTGGGCCTGCCGGTCGTCCTGGCCTTCGCGTGGGTCTACGACCTGACCCCGGACGGGCTCGCGAAGACTCGCGAGGAGCAGGGCGGCCCGAGGGTGACCCTGGTGCCGCGTCTGGCGCTGCTGATCGCGACGTCGATCTCGGTGGGGCTGGGCGCACTGTGGTTCCAGAGGAGCGCGGTGACTCGGGACGGGGAGGCCGCCGAGGCAGGGGTGGAAGCCGCTCCCGACGCAGCCGCACGGTTCGCCAGCCTGGATCCGGATGCGCCCATCACCGCGATCGCCGTCCTCCCGCTGGCGCACCTCGCCGAAGGGGACGACCTGTTCGCCCGGCAGCTCCACGAGGAGATCATCACCCAGCTCAGTCTCCTCTCCAGCCTCCGCGTCGTGTCGCGGACTTCGGCGGAGCGGTACGCCGAGTCGGACATGCTGCTGCCCGACATCGCCGCCGAGCTGGGCGTGCAGGCCGTCGTGACCGGCTCCGTCGCCATGACGTCGGAGAGCGACAGCGTGCGGATCTCGGTCCAGCTCCTGCACGCGGCGACCGATACCCACATGCTGTCGCGCAGCTTCCAGCGTGAGATGAAGGACATCCTGCGCCTGCAGACCGAGGTGGCGGTCGAGATCGCGCAGTCGGTGCAGGGGGAGCTGGGCGAGGACGTGATCGAGGAGGTGGAGAGGGTGGCGGAGGTCGATCCGGAGGCGTACCGCGCGTTCCTGCAGGGCCAGCGGGAGCTGGAGCGGCGGACGCCCGAGGGATTGCAGGCGGCCGTGGACCATTTCGACCGGGCGGTGGCGCTTGATTCCGGGTTTTCGCTCCCGGTGGCGTGGCGTGCGGGCGCCCATCTGATGCTGGCGCCGGACCGCGACTCGCTGCCGGCTGAAGTCCTGGCGCAGGTCTGGGAGGATGTGCAAAGGGCAGAGCAGCTGGGCGGAGCCGAAGACGAGGTCGCGGCGGCAAAGGTCGTCCTGTTCGATCAGCTGGGTGCGGGACTGGCAGGCATTGCCGCACTGGTCGGGGAGGCGACGGCAGCGGGCGGAGAGATCCCGGAGGTGGCGGAGGATTCGCTCCGGCGGCGCTACCTGCTGGAATCGACCCGTTTCGGGCGCCGGCTCGGATCGGAGTCTCCCATCATCGGGGCCCACCGCCTGCTTCAGGAGGGCCGGTACGACAGTGCGGCCGTCGCATTCACGGCGATCTTGGAGGCCGATCCGGACATGA
Organism: Gemmatimonadota bacterium; assembly: GCA_022826565.1. Classification (GTDB taxonomy): domain Bacteria; phylum Gemmatimonadota; class Gemmatimonadetes; order Longimicrobiales; family Gaopeijiaceae; genus Bin94. The sequence goes on along the minus strand of JAJDUP010000033.1, from coordinate 285,282 downwards.
TTCCCGCCTGGGCCGGGCTCGAGGAAGCGCACCTGCTGCAGGGGCACTACGCCGGCGCCGTCGGCGTGCGCGAACAGCGGATCCGGGCTACGCAGGGTGAGACGCCCCAGGCGGTGGCCTCGATCGAGGCGCTGCACGAGACATTCGACGACGAAGATCCGCAGAGCTACTGGCGCTGGCGCCAGGACTACAACGAGGAGCGGCAGGCCTCGGGCCGGCGCGTGTCCGATGTCGAGCAAGCCATGACGGCGACCGGTCTGGGCGACCACGATGCAGCGCTGGAGCACCTGGAGACCGCCGTCGGCAATCGCGATCCCGGTCTGGTCGCCCTGAGAAACAGCGCAGTGTGGGATCCCCTGCGCAATAACCCGCGCTTCCAGGAGATCGTCCGGAACGTCCGGGATCTCTGGCGCCGGGGCGGGGGCCCGCGGCAGGGACGGGAAGCACCGGGGCGCCCGCAGGTGCCCCGGACGCCAGGTGTGCGGTGACGTGCGGGACGCAGCGGCGTCGGTAGTCGCCCGGCAAACGCCGGCCTGCGGAAGCGGGATCGCTCGACTCACTCTCATGGCGCTGGCCGTCGCGGCCGCGACCGGCTGCGAGGCGGACACGCCAGCCACAAGCACATCCCGCGACAGCCTGGGCGTGACGATCGTCGAGTCGATCGCCCCGGCCTGGGCGCCGGAAGCGGCATGGCGGATCGAGGAGGAGCCCCTGCTGGATCTCGCCGAAACAGGATCCGGCGACATGCACAACTTCTTTCGCGTGCGCGACATGCTGCGCGCGGACGAGCATCTGGTCGTCGCCGACGGTGTCTCGCACGAGGTGCGCGTCTATGATTCGGCCGGGCGATTCGTGCGCGCTTTCGGAGGGTCGGGTGAAGGGCCGGGAGAGTTTCGCTTTCTGTGGACCGTGGTGTCGCAGGGCGACGGACGCCTCGTGGCGATGGACGGGAGCATCGGAGGACCCGGCGCCGAGTTCGACATCGCGTCGGGACTGGTCTCGACCTTCCGCATGCCACAGCGAGTCCAGCGGCTTCGTCACCCCGTGCCTTCGGAGGTCCTGTGGGGGTGGGATGGGGGGTACACCATGGATGACGAAGGACTTGCCGGCGGTTTGCAGCGTGCGGTGGCGAGCGTGGTTCGGCTTTCCGAAGACCGGATGTCCGCCCATGTGGTGGCAAATGTTCCCGGGCACGAGCACTTCCTGGTTCCGACCGCCGACGTGATACCGCTCATGAGTCGGAATACCCACGTGGTACCTGTCGGAGACGGGACAGTTGTGGTCGGCACCGCGGATGCACTCGAATACTCCACGATCGACGGCGAAACAGGCGCGACCCGGCGGATCACCAGAATCCTCGGGGTGTCGCTGGCCGTGTCGGAAGATGAGGTCGACCTCGAATTGCAAACGCGGCTCGGCCCGAATCCGAGGCCGCGAATTCGGGACCTGCTGGAAGGCCTGCCGAGGCCCGACGAGAAACCGGCCTACCAGAGCATGACCGTGGACATCGAGGGGAACGTCTGGGCCGGTGAGTTCCTGGGTCTGGCCCGGCGCGACGAAGCCCAGGAGTGGTACGTGTGGGATTCGTCGGGGGTGTGGTTGGGGACTGTCGAGACACCGGAGCGGTTCGAGCTGATGCGGGTGGGCGCTGACGAGGTCTTGGGGGTCTGGCGGGATGTCAACGATGTGGAGCACCCGGAGGTGTTGCGGTTGGTGAAGGAGGGTGGTTGATGGCAATGGCCACGAGCGCGCTTACGGTTGCGTTGGAGGCTGGAGTCCTGGCCGGGCTGTCGCTGGGTGCATCCCAGGATGTCACGCCGGCTCAGGCGCGACTTTCCCCGACGCCGGTTTTCGATTCCGGCGAGCACGGCAATCCGGTCGTGTCCGAGCTGGGGGTGCTGTCGCGCGGATTGATCCTTGACAATGACCGTGTCGTGCTGTTGGACGGAAGAAACCTGCTCTTCATCAACCCGCGGACGGGTGACCTGTGGACGGCAGGCGGGTACGGGGGAGGGCCTGGTGAGTTCCAAGGCTCAGGGCTCCAACTTGCGCTGTTCCGAGCGAAGGATGGTCTCACGGTCTGGGACCTCAACAACAGTTTCCGATTGACCTTCCTGTCGGACACAGGCGAGTTGCTGGGCACGAGACGGGTCAACCTGTCTCCGGCGGATTTCGACGACCGGGTGTCGATTGCCCGTCTGCATGGTGTGTTCGGCGATGGCAGTCTGGCGTTTGTCGACGGCCTCCCGCACAGGGACGGTGCCGATGACGCGGCGCGCCCGCCGGAATACCTGGTGGAAGTGAGTGAAGGGGGTCAGCGGCGGATGATCGTCGAGTTTCGGGGCGCGCAGACAAGCACAGTCCTTTTCAGGCACTCCACCCTGCTGTCGATAGCGGGTGACAGGGTGGCGGTGGCGGACACGGAATCCGATGAGATACGGATAGTGGATAGAAACGGCACGACCGTATCCCGCTACTCAATGCCCGGCGAGCGGATCACGGTGTCGCAGCCGCGTTTGGCGACAGCGCTGGACGAAGCACGAGATCGCCGCAGGCGCGGTCACGAAAACACGGTGCGGCTGGCGGAGGCGATGGGGCGTTCCACCGAGGGACTGACGCTTCGGGTCCCTGACTACCGGCACAACGAAGTCATTCCTCCAATAGACCGAATACGATTCGATTCCGGCGGACGTTTGTGGGTCCGGCACTACGTCATGCCGGGCGACAATCGCGAGCGCTGGACGGTTTGGCACGATCAATCGGAAAAGTTCCTCGTCGAAACGCAGGCGAACGAGCAGTTGCTGGACGCTCGTGGGGGCTTGGTACTTCTCCGAGCCCGTAGCGAACTGGGGATCGACAGGGCGATAGTTCGAACATTGGTGCGCAAACCATAGAATTGTCGCCCATCGAAACATGCGAGTGTCTCCGGTTCTTCCGCCGAGACGTGGGGCGATGCGCAGAGCACATGGAAGCCGGGCGGGCGGGAGCCGCACCGACCCGTCGCGAGGACGGTTGACTGAATCCGACGAGTTTGGCGGCCGGACCCCTGACGATTCGGTGGCCGGTGGCGTCTTGAGGGCCCATAGCCGACCCTGACGTAACGTTAGGGTTAGCCTTGTCCCAAAACGCCGGAACGCAGTCCCATCCCGCTATGGACAGGTTCTGAAAACGCGGTCTCGGCGAGGTCCCGGACCGGTGCCGGATTGGCCCCTCAGGGGCCGTAGGAGCCTCCAGGCGGGCCGATCGGTCGTGCGCGACCCATTGGACGCGGCTTGAGTCGAGTTTTCGCGTCCCGGGCCATCACAGAAGGCCGAAAAACCGCCGTTAACTTATGGGTGCGCGGAACGCTCCGCTGCACTTAACCATTTGCCGGACTTGAACTTCTAAGGAATCAGCCATGACCACCACCCAACTCGGCGAACGCATCGCGGAACTCGCCGCACGAATCAACATCGCCACCCACGAAATGCTCACCCTCGTCGCCGAGTTCGATCGTCGCGAGGGCTGGGCGGAGGCATTCACGTCCTGTGCCGAGTGGCTTGCCTGGCGAACCGGCCGGAAGGTCGGCACGTGCCGCGAGAACGTGCGTGTTGCCCATGCGCTCGAGGAGTTGCCGGAGACCTCGGCCGAGATGAAGGCCGGACGGCTGTCCTACTCGAAGGCGCGGGCGATCACCCGGGTGGCGACCAGGGAGACCGAGGGCAGGCTGCTCGAGTACGCGGACCAGGGCTCCGCCGCGCAGCTCGAGCGGATGGTGCGAGGATGGAAGCACCTGTCTCGCGACGGCGAGTTGACGGCCGAGGAGGCGCGGCATCAGCGCCGGGTGCTGTCGATCGTGATCGACGCCGACGGGACGTACGTGGTTCGGGGGCGGCTCGAGCCCGAGGCCGGGGCTGTGCTGATGCGGGCGATCGAGGCCGCAACGGACGCGCTGTACCGGGCCGAGGACCCCGGGGCGCGGCCGACGAGCCGCCAGCGCAGGGCCGATGCTGCGGGACTGGTGGCCGAGCGGGCGCTGGCGGCGGGGGTGGGGGCGGAAGCGGCCGAAGCGACGCCGAGCGGCACGCGGGCCGAGCGGTACCAGGTGACGGTGCACACCGAGATGAGCACGCTGGAGGAGCACGGCGAGGGTGGCCGGTCCGAGCTCGACGGGGTGCGGGTGAGCGCGGAGACATCGCGGCGCATGACATGCGATGCGTCGCTGGTGCACATGGTGCACCGGGATAGTCAGGTAGTCAGCGTGGGGCGGAAGACGCGGACCATTCCGCCGCACCTGCGGCGCGCGCTCGAGGAACGGGACCGGGGCTGCCGGTACCCGGGCTGCGGGAGCCGGTTTACGGAAGCGCACCATGTCAAGCACTGGGCCGACGGCGGAGAGACGAGCCTGGCGAACACCGTGCTGCTGTGCCGGCGCCACCACCGGCTGGTGCACGAGGGCCGGATGCGGATGGCGCTTGATGAGAGGGGTCAAGCGGTGTTCTTCACGCGCCGGGGCAAGATGCTCGGGAGCGTTCCGCCGCCGGTAAACGAGCCGAAACTGACGCCGGCCCTGCCTCCTGCGCCGCAGCTTCGGCCCGGGCAGATGTACAACGGCGCCGCGCGGCTGGCGGACGGCGGGGTCCCGTGGGCGATCGAGGCCGCGGCGCGCGAGGCGGTCGAGGAGGCGCTGGAGGGGGAGAGGCCGGTGCCGGAGGGCGAGAAACCGGCGCCAGAGGACGAGAAGCCGGCACCCGGCTCACCGCCCGCGTTTCCGCGGAAAAAGCAGCGACACGAGCATGTCGCTATGGGACAGGCCGCAACCGTGGGACAGGCCAACCCCGAGGAGGTCTACAACGACGCGGCAGAGGAGAGCCGAAAGGCGGAGGACAGCGGCAAACGCGAGACTTCCGAGGGCGGCCGAGCGCGAGCGGCCTGACGGGGCACCCGGTGGCGCGAGCAGGCGCGCCCTCTCGCGGCAGCGCCGGTCACGATGGAGCCACCGCTCACGTTTCCGCAGCAACAAGCGGGACACGGCATATCACGACGGAACACGCCCCCGGCCACCGTTCGCTCCACGCTCCCCCACCCCAGCCCCGCCACCCGCCCTCACGGCGAACATTTCCTCGCTGGTCGGCGGCCCGCCCAACCGCGGTGCGAAAAACCGCGCCGCGAGGGCCTCCATGACCGGCGCGGCGGTGCGATCGTCGCACAGCACGACCGCGCAGCCACCGAACCCGGCGCCCGTCAGCCTCGCCCCAGCCGCCCCCGCCTCCAGCGCCACATTGACAATCGCGTCCAGCCCGTCGGTGCTCACCTCGAAGTCGTCACGGAGACTCTCGTGCGACCGCACCATGAGGTCGCCGAAGCGGCCCATGTCACCGTCGCGCATGGCCGCCTCGGCCTGCGCCACCCTGCGACCCTCCGTCACGACATGCCGGAAGCGGCGAAACAGCACGGGGGCGAGGACGCGGCGGGCGCGGCGGAGCAGCCCATCGACATCGTCCTCGGCGACCAGATCGCGGTACGCGGGTCGCCCTGTCGCCGCATCGCCGCGCGTATCTCGCGCCGCGCCCTCCGGTGTGGCCACTTGACGCGCTCCGACGCCCGCTGACCCGCTGACCCGCCCTCGGCGCGCACCGCCCCCTCCCCCCACCACCCCCAGCGCCTCCCGGCACTGCCGCGCTCGCTCGTTGTACGCCTCCCGCGCCCCGGCCGACTTCTCTGCCCGCACCAGCGACGACGCCACCACCCACCGCCACCCCTCCGGCACGGCGACCGGCGTCACCCGCAGCGGCTCGAACTCGATACGGAGCGCATGCCCCTCGCGCCCGTGCAGACACGCCGCCTGGTCCATCCCGCCTCCCTCGAGCCCGACGAAGCGCTCGGCGCGCGCCATCAGTGCGGCGAGCTCGAGCCGGGGCAGCGTGGAGCCATTCGCCTTCAGCAACGCGAGCGCCGACGCCACCACCAGCGCCGACGAGGACGACAGCCCCGCCGCGATCGGCACGTCACCCGTCACCGTCCCCTCGATCCCACGCTCCAGCCGCACCCCATGCTCCATCAGCCCGCGCCCCGCCGCCCGTACATAGTTCGACCAGTCCCCCTGGTCCGCCGCCGCAATGGGACGTTTCAGCTGAAACGCGAAGGGGTCGAAACGCGCCACGGGGCTGTCCAGCCGCACCGCGGCTTCGTCCGTGACGGTGAACTCGATCCGCACCCCCCGGTCGATCGCGATGGGAAAGACCGGCAGGCCGTTATAGTCGGTGTGCTCGCCGATCAGGTTGACGCGGCCGGGGGCGAACGCCTGACACTGGGCACGGGACGGGCCGTGCGATCCGGTCGGCCCTCCCGCAGGCGCACCGCGCACGTCCGCCGACCGTCCGGCTGAACCGCCCGGCCGCGCCCGCTCCGACCGCCCTCCTCCTCCTCCAACCCCCCCACTCAATCCGAATAGCCCAGCCGCGGCAACAGCCTGAACAGCCACACCCCGGCCCCCGCCGAAATCGCCAGCGCGACCACGGCCGCGGCGAGCTGCCCATACAGCAGATACCCCGTCCCGAACAGCGCCGCGTAGACCAGCACGCACCCGAGGAACCACGCCAGGAACGCCGCGGTGATCGAGTCGGCGCCCTGCGGACCGTCGCCCACGTCGACCACGCGCCGCCAGCCCTTGCCCATCGGCCGGATCCTGTCGTAGAAGCGCTGCAGGGTGGAGGAGCGCGCGGGGGGCGTCACCAGGGTCACGCCGACCCAGCCCACCGTCGTCACCGCCACCCCGATCACCAGCTGCTGCCAGCCGGTGAGCGGCGTCAGGCCCAGCGCACCGTGCACAAACGCGAAGTAGATCGCGACGAGGAACGAAATCGTCATGCCGGCCAGCTCGCTCCACACGTTGACGCGGTACCAGAACCAGCGCAGCAGGAAGATGAGGCCGGTGCCGGCGCCGATCTGAAGGAGGATCTGGAAGCCCTGGCCCGCGGTGTCGAGCTGCAGTGCGATGAAGGCGCCGAAGATCATCAGTCCGACGGTGGACAGGCGGCCGACCGCCACCAGCCGGCGATCGCTCGCCTCCGGGTTCACGAACCGCCGGTAGAAGTCGCTGACCACGTACGACGAGCCCCAGTTGAGCTGCGTGCTGATTGTCGACATGTACGCGGCCGCCAGCGACGCGACCACCAGGCCCAGCAACCCGGCCGGCAGGAACACCAGCATGGCCGGATAGGCCAGGTCGTTGCCGACCAGTGAGGGATCGAGGTTCGGGAACCGCGCCTGGATGTCCGAGAGCTCCGGGTAGACCAGCATCGAACACAGCGCCACGATGATCCACGGCCAGGGACGCAGGCCGTAGTGCGCGATGTTGAACCAGAGCGTGGCCTTCATCGACTCCTTCTCGTTCTTCGCGGCCAGCATGCGCTGTGCGACATAGCCGCCGCCCCCCGGTTCGGACCCCGGATACCACGCGCTCCACCACTGCACCGCGATCGGAATGATGAAGATCCCCGCCGCGACGCTCCAGTCCGAGAAGTCGGGCAGGAACCTCATCGCCGACTGCAGGTCGGGGTGCGAGACGAGGCCCGCCAGCCCCCCGACCTCGGGCTGCTGGAGCGCGAAAACCGCCGCCGCGATCGATCCGATCATGGCAACGACGAAGAGGATGAGGTCGGTCACGACGACGCCCCAGAGCCCGGACGTGGCCGAGTAGATCACCGTCACCGACCCCGCGATGAGCACCGTGGTGAGCGGGTCCAGCCCGAGGAGCACGCCGCCGATCTTGGTCGCGGCGAGGGTCACCGTGGCGATGATCATCACGTTGTAGAAGACGCCGAGATAAAGCGCGCGGAACCCCCGCAGGAACGCCGCCGGCCGCCCGGAATAGCGCAGCTCGTAGAACTCGATGTCGGTCAGCGCGCCCGACCTGCGCCACAGCCGCGCGTAGAAAAAGACCGTGCACATCCCGGTGATCAGGAACGCCCACCACGACCAGTTCTGCGCGACCCCGCCGGTGCGCACGAAGTCGGCGATCAGGTTCGGCGTGTCGGTGGAGAAGGTGGTCGCGACCATCGACGTGCCGAGCAGCCACCACGGCAGCTTCCGCCCCGACAGGAAGAACTCGTCCGCCCCCGAACCCGCGCGCCGGGCGAAGCGGAGGCCGATGGCGAGGGCCGTGAGGCCGTACAGCGCGATGACGATCCAATCGAGTGTGGTGAGTTGCATTCGGCTTCAGTCGCGGGAGGAAGGGGTCGGCGGAGCGTCCCAAAGGCGCATGGGATAGACCTCCGAGTCTACCAGCTTCCGGAGGGATCGGGCCACTGCCGGGTGGTCTTCCGGGAACGTGACGCCGAGCCAGCGCTCCCGGGTGGGCAGCACGGTGCAGCGCGCGCGTCCGGCCGCGACGAGGTCGCTTATCGCCTCGGAGAGGAAGAATTCGCGGTCTGAGCCGGGTCCGTCGGCGAGGAACGCGGCAAAGAGGTCGCGCATGGCGGGGAGGATCAGCGGCGGAAACCCCCAGAGGTTCATGCAGACAGGAGTTTGCAAGGCGACGTCAACCGGCCTTCCGGCGACGTCCCGGCCGCGCACGCGGTCTCCGTCGCGGCGGAGTTCCAGGCCCTCGGTCAGGCGCTGGAGGGCGCCCGCCTCGCCGACTTCGCAGATGCCCCGGGAGACGCCGCCGCTGCCGGATAGGGTGACTTCGAGGGGGTAGCCGACGGTGTATGTGCGCGTTCGCCCGCTCGCGCCGCGCATCGCCTCGGCCAGCGCGGCGTAGGCGCCCCGCCCGTAGAAGTCGTCGGCGTTGCAGACGGCGAAGGGGCCGTCGATGTGTTCGCCCGCGGCCAGCACGGCGTGGCCGGTGCCCCAGGGGCGGGTGCGGCCCGGGGGCGGGTTGTCCACGAGCCCGGGGTGCGCCAGGAGCTGGCAGGCGTAGCGGACATCGAGGCCCGCGGCGCGGGCGGGCGCCAGGTGTGCGTCGAAGTCTTCGCGGAGCGCCTCCCGAATCACGAGCACGAACCGCGAAAAACCCGTGAGCGCGCCATCGTAGAGGGCGTAGTCGAGCAGAGCCTCGCCGCCCGGGCCGATCGGGACGAGCTGCTTGAGGCGGCCGAAACGGGTGGCGCGGCCGGCGGCGAGGATGACGAGGGTGAGGGGTGGATTCAAGTCCGCCACCATAGGTTTCGGTCTGGGTTAGCGTCCACGGGCCCTCTGAGAACGAGAAGGAGTCCCCGATGAATACTATCGTCAGCCTCGCTTTCGTGGCTGCAACGGTTCTCCCGACCGCTGCCAGCGCCTTGCCCCAGCAGCCTCCGCCGTCCGATCCTCCCGGAGCGCTCCCCTACGACCTCGCCTTCTCGATGGCTTCCTTCATCTGGGATACGCAGTTCGCGGTCTCGGCCGACGGGCGCTTCGTCGCCTACGCGGTGAGGGTCCCTCCTTCGGACACGACGGTCAACCTGGACGAGCGCTACCAGCCCAACGGGACGCCCAGTTCGGTGATGGGTGCGACCATCCGATACACGGACATGGTCAACGGGCAGACCGTCGAACTCTGCCCGGGTGGGTCCTGCTGGCGACCGGTGTGGTCCCCCGACGGCGCGTCGATCGCATTCTTCTCGGATGCCGACGGTCTGCCGCAGCTGTGGGTTTACGACATCGCGGCGGGGGCGTCGCGCAAGCTCTCCGACGAGCCGGTCAAGCCGAAGCTCTGGCATGGGGACGAGCCTCGCTGGAGTCCGGACGGCTCGACGCTGTACGCCGGCTTCGCGCCCGAGGGGCCGTTCCGCAACCCGGTTCGCCCGGCTGAGGTGCGGCCGGCGAACCCGGTGGGAGTCGTGGTTCTGCGCAGCGGGAGCGAGGCGGCAGCGGCCCCGGACGCGGAGGGATCACCGCCCACGCCGATGACCGACCACTATGCGCGCGAACACCTGGTCGCGGTGAAAGCGATAGATGTCCGCAGCGGCGCGACGCGCGCGCTCGTCCCGCAGGACGCGGAGTTCCCCGCGGGCACTTTGCGCCGATCAGCCTCCGGCAGATGGCTCGGATACCTGTCGACCTTCCGGCCGGAAAGCGACACCACCCAGTCCACGGTAATGGATGTCGCCGTCGTGCCCACAACGGGGGGAGACCCCATCCCGGTGGTGAGGAGTGTCCCGCTCACGCGCTACGACTACTTCGGGGTCAGCTACGTGTGGCACCCATCGGACGACCGGCTGATGTACCTCGACGGCAAGCGCATGCACCTGCTCGACCTGCGCTCCGGGCCGCCCGCCGCCCGCGTGCCGCTTGCCCACGAACTGGGAGATGTCGCTCCGACCGTCTTCGCCTTCACCCGCGACGGCGAGGCCGCGGTCATCGGTGTCGATGTCGTCGACGACCAGGGCTACGGCGATCCGCGCCCGCGCGCGATTGCGGTCGTTCCACTGGACGGCGGCCCACCAGGCACCTTCGCCATCGACGAGGAGCGCTGGACCTACGATCAGCTCGTCAAGGCCGACGAGCGGACGGCGTGGCAGCCGGACGGCGCATCCATCTCGGTCCTGGTCACCGAGCGCTCGACCGGCGACAAGGCGATCCTCCGCCACGATGCCGCTTCGGGCAGCACGCGCGTGCTGTGGAAGGCCCGGGCGAGGCTGGTCAACCTCACGTCGGGAGGCAGCCACGACTTCATCGTGGGCCAGTACGAGGACATGCGCACGCCCTCCGACATCTTCCGTTTCGACGCCGACTTCTCGGCCCGCGAGCGCATCTCGCACATCGATCCGCGCCTGGACCGGGTGCAGGTGGGGACCGCCGAGACCTTCGAGACCACCGTGCCGCTTCACGACGGCACGCTCGCCACCGTCAAGACCGCGGTGCTGCTCCCTCCCGGAGCCGAGCGCGGCGACCGCCTGCCCGCCGTCGTCACCATGTACCCGGGCAGCGACATCACCCGCCGGGCCGCCGAGTTCGCTGGCGGCAGCGTCTTCACCGTGCCGAACCTGGTCTTCACCAGCCGGGGCTACGCGGTGGTGTTGTGCGAGCTGACCCTGGGCCCGAACGAGCAGGCCGGCAATCCCATCCGGGACATGGTCGACGTGCTCCTGCCCCAGGTCTACCGCGCCGCCGAGCTGGGGTACGTCGACCTCAATCGCCTCGCGATCACAGGCCAGTCCTACGGAGGCTACGGTACAGGCTCGATCATCACGCGCACGAGCATATTCCGTGCGGCGGTCCCCATCTCGGGCATCTTCGACCTGTTCGGCAGCTACGGACACATCGACGTCGACGGCGGCGGCTTCTTCCTCGCCTGGAGCGAGGGTGGGCAGGCGCGCATGGGCAGCCATCCCTGGGCCGACGTGCGCCGCTACCTCGACAATTCGCCGTACTACAACGCGGACAAGATCACGACTCCGGTCCTGATCGTGCACGGCACCGCGGACATGGCCTATCACGACGCGGGCAAACTGTTCACGGCGCTCCGGCGGCTGGGCAAGCCCGCGCAGCTGGCCTCCTACCTGGACCAGGGCCACGTCATCTCCTCCTGGCACAGGGAAAGCGCGATCGACGCGGCCCGGCGCATGGTGGAGTTCTACCGGCGTCACCTGGGGGATCCGGCGGCGGCCCCGGAACACTCCCGGTAGTTGCTAGACCATCATGTCGGCGTCCGTGACACCGCCCACACCTCCACGTGCTCCACGCCCAACTCGTCGTATTTCCAGCCCAGCAGGTAATCCTCCCCAATCTCGAACAGGCGGAGACCCGGCGGCGTTTCGACCAGTCCCTGAACCCGTCCTTCCGGATCGAACACGCTCCACACCGGGCCCTCCGCTTCCGGCACCCAGTACTCCCGCACCCAGAGGTAGCCGGCACGGTCGGACATGATTCCGGCGAAGGCCGGGTAGGAATCCACCGGAGGCATCCCCCTGACCTGGTTGAGGGCCGCGGTTCGCTCCTCGTCGGGCAGGTCGGCGTAGCGGCTGGCGTAGTACTCGTCCAGGACGGCCCGGGAAGGACTCTCGAGCTCCACGTCCCGGCGCACGATCCTGGCCAGCGCGCCGTCTGGACTGAACGCCCTGATCTCGTACCGGTCGGAGGTGCCGATCGCGACCATGTCTCCCCACACGCTGCCCATGGTGCCGCGGGAGTAGGGATGGGGCCGTCCGCCCGCTATGGAGCCGTCCGAGTTGAAGGTCGCCCACCATTCCGTCCCGAGGAATTCGCCGAGCGACGCGTGCGGAGTGCCATCGGCGGCGAGAACGCCCCACTCGTCGTCCGAGCGCACGATCCCGGTGGAGCCGGTCGCCGTCGCGCTCAGGCCCCCCCGGGCTCTCGCGACGATCTTGCCGTCGGGCAGCAGGTCGACAACGTCCAGCAGCGGCGGACTGACGGACAGGTCGCGGCCATGGTTGCCATCCGCGTCGAAAAGCGACACCCGCATCCCCCACGGATTCGGGGCGGCGATCGAGTCGCCGGGCCACCGCGCAACGGCGGTCGGGCTGTAGCTCGTGAACTCTCCCGGGCCCTCGCCCTGGCCTCCGAAGGTTGCTGCGTGCGATCCGTCCGGGTTGAAGGCGCGCAGCTCGTTGCTTCCCGAGTTTGCGATCACGATCCTGCCGTCGGCGAGCCGCATGGCGTCCGTCACCTGGAAAAGCTCGTCGGCCCCGCCGCTGTCGATGGAGCCGATCGAGAGGGATGGCTGCGCCGCGATTTTCCACGGCAGGCGCGAGTCCAGCGGTGGATTTGCGCTGTCGACGATGGTGATGCCGGCGCTGTCCCGGACGGCGGAGTGCAGGCCGTCGCCGGTGGCGTCGTCGGCGGTGTCGCAGGCGAGGGCGAGCAGGGGAAGCGCGAGGAATGGCAGGGTTCGCGAGGTGGTTGTGGTCATGAGGCTTCCTTCCTGGCCGTCGCCAAGCCGGTCTGGACCGGCGGAGTCATGTTGCTGGCAGCATCGTACTGCCTGTCGGGTCGCACTACTTGGACACGTCAATGGTGGCCGTCGGTTGCGTAGGCTTGCGATGATCATTGTGACGACCACGACGGAAAATAACCTTGTGAATTCCGCACCGGATACTAAATTTACGAGGATGATACCACGAAACGCACTCCCGGCAGTGACCACGGCGCTGGATCGTCAGGCTGCAGTCGGCCTGATCGGACCCAGACAGGTTGGCAAGACCACGTTGGCCCTTGAGATTGCGGATCGCCGCGATGCGCTTTACCTGGACCTCGAATCCAGCACGGATCGCGCGAAGCTGGACAATCCCAACCTGTTCCTTGGCCAGTTCGAGGACCGACTCGTCGTGCTCGACGAGATTCACCGGGTGCCCCAACTGTTCCGCGACCTGCGCGGTCTGATCGACCGGGGCCGCCAGCGGGGTCGTCGGACCGGGAGGTTCCTGATCCTTGGTTCCGCTTCGATAGACCTTCTCAGGCAGTCAGCCGAGTCACTCGCCGGAAGGATCGAATTCGTCCGCCTCAATCCCCTCAGCGTGGCGGAGATCGAGGACGAGCCTATGCCGGTCCTTTCGCTGTGGGTCCGCGGGGGATTTCCCGACAGCCTGCTCGCCGCGACGGATTCGGACAGCACCGCGTTTCGCCGGAATTTCATCCAGACCTATCTGCACCGCGACATCACGGACCTGGCCGGTGTCCGGCTCCCCGCCGAAACGATCGAACGGCTGTGGCAGATGCTGGCCCACAGCCAGGGCAGCCTCCTCAACGCCTCAAAGCTGGCCGGGAGCCTGGGGGTCAGTTCTTCCACGGTGACCCGCTACGTGGATCTGCTCGTCGATCTCCTGTTGTTGCGCCGATTGACCCCGGTCCGCGCCAACGTCGGCAAACGCCTGACCAAGACGCCCAAGGTGTATGTGCGCGACAGCGGGCTGGTCCACGCACTCCTCGGTATTCGCGACTACAATGCCCTTGCCGGTCATCCCGTTGCCGGTGCGAGCTGGGAAGGTTTCGTCATCGAGAACCTGCTCGCCGTGGCGCCTCCGGGGACGCGGGCCGGTTTCTATCGTACTCAGGCAGGCGCCGAGATCGACCTGGTCCTTCACCTGCCGGGCCGCACGGCCCCGTGGGCGATCGAGGTCAAGCTCGGACTGGCGCCGAAGCCCAGCCGGGGACTTCATCATGCGCGAGCTGATCTGAAGCCGGGCCGCACGTTCATCGTGGGGGCGGGAGACGATCGGTATGCGGTCGCAGAGGGGGTTGAAGTGATCGGGTTGCGGGAGTTGGTGGGAGAGCTGGGGAGGGACGTCGAGTAGACCCGGCGCGCGTCTCGCTCCGCCGTCCTCAGCCCGCCGAACCGCCCCCCAGCCCCACCATCGCCAACAGCTTCAGCGCGTTGGTCGAGGTGGCGATGCCGTCCCGCAGCCGGTAGTCGAAGGTGAGCGCGTCGGCGCCATCGTCCACCGACTCGGTCAAGTGCACGGCTACGGCCCGCGCGGTCAGGTCGTCGGCGTCGGCGAGGGAGAGGTCGTGGGTGGTCACGGCGCCGATCGCGCCGGTTTCGAGGAGTTGGCGCAGGACGGTGCGGGCCGCGATCCGGCGTTCGGCGCTGTTCGTGCCCTGCAGAATCTCGTCGAGGAGGTAGAGGGTGGCGGGCGGTTGGGGATCGGGCGCCGGGATGCTCGATCGGGCCGCGTCCACGATCAGCTTCAGCCGCTGCAGCCCCGCCATGAAGTACGAGACGCCGTCCGCGAGGGAATCTTCGACGAGGATACTGGTCATCACGCGCAGCGGCGGCATTCGCAGTGACGCCGCGCACACCGGCCCACCCGCCTGGGCCAGCACCGCGTTCAGCCCGACGGCGCGGAGCAGGGTCGACTTGCCGGACATGTTGGAGCCGGTGACGAGGTGGAATGAGCCGGCGGGACCGATCTCGATGTCGTTGCGGACGCAGATATCGGGCGCGAGGAGGGGGTGGCCGAGTGCCTTGGCCCGGACGGTGCGGGCGTTGCGGTCGAGTGTCGGCATCGTCCAGTCGGGGTGGTCGGCTTGCAGCGCGGCGAGCGATGCCAGCGCCTCTGCCTCGCCGACCGCGTCGAGCCAGTCCCGCACACGCGAGCCCGACCGCGCCTTCCAGCGCTCGAGTCCCGCCAGGACGTGGACGTCCCAGTGCAGGATCACCGCGAGCGGGTAGTGCAGGAGCGGCGACCGCCTGGCGTCGGCCATGTCGAGGAGGCGGCGCAGGGTGGCGATCTCGTCGGGGGCGGAGCGCGGACCCGTGCCGATGCGCTGGCGGAGGGCGGCCGCGTACGGTGAGTCGAGGGGCGCGGCGGCGAGGTGGGCGAGGAGGGGGCCGTACTGGCGCACGCCGGATTCGCCGTCGTCGGCGTCGGAGAAGATCTGGTGGATGGCTCTCGATTTCGCCGCGAGGACCAGCATCGAGAGTACCAGGGGCCAGCCCAGCGTCGGGATGGGAACGGTGCCGATGGAATAGAGGACGATGGCGGTGAGGTTCGCCGCCGCGAGGAGGTAGCTGGCGACGCGGAGCCAGGGGTGATTCGGCAGCCACGGATCGCCTTCCGCCCAGCGGAGGAAGGCGGCGGCCGGGTCGTCGGCCGGTGCTGACGAGTCGGGGGCCTCTGGTGAAACCTGGTTGCCGAGAGCGGACGGCAGGCCCAGGGCACGAAGGGGTGACGGACGACCCGAGGCGGACGCGGTGGGCGGGTCCAGCAGCCGCGCCTCGGCCGCGAGCCGGTCCCGGAAGTCCAGGGCGCCGGACATCTCGGACACGGCCGCTTGACGCAAGGCCACCGTGTCCGGATCGGCGCGGCGGAGCAGCCATGCGCGCAGCGTCCGCCAGCCGGGGGCCGTGCCACAGACGCCGATCAGGTGCAGGAGCGAGGCCGGGCCGAAGAGATCGAGGTCCGCCGCGTAGTCGTGGTCCCTCGGAGCCGCGCGGTCCGGTGCGGGTCGCAGGTCCGGCCAGTGCCGATCGAGGCGGGCGACGCCTTCGCGGTTGAACTCGGCCATGAGTTCGGCGCGCCGCATTCGGCGCCGGGCCCCGCGTTGCCGCGCGACGAGGACCGCGAAGGCCGCGGCAGCGCCCGCCAGGAGCAGCCAGGCCGCCGTGCCTCGCCCCGCCGCGAAGAGCCACCAGGCGCCGACGATGGCAGCCGTGAAGAGGGCGAGTCGGAGTCGCCCGAAAAGGCGCGCGATCCGCAGCTTAACCGCGGCCTCCCGGTCGAAACGCTCGGCGCGCTCAGTGTAGACGGCCGCGGGTGACGCGCTTGCGGCGCCCGCGCGGCGACCATGATTTTGCATGGATGAAGGTAAGCACATCCCCGATCCGCGCGGCGCAGGCCGCTGCTCTCGCAGCCGCCGCCCTCACCGCCTGCTCCCCCGCCGGCGACGACGCCACCCCGTCCACCGCCGACCCCGCCATCCTCGCCCAGGTCGATGCCGTCTTCGGCGACTACGCCAGCCCCACCGGCCCCGGCTGCTCCCTCGGCGTCATCCAGGACGGCCGCCTCGTCCACGCCACCGGCTACGGCACCGCCAACCTCGACCACGGCATCCCCAACGGCCCGGCGACCATCTTCCGCATCGGCTCGGTCTCCAAGCAATTCACCGCCGCCGCGATCGCCCTGCTGGCCGTCCGGGGCGACCTCGACCTCGATGCCCCCGTCCAGCGCTACATCGCCGAGTTCCCCGACTACCCCGACCCTCCGACCGTCAGGCACCTCGTCCACCACACCTCGGGCGTGCGCGATTACATCGTCCTCATGTCCCTGGCCGGCAATCGCTCCGAGGACTTCTTCACCAACCAGGAGGTTCTGGACGCGATCAACCGGCAGCGCGAGCTCAACTTCGCTCCCGGCGACGACTACCTCTACAGCAACTCCGGCTACTTCCTGCTCGGCGAGATCGTCGCGCGCATCTCGGGCAGCAGCCTGCGTGAGTTCGCCCGCGCCAACTTCTTCGAGCCGCTCGGCATGCCGCAAACGCACTTCCACGACGACCACAACGAGATCGTCCCGGGCCGCGCGATCGGCTACGCGCCCACCGGCGACGGCTTCCAGATCAACGTCACCACCCTCGACATGGTCGGAGACGGCGGCATCTTCACCTCCGTCGAGGAGTGGCTCGCGTGGGACCGCAACCTCGGCGACGGCACGGTCGGGGGCGACGCCTGGGTGGAGCTCATGCACACACGCGGCGTCCTCAACTCGGGCGACACGATCCCCTACGCCTTCGGCATCGCGCACGGCGAGCACAGGGGCCTCGCGACGGTCGGCCACGGGGGCGCCTGGGTCGGCTACAGGGCGGGCATGTCCCGCTATCCCGAGACCGGCCATTCGTTCGTGGCCCTCTGCAACCGCTCGCAGATCGACCCGATGGCGCTCATCGCGAGCACGGCCGAGATCTACCTGGCGGACCGAATGGAGCCGCCCGTGGAGTCCGCCGAATCCGGGGCGCCGGACGAGGCAGCGGATGAGGATGATGCTTCGCAGGATGCGCCATCCCGCGACATCCCCGACCGCACGCGCTACGCCGGATCCTTCTACAGCCCCGAGTTGAATACCACCTACCGGATCCTGGAGGGGGGCGGCACCGGGCTCACCCTCCAGGCGGGGCGCCTCGACCCGGCCGCCCTCCTCGCCGCATCCGACGGCGTGCTCACCAGCGAGCGCGGCCTGACCTTCCGGTTCTCGGCGCTGGCCGGCGGCCGCTATCAGGCACTGATGGTGGACGCGGGCCGGGTCCGCAACCTGCGATTCACGCGCGTCGAGGGGTGACAAACGGGACTTGATTCCCGAACTCTGATCCCATCTATGTTCTATGGGTATTGCGTGTCGCTCTCCAGTTCGTCGCTTGACTGCATTTGATCAAACATGTCTGAACACGTATGATAATTATGTGTATCGCTTATTGTCATCAAATCCATCCAACAGATGCAGCACCGAACATTCCTGCACCGGCACCCGGTCTTCACCGGGGAGGAACTGGCCGCGCATCTCGCCGCGCGCGGTGGAGCTGGCCCGAGGACCGCCGAGGCATTTCTGGCCTACTACACCCGAACCGGACGGGTCGTGCGGATTCGCCGTGGACTCTACGCCGCACTGCCCCCCGGCGCTGATTCGCGTTCGTATCCCGTCAACCCATACTTGATCGCCGCCAGGCTGACCGCCGACGCGATCCTGTCGCACCACACCGCCCTCGCATACCACGGACGCGCGCATTCCGTGTGGCAGCACTTCATCTACTCCGCGAACCGGCCGGTGAAGCCGGTCACCTTCCAGTCCCGGCTCTATCGCGGCGCAAGGTTCCCCGCGGCCCTGCTGCGCGCCGGGGCACAGCACCTTGGAGCGGTCGAATCGGAGCAGAAGGGCCTGACGATCCGCGTGACGGGCCTCGAGCGGACGCTCGTGGACGTGCTGCATCGGCCGGACCTGGCGGGCGGATGGGAGGAAGTGTGGCGATCACTGGAAACGGTCGAGTTCTTCGATCTGGACGCGGTTGTCGAGTACGTCCTCCTGTTGGGGAACGCCACCACGGCGGCCAGGGTCGGCTTCTTCCTCGAGCAGCATCGAGAAGGGCTGATGGTCACTGACAGCCATCTGCGGCCACTCCGGGATCGCCGCCCTGAACAACCCCACTACATGGACCCCCGTCGGCGCCAACGCGGGCGTCTGGTCAAGGACTGGAACCTCATCGTACCCCGCGACGTGCTCGCGCGAAGCTGGGAGGAATCTGCGTGAGTCCCTCGGTCGAAAAGCTCGAGGCCGAAGCCGAGGCGACCGGATTCAGAGTCGACATGCTGGAAAAGGTCGTTCGGCTGCTGGGGGTGCTGGAGGGCGTGCGCGACCACCCCTTCCTGAAGGGCAGGCTTGCTCTCAAGGGCGGCACGGCGCTCAATCTTTTCGTCTTCGATGTGCCCAGGCTGTCGGTCGACATCGATCTGAACTACGTGGGGTCCGCGGGCCGGCGGGGGATGATGGCGGAGCGGCCGGATATCGAGCGGGCGCTACGGGCTGTGTTCGGCCGCAAGGATCTGCTGGTCCGCCGCATTCCCACGGAGCACGCCGGCGGGAAGTGGTTGCTTCGGTACATTGGGGCTGGCGGACGAGGTGGCGCGCTGGAGGTGGACGTCAACTACATGTACCGGGTGCCGCTGTGGCCCGTGAACGCCATGGACTCCCGGCGGCTGGGCGGCTGGCAAGCCAGGCGGATACCCGTGCTGGATCTGCACGAACTCGTGGCGGGAAAGCTCTGCGCGCTGCTGTCGCGTCGTCGGGCGAGGGATCTGTTCGACGTCGAGCAACTGCTGTCGATGGAAGGGCTCGATCGCGGTCGACTCAGGATCGCCTTTGTTGCTTACGGTGCGATGCAGCGCCGGGATTGGCGGGAGGTCTCCATGGACGATGTGGCGTTTGATCGCTCGGAACTCCGCAGGCAGCTGCTGCCCGCCTTGCGCCGCGGGGTTGTGGGCGGATCCGGCGAAGCCGACGAGTATGGGGACAGGCTTGTCAGTGCGTGTCGGAAGGGACTGTCGGCCGTGCTTCCGTTCACCGACAACGAGCGTGCGTTCCTGGACCGCGTTCTCGACAAGGGCGAATTGGTCCCGGCCCTGTTGACTGCCGACGAGGGACTGCAGGACCGGATCCGCAATCAACCGCTTCTGAAATGGAAGGCCCTCAATGTCCGGCGCCACAGGGGGCTCGGTCCGCTCCCGCGCGACGTGGATTAACGGGCCGGGCTTGACTCGCCCCCGGTCGAATCCGAAAGCTAGCTGTTGATTCCCACGCGCCGGGGCATCGCGACCGGCCTCCAGCCCCCGGAGTTCTCAGTGCCCACAACCGCCACCTTGACCGACGACCTCTTCGCCCCCGACGTCATCGCGGACCCGTATACCTACTTCGGGCGCATGCGCGAGATCGGGCCGGTGCACTGGAACGAGCGCTTCAAGCTGTGGCTGGTGACCGGGTACGACGAACTCGTGTGGATCCTGCGCCACAACGAGCTGTTCTCCTCTGCGGTGATCAAGGACGCCGCGGCGCCGCCGTATCCGCCGGTCGACCCGGACGACGTGCGGCTGTTCGACGAGATCCGGGACTTCCGCGCCGACCAGCTGGTCGAAAAGGACCGGCCCGAGCACCTGCACCAGCGCGGGGTGGTGCACGGGTACTTCACACCCAAGGCGATGGAGCGGTGGCGGCCGTTCGTGCGGGCGGCGGTGGACGAGCTGCTGGACAATGTGCGGCCGAACGGCGCGATGGATGTCCTGACGGAGCTCGCCGCGCCGCTTCCCGTGCGCATTATCGCCGAGATGATGGGCGTCCCGTACGAGGACCGGGACCGCCTGCGCGCGATGGCCGACGGGATCCTCTTCATCAACCGCGGCGAGCCGTGGCGGTTCCGTCCGCTGATCGAGGCGGTACGCGGTATCGTGGACTACGCGGCACCCCTCATCGACGAGCGGATCGGGGGCGGCGGCAGCGACTTCATTTCCGTGTTGGCCGGGGGGGAGGAACGCGGCGTCTTCACGCGGCACCAGGTGCTGGTCAACACCGGCCTCCTCCTCTTCGCCGGCCACGAGACGACGATGAACCTGATCTGCAACGGCCTGCTGGCCTTCATCCGGCACCCGGAGCAGTGGGAGCGGCTGCGCGCCGACCCCGACGGGATGGCGCGGCTGGCCACCGAGGAGTGCCTGCGCTACGACCCTCCCGTGAAGTCCACCCAGCGGATCGCGGCGGCGGATGTCGAGATCGCCGGGCAGATCATTCGCAAGGGGGACAGGCTGCGGTGGATCATGGCGGCCGCGAACCGGGATCCACGGGTGTTCTCCGATCCCGACGTATTCGACATCGGGCGGCAGCCGAACCCGCACATCTCCTTCGGGTCGGGGATCCACTACTGCCTGGGGGCCACGCTTGCACGGGTCGAGGGCCAGGAGGTGCTGCGGGGGCTCGCCGAGCGCTTCGAGCACTTCGAGCTTGCGGGCGGGCCGGTCGAGTATCAGCCGAGCCTGCAGTTCCGGTCGGTGAAGTCACTGCCGGTGAGGTGGCCGGCATGAGCGGCACGCGCGGGCCGAGCGGGCCCCGGCGGGTGCGCGCCGAAGTCGACCACATGCGCTGCGTGAGCAACGCGATGTGCGTGACGATCGCGCCGGGCGTCTTTGCGCACAACGATCAGCGACAGTCCGAGGTGGTGGACTCGGAGGGCGCCCCCCCGGAAGCGATCATCGAGGCGGCGGAGAACTGTCCCACCTCGGCGATCACCGTCACGGACGCCGTCACCGGCGAAACCCTTTTTCCGTAGGCAGCCAATGGCCTATTCGACCATTTCCACCGCGGGCGGCGAGCAGCCGGCCGACGAGCCCGCCCGTCCGGTCACCGTCCTCGACTTCGCCCGCCGCAAGAAGGCCGGCGATCCGATCGTGATGATCACCGGATACGACGCGCTCTTCGCATCGCTCATCGACGCCGCCGGGGTGGATGCGATCCTGGTCGGCGATTCGGTCGTCTCGGTGCTGTGCGGCGAGAAGACCACCCTGTCCGCCACAGTCGACCAGATGATCTACCACGGCCGCATGGTGCGCCGCGGGGCGAAGCGCGCGCTGGTCGTGGTGGACATGCCCTTCATGAGCTACCAGGTCTCGCCGGAGGACGCGGTGCGCAACGGTGGCCGCATTCTGAAGGAGACGGGCGCGGGGGCGGTGAAGCTGGAGGGCGGCGCGGATTATGCGCCGGCGGTCGAGGCGCTGACGAAAGCCGGCATCCCGGTGATGGGCCACCTCGGCTTCACGCCGCAGTCCGTGCACGCGCTGGGCGGTCACCGGGTCCAGGGACGCGCCGCCGGAGCCCTTGAGAAGTTGATCCGCGACGCTCGGGCGCTGGAGAGCGCGGGGGCGTTCTCGATCGTGCTCGAGCTGATGCCGGAACGCATCGCCGAGAAGGTCACCCACGTCCTGTCCATCCCCACCATCGGGATCGGGGCGGGGCCGCACTGCAGCGGTCAGGTCCTCGTGCTCCACGACATGCTGGGCATGAACGAGTCGTTCAATCCCCGCTTTCTGAAGCGGTACGCGGAGCTGGGCGCGGAGGTGCGCTCGGCGGTTGAGCGCTACGCGGAAGAGGTGCGTGGCGGCGAGTACCCCGGACCGGAGCACGTGCACAAGGTGTAGCCGGCGGACTCCCGCGGCGTTCGACCGGCGACGTGCCGGCCCGACTGCGAGCCGGCCGGCCTACTTCCCGCCCGCGATCCGCTCCTCGGCGAGCCATTCGGCCGCCGCGGCAGTGCTGATCCCCAGTTCCTGGGCCCGGCTGATGACTTCGAGGGTCTGCTCGTAGATGTTGGCCACCTTCGCGTAAACCGTGAAGTCTTCGGTCGGCTTGCCCAGGACCTCTTCCTGGCACCGGATCAGCCCGCCGGAGTTGACCAGGAAGTCGGGCCCGTAGACGATGCCCCGCGCGGTCAGCTCATCGGCGTGGCGCGGCTCCGCCAGGGCGTTGTTGGCACCGCCCGCGATCGCCGGGGAGCGCAGCCGCGGGATCGTGTCGTCGTTGATGATCGCGCCGATCGAATTGGGGGAGAACACGTCGCATTCGACATCGTAGATCTCGTCCGGACCCACCACTTCGGCCCGCAACTCACTGGCGGCCTTCGCCAGAACCGGTTCGACGATATCGGTCACGGTAAGCCGGGCGCCCGCCTCGTGGCAGAACTTCGCGACCTCGTATCCCACGTTGCCGAGCCCCTGGACGGCGATGTGCCGGCCCCCGAAGGCGTCGCTGCCGGTGGTGGCCTTCAGCACGGCCCGAATCCCGCAAGTCACGCCGTACGCGGTCGTTCGTGACGGATCGCCCGCCCCGCCCGCGGACTCGTTCACGCAGGCGACGTGGCGGGTGGCCCCGCGGATGACCGCCATGTCGTGCGAATTGGTGCCGATGTCCTGCCCCGCGATGTACTGACCACCCAATCCGTCGATGAATCTGCCCATGGCGCGAAGCAGGGCCGGGTTCTTCTGCGGCGTGCGGGCATCGCCGATGATCACGGCCTTGCCGCCGCCCAGATTCACGCCGCTGACCGCGGCCTTGTAGGTCATTCCGCGCGAGAGGCGCAGCACGTCGTCCAGCGCCTCGTCCTCGTGGGGGTAGGGCAGCATGCGGATGCCGCCCAGCGCCGGGCCCAGCCGCGTACTGTGGATCGCGATGATCGCCTTCAGCCCGGCCTCGTTGTCGTTGCAGAAGACCACCTTCTCGTAGTTGTGTTCTCCAAGTCGCGGGAAGACCTGCATATGCTGAGTGAACTCCTGTTTCTCATTCGGTATTGGCGTTTTCCGGTCCGGCAATGCCC
Source organism: Gemmatimonadota bacterium (assembly GCA_022826565.1). Taxonomy (GTDB): domain Bacteria; phylum Gemmatimonadota; class Gemmatimonadetes; order Longimicrobiales; family Gaopeijiaceae; genus Bin94. The sequence continues at coordinate 262,023 of JAJDUP010000033.1, read as the reverse complement.
TAAAGATAAGCGCATCGCGCGAGTGGTGTCCTGAGCGTCGGTTGGTCAGCCCAACTTCGGGCATGCGACCGTCGGCACCGGGCAGCAACGCCGGTTTCGGGGACGCGAGCGCTTGCGATTGCGGTGTTTCGTGCCTACGGTCCGACCTTGAAGTCGGCACGCAGACCGGGTAGGCAAACAGAACATGTACAGCCCGCCTTGGCATTCCGGCGCCGCGGGGTTGCCGCCCTGACCAACACCTGGAGGTCTTTCATGCTCGGACGCAATCACACCAAACCAGCCCGGGTGGTTCGGTTGCCCCTCCTGGTACTTGCCGCCGCGGCGGGTACCTCGCCGCTGCTCGCCGGCCGCTCGCTCGCCCAGGAGTCGGAGGATCCGGCCGCGACCCTCGTCGCCCGCCTCACCCTCGAAGAGTACAAGGCGACGCTGAAGGGACTGACGCAGTTCGGCGACCGCCGCCAGGGCACGCAGCGCAACCGCGACGCTGTGGACTGGATCGAGGCCTGGCTTCAGGACTCCGGCTGCACCAACACCGAGCGCGTTCATTACGTGTATGCGCCGCAGCGGTTCGCTGATCCGCCGCGCCGTACACAGACGCCGGCCCAGGCCGCCGCCCGCCGTGCCCGCCAGCAGGACGAAGACCTGGCCACACCGACGGGTGGCCTCGTGGGACGCCGCGGAGGCGGCTCCGGCGGCAGCACCATCTTCGGCTACCGGGGCCGCACGGGGGTCAACCGCGGCCTCATGGCGCAGCCCGACGAGCGGATCCGCGAGCTCAACCGCGAGGAGCCGGTCGACGGCGAGCGCTCCCAGGTCTACTGCACCAAGGTCGGCACCACGCGCCCCGACGAGATGTACATCCTCGGCGCGCACATGGACGGGCATGGCGTAAACGAGGCGGTGGACGACGACGGGTCCGGCACGGCGCTGGTCATGGAGCTGGCCCGCATCTTCAACTCGCCGGACGTGCAGACCGAACGCTCGATCCGCTTCGTCCTGTGGAACAACGAGGAAACGGGGCTGAACGGTGCGCGGGCGTACGTCGAGCAGCGCCAGGAGCTGCAGGGGATCGAGGATCCGCCGGGCTCCGGCCGGTATCCCGAACCCAGGTGGCTGGGGATGATCCAGCACGACATGATGCTCTGGGACCACGGAGCGCCGGGCCCGGACGGCCGGGTAAGCCGCAACCAGCGGCCGGAAGCCGATGTCAACATCGAATTCCAGTGGAGATCCGACATGGTCCGCGAGTCCATGGATCTGGCGTTCTTCTTCAAGTTCGCGAATGCGGATTACGCCACCGACTACCCGGCCACGGTCGGTCCGCACATGACCAACACCGATTCCACGCCATTCATGAACATCGTCGCGGCGATCAGCCTCCGGGAGAACGAGCGCGGGGCGCATGTTGGTGCCGGGTGGAACCCGAATTGGCATCAGCCGACGGATGTGTGGACCACCTACACGGACGACGATTTCCGGCTCGGGCTGAACGCGGCGCAGACGACGCTTGCCGCGATCGCGCAGTTGACCGGGGCGGAGGTGGTGCCTTAGGGGGTCAGCCGCCCAGGCGGGCGATCTCCGCCTCAGCCGCGATGTAGCCGAAGCCGGCCCAGCCGGAACCTTCCAGGATGCGCCGGAACATCTCCTCGGCCTGGTCGGCGCGTCCGTTGTAGAGGTGCCATGCGGCGACGCCGTAGGCGGTGGCTACGCCCGAGGGGTCCGCGCTCTCGGGGTCCCACAGCTCGTCGGCGGCGATCTCGCCCTTGTACATCAGGAGGAGCTGGTGGTAGGACGTATTTTCGATCACGTCCATGTCCGCCGAGATCCGCTCCAGCACCGCCGCCGCCTCCTCGTCGCGGCCCAGGCGGCGCAGCGCCATGTACCACCAGTGTGAAATCGCGACGAGCTGGTCGGGGTTGGTCGTCACGGCGAAGTAGGCTTCGTACGATGGCACCGCGGCGTCGAAGTCGCCCTTCAGGTAGTGGGCGAGGGCGAGGTGGTAGTGGATGTTCGACTGCAGCGTGCTCGTCGGGATGCCGCGCTCGTTCGGCTGGCCGTCCGGCTCCACCTCGTCGGCCTCGCCCTCGACGAGCGACGCGGCGTGGGACAGGTCCTCGATCGCCCGGTCGAACTCGCGGACACTGATCCAGCGGTGGCCGCGGTGGCGGTACATGCGCGCGTCCCCGGGATGCTTCTCCGCCCCCTCCGAGAAGACCTCGATCGCCTCCCGGTAGCGGCCCGTGTAGCCGATGCGGCGGCCGAGCCAGATGATCGCGTCCGCGTCGTCGGGGCTGGCTTCGTAGTCGGCCCGCGCGGCGCTTTCGTCCGCGGCCTGCCGGGCCGCGACCTCGGCCGAGGCCGACGTGGGGTACAGCGGCTCGCCGAGCAGGGAGATGGCCTGGGCGCCCCCGGGCAGTCCGACCTCGGCGGCTTCGGCGGCGGCGGCCGGGGGATCGTCGCCGGAACCGGTGTCGGCTGGACCGCACGCGATGAACAGCGGGGCGAGGAACGCGATTGTGGCAGGGAGTGTGCGGCGCATGGGCAGGTCACGGCTGGAGGGGGGGTGGGGGGTGTGGGAGACAAGGTTGAGCCCCGGGTTGGCCCGGTCAACCGCGGCCTGGAGGGGTAACCGCCCGGTCATTCAGCGTTTTGCCTGGCGTGCACGGGCTGCGTAGACTTCGAGGCGTAGCCCACACCAGACAGCTGCGACGGAACGAGGAGCGCCGATGGCGATCACGAAGTCGACCGAAACCACCCTGTTGGCGGGGGCCCTGGCCTCGGCGGCACTCGTCGCCGCAACCGTCGCGCCGCAGCCGCTCGCCGCCCAGACGGAGCCGGACGCGAGCGCGTCAACCCCGGCGCCAGCTGCCGCCCCCGACGACTTCACCTACAGCAGGGACATAGCGCCCATCATGCAGCGCGCCTGCGTGCGGTGCCACCGCGACAACGGCGTCGGCCCAATGGCGCTCACCAGCTTCGATGAGGTGCGCGAATACGCCCCCCGCATCGTGCGCCGCACCGGGATCCGCGACCGCGCGGGCGCCATGCCGCCCTGGTACGTCGAGAAGGACATCGGCATCCAGCACTTCAAGGACGACATGTCCCTCGACGACCACGAAATCGACGCGCTGGAGCAGTGGTGGCGCGCCGGCACCCCCGAAGGCGACCCCGCCGACCTCCCGCCACCCCTCGAGTTCGACGACGACGTGGTGTGGGTCGCCGGCGAGCCCGACCTGATCGTCAAGCTGCCCGAGGTGCTCGTCGAAGGCGACGTGCCCGACTGGTGGGGCGACATCGAGCCCATCCCGACGGGCCTCACCGAAGACCGCTACGTGAAGTCCGTCGAGATCCGCGAGGTCAACGACGTCGGCCGCAACCCCGAAGGCGGCCACGAGGGCCGTCACACCGTGGGCGGCCGCTTCGTCGTCCACCACATGATCTGGAGCACGCGCGTCCCCGCCGAGGAAGCCGGCGACGGCCCCAGAACCACCAGCTGGCCCGTCCACGAGGTGGGCCGCGAGCCCGACATCTTCGACAACGACGCGGGCCGCCTCCTGCGCGCCGGCTCCTCCGTCGTCTCCAACTCGCTCCACCTCCACTCCAACGGCCGCGACACCCGCGCCCACCTCGAAATCGGCTTCCGCTTCCACCCGCCCGACTACGCGCCGAAGTACCGCCGCGCCTTCTTCGGCCTCGGGAACGGCAGCGACATCGACATCCGGGCCGGCGAGGCGGGCCAGGAACTGCACGCCTACCAGGTCCTCAACCAGCACACCAAGATCGTCACCTTCGAGCCCCACCTGCACGCCCCCGGCATGCGCATGTGTCTCGAAGCGATCTGGGGCTTCAACGTCGAGACCATCAACTGCGTCGGCTACGACCACAACTGGGTCCGCGGCTACACCTACGAGCAGGACCACCAGCCGCTGCTTCCCCGCGGAACGATCCTGCACATCATCGGCTACATGGACACCTCCGAGGCCAACCGCAACGTGCCCGACACCCGCAACTGGCAGGGTTCGGGCAACCGCTCGGTGGCCAACATGTTCATCGACCTTGGCATGCGCGTCGCGCTCACCGACGAACAGTTCGTCGAAGAGATGGCGCTCCGCCGCGAACGCCACGCTCTCGGTCCCAACGACCACGTGATCGGGTGTCCGCTCTGCATGGTCATCCCCGCGAACGGGAATCCGCGCTACTATGTGGAGGATGGGGGTGGGGCCGGAGGCCAGGGCGGCCAGAGCGGCAATTCGCCGGATGCGGCCCGTGGCCGCGGGAACCGGTAACGGTGACGAGGGGATTGCTGGCGGTGGCCTTTGCTGCCGCCGCCATCGCGACCGACACCACCGCCCAGACCTACCAGCGCGGCCAGAACGTGGCGCCGGCCTTCGAGGGGTGGGAGCGCAACGACGACGGCTCGTACAACTTCCTCTTCGGCTACATGAACCGGAACTGGCTCGAAGAGGTCGACGTGCCGGTCGGCGAACTCAACAGCTTCTCGCCCGGTCCCGCCGACCGCGGGCAGCCGACCCACTTCCTCCCGCGCCGCAACCGCTTCGTCTTCAAGGTCCGGGTACCCGCCGACTGGGGCGACCGGGAACTCGTGTGGACCCTGACCAGCAACGGGGTCACCGAGCACGCCTATGCGACGCTGCGCCCCGACTACGTCGTGGACAACGTGGTCATCATGTCCGAGACGGGCGCGCTCGGGGCGGGCTCGAGCAACGCGCAGATGCGTGCGAACCAGCCCCCGACGATCACGCTCGAGGGCCCGGAGGTGCGAGAGGCCACGGCGGGCGTGCCGGTCGGCATCACGGTGCTGGTCGAGGACGACGGGGTGCCGAGATCGCGCCGGCGACCGCCCTCACCGCCGCCCGAGACCGCTGCCGACTCCGCGCGCGCCGACTCCATCTGGAACGCGCCGCCGACCTTCAGCCGCACGCAGCTCACGCCGCCGTCGCGCATCACCGTGCAGAAGGCGAACGGGCTGTTCATGTCCTGGTTCCTGTACCGCGGCGACGGCGAGCCCGGGTTCGACCCGCCGCAGATCAAGGTGTGGGAGGACACGCGCACCGGGGCGAACTCACCGTGGGCGCCGCGATGGATCCCGCCGGAGCTGCCCGGGGACGGGCGCTGGACGGTGAACGTGAGCTTCGATCGGCCGGGGACGTACCTGCTGCGCGGCCGCGCGGATGATGGGGGACTGTTCTCGGATGTGGAGGTCACGGTCGTGGTGAGGCCGGCGGCGAGCTAACTTCGGGAGGCGCGCATGCACTGGACGAGACAGCAGCTTGCTACAGTTCGTCGACTGGGATAGCCTGTCCGAATGGAGACGCCGGACGATCTTCCCACGTCGCCGCCGCCATCGGTGAGCCTGACCCGTGACCTGATAGATCGGCGCGTCCCCCACATCCTGGCCATCTACGCCGGCGCGTCCTGGGGTCTGGTCGAGTTCACGGCTTTCGCCGCGGACGAGTTCCTGCTCTCGCCACATTGGACGCGCATCGTGCTGCTCACGCTGTTCATGATGCTGCCGAGTGTGTTCATGCTTGCCTGGTATCACGGAAGACCGGGCCGGGACAGGGACTCGCCGGCACGTACGGAGAAGATCGGTATCCCCGCCAACCTGGCGTTGTGCGCGGTCGTGTTGTTGGCACTCTTCGGAGAAGAGGACCTGGGCTCGGCGACGACCTCGATCACGGTGGAGACCGAGGAAGGGGGGACCGTCGAGCGGGAGGTTCCCAAGACCGAGTTCAGAAAGACCACGACGCTGTTCCCGCTCGATCTCGGTCCCGGGATCCCAGAGGACGAGTCATGGATCTCCTACGCAGTTCCCGAGGCGCTGGCGCTCGATCTCATGGCCGACGACTTCTTCGTGCCGACCCGCACGTTCGGGTACGAGTCCTACGCGAGAGAGCGGGGATTCGACAGTTTCACGGCAGCTCCGCTTTCCCTCAAGCGCGCACTGGCGCAGGAGTTGTACACGGAGTTCATGGCTGTCGGCGAGATCGATCGGATGGACGACATACTCCGTGTCACCCTCAGACTGTACAGGGTGGGCAACGGATCGCTGGCAGGGGAAACCGTCCACGAAGGAACCGACTTCCTCGCACTCGTCGACGAGATGTCGGGACCGGTGAAGGCTGCGCTGCAGATTCCGCGCCGAGAGGGCATAGAGGATCTGCCCGTGCGTGAACGGCTCTCCGGTAACGCCATGGCGGTGACGGCGTTCTTCAAGGGTTTCTTCCACAACTTCACCAACCGCGATGCCGAGGCGGCCATCGGATACCTGAGCACCGCCACAACACTCGATCCCAGTTTTGCGGTTGCCCAACACACGTTGTTTCGGGTGTTGCAGGCGTCTGGCCAAGGTGAGGCCGTGGCCGTAGTCCCGCTGACATTGGCTATGGACAACCTGTACCGGATGCCCGAGCGCTACGGCTTCCAGGTGAAGGGGGACTACTACAGGCTCACCGGGGAGATGGACAGAGCAGAAGCCCTGATGGAGATGTGGGTCGAACTGTATCCCAACGACCTCAACGCGCTGCAGAACCAGGTAGAGATGCAGGTCGCGCAGCGTGATTGGGACGGTGTCCTCTCGACCCTCGCAGCGATTCGTCGCGTTGATCCCCTGGACGGTAGCCTGATCCTGCTGACGGCGCAGGCGCAGGCGCAGTCGGGCAACCATGACCAGGCTTTGTCGCTGCTGACCGAGTATGTGGAGCGGTTCCCGGGCGACGCGTTCGGCTACTCGCAGCTGGCCGACTTCCATCGGCGGCGCGGCCGGTATGACGACGCACGCACAGCGCTGGAGCGGGCCATCGTCCTGGAACCGTTGGCACCCGACTTGGTGATGGAATTGGCGGACCTCGATCTTGACAATGGGCGATTGGACGAAGCCCGCGCCGGGTACGAGCGCTTACTGGCGCAGGCCCGTACGCCCAACCAGAGGACGGAGGCACTTCGGGGGCTCACACGGTATCACCGCCGCCGCGGGGAGATGGCCGAAGCGATCGGCGCGATCGAGGCAAGGCTGCAGGAGGAAGCAGGCTTCCGGACACCGCGCGAGATCTCTTCGGGACGCATCATTGACGTCTTCGTCTACCTTGACGCTGGCCGCATAGACGATGCGGTCGCCCTCCTGGAGGAATGGCGGGTGGTGTTCCAGGCGTCGCCGCCTATCTGGCTCTCACATTTAGCCGTGCGCGTCACTCTGGCGGCGGAGGGTGTGGATGCCGCATTGACGGCATACGGGCACGCTTCGGAGGTGTTGGAGACCAGGGGCCTGGAGGGAACCCGGCCCACCCTTTTGGGGAATCTGGGGTTGATTCGGGACCGCGCGGGGGACCACGCCGGGGCGGCCGAGAGTTTCCGGGCAGCGATTGCGCTGTCGCCGGAGGGTTCATTCTACCGTGGAGCGGGACGCGCGCTACGCAGTTTGGGTCTTGTGGACGAAGCGGAGGCCGAACTGCGGGAGGCGTTGCGTCTGGTTCCGGCCGATCCGCACACGCTTCTGGAGATGGCGCTGTTGATGGATGTGCGGGGGGACATCGGGGCGGCGGTGGACCACCTCACGAGTGCGCTGACCGTGTGGGAGAACGCCGACGACGACTTCGAGCCCGCGCGAGAGGCGCGGGCGAAGTTGGCGGAGCTGGAATCACGTGGCTGATCACCTAATGGTCTGCGACCCTGGGCAGGATGCCCCCGGTTTGGCCGAAGTGGGTCACAAGGCCCTGTTCCTGTAGCGAGAGGCCGCGTGCCGGCACCACGAAACAATCGCGACCAGGCGAGTAGTACAGGCAGCCGACCTCCCGGTGTGGTCTCGAGCGGATGAACTCGTCCGTGGCTGAAAGAGCCGCCCTCCAGGCCTCCTTCGCTTCGGCGAGATCGAAGGGTGTGGCGAGCGCAAGTCGCTCGATGTCCTCGGGCCGGCATCGTCCTCGCCGCTTCAGTTGCTCGAGAAGCGAGGCCGGAGTGAACCCCGGGTCCTTCCCGACGGCGGCCCAGACCATTGCGCCAAGAGGAAGGACATGGTCGTGGGCGTAGAGGGTGTCCACGAAGTCGCGCGCCTCGTCGCGACCCGCGAGGGTCAGCACCTTGTTGATCGCCAGATCCACCTCGTGCAGCACGAGGCCGCCGGTCTCGTCTCTCACCAGCGGCATGAAACGCCATGCCGAGTCGTGGGCCCAATCGATGCGTGTGGCCCGGTCTCCGGCCGCAACGAGTGCCCGAATGAAGCCGGGCTGGCTGAGAAGGAGTTCAACACGGTAGCCAGCCTCCTCCAGCGCCGAGCTGTCCCGTGCGAACGACTCCGCGACTGCCTCGATGGAGTCGTGAAAGAAATCGAGATCTTCGCTGAACCGGTTTGATGTCCGAGCGAAGTGGAGTGCTGTTCCCCCGGCCAGGTAGCTTGCCGAACCCTTCGAGCGCGCCAGTAACGCCAACACCTCTTGTTGAAAGTCTGTTAGCGGCACAGTCGCCCCGCCATCCGCCACGCCCGCATGTCACCGTTTTTTTTCAGCGTCTCGGCGACCCATTCCACATCGGCAGGGCCGATTACAAGATCCTTGCGGTAGGACCAGAAGCACGTGGCGTGGAACTCGCGAAACGCACGTCGGGCCTCGCGGACCCGTACCATTGCCCTGGCCGTCTCGGGATCAAGTGAGCGACGGCTCTTCCTGCCCCCCCTCCGGCCGATTTCCGCCAGGTACTTGTGGATTGTGTTGTCCATGAAATTATCATAAGCTGCTTACGTTCGGTTTTCCAGCGTGGCGGGTCCGGTCGGCTTGGTCGTACTGAGTCAAAGCCGATACCGCTCCTGCAGCACCGCTACCGACGCGAGCATGAGCAGCAGCGAGTCGAGGGAAGGGCGGTCTTCCTCGGGCAGGGAGGGGAGTCCGTCCAGCAGGTCCACCACAGCCGCGTGGTCGAGGAAGGGCACTGAGCGGCAGGCGTCGCCGCGCAGCGTATCCTGCAGGAACTCGTGAAGAGGGCCGCCTTGGGCGCGCACCGCGGTGGGGCCCCAGAACGGGCGCTTGACGCGGTCGTAGACGGGGTCGGGGATGTAGGACCGCATCGCTTCGCGGAGAAGGTGTTTCTCGCGGAGATGGTTGGCGAGGAGGGGGACGGGGAGGCTGTTCGTGTATTCGAAGAGGTGGTGGTCGAGGAAGGGGAGGCGGACTTCGACGCCGTGCGCCATGTCGAGCCGGTCGGCGGCGAGGTGGTAGTTGACGAAGAGCGAGTGCAGCCAGAGGTAGAGGAGTCGTCGGGACGGCTCGCGCCGTGACAGGTCGGCGGTTCGCCCGCAGCGGCGGTAATAGGCGCGGTAGAGGTCGTATCCGGCGAAGTCTTCGCGGAAGTCGGCAGAGAACACGGAGTGGATGTGCCCGAGTCCGCGGGCGAGTCGGGTGAAGAGCGATGGCGCTGCGGGGAGCATGAGGGCGAGGCGCGCGAGCCAGGGAGAAGCGGCGGCCAGGCCGGGGTAGTGGCGGGAGGGGGAGCGCAGTAGTCCTGACAGGATGCGGAGCAGCTTGCCGGGACCAGGGCGGCGGCCGGAGCCCGCGGTTGCCCGCAGGAATTCGTAGCCGAAGAACGCCTCGTCGGCCCCTTCGCCAGCGAGCATCGACTTGTACCCGGCATCGCGCACCCCGCGGCTGAGCAGGTAGCGCGCGGCGCCGTGCGTGTTGTACTGGATTGTCTCGGCGTGCCACACGGCGTCGGCGAAGCTATCGGCCAACTCGGCATCGCTCAGGGTTACCAAATGGTGTTCGGCGCCCGCCGCGGCCGCGGCCTCGCTCGCGCCCACGCTCTCGTCGAAGTCCCGGCGCTCGAAGCCGACCGTGAAGGCGGCCACGGGATCGTCCGTGCACGAGGCCGCCACACCCAGCACCGCCGAGGAGTCGAGTCCGCCGCTGAGCAGGCACCCCACGGGAACGGAAGCGACCATGCGCAGCCGGATCGACTCCTCTGTCAGTTCACGGATTCGCTCGATGGCTTCCGCAAGATCCGGTGAGGGAGCCTTGCGGGTGATGGCCGAGCGCACGGGCTGCGCGGCCCGCCGGTTTGCACGCCGTGACGGTGCCGGCAGGTCCCAGTAGCGCTCAACCCGCACGCCCGCCGCGCTCGCGTGCAACAGGTGTCCCGGCGGCAGCTGCGAGATCCCCGCGAAGAGCGAGATCCTCTCGTCGGGGCAGGCGTGGAGCGCGTGGTAGACGGCCCGCATGTCCCATCCCGGCGCGACACCGGCAGCCAACAGGGCCTTGGCCTCGGACGCGAGGTAGAGGCGGTCATCCTTCGTGGCGTAGTGGAGCGGCTTCAGTCCGAAGCGGTCGCGCGCCGCGAAGAGGACGCCGCTCTCTTCATTCCAAATCACAAACGCGAACTGGCCGCGAAGGTGCTTCAGGCACGCGGGGCCCAGGTCCTCGTACAGGTGGAGCGCGATCTCGCTGTCGGAGCGGGTGCGGAAGCGATGGCCCTTCTGCTCGAGCGATGCGCGAATGCGCTGGTAGTCGTAGAACTGGCCGTTGTGGATGATGTGCAGGCGTCCGTCCTCGCTGGCGATCGGCTGGTGCCCGTCGGGGTCGGTTATCGCGAGGAGGGTGTGGCCCAGACCGGCGCGGCCCGACGGTGCGATCCAGGTGCCTTCGCCGTCGGGTCCGCGGTGACGGAGGGCGACGGTCGCGCGCTGCAGGGCGTCGGCGGGCACGGGGCCTTCGCGGGACAGGATCGCGGCGATTCCGCACATGGGCCCGGCCTCAGCTGTCCATCACGGGGCCGTCGTTACCAGATGGCTGGTCCGGAAACCGCACCGTCGCGTCGCCGCCTTGGCAGGTGAACCGCATCAGTGGGCGCCTCTCGCCCCGCTTCAGATCGAGGTTGTCCGCGGTGACCCGCTGCACGATGGCGTACGCTTCGATCTCGCCCGCGTCGGGATGTGCGCGCGCGAATCTCCGTGCGTGCCGGGTGAGCAGCGACCTCCGGACCGCATCCAGCTTCCCGGGCTCCATCTGCAGCCAGATGTTTCCGAAGAAGTAGGACTGGAGGAGAAGGTGGCGCATGCTGTCCGGGAAGATTTCGCGCGGCTCCACCGGACTGTTGCGGCCCGAGTGGAGCCTGCGCACCTCGTAGCGGACATGATAGTTGCGCGCATCGACCCAGTCGAAGAGCCGGTAGCTCTGGAAAAGCCCGAACAGCCACAGGAGCGACCGGACAGGGTTGGCCCAGCCGCTGTCCGAGTACGGCTGGCCCGGCCTAGGGAGCTGCAGCCAGGCCCTTGCCGCCTGCCAGATGCTCATGATCGCCAGGAGCGCGACCAGGGTGAGCGCGGCGGTTTCCGCCGGAGGGTTGCCGGTTGCGGGCGTCGGTGTAGTGGGCGGGAGTCCCAGGCCCGACTGCATGATCTCCGGGGCGAGGGGAAGCGCCAGCGCGGCCAGCATCAGGGCGTTGGAGTAGGGGATCTTCAGCGTGGCGATGATCCCGAAATGGAAGACCGCCGCGGCCGCGACGAGAGCCCACTTCGCCGCCGAGCCGGCGGGCAGCACGAAGATGAGGACGAACAGCGGCTCCAGGATGAGGGCCGCGAGGGTTACCAGACGGAGGACACGCCTGTGGCGCATCGTCCAGAAGTTGGGCGTGCGCGCGATGGGCATCCTGAGCGCGGCGTGCATCGCCGACCCGCCCCGCCACATGGGGCTGGCGAACTTGTACGCGCCGGCCACCAGATAGATGAGCGCCAGGTTGGCCATGAAGGCGCGGGGTGCGGTGCCGGGGACGGATTGGGTGGACCAGTCGGCGAGCGGGGGGGACCACGCGCCAGGGGCGATCCCTGCGGCCAGCAGGTCTGGCAGATTCAGGGTGCTGCCGACGGGCAGGAGCAGGAGCCACAGGCAGAAGAGGTGAACGACGCAGTCGTCGAGGTAGGCGGCGAGGACGTTCCAGCGATAGGTGGACACGGCGGCCAGGAAAAGGAAGGCGGCCGCTGCCCGTGGGTGGTAGCCGGCGATCACGCAGACCGCCGCGATACACGCGCCGAGATACACGGCGCGGAAGACCCATCCGGGCACGCCCGGATGGAACAGGCTGATGCGCGTCGGTGGGAGCAGCCGTGTGCACAGCCGATGGTCGATCAGGCCGCCGGGATCGCTGAAGTCGTCCGCCTGCCGCAGGGCGCTGAGGAAGTAGACGAACAGCACCGCGCCTGCCAGCACACGGACGATGTCCAGGGGGATGGCGTGGGTGGGTGCGGCGAAAGCGGGCATGGCCACGAATCTAGCGGATGGTTGGAGAGCCATTGCCCGGCATGCCATCGCCGCCGACCTTGGCCGGAGATAACGATTCTCCGACCAGTGGAGCTTCCCATGTCATCCAAACGGCTGGCTGTTCTTTGGGCAGCGGCGCTACTCGTTCCGGGGCCCGCCACCGCCCAGCTTTCCGACGTGCAGATGGAGTGGGGCGTCACGATCCCCGTGCGCGACGGCACCAACCTTCACGGCACCATCTACCGCCCGGCAGACCAGACGGAGCCGCTCCCCGTCATCCTCGGCTTCACCCCCTACATCAGCGACGTCTACCACGGCAAGGCCCGCTACTACGCGAAGCGGGGATACGTCTTTGCCGCCGTGGATGTCCGAGGCCGCGGCAACTCCGAGGGCGATTTCGAGCCCTTCCACGACGCGGACAAGGACGGCCACGACGTCGTCGAATGGCTCGCGGCACAGCCGTGGTCGAACGGCAAGGTGGCCATGTACGGAGCCTCCTACGGTGGGTGGGACCAGTGGACCACCGCGAAGGAGCTGCCCCCCAGCCTGGAGTCGATCGTGCCCGCCGCGGCCGCCTACCTCGGCACGGATTTCCCCTTCGTGCACAACGTCTTCGTCCCCTACAACATGACCTGGCTGACCTTCACCAGCGGAAACGCCGCGCAGAGCACGATCTTCGCCGACGCGGAGCTGTGGTACGACGCCTTCGCGGAGCGCTACTTCAACCACCGCCCCTTCGCCGAACTCGACCGGATCGTCGGCAACCTCACCACGCGCTTCCAGACCTGGATGGAGCACCCCACGCCCGACGAGTACTGGCTGGCCTCGGCGCCGTCCCCCGAGCAGCTCGCGGCGATGGACATCCCGATCCTCACCATCACCGGGCACTACGACGGCGACCAGCGCGGCGCGCTTCAGCACTACCGCATGCACATGCGCCACGGCAACGAGGCGGCGAAACAGAGGCACTACCTCGTCGTCGGCCCCTGGAACCACGGCGGCGTCGGGACCTCGGTGGACCAGGTGGGCGGCCTCGAATTCGGCCCGGGTGCCCTCGTCCCGCAGGACTCGCTCCGCAAGGCGTGGTACGACTGGACGCTGAAGGACGGCCCGCGCCCCTGGTTCCTCGAGAAGCGCGTGGCGGTCTACGTCGCCGGCCGCGATGCCTGGGCGTACGCCGACGCGCTGGACGAAGTCGGGAACGACCAGCTCACCTACTACTTCGACTCCGCCGACGGGCGCCCCAACGACATCTTCCACTCCGGCACGCTGTCACCGGAGCCCACCGGCAACACGCCTGCCGACTCCTACGTCTACGACCCGCTGGACACCCGGCCCGGCGAGCTGGAAGACCACGAGTCCGGCAACAACCTGGCCCACTTCTTCTGGGGCGAGCATCCGCTCAGCGAACACTTCGCCGTGAACCTGTTCGGCAACGGGCTCGTCTACCACACGGAGCCCTTCGAGGCCGCGACCGACCTCGCGGGATTCATGGAGTTCGACGCCTGGATGACCCTCGATGTCCCCGACACCGACTTCATGGTGACCGTCTACGAGATCCGTCCCGACGGCTCGAGTGTCTTCCTCACGGGTGACATCATGCGCGCCCGCTACCGCAACTCGCGCACGACCGAGGAGCTGGTGACCCCGGGCGAAGTCAACCTCTACCGATTCGACGGCTTCCAGTTCTTCGCGCGCCAGATTGCCCGGGGGAGCCGCCTGCGCCTGATCCTGAATTCACCGAACTCGGTGTGGCTGCAGAAGAACTACAACAGCGGCGGCCGGGTCACGCACGAATCCGGGGCCGACGCGCGCACGGCGACGGTCACGTTCCATCATGGGGGCGAGTATCAGAGTCGGCTGACGGTGCCGGTGAGGCGGCGCCCGGTGTCGTAGGGGGTTCGATTCCTTACCGATTGTCATTCGGATTGACAATCTGCAAGGCATTTGCGACTGTCGTTGGGGTCACCGGAGTCTTCAGGGCCCTTCTCGCCACTCGCTCGCCAGCCGCAGGGGGAACAAGTGCCCGTCATCGACCGCAACCTTGCCGGGCCGCTCCTGAATCGCACGCGCCAATACCCGGTCGTCACCGTCACCGGTCCCAGACAGTCGGGCAAGACCACGCTGTGCCGCACCGTGTTTCCCGATCGACCCTACGTATCGCTGGAGGGAATGGACGTGCGCGCGTATGCCCGGGAAGATCCCCGCGGCTTCCTGCAGGAGCACCGTGACGGCGCCGTCATCGATGAAGTGCAGCGCGCGCCGGACCTGACGTCGTACCTCCAGGAGATGGTGGACGAAGATCCGACTCCGGGCCGTTTTGTTCTTACCGGCTCGCAGCACTTCGGGCTGACCGAGGCGGTCAGTCAGTCGCTGGCGGGTCGCGTGGGTGTGCTCCACCTGCTGCCTCCGGGGCTGGACGAACTGGCCCGTTTTGGCGAGCCGGCGCAGAGCCTGCTGGAAGTGCTGTGGACAGGAGCGTACCCGCGGATCCACGACCGCCGCATTCCCCCCGACGTGTGGCTGCGGGACTATTTCGCCACATATGTGGAGCGTGATGTCCGGTCGCTCCGCAATATCACCGACCTGGAGGCGTTCTCCGCGTTCGTGCGCATGGCTGCCGGGCGTACCGCTTCCGAGGTCAACCTTTCGGGCCTGGCGAGCGATGTCGGTGTCCGTCACAACACCATTCGGGCCTGGCTGTCGGTTCTGGAGGCCAGCTTCCTCGTCTTTCGGCTGCCCGCCTTTCGCAGAAACATCCGGAAGCGCCACGTCAAGGCGCCAAAGCTGCACTTTCTGGACTCCGGCCTCGTGTGCCACCTGCTCCGCATTCGGTCGGCGGAAGAGTTGCGTCACCACCCGCTGCGCGGCGCGATCTTCGAGAGCTGGGTGGCCTCCGAGATCTTCAAGGCTGCGACGCACCGCGGCGTGCAGCCCTGGATGCACCACTACAGATCGGCCGGCACCGAGGTTGATCTGATCGTCGACACGGGCTCCGCGTTGATACTTGCGGAGGCAAAGTCGGGGAGCACCGTCACACCGCGCTTTTTCGCGGGAATGCGCCGGCTTGCGGGCGAACTGGCGAACGCCGGATACGCGATTGAGAGGCGTGTGGTCTACGGTGGCGATCTCCGTCAGTCACGGGGAGACGCGGAAGTCGTCCCGTGGAACCGGTTGCTGGACCTAAGCTGGTGAGTACAGCTCCTCAGCCCCCAACCCGCCCGTAAATCCGGAAGTCCAGCGTCGCGTCCGTCCCGGGACCTGTCTCCAGTTCGACCTTGACCGGCTCGCTCAGGCCGCCCGGTGGCAGCCGGTCGTGCGAGCCCATCCTGCCCTCGAACGACCACTCGCCGCCCTCGCCGCCCACCGCGCGCAGCCGCACCGGCCCGTGCACCACCGCGTCCGACACATTCCTCAGCTGCACCTCCACCGTCGCCGTGCCGCCGGCCGCGTCGTAGACGACAGGTCCTGTCACCACAAGCAGTTCGCCGGTAATGTCCGTCTCCTCACCGGCGGGTGTGGCGGGCGGTTCCGTGGCGACCTCCACCGTGGTCGTGAACAGCTCGTCGATCCCGTTCCGCCGGCTGATCCAGAGGGGGTGGAAGGCGCCGTTCGCGTCGCCGGTGAGACCCAGGTAATGGCCGGGCTGGTTGCCGCGCGCGTTGTCGAAGGAGACCTCGAGCCGGGCGTGGCCCAGATCCCCGAAGTACTCCGCCCTGGCATTGCGGCTCTGCTCGGCCATCTGGATCGTCATGCGCTGAACCAGGTCCATCTTCGCGATCTCTTCCTCGGTCAGGTCCTTCACGTCGGGGTCGGTCGCGACATTGTGAACGCGCGCCACGGGGGCGTGCTCCGGTGGCGGGCAGGACGGCGCGCTCGCCACCGGGACATTCGCGGCAAACGTTTCCCCGCCATCCAACGACGAAGTGAAGAACAGCTCCCAGCAGCGGCGCGTCTCGTCGCGGCGCCGGTCGTACCACGCCACGCCCAACACGCCGTCCCGGTTGACCTCCACCACGGGGAGCATGCGATCGTCCAGCGGGGCGCCGGGCGCGGGCGGGTCGTTGTCGTTGAGCCGCATCTGGTCCGACCAGCCGCGCCCGCCATCGGTGGAGCGCCGGAACCAGATGTTGGAGGTGCCGCCGCTGACCTGGTCCCAGACAATGTAGATGTTATCGCCGTGCGCCCCGCCCGTGCGGTCCCACGCGACGATCGGCAGCGTAAACGCGCTGGTCATCTCGGTCTGGGCGTAGGGCCAGGAGTGGTTGCCGACCCGAAAGGCGACCTCGGGCTCGGTGAAGGTCTCGCCGCCGTCCTCCGACCGCATGGTGAAGAAGGGCATCTCGGCGTTCTTCTCGTCGGTCAGCGGGAAGAAGTACTGGTAGAAGGTGACGAAAAGCGTACCGTCGGAGAGGACGACGGGCTCGGTGGCCACAAGCTTGCCGCCGGCGATCGTGGTGAGGAGTTTCGGCTCGCTCACCGTGTTGCCGCCGTCGTCGAGGGTATGCAGGAAGAGCTGGAAGTCGTCCCGGATGAACGAATCGCGCACGTCGTTCCACACGACATAGAGGCGCCCGCGGTGGGGACCGTCGCTCCAGTCCGCAGCGATGCGGGCGTGGTCGGGGGGCACCGGACTGCGCAGCCGCGCCGGGCCGGTCCAGGTTGCCCCCTCATCGTCGGTCGACCACACCATGATGGTGCCCTCGCGGCGCGCGGATTCGCCGAGCAGGTCACCCATTGTGTTGGCGCCGACGTAGCAGTACAGGATCCACATCCTGCCGTCGGGGCCCGGCACCACCATCGGATCGAAGGCGCCGGGCTCGTCACCGGGGAGCGTGACGGGCTCCCACGACACCCCCCCGTTGCGGCTCAGAAAGGCCGCGTTGTTGCGCGTGGCCAAAGTCAGAGCCATCGCCGGATCCGGAAAACTCAACCCGCCGGTCTGGGTCACCGCGATCAGGAAGTCGGGATTGTCCGGACTGGCCGCGATCCACGGTTCGTTGAACTGGCCGGGCCCGACGCGCAGGTTGGGGCCGACGACGACTTCGGGGGTCTGGGCGGCGAGGGAGATAGCCATCAGCCGAGTACCCGACATCGCCAGATCCAGAGCGCCGGAGACGGCGGTGAGGACACTGGCGAGCAGAACGCCCTGCACCGCGTTGGAGGTTCTCTTCACATTCATGGTCGCCCGCCTCCTGACCTGGATTTAGCTTGCTTTCAAGGCATCTCCCATTCACCATGGCGGGCGGGGCTGTCCGCAACAAGATCGACAACCAGGCACGGGGAGCATGAACCACGACTACGACGCGATCATCATCGGCGCGGGCGTCATCGGCACCGCCACCGGCTTCGAACTGGCCAAGCGCGGATACCGCACCCTCAACGTGGACAAGCAGCCGACCGCCGGCTCCGGCTCGACGTGCAACACCTGCGCGATCATCCGCCTCCACTACTCCACGCCCGACGGCTGCGCGATGGCCCGCGAGAGCTATTTCTACTGGCTCGACTGGGGCCGGTACCTCGGCGTGCCCGACGAGATGGGGCTCGCCCAGTACGTCAACACCGGCTGCCTCGTCATCAAGAACGACCGCAACCACGATCTCGTGAACGTGATGGCCGCCCTCGACGAGCTGCACGTCGCCTACGAGGACCTCACCGCGCACGGGGTCGCCGCGCGTTTCCCATGGATGGACACCCGCACCTACGGCCCTCCCGTCACCACCGACAACGACCGCTTCGGCGAGCCCTCCGGCGGACACATCCGCGGCGCCGTCTACATCCCCGAGTCCGGCTACATCGACGATCCCACCCTCGCATGCCACAACCTGCAGCGGGCAAACGAGGCGCATGGCGGCGAGTATCGGTTCAATGCCGAAGTTGTAGAGGTTTTGAAGGGCGATGGCCGCGTCGCTGGAATACGCCTCGCCGACGGCTCCCGCATCCATGCACCCGTCGTCGTGAATGTGGGCGGACCCCACTCCGCGATCATCAACGGAATGGCGGGCGTGCTGGACGGCATGAACATCAGCACCCGCGCCCTCAAGCAGGAGGTGTGCTACGTCCCGGCCCCCGCCGGCATGGACTACCACCAGCTCGCGCCCCTCATCTCGGACGGCGACATCGGCTGCTACTCGCGGCCCACCACCGGCAACCACATCCTCATCGGCTCCGAGGACCCGCCCTGCGACATCCTCGAATGGGTCGACGACCCCGACGACTACAACACCAACTTCACCCACCAGTGGGAGACCCAGGTGATGCGCGAGGCCCAGCGCCTGAAGGACCTGGGCATCCCGGGCCAGACCGGCGGCCTGGTCGACCTCTACGACGTGTCCGACGACTGGATCCCGATCTACGACAAGTCCGACCTGCCCGGCTTCTACATGGCCGTGGGTACCTCCGGCAACCAGTTCAAGAACGCGCCGGTCGCGGGCAAGCTCATGGCCACGCTGATCGAGCAGGTGGAGGGCGGACGCGACCACGACGCCGACCCGGTTACCATGCCGCTCAAGTACACCCGCCGGAGCTGCGACATCGGGTTCTTCAGCCGCCGCCGGACGCTCAACCCCGACTCGTCGTACTCGGTGATCGGTTGAGGCTGGCTCGACGCCCCGGCAAGCGCCCCTGGTGAACTGGCTCCGCCTCCGCCGCCTGTGGCGCCCCGCGCCCCTCAAGCGCCACTACGACGTCGTCATCATCGGCGGCGGCATCCACGGCCTCGCCACCGCCTACTACCTTGCGCGCACCCACGGCCTCCGCGACGTGGCGGTCCTGGAGTCGCACTACATCGGCTTCGGCGGGTCGGGGCGCAACACCGCGATCGTGCGCGCCAACCAGCGCACCGCCGAGAACGTGCGCCTCTACGAGGAGGGGCTGAAGCTGTGGCGCATCCTCACCGACGAACTCGACTTCAACCTGATGTTCTTCAACTGCGGCACCCTCATGCTGGCCCACAGCGAGGCCGCGATGAACGGCTTTCGAATGCTGGCCAGCACTCACAACCACCTGGGCGTCAGGTCGGAGATGCTCGATGCGCAGCAGTGCGGGGAACTCATCCCCGGACTCGACGTCTCCGACCGTCCCGCCTTCCCGATCCATGGCGGCCTGTTCCACCCGCCGGGCGGGATCGTGCGGCACGACGCGGTGGTCTGGGGCCTTGCCAAGGGAGCGAGTGAGCACGGCGTGCACATCCACCAGGGGTGCGAGGTGCAGGGGATCGACACGGGCGGCGGGCGCATAACCGGGGTTCGCACGAGCCTGGGCGCCATCGGCTGCAAACGCCTCGGGATCATGGCGGGCGGCTACGGCGCCGCCGTGGCCGCGATGCTGGGGATAGAGCTCCCCATCCACCCCCTCACGATCCAGGCGATGGTCACCCCGCCGCTCAAGCCCTTCCTCGACCACGTCTTCAGCTCGGGCGCGTACCACGTCTACGCGAACCAGACCCTCAAGGGCGAGATCGCGACCGGCGCCCATATGGACCCGCAGGTCAATTACACGAACGACGCCACCGCGTACTACCTGAAGCACCAGGCCGAGGCGCTGGTCGAGCTCATCCCCGCCCTGCGCGGCGTGCGCTTCATGCGGATCTGGGCCGGCCTCGCCGACATGACGCCCGACATGGCGCCGATCATGGACGGCAACCTGGGCTACGACGGCCTTTACCTGGACGCCGGCTGGGGGTACTTCGGCTTCAAGTCGGGGCCCGTGGCGGGGAAGTACATGGCGGACTACATGGCCACGGGCCAGCGGCCGGAGATCCTCAAGGCGTTTCAGCTGAAACGTTTCCTGGAGGGCCGCTACTCGGGCGAGACGGCTGCGGTCATGAAGTACGGGCATTGGGACTGACGGGCGGGACGACATGACCTTCCGGCTGACCTGCCCCGTCTGCGGCAAGCGCGACGTGTACGAGTTCACATTCGGCGGCCAGGAGCGCGGCCCGCGCCCGACCCAGGAGGGACTGACCGCCGAGGAACACTTCCGCTGGACGCAATACCGGATGATTCCGGGCGGGGCGCACGCGGCACCGCAACAGGAGTGGTGGTATCACGGCCAGGGGTGCGGCGTGTGGTTCAAGACGACGAGGGACCCGAGTACGAATCGCGAGGTGGAGGATGGCGGCGATGCCGGTTGACCGCCTGCCCCCCGGCCGCCTCCCCGCCGGACCCACCTGCCAGGTCGACTTCTCCCGCCCCCTCGAGTTCACCTGGCTCGGACGGCCGCTCACCGGATTCGCCGGCGACACCGTGGCCTCGGCCATGTACGCCGCCGGCGTGCGAATCTTCGGACGCAGCCTCAAGTACCACCGCCCGCGCGGCCTCTACAGCATCGACGGCGAGTCGTCCAACACCTTCCTGGCGATCGACGGCGTGCCGAACGAATGTGCCGAGACGACGGCACTTCGGCCGGGCATGACCGTGCACGCCCAGAATGTCCGCGGAAACCCGAAGACGGACCGGTTCGGCATCATCAACCCCTTCGACCGGCTGATGCCGGCAGGGTTCTACTACCACCTCTTCCACCGACCCTACCGCCTCTGGCCGCTCTTCCAGAACGGGCTGCGGCGGATGGCGGGGACGGGGGTGCTGGATCCGCGCGGCGACTACGCCTCCGGGACGAGGGCGGAACGGTACCTGAACGCGGACGTCGCAGTGGTGGGGGGCGGCCCGGCCGGCATTTCGGCCGCACTGGCCGCGGCGGAGGGCGGCCTGCGGGTGTGCCTGTTCGAACGGCGGCCCCGGCTGGGCGGTCACCTGGCCTGGCGCGTGCGCGAGTACGAGGGCGAGGCGCTGCACCGGCGGGGCGAGGCGCTGGCCGCGCGCCTGCTGGCCAAAGAGAATGTGAAAGTCTTCACAAGCTCGCCGGTGACGGGTGTCTGGGGCGAAAACCTGGTCACGGGATTCACGGTGGGCGACGAGAACGACCCTTTCCAGGAGTGTCACTGGGAGTGTCGGGCCAAGACGGTGGTCGTGGCCGCCGGGTGCATGGACCGGCCGCTCGTCTTCAACCACAACGACCGTCCCGGCGTGATGCAGGCGGGGGCGGCCTGGCGGCTGGCCCGCACCTACGGGGTGAGGCCGGGCGAAGCGGCGGTGTTCAGCGTGGGAGACGACCTGAGTCTGGAGGCTGCGGTCGACCTCTCCGACCTGGGCATCGCGGTTCAGGCCGTCGCCGATGCGCGCGGGGAGGGGCGGCAGGACCCTGCGCTGGTCGCGGCGATCGAGGAGCGGGGCATCCCGTTCCTGCCGGGGTGGGCCGCCTCGCGGGCGATGGGCGGCAGGCGGTTGAAAGGGTGCGAACTGCGCCCTCTGACCGGCGCCGGCGCGAGTCATTTCCCTTGCGACCTGCTCATCGCCAACGCCGGAATGCAGTCCCGCATCGGGGTGCTCGCCACCGCGAAGGCGAAGCTGGCCTACTGCACCCACACGCACAGCTACCGGCCCGCCAAACTGCCGCCGGGCGTATTCGCGGCCGGGAGCATGACCGGGCTGCGCGACCCTCGCGCGATCGAGGCGTCGGGGCGCGTGGAGGGATACCGGGCGGCGGCTCTGTGCGCGGGTCGGTCGGCGGGGCGTCCACCAGATCCGACTGGCCCGCTCGAAGCCGCCCGCCGCGAACTCGCATCCCTCCCCGGCCCGCCCCCCGGCTGCGACATCCGCCACGGCCCCGCCATCGGCCGCGGCGCCAAGGCCTTCGTCGACCTCGACGAGGACGGCACCTGGAAGAACGTCAAGGAATCCGCGGCACAGGGCTTCGACGTCCCGGAACTCGCCAAGCGTTTCGGCGGATTCGGGCTCGGCCCGGGCCAGTACCGCGTCACCGGCCAGAACCTCGCCATGATCATGGCCGACCTCCGCGGCGACCCCCCCGAAGCCGCCACCCCCACCACCGTCCGCCCGCCCCTCGTCGCCCCCAGCCTCGCCACCCTCGCCGGCCCCGGCCACGACGTGCACAAACGGACGCCACTCCACTACGAGCAGGCCGTCCGCGGCGCCGTCTTCCGCTGGGCCGGCCCCTGGCAGCGCGCCCGCCAATTCAGCGACGACCCCGCCTGCCGCGACGAGATCCTCAACGTCCGCAACAACGTCGGCATCCTCGACAGCTCGCCCCTCGGGAAGTTCCGCATCCACGGCCCCGACGCCCTGAACGCACTCCAGCGCGTCTACATCTCCGACATGAGCACCGCCCGCCCCGGCCGCTGCAAGTACTCGGCGATGTGCAACGACATGGGCCAGCTCATGGACGACGGCGTCGTCGTCAGGGAGGGCGACGGCGACTACTACTTCACCACCAGCTCCGGCCGCGCCGGCACGACGGTGGAGTGGTTCCGCTTCCACACCCGCTACGACGGCTGGGACTACAACCTGGTCAACCTCACTGACGTGCTGGGATCGCTCAACATCGCCGGGCCCAACGCACGCCGGGTGCTCGCGCGGGTGACCACCGACGACGTCTCGAACGACGCGTTCCCGTACATGGCCTGCCGGCGCATCACCGTCGGGGACGGCGTCGAGGCCCGCTGCCTCCGCCTGGGCTTCGTGGGCGAACTGTCGTACGAACTGCACGCCCCGGCGAGCTACAGCCGCTACCTGTGGGACCTCCTCCTGGAGGCGGGCGCCGACCTCGGCATCGCGCCGTTCGGCCTCGAAGCGCAGTACTGCCTTCGCGCCGAGAAGGGCCACGTCATCATCGGAGCCGAATCGGAGCAGCGCGTCACCCTGACCGACATCGGCATGGGGTGGATGTGGGACCGCGACGACACCGCGTCGAAGAAGGTCGGCGCCCCCGCGCTGCGGGCCTGCGAGCAGCAGCCGGGCCGCATGAAGCTGGTGGGTTTCCGGGTCGCCGCAGGGCAGGGGTCTCCGGCCGACGCGCCCCCGCTTTGCGACGGTGCGGTCGTGATTGCCAACGGCGAAATCGTCGGATACGTGTGCACGACGCGCCGCAGCGACACGCTCGGCTGGCAGTACGGGATGGCGCTCGTGCGCGCTGAGTGCGCCGCGAGGGGTGGCACCATCCAGCTCCAGCAGGAGGAGAAGCCGGGGAAGAGGGCGACCTTCTCCGCCACGGTGACATCGCCGCACTTCTACGACCCGAAGGGCACAAGGTTGCGTGCATGATGACCGACGCCCCCACCCGGCATCGACCCTCGCACCGCCGCTCCCCGGTCTCTTTCGGCGCGACCCCCACAGCCACCGAGCAACGCGACGGCTGGACCGTCGTCCTCCGCTACCAGCGCGAGGACGACCACCCGGGCCCGTTCCTCGTCGACCTCTCCCACCGGCACCGCTGGGACTACCAGCACGGCCAGGTCGCGACCCGTCGGCCCATGGACCTGCCAGTCCCGGAGCGCTTCGGCCAGGTCGGCGTCCACCGCCCGCTCGTCATCAACCGCATGAACCGCACCCAGGTCGCGATCTGGCACCTCGGCACCGCCGCGCCGCCCCCCGCTCCCCCCGACCCCGGCCTCACGGAGACCACCGATGGCCACTGCATGCTCGCCCTCGTGGGTGCCGGCGTCCCCGAAGTGCTCGAACACCTCACCCCCCTCGACCTCTTCGCCCCGGCCCGCCCCCGGCCCTTCCTCACCCAGGGACCCGTCCTCCACGTACCCTGCCAGATCGTCACCTTCGCCGACGACCTCGTCGTGATGACCTGCGCCCGCGGCTATGGCGAAACGTTTGCCAGGGCAACGCTCGATTCCGGCGGACTCTCGGGACTCCGGCCCGGGGGCGAAGAGACGTTCCGCCAAGCCTTCGCGGAGGCGTTGTTTGTGTAACGTCAACATTACATATTGTCGTGTTCTCTTTACTTGCCGCGTCCCCGAACGATGGTGACCATCGCTTCCCGCATCTCCGGAAGGCCTCCGACGTTGCGACCCACCAGTCTGCTCCTGACAGCTTGCCTCCTGACGACTTGCGCGCCCCCCGACTGTGCAACATGGAATACTGAAGCCTTTTTCAGGCTGGCAACTCCCGGCGATACGAGGACTTGCCTGCAAGCGGGGGCGGATGTGTCGGCCCGGGATTCTACCGATCTGACGCCCCTGCACCTGGCGGCGGCGTGGAACGAGAACCCGGAAGTGGCCCTGACCCTGATCCGGGCCGGGGCCGACATCCATGCCCTGGACGACTACTTCGGCACAAGCGCCATGCGCCGGGCACCACTGGACATGGCTGCGCGGTACAACGGGAATCCCCAGGTGGCTCTGGCCTTTCTCGGAGCCGGCGCACGCGCCGAAACCCGACACCTGCTCGGCGCGGCGATATCCAACGGGAATCCGGAGGTAGCCTTGACCTTCGTCCGCGCCGGAGTGGACGTGAACGCGACGAACCCCGGAGGACCGACAGCCCTTTCCCTCGCGGCACGGGCCAACAGGAACCCCGAGATGGTCCTGGATCTTGTCCGGGCCGGGGCCGATCTCGACGCGCGTGCGGGCCAACTCGACGAGGCACCACTCCACCTGGCGGCGGCAAACAACGAGAACCCCGAAGTAGCGCTGGCTCTCATCAACGCGGGATCCGACGTAAACGCCGGGAACGGGCATGGGGATACGCCTCTCCTGAGGGCGTTGTATGCCAACGAGAACCCCGAAGTGGCTCTCGCCCTTATCGAAGCCGGGGCGGACGTGGACGCCCGGGAGCTGGCAACGTCCGCAACACCCCTGCACCGCGCGGCGTCCTTCAGCCGCGGCCTCGATGTCGCCAAGGCGCTCATCCGGGCCGGGGCGGACCTGAACGCAAGGAGCGCAAGAGGTGAGACCCCCTTGCACTGGGCGGCGGATGCGGACAATACGGACACCCTGAACGCCCCTGCTCGAGGCCGGCGCAGATGTGTCGGTCCGCGACTACACTGGCCACACGCCTCTGGAGGCCGCAGAGCTCAACGGCAGTTCAGAAGCGGCTGCGATACTCCGCCGCGCGGGCGGCTGAGCCTCACTGCCGCCCCGCCGACCCTACGGGATCACCTCCCTCTCCCTCCCCGTCAGCCCCAGCAGGTGCTCCTGGAAATACCGCCGGCTCGCCGCCCCCGTGAACGCCGCGCTCTGCCCCGTGAACCAGTGCGGCTGCTCGGGCACCACGATCAGGTCGTGCGGCTTGCCCGCCCGGATCAGCGCCTCGACCAGCTTCATCGTGGCTGAAAAGGTGGCGTTCACATCGCTGGTCCCGTGGATCAGCAGCAGTTGCCCCTTGAGATTCTCGGCCAGGCGCAGGCTCGACCCGTACTCGTAACCCTCCGGGTTCTCCCACGGCCGGTCCATGTAGGGCTCGATCGCCCAGGCGTTCTGGTCGTGGATGTCGTAGACGCCATTGGTGGCCACGCCGACATCGTAGAAATCGGGCTCCAGCAGCATGGCCCGCACGGTCATATAGCCGCCCCACGAGCCGCCGTGGATGCCGACCCGGTCCAGGTCCATCCAGGGGCGCGTTGCGGCCGCGTTCTCCATGGCGGCGCGGTGATCCGGGATCTCATTGCGGCCGAAGTTGCGGTACGCCACGTCCTGGAAGGCCTTGCCGCGCTCGGTGGTGCCGCGTCCGTCCACCATGAACACCACGAACCCCAGCTGCGCCAGCGCGGCCTGGCTGAGCCCGCGCCCGTCGGTGAAGGTCTTGGGCACCCAGCTGATGAACGGGCCGTTGTAGATGTAGTCGATCACCGGGTAGCTGACCGCGGGATCGAAATCGTGCGGCTTGTAGATCAGCCCATGGAGGTCGGTCTCCCCGTCGGCGGCCTTCACCACGAACTCCTCGGGCGGCGTCCACCCCAGTTCGTCGAGCGCGCTCACGTCGGCTTCGCTCACCACGTACACCAGCTCGCCGGACGTGGTGCGCATCTCCGTGCGGGGCGGCCGGCTCGTGCTCGAATGCGTGGCCACCAGGTAGGCGCCGTTGGGCGAGATCGCGGTGCTGTGCTGGCCGTCCCCCTCGGTGAGACGGACGATTTCGCCGCCATCGAGAGGCACGCTGTACAGGTGGGTGTCGTAGGGGCGCTCCTCGCGGTGGCCGTTGAAGTAGACGGTCCCCGCCGCCTCGTCGACGTGCACGATCCCCGTGACCGGCCACGCACCCTCGGTGAGCCGCCGGATCAGGCGGCCGTCCATGCCGTACAGGTAGATGTGGTCCCAGCCGTCGCGCTCGCTGATCCACAGGAAGCGCTCGCCGTCGGTCAGAGGCCGCGCCAGCGCCCGCCACGACGGCGTCGTCCCGATCCCCTTGATGAAGGTGGGCTGCGTCTCCTCCAGAACGACGCGCGTCTCGCCGGTGGCCGGATCGGCCGCGACCAGGTGCAGCGTCCGGTAGGTCCGCAGCATCCGCAGGAACAGGTACTCCGAGCCGTCGGGGAGCCACCCGACCGGGCTCAGAATCTGCTCCGCCTCGCCCACATCGACCGCAACCGCCCGCCGCGCGTGCACGTCCACGATGTGAAGTTCCTGCCGCGGCAGCGGATTCCCGGCCTTCGCGTACGGCGCCCACTCCACCTCTTCGGTCTGCTTCAGCCAGTGCACGATCGGTACCCGCTCCATCGCGCGGTTGTCGACCCTCATCGCGGCGACGCGCGCGCCGTCCGGTGCCCACATCGCCCCCTCGACGCTCCAGGCGAAGTCCTCCTCACCGTCCTCCAACACCGCCTGTTCCCGTCCGTCGAAGGTGGCGCGCAGCCACAGGCCGTCGTCCTTCTCGGTGAGCAGCCAGCGTCCGTCCGGCGACGGCACCTCCATCACCGCCGGCGCACCGCTCGTGAAGCCCTCGCGCACGACCCTGGGCCGCGCCCGTTCGGCGGCCTCGACCGCACTCGCCGGCCGAGCGGTCACGGAGTAGCTATCGAGGTCCAACTCGAAGCCGCGCTCGTCAACCGAAAAGCGCACGACCCGCTCGCCCTCGCCCGAGAACGTGAAGCTGTCGAACGGCAGCCCGCCGTACGGAGGCTCGTGGCCCAGTGCGGCCGTGAGCGCTTCCCGCACGCGCCCGGTGTCGAAGAGCGGCTCGGTGGTCCCGGCCGCCGGATCTGCCCGGTAGATCACGGTCTGGTCGGGCTGTCCCTCGGCGAACCAGAAACTCTGCCCGTCCGCCATCCAGTTGAGGGAGCACGCCGCCCCGCCGAGCGCCCCCGCATCCGCACAGATCGTGCCCCCCTTGATCAGCGTCGGGAGCGCCATGTAGCGGGCGTACATCGCATCCCGCTCCGGATCGAGCGACTCCTGGGCGTCGGCAGTTGCGGTTGCGCAGATGAGGAGGAGTGAAAGCAGGGCGACGCTGGCGGCCCCGGCTTGCATCGCCGCCCGCGGCGGAGACGAATCGGCCCCGGCGCGAGTGAAGGGGGACCCGGCCATCCTACTGCCCCTCCGCCAGCAGCCGCGCCCCGAATCCCTCGCGATCCACGGCCGCTCCGCGCAGGTACACCGCGCTGATCGCCCGCGTGTTGGTGATGTCGTCGAGCGGGTTCGCGTCCAGCACGATGAAGTCGGCGCTCTTGCCCGCCTCGATCGTGCCCAGGTCGTCGGCGCCCATGAACTCCGCCGAAGTCCCGGTGGCCGCCACGATCACGTCGCCGGGCGACATTCCCGCGCGCACCATGTCGGCCAGCTCCTGGTGCACTGCCCACGGCGAGCCGCCGTCGGTCCCGAATGAGATCGTGAAGCCCTCTTCGCTCAGGCGGACCATGTTGCGCGCCTGGATGCCGAAGAACTCCTGCGCCTCGGGCCGGTCGGTGGAGCCGGCGTTCATCTCGGCGATCCGGTCCGCGGACACGGTTCCCGAGAGCCATCCGAAGTCCTCGGCCACGCCGGGGCCGGGCAGGTTGGGGATCAGCACGACATCCGGCCGCTCCTGCCACAGTTCGACCAGCTCGTCGTCGATGTCCATGTCGCGGATCCCGTGGGCGAAGGCGTCGACGCCGGCCCGGAGCAGCCCCTTGGCGTCCTCGAGGCGGAAGACGTGGGCCGCCACGCGCAGCCCGTTGGCGTGCGCCTCGTCGATGACGGCGCCGTAGAGCTCGGGCGACAACCGCTCGTACTGCCCGCCGCGGTCGTCCACCCAGATCTTGACGATGTCGACCTGCTGCGTGGCCAGCTCCTGCACCGCCGCGCGCGCCTCCTCCTCGGTCGTCACCCAGTGCGGCACCTCGCTGCGGCCGGGCTCGGGCGACGTGATCCCGCGGCCCGCTATCTGCGACCGCGCACCGTCCGGCACGACCTCGTCGCGCATCGCGAATGCCGCGTCTCCTTCGTCGAGCCCGAGGCTCAGCACCAGGGACTGTCCGTAGTACGCCATGTGCTGCAGCTGTTCGGTCCGCGCGTCCCGCTCCAGGACCAGATGGAGGTGCGCGTTCACGACCGCGGGCATCACCGTCTTGCTGGACAGGTCCATGCGAGCGGCGCCGTCGGGAACCTCGATATCGCCCGCCGCGCCGACCGCGGCGATCTGGCCCCCGTCCACGACGAAAACCGCGTCCTCGATCACGCTTCCGTCGCCCACGATCACCCGCGCGCCCTCGTAGGCGACTGCCGTGGACCCGGGCGCATCGGCCCCGGGAGTGCACGCTCCGAGCAGGACGGACACGGTGAGAATGGCTGTGCAACCCGCCGCAGCGAGTGAAGCGTTGCTGAATCGGGACATGACCAAGGCCTCGCAGATCAAGGGGTACGTGGCGGCGGGCCAGCAGCGGCGCCGGGACGGGTCTGGCTGCGGGCCCCGCACAGGGCCAGTATATGGGCGGCGCGAGTGGTCTTCCACCCCACGCACCGCCGCCAGCCACACTGCCACAGCCAATCCCGAGGTCTCCATGCCGACACTGCTTCGCTCGCCAGCACGCACCGCCGCCGCCCTGGCCCTGCTCGCCGCGGCCTCCCACCTTCCGGCCCCCGCCGCTTTCCCGCCCGGCCCGGTGACCCGCGCAGCTGCCGCCCAGCAGGTCGCCGAGAGCGACTACGCCCGCGCCGAGCAGTTCCTCCCCTGGAATGCCGCCAATCTGGTCTCCGGCGACCAGGTCGTGCCCGAGTTCTTCGACGGCGACCGTTTCTGGTTCCGCAGCCGCACCGGATCCGGCCACGAATTCGTCGTCGTCGACCCGGCCGCCTCCACCCGCCGCCCCGCCTTCGACCACGCCCGCCTCGCGGCCGCCCTCTCGATGGCCGCCGACACCGCCTACGAGGGCCGCGACCTCCCCTTCGAGACCTTCGACTTCGTGAACGGCACGGGCGCCATCCGCTTCCAGGTCGCCGACTCCGTCCAGTGGACCTGCGACATCGGCGCCTACAACTGCGCCGGACCGACCAACGCCACCGCGCCCTCCGACGCCGACCGCCCCTCGCCCGACGGCCGCTGGATCGCCTTCGCCCGCAACGAGAACCTGTGGGTGCGGGACGCGGCCAGCGGCGCGGAGACCCAGCTCACCCGCGACGGTGAGACCGACTTCGGCTACGGTGCGATCCCGGAGGGCTGCTGCCAGGAGATCACCAGCCGCCGCGCCAATCGCGAGCGCTCGCCGGTCATGCAGTGGTCGCCGGACTCGCGCCGCATCGTCACCCACCGCTACGACGAGCGCGAGGTCGAGCGCTTCCACCTCCTCGAGGCAGCCGACGGGCGCCCGATCCTGCACTCGTGGGCCTACGCGCTCCCGGGCGACTCCATCATCCCCACGTCAGAACTGTGGATCCTCGACGTCGAGGCCGGCACCTCGGTCCGCGCCGACATCGAGCCCCAGCCGGGCAACTTCGCCCGCGGCGACACCAGCTACGCCGACGTGCAGTGGACCGCGGACGGCAGCCAGGTCTTCTACACCCACCGCAGCCGCGACTTCAAGAGCTACAGGCTCTTCCGCGTGGACGCCGCCACCGGCAGCGCGACCGAGCTCCTCGAAGAGACCGGGCCGACCTATGTCGAACTCAACAACTTCACCTCGTTCCCGCCCGCCTGGCAGGTGCTCGGCAACGGCTCCGAGTTCCTCTGGTGGTCGGAGCGGGACGGATTCGGGCACCTCTACCTCTACGACGGCGACGGGAACCTCAAGAACCAGGTCACGTCCGGCCCCTGGCTGGTCGCGCAGCTCCTGCAAGTGGACGAGGCCTCGCGCACCGTCTACTTCACGGCAGTAGGCCGGGAGGAGGGACGGCACCCCTACCACCTCCACCTCTACCGTATCGGACTGGACGGATCCGGCCTGCAGCTCCTGAGCTCGGAGGACGCCGTCCACCAGATCACTCCCACCCCGTCCGGCCAATACTTCGTCGACCAATTCTCGACCCCCGAGATGGCCCCCACCGCAGTCGTCCGCGGGCGCGACGGCCGCGTCGTCCAGACCATCGAGACCGCCGACATCACCCGGCTCGAGGACGCAGGCTGGATCCCGCCCGTCCCCTTCGAGGCCAAGGGGCGCGACGGCACCACCAACGTCTACGGCCTCCTCTGGTTCCCCTCCGACTTCGACCCCGACGAGAGCTACCCCGTCGTCGACTACATCTACCCGGGTCCGCAGATCGGCGCCGTCACCCGCTACGACTTCTCCGCCCCCGGCCGCGGCAACGGGCGCGCGCTCGCGGAACTCGGCTTCATCGTCTTCGCCGTCGACGCCTTCGGCACGCCGCTGCGCTCCAAGGCCTTCCACGACGCCTACTACGGCAACATGGGCGACAACGGCATCCCCGATCACATCTCCGCCCTCAAGGAACTCGCGGGCCGCTACCCCCAGATGGACCTCGACCGCGTGGGCATCTTCGGCCACTCGGGCGGCGGCTTCTCATCGACCGACGCCATTCTCCGCTGGCCCGACTTCTTCAAGGTGGCGGTCTCGGGTGCCGGCAACCACGACAACCGCGGCTATCACTTCCCCTGGGGCGAGAAGTACCAGGGCCTGCTCGTCGAGAACGCCGACGGCACCGACAGCTTCGACAGCCAGGCAAACCAGAACATCGCCGCGAACCTCAAGGGCAAGCTCCTGCTCCACTACGGCACCCTCGACGACAACGTCCACCCCAACATGACCGTGCGCGTGATCGACGAACTCATCCGCCACAACAAGGACTTCGACATGTTCGTGCTGCCCAACCGCAACCACGGCTACTCGAGTGAGCCGTACGTCGTGCGCCGCACCTGGGACTACTTCATCGAGCACCTGCGGGGTGAGATCCCACCGGACCAGTACAGGATCACGGGGCCGGGGAGGTGACGTTGCAAGAGAGCGGGCACGGTCGACTTTGGGATTGGATTGCTGATTGCATTCGGTCCCGACCGTGGGTATGGTAGATGCGACTCGGCCTGTCTACCATCAACCATCTGCCCAGGGTAAGCCATGAGCCTCAATATCAAGAATGCCGAGACGTGCCGCCTTGCCGACCGTCTGTCTCGGCTGACCGGCGAGACAAAGACCGGTGCGATCACCGTGGCGCTGCGGGAACGCCTCGAACGCGAAAACAGAATACGCAGCGCTGAGACCCGTGCCCGGGAACTGCGTGCCATCGCCGAACGCTGCGCCAGGCTGATGGGACCGGGACCGTCGGCCGTGGAGCACGGGGACATGCTCTACGACGAACAGGGTCTACCCAAGTGATTGTCGACAGTTCGGCGATATTGGCGATTCTGAACCGGGAACCCGATGCGGAGCGGTATCAGGCCGCAATCCTGACGGCGTCGCCGTGCCGCATGTCTGTCGCAAACATGTTG
Source organism: Gemmatimonadota bacterium (assembly GCA_022826565.1). Taxonomy (GTDB): domain Bacteria; phylum Gemmatimonadota; class Gemmatimonadetes; order Longimicrobiales; family Gaopeijiaceae; genus Bin94. The sequence continues at coordinate 230,108 of JAJDUP010000033.1, read as the reverse complement.
GAGGCATCGATCGTGGTCGAGAGTCGAGGGGGAGCGGAAGCGGGTAGCGAACTCGACGCGTTTCTCGAACATGCCGGAATCGAGCCGGTTCCGGTCACGGTCGAGCAGCTCACGGCCGCCCGGCACGCATGGCGCCGCTTCGGCAAGGGAAGGCATCCGGCGGGCCTGAACTTCGGAGATTGTTTTGCGTACGCGCTCGCCCGGGTGTCAGGTGAATCACTGCTGTACAAGGGCGACGACTTCACCCGCACTGACATTCGTCCGGCAACCCGTCGCTGACCAAGATCTCCGTGTTCCCATCCACAAGACCGAGGCCGCCGTTCCAGTCCCGCAGGATGGCGCGCACCTGCCCGTTGTCGCGGTTGATGATGATCGCCATCGGGCTGGTGCTGGACGGGCCCAACGCAAACTCGCCTTCGGGTCCCGACACGACCACGCGCTCCAGCGTACCGTCCGACTCCGCGTCATAGGGCAGGGCGAAGAGAAAGTCCCCACCGCCGAACTCCAGCGGCGTCGGCGTGAAGTCTAACGAGAAGACGACCCGACCGCCGGAACCGAACCCCTCCAGACGGTACGGGCCGTCCCCCTCCGGCAGGACGGGCCGCGTCTCGACCAGGAAGGCGGGCTCGAGCATCAGTTCCCCGTTCACCGCCCTTCCACGCAGCAGGAGCGTCTGCTCGGGCGGCCGCTCATCCGCCGGATCCACTCCGCCCCTTCCGATCTCGGTCCAGATCCGGTAGTCGAGCGCCTTCGTGAAGCTGTAGTCGCTGACCCAGCTCGGATCGCAATACCCCATCAGGTCCTTGTACTGATCGGGATCGATGATTCCGCCCGACGCCGGATCGTATCCCCAGACCCCGGCGCTGCCGTCCTTGTAAGGGAATCTCGGGTCCGGTCCCGCCACGTTCCCACAGGGGGCATGGCGGAGGCTCATGTTGTGCCCCACTTCGTGGGCGAAGGTCTCGTCCTGACTCAGCCCTATGCTGACCGGCCAGCCGATGTACCCCAGCCCGACGATCCCGGTGAGGTTGGCACGATGGAAGGCGCCATAGTAGTAGCCCCTGCCGTTCTCAATGGTCCGCAAGGTCCTGATGTCGCTGATGAGCTGCAACCAGCCGTCGAAGGTGCCCAGGTCGACCGAGGTGTAAAAGGGATCGTGCACTGTGAGGTGCATGTCTCCGATCGGGAGCACGCTGCGGGCAAACTGGAGCCACTCATGCCCTGCGGTCAGGTCCTGCGCCCAGATGCGGATCTGTTCGCGGGGATCGGTCTCACCGATCACGGGCACCAGCGTCTGGAAGTGAACGGGCAGCTCGATCACGTTGAGCTCGAGCGCGCCCTCCGCGGGAATCCTGGCCTGGCTGCCGGACTTCAGGGGCACCACCCCGTCGGGATCCATTTCGACGAACAGCTCGACCCCGGGCTGGATCACCTCACCGGGGATCTCGGCGTTGAATGACTGCAGGCGCCACTTCTCGGTCACCGCGTCGGGAATCACGTGGGGCGGACCCATGGCGGCCGTGTGGATCACCTCTCCATCGCGCAGGAAATCGGCGTAGGCCCGGGGTTCGTAGTAGCTGACTTCGTCGCCCGTAACGAACACGCGCAGGAGAGCGTCGCGCCCGGCGATCAGCGGGACGGTGCCATCGAGGCGCTGGGCCACCTGGTTGAGGTACATGGCGGGCGCCGTCAGCCGCACGCTGCCCGGGCTGATCAGTAGCGTGGTGCGCGCGAGCAGCCCCGCCGAGCGGGCGCCGATCCTCGCCTCGCCGTTGTCCAGCGCCGTGAAGGCGCCGCCCGGGCTGAACTCGACCATCGACGGATCGGCGACTTCCCAGTCGGCCGGCGCCCACGACGGCGGCCCCGGAATGACCTGCCCGTCCTCGTCGAAGACCGTGACGGTGAACTCCCCCGCATCCCCGACCTTCACGCGCGCGTCCTCGGGGGAGATCGCAATCGAATGCGGGATCTGGCTGGGCTCGAGGGCGAGGTCGGAGCAGGCGGCCGCAAGGGCGAGCGCCATCGCGGTCATCAGCGTGCCCTGGGAGCTCTTCATCGACCCCCGCACCCCCTCGGCTGTCGTGTGGACATTTCGCCTACCGATAACTCACGCGCCAGCCCGCCGAAAGGTCCAGCCCCCGTACAAAAGGCTCTGGAAGAACCGCCGCGGCCGGGTGAAGCCGGCGTCCCGGGCCAGCTCCACGACCCGCTCGGGGGTGGCGAAGTGAATCCCGTGTCGAATACGCTCGGCGAACTCGGACCTTTCCGCCTCGGTCATGCCCCGGATCCTCCAGTAGCGCCGCCAGGCCGGCATGTAGCGCTCGTGTTCCTCCGAGCCGGGACTGCCGTGGAGGTCGAAGAAGACGAAGACGCCGCCGGGCTTGAGCCGCGCGGCGATGTCGGTCATGAGCTCGGCCTTGCCGCCGTCGTCGGGGACGAAGTGAAGGACGTTGATCAGGGTGGCCGCGTCGAAGCGCGGCGAGAGCGGTACGTCGGAAGTGTATCCGTGCTGGCAGCTGATGCCGTCCGAGAGGCCCGCGTCGGCCACCCTGCGCGTGGCCAGCTCCAGCATCTGGTCGGCGGGATCGACGCCGTGCAACCGAAGATCGGGACGGATTCGCTTGAAGGTGACGAGTTCGATCCCGGTGCCGCACCCGACGACGAGCACGCGGGCCCGCGGCGGCAGGTCGGGGTCGATGAGCGCGCCGATCATGGGGAACAGCGTGGCGTAACCGGGGATCACGCGCCGGGCGAGGGCTTCGTAACCCTCCCCGTAGGCGCCGTCGAAGTCGAAGGCTTCCTCGTGCAATTCCGTGAATTCGCTCTAGGTTGGGGTGGCAGGTTGGGGTGGTGTCCGCGCCGGGTGTCCTCGGGCAAAAGTGAGGCTTCCGGGAATCGTTCAGGGTCAGAATTGAAAAGATGATTGAAAGATGACCGATCGACACGGATGCAGGGTAGGACCGCCGCGGGACGGAGGGGACTTCGCGACCTGCTCGCGCCGGAGTTTCGTGAAGGCCTCCCCCGCCGTGGCAGCGGCGCTGGTGTCCGCGTCGCCGGCCGCGGGCGCGGAGGTGAGCGCCCGCGCCCACCAGCCCCCCACCGTCGACGGCGGCCGCGTCAACGCGATACTCGCCGACCTTCGCCGCTTCGGGGGCACGTCCGATGGCGGCACCACCCGCCTCGCCTACAGCGACGACGACCTGGCCGGGCGCAACTACGCCGCCGGCGTGATGGAGGAAGCCGGCCTCGAGGTCTCCATCGACCTCGCCGGCAACCTGATCGGCCGCCGCGCCGGCACCGACCCCGCCGCGCTGCCCATCATAACCGGCTCCCACATCGACACCGTGCCCGCGGGAGGCAGCTACGACGGCCACGTGGGCTCGGCCGCCGCCATCGAAGTCGCCCTCACGCTGCACGACCACGACATCGCGCTCCGGCACCCGCTCGAGGTGATCATCTTCCCGAACGAAGAGGGCGGGAAGACCGGGAGCCGCGCGCTGGTCGGCCGGGTCCTGCCGTTCGAGCTCGACATCATCACAGCATCGGGCTATACCATCGGCGACGGCACCGCGCGCATCGGCGGCGACCCCGCGCGCATCGCCGAGGCCCGGCGCGAACCCGGCAGCGTGGCCGGCTTCTTCGAGCTGCACATCGAGCAGGGCGCGTTCCTCGAGGCCGACGGCGTCCAGATCGGCGTCGTCGAGGGGATCGTCGGCATCCGCCGCTGGAACATCACGGTGCGTGGCATGCAGAACCACGCCGGGACGACGCCCATGCCCCAGCGCCGCGACGCCCTCGTCGCTGCCGCCGACCTGATCCGCGACGTCAACGAGGTCGCCCTCACCACGCCGGGCCGCCAGGTCGCCACGGTCGGCAGGATCGAGGCCGTGCCGGGAGCGCCCAACGTCGTCCCGGGCGAGGTGCGCGCCACGCTCGAGATCCGCGACCTCGAGATGAGCAAGATCGCTTCCGTCTTCGCCGAGATCGAACGGCGGGCTCGCGCGGTCGAGGAGGCCCGCGGCGTCACCATCGGCCTCGTTCACTTCTACGAAAGCCTCGCCGCGCCCACCGACCCCCGCTTCCGCGACATCGTCGAGGCATCGGCCAGCGACCTGGGCTACACGAACGTGCGCATGCCTTCCGGAGCCGGCCACGACGCCCAGAGCATGGCCGAACTGGGCCCCATCGGCATGATCTTCGTGCCGAGCCGAGCCGGAATCAGCCACTCGCCCGACGAGTATTCGGCGCCCCGCGACATCACGCGCGGAACGAACGTGCTGCTCCACTCGGTGCTGAGGCTGGATGCAGCGGGCTGACGCCCTTCCTCAGTCCAGGTAGGTCAGCCACCCCCACGGATCCGGCCCCTCGCCCTTCGCCAGCTCCAGGTACCGCTTCTGAATGCGCGTGGTGATCGCGCCCCGCCGGCCGTCGCCGATCTCGAGCCCGTCGACCGACCGGATCGGCGTCACCTCGGAGGCCGTGCCCGTGAAGAACAGCTCGTCCGCGCTGTACAGCATCTCGCGGGGGACCAGCTGCTGGCGCACGGTCAGGCCGAGCTCCTCGGCGATCTTCAGCACGGAGTGACGCGTGATCCCCCACAGCGAAGTCCCGTCGAGGATCGGGGTGACGACATCGCCGTCCATCACCAGAAAGAGGTTCTGGCCGCTGCCCTCGCTCACCAGCCCCCCGGGCCCGAGGCCGATCGCCTCGGCGTATCCGTGGGACTCTGCCTCCATCACCATCAGGGTCGACAGGATGTAGTTGCCCGCCGACTTGGCGCCGCTCGGGATGGTGTTCGGGGCCGGGCGGTTCCACGACGAAACGCACACGTCGACGCCCTTGGCGAGCGCGTCCTCGCCCAGGTACGCTCCCCACGGCCACATGGGGATGTAGGTCTCGATCGGGCTGTTCTTCCCGTGCATGCCCGCCGCCCCGTAACCGCGCAGAACCATCGGGCGTATATAGCAGCTGTCGAGTTCGTTGCGACGGATGGTCGCGAGCGTGGCGTCCACGAGCTCGTCGATGGTGTACGACGGCTGCATGCGGTAGGTGCGGCTCGACGACATGAGACGCCGAAAGTGGTCGTGAAGCCGGAAGACGGCGGGACCCCTGGGGGTCTCGTAGCACCGCACGCCCTCGAAAACAGATGATCCGAACTGCACCGCGAGACTCAGGACGTGGACGTTGGCGTCCTCCCAGCGAATGAACTCACCGTCCTTCCAGATCCAGGGACTCCCCTCCAGCGTGCCGGCCATGGCGCTACCCGTCCTTTCCGGCGGCGGGGCCGCGCAGGTACGAGTCTGTCCCGTCGAGCCAGTCCTGGCGCGGAGGCGTGAAAACGTCGACATCGATCGTGTCCTCGAGCGCCACGGCCTCGTGCGGGACGTTGCTGGGCAGGTGGAGGACCTCGCCCGAGCGCACGACGAGACCCTCGGGTCCGCCGTCGCCGATCTTGAATTCGAGCGCGCCGTCGATGACGTAGGTGATCTGCTCGTTGTCGTGCGAATGCATGGGAACAACCGCGCCCTTCTTGAGGTAGACATGTGCAAGCATCGCCCGCTCGCCCGTAATCAGGCTGCGTGAGATCAATGGATTCAGCTCCTCTTTGGGCTGGTCGGCTACACGGTAGTGGCGGACCCGGGCGTCGCTCATCAGTGGCTCCTTGGGGGCGGTTGAGGCGGACGAGCGGCGATGAGGCTCGTTCGCAAGGCCCGAAATCTGTACCGCAAGCGGTCATTTTGAAAGGCGGAGCAGCGAATTGACCGGTGACCGGGCTGAGCGGCAACTTATGCGGATGCGTGCACTCGTTCCCATTGCGATTCTGATCGGCATCGCCGGCCCCGCCATCGCCGCGCCGGCCGCCCAACTCCCGGACACCGCGCAGACGGTCGTCACGGGCGTGGTGATCGAGCGCGGCACGCGCCTCCCGGTCCCCGGCGCGATGGTCCTCCTCTTCGACGACGGCGGCGAACGGGTCGACCGCTTCCTCACCAACGCCGCCGGGCGGTTCATGCTGGACGTCGCCAGGCCCGGGTCCCACTTCATCACCGTCGAGCGGATCGGGTACGCCAGCCTCACCACGGACCGATTCGAGCCCGGCCCCGACGATGCGCCCATGGTCATCGACGTGCCCGTCGAGCCGGTGTCGCTGCGGGGACTCGCCGTCGAAGCCGGTCCGCGCTGCGAGGTGAGGCCCGAGGAGGGACGCGCGACCGCCCGCGTGTGGGACGAGGTGCGCAAGGCGCTCGCGGCGGAGGAGTGGACCCGCGAGGCCGCGCTCTACACCTACATGCTCCAGCGCTTCGAGCGCACTCTGGACCGCGATGCGGAAGAGGTGGTCTCGACCGCCGAGCCCCTCACCGAGGCCCGCGACGCCGCGTTCTACTCCGCGGAGATCGGGACGCTGGCGGACGAGGGGTTCGTCCAGGCCGAGGGCGATACCGCGACGGTCTACTACGCACCGGATGCCGAGGCGCTGCTCTCCGACGTCTTCCTCGACACCCACTGCTTCGGCGTGACCCCGGCGAACAACGGCCAGATCGGCCTGACCTTCGAGCCCGTGCAGGGCCGCAGCGTGCCCGAGATCTACGGCGTGCTCTGGGTGGACGAGACCACGGCGGAACTGGACCGGATGGTGTACCGCTACGCCAACCTCCTCAGATCGGACGAGATCGGGGAGCCGGGCGGCGAAGTCTACTTCACGCGGCTTCCGGACGGCGCCTGGATCGTGCGACTGTGGCGCATCCGCATGCCGGTCCTCGACGAGGGCCGCCGGGGGCGCATTCGGCGGACCGGCTACCGCGAGGAGGGCGGCTTCACCGAGGCGATCACCGACGCGCTCGGCCGCAGGGTGCTCGACGCGGGCGCCGCCAGCATCTTCGGCGCGGTGACCGACTCCCTGGGGACCGCGGCCCCCGGCGTGCCGGTCGGGGTGGAGAGAGTGGGCACCCGCGACTTCGCGGTGACGGATCCGGACGGCACATTCCTGTTCACCCGGCTGCCTTCGGGACGGCACGTGCTGCGGCTGATGGTCCCCCTCCTGGAGCGCTGGGGCATCGCGGCCCCGGAGACGGTCGTGGACGGTAGCATCGGCGAGGTGGCGTACGCGCGCCTGCGGGTGCCGACCATGGCCGACGCGCTGGCCTACTCGTGCGGCGCGGCCTACGCCGCGGACGGCGCGGCTTCCGGCCCGGACGCCATCCCCTACGCCGCGGACGCCTCCGCCCCCCTGCTCGGCCGCATCACCGACGCCGACGGATCGGCGCGCGCAGGGTTCCAGGTCCGTGTCGCATGGCCCGCCGCGACCGGATTCGAGCCCGCCGCCATCGCCGCGCCGCTTCGCCCCGACGGCGGCCCGGTCCCCGAGTGGGATGCCGGCCGCGATGGCTACTTCTCCACAGCGCAGACCACGACCGACGAACGCGGCCTGTTCATGATGTGCGGCGTGCCCCACGGTTCGCGGCTCCGCGTCGCCGTCGGCAATCCCGGCAGCGACGGTCCCCCCCTGCAGGCCACGATCTTCGTCCCCTCCGGCGCCGACGCGCTTGTGGAAACGTTCACAATGTCAAGAGAACACGGCAACATGTATAGCCTGCTTGACATTCGCGAAGATAACGGGGGCGGCTCCGGCCCCTGACTTTCCTTGCTGGCGCACCGTGCCACAGATAGACTCCCAGTCACCATGAACCGAATTCGGGGAAAGACCGCGCTCATCACCGGCGCGACCGCGGGAATCGGCGAGGCCTGCGCCCGCCAGCTGGCGGCCATGGGAGCACACCTGGTACTGGCGGCGCGCCGTCGCGAACGGTTGGCGGCCCTCGCCGCCGAACTGCGGAGCGAGCACGGCGAAGAGCCCCTGGTGCACGAACTCGATGTGCGCGACCGCGCCGCCGTCAACGACTTTGCCGCCCGGCTCGACGAGCGGGGCGTGGCCATCGACATCCTCGTCAACAACGCGGGCCTGTCCCGCGGCCTGGACGACCTGCAGGACGGCAGTCACCAGGACTGGGACGAGATGATCGACACGAACATCAAGGGCCTCCTCAACGTCACCCGGGCGATTCTGCCGCGAATGATCGCGCGCGACTCCGGGCACGTCGTCAACCTCGGCAGCATCGCGGGCCACATGGTGTACCCGAAGGGCAACGTCTACTGCGCCACGAAGTACGCGGTGAAGGCGCTCACCCAAGCCGCCAACATCGACCTGGTGGGCACCCGCGTCCGCATGTCCAGCGTCGATCCGGGGATGGTCGAGACCGAGTTCTCGCTGGTGCGCTTCCGCGGTGACGAGGACCGCGCCGGCACCGTCTACGCGGGGGTGCAGCCGCTCATCGCCGAGGACATCGCCGACAACATCTGCTACGTGCTCAACGCGCCGCCGCACGTCAATATCCAGCACATGGTCGTCATGCCGACGCAGCAGCGCTCGCCGTATGTGATCGCGCGCGAGGAGTGAACAGGCGCTACGATTGAGCGAAGGAGCCGCACGATGTTTCCAATCGCAAGAGTGTTCTGCAGCGCGGCCCTGATCCTCCCGTTATCCGCGGGATCCGCGCCGCCGCCCGCCATGCCGCCGCCCGCCGCGCCGCCGGAGTCCGCCTCCGAGGCGGCTGCCGCTGCCGCGGACGCCGCCCCGCCCTGGGGCTCCTTCGGCCACGAGATGGCCGCCCGCGCCGCCGCTGCCGCCATGCCGGACGACATCCCCGCCTTCTTCCGCGAGGCGGGCGACCAGCTCGTCTACCTCAACCCGGAACCGGACCGCTGGCGCATCCGCGACAGTGAAGAGATGGACCAGGCCTTCGCCTACGACCACTACATCGACCTGGAGAACGTCCCGTCCGGCGCGCTCGACGCCCCCAACCGCTTCGACTTCCTGCGCCAGCTCTACGAGGCCGGCGTCGCGGTGCCCGAGCGCGACGTGGGGTTCCTGCCCTTCCGGATCACGGAGATCTACCAGCGTCTCGTGACCGCGTGGCGGCAGTGGCGCGCCGAGGAGGACCCCTTGCGGCGCGGCTGGATCGCCCAGCGCATTGTGAACGACGCCGGAATTCTCGGCCATTACGTCACCGACGCCTCGCAGCCGCACCACACGACCATCCACTTCAACGGCTGGGCGCTGGGCATCCCGAACCCGGAGCGCTACACCCGCGATCCCCGCTTCCACGCGCGCTTCGAGAGCCAATTCGTCGAGGCGCACGTCACATACGACGATGTCGCGCGGTACCTCCACCCCGGGCCGCCCCCTCCGATGGCGGGGCCGGTGCGGGACGTGGTGCTGGCCCACATCGTCGAGGCGCACGATCTGGTCGAGATGCTGTACCGCCTGGATCGCGAGGTCGGGTTCGAGCCCGATCGGCCGGCCCACGAAGCCGCCGTCGCTTTCGCCGCCTCGCGGATCGCCTCCGGGGCGAACATGCTGGCCGTGATGTGGTGGTCGGCGTGGCTGGAGAGCGCCCCACCGGCGGACGGATCGGGCCCGTGAGCGGGGTCGCCGCGGTCGTGCTCGCGGCGGGGGCGTCCGTCCGCATGGGCCGCAACAAGCTGCTCCTGACGCTTGGCGGCGAGACCGTCGTACGCCGCGCCGTGCGCACCGCGTGGGCCGCCGGCCTCGATCCGGTCGTCGTCGTGACCGGGCACGAGCGCGATGCCGTCGAGGCCGCTTTGCACGGTTTGCCCTGCAGAACTGTCTTTAACAGTGAGCATGCCCGCGGCCAGCACACCTCGGTCGGTGCCGGGGTTGCCGCGCTCGCTGGCGACTCCGCTCCGCCCAAAGCCGTTGCGCCCGAAGCCAACCCGCCCGCCCCCGCTCCGCCCGCCGACCGCTGCTCCGCCGCGATCGTCATCCTGGCCGACATGCCCTTCGTCACCGCCGACATGCTTCGCGCGGTGGCCGAACGACACGCCGCGACCGGCGCCCCCGTCGTGGCCTCCCGCTACGGCGGCGAGATCATCGCCCCGCCGATCCTGTACGACCGCCGCCTCTTTGCGGAGCTCGCCCGCATGGACCGCCGCTGCGGCCGCCAGGTCGTGCAGCGCCACCGCGCCGATGCGGTCGAGGTGGATTGGCCGGAGGAGATGATGCGCGACCTCGACCGCCCATCCGACTATGCAAACGCCCGCGCGGAGCTGTCGGCGCGGCCACCGGCTGCGCAGGCGCCCGACCCCCTCGCCGCGGCCGCGGAACCGGCGCATGGATAGCCACCTGCTCGGCCTCGCCACGCGGCTGCTCGAACGGCGGCGCTCCTACGCGCTGGCCACCGTCGTGCACCGCGAGCGCCCCAGTTCGGCGAGCCCCGGCAACACCGCCGTCATCACGACCGACGGGGAGCTGCACGGCTGGATCGGCGGCAGCTGCACCCAGCCGGAGGTCGTGCGCCACGCCCTCGCCGCGCTGGCCGACGGACGGCCCCGGCTGCTCGGCTTCGGTGCGGCGCCCGGCGAACGCGACGATCTTGTTCCGGTACCCATGTCCTGCGGCAGTGAAGGGAAGGTGGAGGTGCACATCAATCCCGTGTTCCCGGTACCCCAGATGGTGGTGGTGGGCTCGTCGCCGATCGCCGACGCGGTGGCCCGGCTCGGCAGGGCGATGGGGTATGTGGTCGCGAGCGCGCCGGCCGAGGGAGAGGACGAAGCCGCGGCCGCGTGCTGCGGCGGCGCGGGCGAGTCGCGCGAGGGCCGCGTGGACGACCTGGGCGCGGCCGCGCAGCAATGGGCGCAGCGCGCATCGGGCGCGAAGCTGCTCGCAGTGGTCGCGGCGATGGGGCGGGGCGACGAGCAGGCCGTGCAGCAGCTCGCCGCCGCGAAGCCGGACTACATGGGCGTCGTCGTGTCGCCGAAACGGATGGCCAAAGTGCGGTGGATTCTCGGCGAGGCGGGGCTCGGCGACGACGAGGTCGCCCGGGTGCACGGCCCCGCCGGGCTGGACATCGGCGCCGAGAGTCCCGAGGAGGTGGCGGTGAGCATCCTGGCGGAAATCGTCGCCGTGGGGGCGGGGAAGGGGGGCGCGGGGAAGGAAGCCGCCGAGGACGCCGCGGCAACTCCCGCAGGCGCACCTGAACATGCTACCGACCCGGTCTGCGGCATGACGGTGCCCGCGGACGGATCGCGGCCCTCATCCACCCACGAAGGCCGGACCGTGCACTTCTGCTGCCCCGGGTGCAAGGCGCGGTTCGACGGGAATCCGGCGGCTTATGTGTAGGGGTGCCGCATGAGGCCCGAGATCCGCGAGCTGCAGGGGGCGATGCGCGGCGAGGGGTACATCGCGGAGCGGTCGATCGTGACGGCGGTGCACCTCGCGCGGGCGATGGAGAAACCGCTGCTCGTCGAGGGCGATGCGGGGGTCGGCAAGACCGAGATCGCGAAGGTGATGGCGGCAATTCTGGGCACGGAGCTGATCCGGCTGCAGTGCTACGAGGGACTCGACGTCAACACGGCGCTGTACGAGTGGAACTACCAGAAGCAGCTCCTGCGGCTGCGGATCGCGGCGGATCAGCGGACGGCCGGCGATGCGGATCCGGATGGCCTCGAAGACCTCATCTTCGGGCGCGGCTATCTCCTGGAACGGCCGCTGCTGCGGGCCATCACGCGGGCCGAGGGGGCGCCGGTGCTTCTGATCGACGAGATCGACCGGGCCGACGAGGGGTTCGAGGCGTTTCTGCTCGAGGTGCTCTCCGACTTCCAGGTGACGATTCCGGAACTGGGGACGATTCGCGCGGCGCATCGGCCGCTGGTGCTGCTGACCTCGAACCGGACCCGCGAGATCGGCGATGCCCTGCGGCGGCGCTGCCTGTACCTGTTCATCGAGCATCCGCCTTTCGAGAAGGAAGTCGAGATCGTCCGCACGAAGGTGCCGGGCGTGGCCGACCGGCTGGCGATCGAGATCACGCACTTCGTGCAGGCGCTGCGGGGGCGCTCGCTGATGAAGCCGCCCGGCGTGGCCGAGACGCTGGACTGGGCGCGGGCGCTGGTCACGCTGCACCGCGACCGGCTGGACCCCGGGATCGTGGCCGAGACGCTGGGCTGCCTGGTGAAGGACCGGCACGATATTCGCGAGCTGGAGCAGGGCGAGATTCGGGAGCTGGTCGGGGCCGCGATGGCGACCTGAGTGACCCTTTGTTGGCGAACCGTCGCCAATATGACTAGGTTACTTGACCAAGTTGAGCGAGGGAGCATGGCATGCAGGTCAACATCCACGAAGCGAAAACTCATCTTTCGAAGCTTATCAAGCTCGCCCTGGAGGGAGAGGAGATCATCATCGCAAAGCGCCGAAAGCCGGTGGTTCGCCTGGTCGTCATACCGGGGGCCTCGGAGAAGCCCAGACTCGGCACTGCCAAGGGGTTGATCCGCCGGATGGGTGACGACTTCGACGATCCGCTTCCGGACTTTGCCGGATACGAGTGAGTGAAGCTCCTCCTCGACACGCACGCGCTGTTGTGGGCAATGGACGCTCCAGAGAGACTGAGCAGACATGCTCGCGAGGTCCTCACAGACTCTGAAAACCAGGTCTCGGTCAGCAGCGTGAGCCTCTGGGAGATTGCAATCAAGGTGAGCGTAGGACGCCTTGCACTCGCTCCGGACTGGGCCGAGCTCATTGAGTCGGCGAGGCTGGCACTCCGAGCTCGCTGGCTGTCGCTGAATTCTCGGCACTGCCACGAGGTCGCTGCGCTACCATGGCATCATCGCGACCCGTTCGATCGGATGCTCGTCGCCCAGGCGGCCACGGAGGGTATGATTCTGGTTTCCTGCGACGAAAACGTTCGCAAGTATGAAGTCGACGTTCTCTGGTAACGGCCGGGATGCGAATGCCCGTTGCTGTTGAGCTCACTGCATCCCGAACCGGGCTAGCCACCCCTGTTCACCCGTCCCGCGCTCCTTTAACTTGCCATGGTGACCACGCCATTCCCCCCTTCATCCTCCCGGCGGGCCAACCGCTCGCCGCACCCCGGCCAATCGCAATGAACCCAGTGCGCCCCGTCCTCCGGCGCGCCGTCCGGAGGCGACCCGAAGCATGAGCCACGTGACCACGCACGAGCACGACGTGATCATCATCGGCGGCGGTGGGGCCGGGCTCCGCGCCGCCATCGCGATCGCCGAGGAGAACCCGGACTTCTCGGTGGCCTGCGTGTCGAAGGTGTACCCCATGCGGAGCCACACGGTGACCGCCGAGGGCGGCGCCGCGGCGGTGATCAAGGACCACGACAGCCTCGAAGACCACATCTACGACACGATCAGCGGGGCCGACTGGCTCGCCGACCAGGATGCGGTGGAGTACTTCGTGAACCGCGCCCCGCGCGAGATGATCCAGCTGGAGCACTGGGGCTGCCCGTGGAGCCGCAAGCCCGACGGGACGGTAGCGGTGCGTCCCTTCGGCGGCATGAAGATCGAGCGCACCTGGTTCGCGGCCGACAAGACCGGGTTCCACATGCTGCATTCGCTCTTCCAGACCACGCTCAAGTACGGCAACATCGTGCGGTACGACGAGCACTTCGCAACGAAGCTGCTCCTCGACGACGAGGGCCGGTGCCGGGGGTGCGCTGCGATCGAGCTGCGGACGGGGACGGTCCGGGCGGTGCTGGGCAAGTCGGTGATCATCTGCACGGGCGGGGCGGGGAAGGCGTTCCCGTTTACGACCAATGGCGCGATCAAGACCGGCGACGGGATGGCGATGGCCTACCAGGCGGGCGTCGCGCTGAAGGACATGGAGTTCATCCAGTACCATCCGACGGGGCTGCCCGGCACGGGGATCCTGATCACCGAGGCGTCGCGCGGCGAGGGCGGCATCCTGGTCAACAAGGACGGCCACCGCTACCTGCAGGACTACGACCTAGGCCAGCCGCTCGATGTGAACGACCCGCGCCACCCGCAGAAGCGCGCGATGGAGCTGGGGCCGCGCGACAAGCTCAGCCAGTGCTTCATCAAGGAGAAGAATGCGGGGCGCACGATCCGGACCAGGGACGGACACGTGGTGCACCTCGACCTGCGCCACCTGGGCGAGAAGAAGATCGACAAGCGGATCCCGTTCGTGCGCGAACTCGCCCGCAGCTACGCGGGAATCGATCCGGTGCACCAGCCGATTCCGGTGCGCCCGGTGGTGCACTACGTGATGGGCGGGATCGATGTCGACAGCAACTCGGCCACCAACATCCCCGGGCTCTACGCGGCCGGCGAGTGCGCCTGCGTGTCGATCAACGGGGCGAACCGGCTGGGGTCGAACTCGCTGACCGAATTGCTCGTCTTCGGAGGCCAGGCGGGAACGCACGCCGCGCGCTTCGCGATGGACCATCCCGACTACGACGTGTCCGCGCTGTTGGCGCAGGCGGGCGACGAGCGCGACCGCATAAGGCGGACGTACTTCTCCTCCCCACACAAATCCGGCAGCGAACGGATCGCGGTCATCCGCAAGGAACTGCACGAATCCATGGAGGACGGCGCCGGCATCTACCGCGACGCCGATTCGCTGGAGTCGACCTGCACCAAGATCGCCGAACTGCGGGAGCGCTACGCGAACGTCGCCCTCGACGACCACACCAACAGCTTCAACACCGAGCTGACGGCCGCGCTCGAGCTCTCTTCGCTGCTGGACGTGGCGCAGTCGATGGCCCATTCGGCCATGCAGCGGACCGAATCGCGTGGGTCGCACCAGCGGCTCGACCACCCCGAGCGCAACGACGACGACTTCCTCGCGCACTCGCTCGCCTACCATCAGGAAGACGGCAGCGCGCCGCGGATCGAGTACCGTCCCGTGACGATCACCAAGTGGCCTCCGGGCGCCCGCACCTACGGCGCCGACTCCGGACTCAAGCGGGAATAGGCGGGAACACACAATGCCCGATAACGAGACCATCACGCTGGAGCTGTTCCGGTACCATCCCGAGACCGACTCCGAGCCGCGCTTCCAGTCCTACGATGTCCCCTACGACGAGGACTGGGTCGTGCTCGATGCGATCAACTGGATCAAGGACTACGTCGACGGCTCGGTCACCCACCGCTGGAGCTGCCGCATGGGGGTCTGCGGGAGCTGCGGCATGATGGTGAACGGCGAGCCCAAACTCACCTGCGCGGCCTTCCTGAAGAACTACTATCCGTTCCCGATCAAGGTGGAGCCGCTGGTCAACTTCCCCGTGGAGCGCGACCTGGTCGTCGACATGGAAGGCTTCATGGACAAGCTGCAGGACGTGAAGCCGTACATCATCCGCGACGACGTGAACGACACGTCGGGGGGCGAATACCGGCAGTCGCCCGCCGAGCTCGCGCAGTACAAGCAGTACTCGATGTGCATCAACTGCATGCTCTGCTACTCGGCGTGTCCGGTGGTCGGCCACGAGGACGAGTTCCTCGGCCCGGCGGCGCTCGCCCTCGGCCACCGCTACAACAAGGACTCGCGCGACCAGGGCCAGTCCGAGCGGCTCGAAGTGATGCTGTCGAGCGAGGCGATGTGGGGCTGCACCTTCGTCGGCGAGTGCTCGGTCGTCTGCCCGAAGCACGTCGATCCGGCCGGCGCGATCCAGCAGGCCAAGGCGATGGGCGCCCAGGAGTACTTCAAGCGCTTCGTCATGCCGAAGGGGGCAGGGGTATGAGAGGAGTGCGCCCATGAGCGGCCAGTACCACCGAAGCCACAGCCGGGCGTGGTTCATGGAGCGCCCCGCCTACATCCGCTTCATGATCCGTGAGTTGACGAGCTTCTTCATGGCGGCCTACCTGATCGTGCTGATCATCACGCTCGCGAAGGTCGGCGCCGGCGAGGCGGCAGCGGCCGAATGGCTGCAGGCACTCAGCGGCACCGGCTGGAAGGTGGCCCACGCGGTGGCGCTCGCGGCCGCGGTCTGGCACACGATCACGTTCTTCGCCGCGGTCCCGCAGGCAATGCCTATCTACATCGGCGAGGACCGGCTGCCCGCCCCGATCGCCAAGATCGTGATGGGCTACGGTCCCTGGCTGACCGTCACCGCGGTCATCCTCTGGGGGGTGCTCCGATGAGCGCGGGCGGCCGCCCCACGCGCCCCTCCGGCGAGGCGTTCTGGTGGGCCCTCTTCTCGGGGGGCGGAGTGATGGCGGCGATCTTCGTTCCGGCCTTCATTCTGGTGACCGGCTTCCTGCTGCCGAGCGCCGACGCCGCGGCGGCCGCCGAGGGGGCCGCACGACTCGCGACGATCGCGGGCTGGTGGCCGGTGAAGCTGGTGCTGCTGGGCGTGATCACGCTGTCCCTCTTCCTCTGCGCACACCGCATCCGCCATACGCTGATGGATTTCGGAATGCGGCGGCACGCGGGCCTGTTGAAGCTGCCCTGCTACGGCGGCGCGCTGGCGGGCAGCGTGTGGTTGGCGCTGGTGCTCTGGGGGATTTAGTCGCAGCGCCTTTCCGCTCGCGGCGAATGTAAAGCGCACATTACATGATGTAATGTTCACATTACCATGTCAGTGCTCTTTTCCACCGCTCCAGAAGTACGACACCGCCCAACTCCAGTCGATCCGTTCCCCCTGCCACGCCGTGCTCCCGGGCCAGACACGGATCTCCCGCCCCGCATGCCAGCGGGCCAGCCCGGTCCAGGCCCCGAAGGAGCAGCTCACTTCGCCCGTAGCGATTCCCGACACCCCGTCCTACCTTGGGAAGAGCGAGCAGTTTGGTCGGAGCGTGACATGCAGGATTCCAAGACAAACCATACCTCGGGCTCCGGTGTCGGCCACCGCCGCCACGAGGACCGACGGGAGTTTCTTCGACTGCTGGCGGGCGGGGTAGTGGGTGCCGGGATGACGCAACTGGCTGCCTGCACGAATGCCGGCGCTGGTCTCGTTGGTCTTGCCGACGGGGGATCCAGCAGCTCGTCATCGAGTAGCAGTTCGTCGTCGAGCTCCTCCTCATCAAGTTCCAGCAGCAGCTCGTCGTCGAGTTCCAGCGGCTCGTCATCGAGTTCGAGCAGCAGTTCATCGTCGAGTTCGAGCAGCAGTTCGTCGTCGTCATCGAGTTCCAGCAGTTCGTCGTCGTCGACGAGTTCCAGCAGTTCGTCGTCGTCATCGAGTTCGAGCAGTTCGTCGTCGTCATCGAGTTCCAGCAGCAGCTCGTCGTCGAGTTCGAGTAGCAGCTCGTCGTCCTCCAGTTCGGGTACGGGTTCCAACCGGGCGCCGCAGCGGGTCGGGAGGATCAGGGACATGGAGATCGAGGTCAACAGCGTTGCGGAGCTGGATGTCTCCGGGTACTTCGACGACCCCGACGGGGACGAACTTGACTTCGGGGCAGTTTCGTCGGACAGGACGTGTGTCAGGGTGACCACGTCCCGCACAGTCGTGACCCTCGCCGCCCTGGCGGCGGGCACAGTCAGGGTGACAGCATTTGCCACCGACCGCGGCGGCCTCTCCGCCTCGCAGAGATTCACGGTCACCTCGTCGCCCGGTTCGAGCAGCTCGTCGTCCAGTTCGAGCAGCTCGTCGTCCAGTTCGAGCTCGGGCAGTTCGTCGTCGAGTTCAAGCAGCGGCGGCTGGGGTGGGGGCCAGACATCCGGCGGTTCCTCGTCGAGTTCAAGTTCGAGCAGTTCGTCTTCAGGCTGACTCAAAGCGAACCGGTCATAGCAACCCACCAAGCAGATGCCTCCCCCATGCGCTCGCCCGATCCTCCTTGCCACGGCATTGCTCGCGCTGTCGACCACGGCCTGCGGGGACGGTAGTACTGAGCCTGCACCAACTCCGAACCGGGCGCCGTTGCCCATTGGCTCCATTCCGGCTCAGACCGTTGGCGTCGCGGAGACCGCCATGGTGAACCTGGCGGGCTATTTCACCGATCCCGACGGAGACGCTCTGACCTACGGAGCAACCAGCTCCGACGTCACGACCGCGTCCGTGGCCGTGTCCGGCAGCGTCCTGACCATCGCCGGCGTGGCGTCGGGCGCCGCCGCGGTGACCGTGACGGCCACGGACGGAGGCGGCCTGTCGGCCCGGCAGAGCTTCGCGGTCACGGTGCCGAACCGAGCGCCGGAAGTCACGGACACGATTCCTTCGCAGACCCTGACGGTCGGAGAGACGCGGTCGTGGGCCGGATCCCAGTACTTCTCCGATCCGGACGGCGACCCGTTGATGCTGACGGCCGGCACGACCGACACGTCCGTAGTCCAGGCCTCGGTATCCGGGGACGAGTTCGAGATTCTCGCCGTAGCGCCGGGGAGTGCGACGGTGACGTTCACTGCAACCGATCCGGAAGGCCTCGGCGCCAGCCAGAGCATCGACGTGACTTCGGAGAGCCCGAGATCCCTGGGCATCACCAGTGTCGCACCCGCCACGTTCCTCGAGGGCGCGCAAGCGACCATCAGCGGCTTCGGGTTCTCGGGTGTTCCCGCGGACAACGAAGTCCTGGTCGGCGGTCTGGCCGCGACCGTGACGGCGTCGAGTGCGACGAGCCTGTCGGTGACGGTTCCGGTCAGCGACTGCCTGCCCCCTCGGCGGGCCGAGTTGCGCGTGACGGTGGAGGATGACAGTGACGCCCGACTGGTGGGCGTGAGCCCGCGCAGCAAGGAAGACATCGATCTTCCCGTGGGCTGGTACCGCTACACCCATGCCGGGAACGGCTGCCTCCACCTGCCTGGAGATGACGCGGGAGGCGCATACGTGATCGGAGTGGTCTCCATCTCGGAAGAGCCGTCCTCTCTGACTCCGGTAGCCGCGACCAGCATCGTCGGAGACCCGACAGTAGTGGCCGAACGATCGCTTTTCGCCTACTCGCTGCCGCTTCGCGAAGCCGTGGCGCCGGCACCGCGGATCTCGCCAACGAGGGCCGCCGCGGCCGCTCCGGCAGGTGCCGCCACCCCTGTCCGGCAGGAGATCGTCCGGCGTCCGCACGACTGGGAGCGCCCCCACAACGAGGTGATGAACCGGAACCGGGGGATCGTCCAGAGGCTGGGTCGAGTGGACCCTGCGACAGCAGCACGCGCTCGAGCAACGCTCTCTCAGTCCGTCAGCGACACGCTCACGCTGTTTGGCGCGGGGGAGTCCTGCGCCGCCCGCGACCAGTTGCGAGCGGTGGTCCGGCACGTCGGCGACCACACCGTGTGGCTCGACGATGTCGAGAACCCGAGCGGGACGTTTACGGACTCCGAGCTTACGGGATTGGACGCCTTCTACGGAGCCCGGGTGAAGGGGGTTCACGACGACTATTTCGGGGGCGTGTCCGACGTCGACGGCAACGGCCGGGTCATGATCGTCATGACGAAGCAGGTGAACCAGCAGGACGACCCGGATTCGTTCCTCGGTGGGTGGAGCTGGTTTCGGGACCTCTATCCGTCGGAGGCGTGCGCCGCCAGCAACCAGGCCGAGATTCTCTTTGGTCGCGCCCCCGATCCCACCGGCGTCTTCGGACACGCCTGGACGAAGGAGCAGACTCTTGCATACTACCCGTTCCTGTTGACCCACGAGATCGCCCATCTCGCGCAGGGCGCCGCCCTGGTTTTCGGAGGAGCCGACTTCACCACCTGGGAGCTGGAGGGCGGCGCGACGCTTTCGGAACAGCTGGTGGCCTACGGCCTCTTCGGGCATGGATCGGGCCGGAACATGGGATACGAACAGTGGGACGAGGGCCGTGAATGGTACGAGAAATGGATACTCGGGCTGGCCAGGTTCTTCGGCTGGGACGCGAACGACGCGACCGCCACGCGCCGGATCCCGAGCGCGCCGGAGGAGTGCAGCTGGATCGGCGGTCCGGAGGAGGGCAACGACGGCCCTTGTACCGACCCCTTCAGGGCCGTGTACGATGTTCCGTCGATGGTGCTCCGGTTCGCGATGGACCGCTGGGGAGACGGATATCCAGGCGGCGAAAGGGCCCTGATGCGTCGCCTCATGCAGTCTCCGACAAGGGGGCTTGCTTCCCTGGCGGAAGTCAGCGATTGGCGGGTCGAACAGGTTCTGGCGGACTTCTATATGTCGCTGTGGATCGAACTGAACGGCTGGGATGCATTCGGCATGAAGACCTGGGATCTCGACGACATCTGGAGCCGCTTCGGGCCGACCTACCATCTTCAGCCCTACGAATCGTCACTCGCCGAGCTCACCGGCCAGTGGAATGTCCGAGCCGGATCCACGTCATACCTGGAGTGGAATCCAGGCGGTGCGCGTGGGCCGACGTCCATCCGGGTGACATCCGCAAACGGCGCTCGCGTCCCGGACCACATATCGGTATGGGCGTTCAGGGTCCGATGAGAACAGCCAGCCGATGCGAAAGCTGATCCTCAGGAATCATCAGTCGCCGGGTGACATCGTAATGCTGACCGCTGCGGTCCGCGACCTGCACAAGTGCTATCCCGAACGCTTCCTGACCGATGTCCGCACTTCCTGTCCCGCGCTGTGGGAGAACAACCCGCACCTGGTTCCGCTGAATGAGGACGATCCGGACGTGGAAGTCCTGGACTGCCACTACCCGCTGATCCATCAGAGCAACCAGACGCCCTATCACTTCCTGCACGGCTTCATCCACTATCTGAACGAACAGTTGGGACTTCGGATAGAGCCGGGAGCGTTCAAGGGAGACATTCACATCTCGGATGGTGAGAAGGAGTGGTTCTCCCGCGTGCAGGAGGCTCACGGGGAGTCCACACCGTTCTGGATGATCGACGCCGGGGGCAAGTTCGACTACACGATCAAGTGGTGGGATCCGAAACGGTATCAGGCCGTCGTCGATCGTTTTCGGGGCCGCGTGGAGTTCGTCCAGATCGGGGAGTCCGGACATCATCATCCGCCGCTTGACGGGGTGGTCGACATGAGGGGGCAAACCACCCTTCGCCAGCTCGTACGCCTCATGTATCACGCGCAGGGCGTCGTGACGCCGATCAGTCTGCCGATGCACCTGGCCGCAGCGGTGGAAGTGAAGCCGGGCATGCCCAGGAACCGTCCGTGCGTAGTCGTGGCCGGAGGGCGCGAGCCACCTCACTGGGCCGCCTACCCGCACCACCAGTTCATTCACACCGTCGGCGCGCTGCGATGCTGCGACAACGGGGGGTGCTGGAAGTCGCGAACGGTCCCGCTGGGCGATGGAGACTACAAGGACGGGCCCGACGAACTCTGTGTGGATGTGGTGGGCAACCTGCCCCGTTGCATGGACATGATTACCGCGGAAGAAGTGATCCGCCGGATCGAGTTGTACTTCGATGGCGGAGCAATCGAGTACTTGAATCCTTCGTCTCGAGCAGAATAAGCTCCCCCGCCCGGTGCCCAATCACCTTCCCCCCGAAGAGCACTTCCTGGGAAAGACCTTTCCGTTCTTTTCCGAACCACGAAATAGTGGAGCACATCGGTACGGGGGCAATCGGCCGTGTGTATCGTGCACATGCGGCCCACATAGATGGTGACCTGGCATTCAAGTTCGTACCGATAGAGAATCTTCCCTCGTATCAACCCGACCAGGACGATTACCTCGAGGAAGCCAGGAAGGCGAATGTTCTGGAGAATCAATGCGTCGTCCCGTATCTGGATGTGCTATCCTGGGAAGATCCGGTGTTGGGACGCGAGTTCGTGGTGTTTATCCGCCAGTATGTATGGGGTTTGTCGCTAGCACAGTTCATCAGGGCCAATCGGGGGAATGTGGAGCTGCGGTTCATCGAGCAATTCCTGAGTGCCATGTTCGGTTTGCTCTTTGAGCTTGAACAGCGCGGAATTGTTCACGGGGACATTCACGCGGACAACGTGCTGGTAACACGCTCACGGTACAATCTCAGAGGAGATGTGCAGTTCAGGGTTACGGATTTCAAGCCAACAGGGCATGAGCAACCCAGCGACTACGTGGCCATTGCACTTGTGCTGAAGAGACTGCTGGAATGCGTCAGGTACGAGGAACAAGAACTTCGGGATCGTTACGTCTTTGAAATCCTGAGAAATGACTTCCTGGGCCGACATCTGGTCGAGTCGGATCCAACAGCGGATGACCGCGCCCTCAATCCGCGCCGATTGCAGAGCAAGCTGGACAGTGTTGACGAGATGTTCGCCGTCGCGAGCGCATCCCGAGGACCGGAAGCAGCTGTTCGATCTGTTCGTCGCTGAGTACGAACCGCTACCTCATCTCGACTCTTCCCATACGTCCAGGCGGCGCGAGAACACCTCGTGGAGGTCGATTACGCCGACCCGCTCGCCGCCGAGCCGGACGGGCATCTCACCCGCTAAGCGCTCCTGCCCGCGGGTGCGCCCAAAACGCCACACATCCACGACATCCTCGACCGGATCCACGATCCAGTATTCCCGCACGCCCCGCCGTGCATAGAGATCGAGCTTGATCCCGCGGTCTCGGTGCGCGGTTGAAGGGGAGAGGATCTCGACGACAAGGTCCGGGGCGCCCAGCACCGCCTTCTCCCCGATAATCGCTCGCCGCTCGCTGGACACGAAAAGGATGTCGGGCTGCACGCGGTCGCCGGTGCCCGGGAACTCGACCAGGCATGGGGCTCGGAACAACTCTCCGTGTCCGGCATGCTCCAGAATCGGCATCAGGGCCATCTCGAGCCGTTTCGAAATGCGCTGGTGGCGGATCACCGGGGCAGGCGTCATGTACAGCCGCCCGCCGATGAACTCGTAGCGGTTGCCGTCGTCCGGCATGCGCAGGACGTCTTCCCACGTGGTCATTTCACTCATCGTCGGCAATGCCCACCAGCCCCTCAAGTGCCTCCGGCTTGAGTCCGTAGAGAATCGCGTTGCCGGGGGTGAGCCCACGAAAGCACCGTCCCACGTATTCGAGCACATGATCGCGGTCCTCCCGCGGGATGTTCGCCCGTTCCATCATGCGACGCACCCGCGTCGGTTCGAATGCTCGCCACTTCAGGACGCAGCGCCGCATCGCACGGCTCGTAAAGAAACGGTACTCCACGTCTCCCTTCTCCGGATTGATGGCTTCAGGTCGCAGGTATCGGTACCGTCGGGCTGTCGCGATGTAGCCGTTGACGAACGCCTCGCGCATGAGCGAAAGGTCATTGAGCTCGTACACGCCGATCAGCCCCTGGATGTATTCGTTGTCGTTGATGGCAAAGAACGACATCGGAGCCAGGTCGGCCTTCAGAAGAGGAATGAGCGCGGCGATCCGCGATGTGCGCTTGTTCACGTCCGCGAACGGTTGCAGGTAGGGAATGTGGACGAGGAGGAAGAACGACTGTTCGAATGGGTCGGCGATCCGCTCCGCCTTGGAGACGAGCACATCGAGCTCTTCCTGGAGAGCGAAGCGATCCTCGAGAGGCGTATAGGCCGACTTGCCGATTGCGACCGGCAGCCGCCGCAGACCTCCGCGGAGCGTGGGATCCGGAATCAATCCATGCGAAAGAAGCGCGTGGATATTGCGAAGATCCGGCCACCCGATCTCGATCTCGTCGAGATTCTCCACGACATACCGAATCGTGTTCTTGTGGTTGAGTATCATCACGGCGTCGCGTCGCGGCTTGCCGGCGGATTCCCGGGCGGATCGGATCAGCCGATCGGTCTCCAGAAGGTTGTAGCTGTTCCCCTCCAGCCGTGACGATGCCCACGACATGTCGACTTCGAGTTCCTCGAGTACTCGGCGTGCATAGGTCACCCCCTGAGCGGATAGGAAGGGATCCAGGACCGGAGTGCCCGCCTTCCTCAGCTCCGCCCGGTCGGCGACCGTCAGGTAGCGGGATTCGTTCGGGATGTAGGCACCGGCGAACTCTGGACGGTAGGGCATTGGCTGCCGCATGTTCGCAGGTACGTCCAGGTGAGCCAGCACCACCTCCCGGCCCAACACCCGGTACCTGGTCGCCCGTCCCTTTCCCACCATCTCCATCTTGCCCGCGTCCACGAGCCTGCGCAGCGACCGCCACACGGTGGACACGCTCGCGTCGGGGGTGACTTCGCGGCGAATCTGCGAGCGGGCGCACCCGGGGTGACTCGCCACATACGACAGAATGGCACGATCTCTGGCCAACATGACACGATTCTCCGGCTCTGGTGCAATGAATATCAAAAAAATAGCACCGCACGCGGGTGTTGCCAATCTAACACGTCATTCCGGTGACATGATTGGCGTTGAGCGGACCGCCGGATCTACGGCTTCCGGGTTTCCCACAGGTCCAGGTGCCGCGAGAAGACCTCGTGGAGGTCGATCACGCCGACGCGCTCGGCGCCGAGCCGGACGGGCATCTCGCCCGTGAATCGCTCATGCCGCGGGTCGTCCCCGAATCGCCAGGCGTCGACGACATCCTCGGCCGGATCCACGATCCAGTATTCCCGCACGCCGCGCCGTGCATAGAGATCGAGCTTGATCCCGCG
The DNA here is from genome assembly GCA_022826565.1 of Gemmatimonadota bacterium. Lineage (GTDB taxonomy): Bacteria > Gemmatimonadota > Gemmatimonadetes > Longimicrobiales > Gaopeijiaceae > Bin94. The sequence continues at coordinate 205,878 of JAJDUP010000033.1, read as the reverse complement.
GTCTCGGTGCGCGGTGGACGGCGAGAGGATCTCGACGACAAGATCCGGGGCGCCCAGCACCGCCTTCTCCCCGATAATCGCCCGCCGCTCGTTGGATACGAAGAGGATGTCGGGCTGAACGCGGTCGCTTGTGTCCGGGATCTCGACGAGGCAGCGAGCGTAGAATACCTCGCCATGTCCGGCGTGCTCCAGAAACCGGATCAGGGCTCCCACGAGCCGTCTCGAAATGCGCTGATGCCGGATCGCCGGGGCGGGCGTCACGTACAGCCGCCCCCCGATGAACTCGTAGCGGTTGCCGTCGTCCGGCATGCGCAGCACGTCTTCCCACGTGGTTGGTATCGTCGTCTGCATGGTGGACAGATCATACCTCCGCGCCCTCGGGTGTGCGAACCATTGCGAGGCGAAAGGGTAGCACCGCGCCATCAGCGCGCCGTCAACACCACACGCAACGAGGCCCGGCGGCGCTCATCCCGGCGCCACCGGGCCTCTGCGTCCAGCGGGTTTACCGCAGCGGCTTCTCATCGCAGGGAGAGCCCCGCGTACCGCCAGGCGCTCAGCGCATGACGGGTTGGATCGTCACCCTGATCACATCCTCGACTGCCGGGTACCGGAAGTACGGGTCGAGCAGTTCGACGGGCCTGGCCTCTTCGGGCCCCGTGTTCGGCGCGGCCTGGCGGGGCGCCTGTCCAAGGCCGATGCCGGGCCGCTCGTTGAACTCCGTGCCGGCGTCCCAGAGCATGACCATGCTGGTGATGTCTCCGCTCAGTGGCGTCCCGTTCGGGAACAGCGCGACGCCCGTGTCGGACGGCGCGTAGAAGAGGTCGTTAGACTGCACGAACATGGTGGCGAAGGAGAGGTATTCGCCGGGTTCGGCCGCCACCATGAACTCGTAGGCCTGGCCCGGGAAGATCGGGGCGGGGTTCTCACCGCCCACCGGAACCGCGAACACGCCCCCGCGATGCGCCTCGTGTTGGTCGGCCGCCCCATTGTCGGCAGTGGACATCGTGTCGTCGTGGAATCTCTCGGCGACCTCAGCGCCCAGCACCTCCGGGTTGCCGTCTTCCGCCATCGCCTCGATGCCGGGGCTCGCGGCCTCCCCTTCCCTGAAGAGCACGCCGATCTCCCGGTGGGCGACGAAGACGCCGGGCGCGAGCGGGGTGGTCAGGCCCGTACGCGCACGCACATGCCCGACCAGTTCGCCGATCACACCATCCTCGGCCAGGGCTTCAAGGCCATCGCCGCGGTCCGCCTCGCCCTCCTCGAAGAGCGGATAGGGGTCGGTGTGGACGACGAAGACGCCGGGCGCGAGCGGCGCGGGGTGGTAGGCCCCGTCCGCCGTCTTCAAGGTGTTCTCGTCGCTGACGTTGTCGATCGCGAGGCGGAATGTCGTCGCACCGATGGAGTCGAGCGTCACGCGAATCACATCCGACACCTCGGGCAGATTGCCGAAGTCGTCGGTCGCGATGCGCACGGTGCCGTCGGGATCGGCCTCCCCGGATTCGTTCCCGCCGCGCAGGGGCTGATCCGCCCCGCTTCCAGGCTCCTGGTTGACCTCGGTGCCTGCATCCCAGAGCAGGATCCGGTCGGTGATGTCTCCCTGTGTCCGGCCCTCGTCGGTCCAGAGTTCGATTCCCTCGTCGGACGGCGCGTAGAACAGGTCGTTCGACTGGACGAACATCGTGGCGAAGGACAGCCGGTGCCCGGGATGCGCGTCGAAGGTGAAGGCGTAGGTGTGGCCGGGCAGGAGCGGCCCGGGCTGGAAGACGTTCCAGGGCCGGTTGAAGCCCCGGGCGGCGATGAAATCGTAGACCGGCGAGACGTTCTCGATTCTCACTTTGAAGTGGGTGTGATGATCGTTGACGGCGGAGACGTTGGCGATCGCGTCGGTCTCCTCGCCGGGGGCCAAGGGCGCACCGCCGTCGGCTTCAGGAATCGGGTCGGTCGAGACGGCGCATGCCACCGTGAGGCCGGCGAGCAGCGCGAGGGCCGCGAGCGGCACGGGTCGTGAAGGAGCGGGTTCCCAAGAGGCAAACTCGGTTTCTATCGGTTGGCTGTTCATTGTGGTAGTGTCCTTTCGTTGAAGACCCTGTGGTGCCCGATAGACCCCCTGGATTTCAAGCCGGTCCCGGGTTCCGGGGTTCCACCTGCCCAATGCCTCCGGTCGCGATGACACCACACACCGACCTGATCACGCACATCGCGCGCTTCTCGGGCGAGCTGCGCAGGACCGGGATCGCCGTCGCGCTCGGCGACGAGATCGACGCCGCCAACTCCCTCCCCGCAGTCGACCTGGGCGATCGCGAAGACGTCCGGCTGGCACTGAGGACCAGCCTCAAGGTCGAGCACCGCGCCTGGCCGATGTTCGACCACATCTTCGACCTCAGCTGGCACGCGAGCGGCCCATCCAGGGAGCGCAGCGAGGCCCGCAAACCCCGCCGCCAGCGCGCCCCCCGCCCCTGGCCCGGCCACGGCAACCCCCTCGCCGAGGTCGCGCGCACCATCGCGGAACACGGGCGTGTCGGACCGCTCGACGACCCCGCCGCCCCCGAAGCCGGCCGCCCCGGCTACAGCCCCCGTGCCCTCCTCCGCCGCAAGTCCTTCGACCGGTGTACCGACGACGAACTGCGCGAAATGGAGCGCCTCCTCACGCACGTCGCCCGCAAGCTCGCCACCCGCCGGAGCCGCCGCCTCGTCCCCATGCCCCGCGGCCGCACCGTCGACCTGCGCCGCAGCTTCCGCCGCGCCCTCGCCCGGGACGGCGAACTCATCGACCTCGCCCGCCGCGACCGCCCCGTCGAGCTCCCCAGACTCGTCGTCCTCTGCGATACCAGCGGCTCGATGGACCCCTACTCCCGCCTGCTGCTCACCTTCGTCCTCGCGCTCGGCAAGGTCGCCCGCCGCACCGAGACCTTCGCCTTCAACACCTCGCTCACCCGACTCACCCCGTGGATCGCCGCCGGCAACGTCGCCGCCACCCTCAGCCGCTTCGCCCGCGAGGTCGAGGACTGGTCCGGCGGCACGCGCATCGGCGAATGCCTGGCCGGCTTCGTCGCGGATCACTTGCGAACGGCCGTCAGCGGCGATACATCAGTGCTGATCTTCAGCGACGGGCTCGACCGCGGCGACACGGGCGAGTTGGAAAAGGCCCTGTTGGCGATTCGGCGCCGGGCCCGGCGTGTGATCTGGCTCAACCCTCTCATGGGCGATTCGCGGTACCGTCCCGAAGCCCGGGGCATGAAGACCGCGCTTCCGCACGTGGACCATCTGGCGCCGGCTCACAACCTGGAGGCCCTTGAAAACCTGGTGGACCTGCTCTGACCAACCAATCCCAACTGGAGCGCCAGTGAGAATCGAAGAAAAGTTCACCGTTTCCGCCCCCGCCGACGAAGTCTGGGCATTCCTGATCGATCCCGAGCGCGTCGCGGCGGCCCTCCCCGGCGCCGAAATCACCGAAAAGCTCGACGAGACCACCTACAAGGGCGGGATGGCCGTCAAGGTCGGGCCCCTCAACGCCGCCTACACCGGCACCGTCGCCTTCGATCTCGACGAGGCGAATCGCTCCGCGGCCGTGCACGCCAAGGGGCAGGGCAAGGCGGGCATGGGCAACGCCGACATGAAGATGACCAGCAGCGTCGTGGCGCTCGGCGATTCCGAGGCCGAGGTCACGGTCGTCGCGAACCTCAGCGTTACAGGCATCCTCGCCCAGCTCGGGCGCGGCATGATGCAGCACGTAAGCAAGAAGATGTTCAAGGAGTTCACAGAGGTTCTGGGGAAGGAGCTGAGATGATTCCGCCGCAATTCGACTACCACGCGCCTGGCAGCCTGGAGGAGGCGCTCGCGCTCCTCGGCGAACTGGACGACGCCAAGGTCATGTCGGGGGGCCAGAGCCTGCTTCCGATGCTGAAGCTGCGCCTGGCGACGCCCGCCAACATCGTCGACATCGGACGCATCCCCGGCCTCGACTCGATCACCGAGTCCGGCGGCTCCCTGCGCATAGGGGCGCTCGTCACCGAGACCGCGCTCGAAGAGAACGCGACCGTCGCCGAGCGCTACCCGATCCTCCTCGACACCGCCAAGGTCATCGCCGACCCGCTGGTGCGGAACCGGGCCACGATCTGCGGCAACGTCGCGCACGGCGACCCCGCCAACGACCACCCGGCCACCATGCTCGCGCTGCGGGCGCAGATGGTCGCCACCGGGCCGAAGGGCGAGCGCACCATCGGCGTCGACGACTTCTTCCACGGCCTCTTCATGACCTCGCTCGATCCCGGCGAGATCCTCACCGAGATCCGCATCCCGGCGCCCGGCGAGAGGAGCGGCGGCGCCTACCTCAAGCTGGAGCGCAAGGTGGGCGACTACGCCGTCGCGGGCGTGGCCGTGCAGCTCGAGCTGGACAAGAACGGCAAGGTGACCCGGGCCGGCATCGGACTCACCAACCTGGGCTTCGCGCCGATCCGGGCGTCCGCGGCCGAGAAGGCGCTGACGGGCGCGACCCTGCTCGAGCAGCGCGGCTTCAAGGGCGCCATCGCCAGGGTTCGCGGCATATTCTCGGGCGGCCTGGACGCCGACGAGGTGATCGCGGCCGCCGCCCAGGCCGCCGCCGACGCCACCGACCCCGTCGCCGACCGCCGCGGTTCGGTCGAGTACAAGAGAAACATGGCCCGCGTCCTGACCGCACGGGCCATCCGTCAGGCGCTTTCGCGCGCGGGAGGGTAGGGACATGGCCAGACACAACGTCACCGTCACCGTCAACGGCGAGGCGCACTCGCGCGAGGTCGACTCGCGCCTGCTCCTCGTCCACCTGATCCGCGACGAACTCGCGCTCACCGGCACCCACATCGGCTGCGACACCACGCACTGCGGCGCGTGCACCGTGCTGGTCGACGGCGTGCCCACCAAGTCGTGCACCGTCCTGGCCGTCCAGGCCGACGGCGCCGACATCGGCACGGTCGAGGGCCTCGCCGACGCGAACGGCATGAGCGCGCTGCAGGAGGGCTTCATGCAGGAGCACGGCCTCCAGTGCGGCTTCTGCACCCCCGGCATGCTGATGACCGGGACCGCGCTGCTCGCCGCCAACGCGAACCCAAGCGAAGCCGAGATCCGCGAGGCGATATCGGGGAATCTCTGCCGCTGCACCGGATACGTGAACATCGTCAAGGCGGTGGAGTACGCGGCCGCCAAGATGGCCGGGGCCGACGCCCCCGCCGACGGGGAGGACAACTGATGGCACCCAGAACTTCCGCCAAGATCTGCGGCATGGGCCACTCCATGAAGCGCAAGGAGGACCCGCGCTTCCTGCAGGGCAAGGGCAACTACATCGACGACTTCACCCTGCCGGGCATGCTGTGGCTCGACATCGTGCGCAGCCCCATCGCCTACGGGAAGATCGTGAACATCGACACCTCGAAGGCGCTCGAGATCGACGGCGTGCTCGCCGTGCTGACGGGCAAGGACCTCGAGGCGTACAACCTGCACTGGATGCCGACGCTCATGTCGGACACGCAGATGGTGCTGCCGACCGACACGGTCATGTACCAGTCCCAGGAGGTCGCGGGGGTGATCGCGACGTCGCGGTACGCGGCGGCCGACGGCGTGGCCGCGGTCGAGGTCGAGTACGAGCCGATGAAGCCCGTGATCGACCCGTTCCAGGCGCTCGAAGACGACGCGCCCGTGCTCCGCACCGACAAGGAGGGCCAGGAGGACAACCGGATCTGGCACTGGGAGGCGGGCGACAAGGAGGCGACGGACAAGATCTTCGACGAGGCCGACGTGGTGGTGCGCGAGAAGATGCACGTGCCGCGCATTCATGTGGCGTCGATCGAGACGTGCGGTTGTCTGGCCGACTTCAACCCGGTCGAGGGGCACCTGACCGTCTACATGACCACGCAGGCTCCACACGCGATCCGCACCGTGCTGGCCCTGGTGGCGGGTCACGTGGGGCTGTCCGAGGAGAAGATCCGCGTGGTGAGTCCCGATATCGGCGGTGGCTTTGGCGGGAAGGTGCCGGTGTACCCCGGGTACGTGATCGCGATTGCCGCGTCGGTCGTGCTGGGCAAACCGGTCAAGTGGATCGAGGACCGGATGGAAAACCTCCAGGCGGACTCCTTCGCGCGTGACTACCACATGGACGCCGAGGTTGCGGCCGATTCCAGCGGCAGGATCCGCGCTCTGAGAATCAAAACACTGGCCGACCACGGGTATTCGGACGCACAGGCTGCGCCGTCCAAGTTCCCCGCGGGGCTGTTTTCGATCTGCACGGGGTCGTACGACATGGAGAATGCGTACGCCGAGGTGGACGCGGTGTACACGAACAAGCCGCCGGGGGGCGTGGCGTACCGCTGTTCGTTCCGCGTGACCGAGGCCGTGCACTGCCTGGAGCGGATCGTGGACACGCTGGCGCACAAGGTCGGGAAGGATCCGGCGACGCTGCGCGAGGAGAACTTCATCGGGAAGGAGGCGTTCCCGTACCAGTCGCCGCTGGGCTGGGAGTACGACAGCGGGGACTACCAGGCCGCGATGGACAAGGCCAAGGAGATGATCGGCTACGACGACCTGCGCCGGGAGCAGGCCGAGAAGCGCGCGCGGGGGGAGCTGATGGGGATCGGTGTGTGCAGCTTCACCGAGGTGCTGGGGGCGGGGCCGTCGAAGGACTTCGATATCCTGGGCATCAAGATGTTCGATTCGGCCGAGGTGAGGGTGCATCCGACGGGGAAGGCGATCGCGAGGTTCGGGACGAAGTCGCAGGGGCAGGGGCACGAGACCACGTACGCGCAGATTATTGCCGAGGAGCTGGGGTTGCCGGCGGCGCATGTGCAGGTGGAGGAGGGCGATACCGACACGGCGCCGTATGGGCTGGGGACGTACGCGAGCCGGTCGACGCCGACGGCGGGGGCGGCGGGCGCGATGGCCGCGCGGAAGATCCGGGACAAGGCGGCGAAGATTGCGGCGCATCTGCTGGAGGTGAGTGAGGATGACCTGGACTGGGAGCCCGGGACATTCTCGGTGAAGGGCGCGCCGGACAAGTCGGTGAGCATTCAGGAGTGTGCGTTCGCGGCGTATACGAACTTGCCGGAGGGGTTGGAGCCGGGGATGGAGGCGACGAACTACTATGATCCGCCGAACCTGACGTTCCCGTTCGGGACTTATATCTGCGTGGTGGATATTGACCGGGGGACTGGGGAGGTGAGCGTGCGGCGGTTCGTGGCGGTGGACGACTGCGGCAACATCATCAATCCGATGATCGTGCAGGGGCAGATCCATGGCGGGTTGACGCAGGGGCTGGGGCCGGCGCTGTATGAGGAGATTCCGTACGACGAGGACGGGAACAACCTGGCCGGGTCGTTCATGGATTACCTGGTGCCGACCGCGGTGGAGACGCCGGCGTGGGAGACCGGGCATACGGTGACGCCGTCGCCGCATCATCCGCTGGGGGCGAAGGGGGTGGGGGAGTCGGCTACGGTGGGGGCACCGCCCGCGATCGCGAATGCGGTGGTGGATGCGTTGGCGCACCTGGGCGTGACGCACATGGAGATTCCGATTCGGCCGGACCGGGTGTGGGAGGTGCTGAGGGAGAAGGGGGTGGCGGGGTGAGGCTCCCCACGACTCGTCAAGAGGTTCGGGAGTGGGGTTGAAACCCGGGAAGGAATGAAGTTGGTGATCGCACAAACTCTCGGTCGTCCAATCCAACCTCTACAGCCACCGTACAAGGAGAGTGACAAGACTTTTGTGGCCCAACGGTTTGATGGTCAGTCCATGTCCAGCGGGAGCTTTCGGCATTGCACGTTCGTCAATATGAGTTTCAAAGATGCTACACTTAACGCTTTCGATTTCGTAAACTGCATCTTTATCAACTGCTACTTCCGGCGAGCCACTCTAAAGAACTGCACCATCGTGGGATGCAAGTTTCATGAATGCGAGTTCCCCAAACTGGTCTTAGTCGCCTGCAGTTTTCAATACACGCTCTTTCGAGGATGTCAGATACCATTTGCCAACATGGAGTCCTCACTACCTGACGAGCCCAATCTGTGCAGTGACATCTGCCGGAATCTTGCATTGCAGTCATCGAAGCTGGGATTGCGAGGTGATGCTCGACGCTATCGGATTAGGGAGATGGCGTCTCGGGAACAACACCTGCAAAACGCCTTTCTTGGGGAGTCCGATTGGTACAAGGACCACTATAGCGGGTTCGCAAGGGTCAGGGCTCTGCTGAACTTGGGCGTGAGTTTGATCAACAGGTATCTGCTCGGATATGGTGAGAGCCTAAAGGTTCTCGTGCGCAATTCCCTGCTCGCGGCGCTCTTGGTCTTTCCCTCGGTGTACTATCTGCTGCCCACCGGATTCGATCACCAAGATGGCCACATCATTGGGTTTTTCGATTACTTGCTATTTAGTGTTTCGACGATGTTTCCGATCGCGGGGTTGTCGGCCATATCTGCGACACAGTGGTATAGCCATGGTATCGCCATCGTGGAGGCAGCTTGCGGGGTCATAGTGCTGGCGCTTATGGCGGCTTACGTTTTCCGATGGAGCATTCGGCAATGATGGTGCCCCGAGCCATGTGGCTATATGGCTCCCACGCCCGCGGTGACGCTCGGTCGGACAGCGACGTAGATGTACTAATGATTGGTGACGGTGCACTGCCGGAAAGCAGGTTGGCAGAGTTCGGTGACGAATGGGGTAACCCGAGCGTTAGTCGATATTCGTGGAGAGAGATCAGAGGGATGGCAGAGTACGGGTCGCTCTTTCTGCATCACCTACGGCTGGAGGGGCGACCAGTTTTCGAGGACGAAGAGTGCCGTGGCGTGTTTCGGCGACTGCTGGACGGCCTTCCAAAGTACACGATGGCCTCGCGTGATGTGCGAGGCTTCGCGATGGTGCTGAAGGACATCGAGAGATCCGGTCCAGAGGGATGGAGTGATCCGTTTGAGCTGTCGGTCTTGGCAACGATCATTCGTCACTCGGCGATACTCGGGTGCTGGTTGCACGGTTGTCCGGAGTTTGGGCGAACCAGTCCGGTGCGAGCGATTGTGGATGCCCTCGGTTGTCCGGGAGATTGGAACGGATTCGGTGAACTCTACAATTACCGTCTCTACGGCGATGGCCGGATCGGTAGCGAGATGCTGGTTTCGGTGGATGGCAAGGCATGGTGGGGAAGGGCACGAGAGCTTGTGGGTCATTTGGAGGTGATCGTCGGTGGCGACTATAGAGAAGTGTCGTAGTGAAATACGGGCTGTAAGGGCAGTCGCACAAGGAGAAGAGGTTCCGTATGTAGCGCGGTCACGGATCGCTCGACTTGGCCTTAGCGTGGCACGGCTGTCGTCCGGGCTCCTGGGCACTGCGTCACCCGACAGGCTAGGTACGTCATTGGTTCCGTGTGAAGCAGACGAGGTGATGGAGGAGATCATTCGGCGTGGAAATGCAATCCAGAGCATCTCCGAGTTTATTCGACAACCGAGCGAACCCTTGGACAGCCGATGGCTGGATCTGTGGGAGGATCTCGATCAGCATCTGAGTTCGCTAGAACAGGTGCTGCTTCGTTTAGACGTGTCAGCTGGTGACGATGCTCAAGAGAACAACAAAAGATAGACAATGAACTCCTTTCGCACGCCATATCAGCGAGTCGCCGAACGCTTCAACATCCGTGCTGCCATTCGTGCAGCCTCGAGGGGTAACGATCTTCTTCCCCCAAGACCGGAGGATAAGGCGGGTGGCCAACTCGGCAAACGATTTTCGGAGTACCTAGTCCGGGAATTGGAGATCGGCAGATACGACCCGACTCCTGCCCATATCATCACCGTACCGAAGTCACAGATTCGCACTCGCCCTGCTGCCCTGCTGCCATTTCAAGATCGCGTGGTTTATGAGGCTATCGTCGGTGTTCTCCGATCTCGGGTTGCCCGTTTCCTTCTTGGGGACGTATGGCTTGGTTGGCTTGGCCTGTCCAGTTCCCCACCGAAACCAACCCTTGGTGGGCCTCGCTTGGAATCCCGGTAGCCTGCTTAGGCGTTTCCCGAGGGAAATCCGCCGCGAGCATACACAACAAATCAGTTGACAACGACATCGTTGTATGTATGTTCGATCCATGACCACCCAACCCGTCCCAACCATCCGCAAGTTCAACCCCGGCCTCTTCCAGTCGGATCAGGAGATCAGGAAGCAGTTCGTGGTCCGCGGTCACGAACTAGGCCTCCTGCTCGATGAGCTTCGGGGCAACATCAAGTCCCCCTCGTGCCAGCACACTCTAGTGGTCGGGCCGCGCGGACGGGGCAAGACCATGCTCCTTGCGCGGGTCGCGGCAGAGCTACGGAGCAACCGGGGATTTGCCGGTTCGCTGCTGCCGGTTCGGTTCATGGAGGAGAGCCCGGAGATCTTCGGGCTCACAGACTTCTGGCTGGAGACCATGTCCCATCTGGCCAACGAGGTCGCTGAGCACGATGCCGCGATGGCACGGGAACTCCGCGAAACCCACGCTGCGCTCTCGTCGCGCTGGCGGGAGCAGATCACCGCGCCGCAGGCCCGCGCTGCCGTGCTGGATGCCACAGATCGACTGCGGAAGCAGCTGGTCCTCATAGTCGAGAACCTGCAGTCACTCTTGCGGGATGCCCACGACGATTTCGGCTGGCAGCTCCGCGAAGTCCTTCAGACCGAACCGCAGATCATCCTGCTGGCCTCGGCCACCAGCCGCTTCCGCGAATTGGACGACGTTGCCGAGCCGTTCTTCGAAATGTTCCGCATCGTCGAGCTGGGGCCGCTGAACGCCGAGGAGTGCGCTCGCCTGTGGGAAGTCGTGAACGCGAGGCGGGCGAGCCGGTCCGAAGTCAGGCCGCTCCATATCCTCACGGGCGGCAATCCTCGCTTGCTGGTGATGGCGGCCGAGTTCGCGCGTCATCGTTCCGTTCGTCGGCTGATGTCCGAGCTGGTCACCATGATCGACGAGCACACCGAGTACTTCCGGGGTCACCTGGAGGCCCTGCCCAAGACGGAACGGCGTGTGTACGTGGCCGTGATCGACCTCTGGCGGCCGTCCTCGGCGAGCGAAATCGCGAAACGGGCGCGCGTGGACATCCGGGTGGTATCGACCATGCTCGGGCGGCTGGTCGAACGCGGTGCGGTCGTCCGACAGGGTCGGGGGCGGAAGCGGTTGTATGCGGCTGCCGAGCCGTTGTACAGCATGTACTACAAGCTGCGGCGGGAGCGGGACGAAGCTGCGGTCGTGGAGAATCTGATTCGGATTATGGTGGCGTGCTATGGGGTTGGGGATCTGTGGAGGTTCTCTGCGTGGCTGACCGGTGTGGCGGCGGAGTCGGAGGTCTTTCGACGCGGAATCCGGTGGGCGCTCTTGAGCAGACCGCCCCTTGGCGACTGTCAGGTCGACAGGAAGTGGGAGGCCATCCAACGGGCTTCGGAACATGCGACGACCCGTGCGGAGGTCAAGGCGATCGAGGACCTGGAGGAAGCCGTTGCGGCGGCGGTTGAGGCGGACGAGTTCGAGAGAGTCATCGAACTCGTGGACGACGACCTGTCGTCCCGATCGCAGGAGACCCAGGAGCCCCCGACGGATTCGTACACTGCGTGGACGAGGTACCTGAAGGCTTTCGCCCATGAACAGTTGGGGAATGCGCGCGCCGTTCTGGCACTCTCCGACCAGGCGCTGGGTCTTGCCGACAGCCGCGACGAGATGGTCCGGCTGTGGACGGCCCTGACGCTGGCCATGAGGGGAGGAGCACAGCACAGCCTTGGCGACCATGTCGCCGCCATCGGAACCTGTGACGACTTCATGCGTCGGTTCGGATCGTGGCATCATGGGCGATTTGAAGCGGTGATCGCGGAAACACTTGTTACGCGCGGGTGCTGCAAGGCGCATCTTGGCGACGTTCCCGGCGCCATCCGTGACTACGACGATGTGGTGGGCCGATTCGACGCTACCCGTCACCCCGAAACCCGCGCGAAGATTGTCGCGGCGCTGATGAGCAAGGCCCTTGCGTGCCGACGCCTCGGCGACCGCAAAGAAGAGATCCGCAGCTATGATGCAGTTATCGACAGCGTCCAGTCCTCCGACGTCCTGGACCTGCGGCGCGACGCGGCGGTTGCCCTGAGCTGGAAGTGCATGGCGCAGGCCGACATCGGTCTCGCCGACGAAGCCCTCGCGAGTTGCCAGAGGTTGGAAAGAGTGGCTCGCTCTTGGCCGAGTGATGATGAGGATCCGTGGGCAGGGTCGAGGGTCGAGTGGTTGAAATGGCGCGCCGAGGGTGCCAGGTCACTGGCCCTGGCCGTCCAAGAGGACCATCGAGCTGCGCTGGGCTCGTTTCAGGCTGCCTATGCCGTGTACCTTCCCGACGATGAGGTGACGATGCGGGAGATGCTGGACCTGGTGGCTGGCTTGGTCGCGAGAGGTGCCGCGCCCCGTGACCTGTTGGCCATCCTTTCGGCCGACACCGCCAAATCCACGGGCCTGCATCCCCTGATCGTCGCGCTGCACCAGCGCGCGGGCGACCGGGTGCGCGCTCCGAGGGAAATCGAGGAGGTGGCTGTCGATATTCGTGGGTGGTTTCGTGAGGCTGAGGAGCGGATACGGGCGGTGCGGTGATTGGCCTCATTATGGTCGGCTTTCGGCGTTACCAGGTCCGGAAGGCCGTCACCCGTCACATCGCGCAGGCTCATGCCCCAGTACGGATCGCCGCCGACGTCGATCGATGTCGCCCCCACGCGACACCGATCCGGCATGCTCTGCGTTATGCTGGGTATGGACAACCAACACGGACATGGGGCCAACACCTACGCGGAGTCCGCGTGGTCATCACGTTCCATCCGCCGGAGTCGATTTACGTGGGCTGTCGTCGCGGCGTTCTGTGTCCAGGCCTGCGATTCAGGCGCCGTGCGCACAGGCGAGGACGGTCACGTACAGCCCGAACCGCTCGGCCCACCTGACACGGTTTTTCCCGATGACTTCGGCTATGTGCATACCGCAGTCGAGCTTCCGGACGGGCATGTCCTTGTGGCCGACCCGCTGGGGAAGGCGCTCTACCGCGTCGACATGGACGACGGCACGCGGACCGTGGTGGGAAGGGTCGGCGAGGGACCGGGCGAATACCGGCAACCCGACGCGGTCTGGCCCATCAGCGGCGACTCCATTCTCCTCGTGGACCTGGGCAACGCACGGCTGGTGCGCATCGGGCCGGACATGGTGTTCGGCGGCAGTCGCCCGATCGCCGTGTTCGCAGGGGACGATGCGCCCGTCATGGTGTTGCCCGACGCCGTCGACGGGGAAGGCAACGCCTACGTACCCGTGCTGGGAGGCTACCCGCCACCGGACAGCGGCGCGATTCTGCGGATCGGTACCACGAACGCGACGGTTGATACCGTGGCCAGATACAAGCTGCGCGAGTACGAGGTCACCGAAACCGACGACGGCACCTACGTCATTCCGATTCGAATGTCGCCCCAGGACGCCTGGGGCACCGCCGCCGACGGGTCGGTCGTCATTGCCCGTGCGGGACACTACGGCGTGAACTGGATCGCGCGGAACGGCACGGTGATCTACGGCGACACGATCCCGTACGCTCGTCTTCCCGTCACAACGGCCGAAATGGAAGAGGACTTGCGGTCCTCACAGCGCCACGGAGGCATCGTCATGGACATGGGAGTGCGCGAGGACGGCACCACGGCGACCAACTTCTCGCGCGGCGGATTCGGGCCACCGGACGACGAAGTCGACTACGACGATTACACCTGGCACGACGTAAAGCCGGCCTTTCATAACGCAACCGTCCGCGTAGACCCGCTCGGCCGCGCGTGGGTGCGCCGACACGTGCCCGCGGACAGCGGCACCCGTTACGACCTGTTCGACCGCGGGGGACGGCTGGTCAGCGCGCTGACCCTCGCAGGGGACCGGGTGGTGGCCGGGTTCGGCCGCGCGCATGTCTACATCGTCGCCTTCAACGAGTTCGACCTGGCGTTTCTGGAGCGGTACCGGATGCCCTGACGCTGCTGGATCGCCGACGACTCGGGCTGCTCGAGGTCAAGGACGGGCGGGATTGCTGAAGTAGGCACGGAGTGGTTCAGCGGCGATCGATGACGAGCCTTGGTGGTGTCGTGATGTCATCTACGCTTTCCATTGTGTCATGTAAAGTTTACATTCTCGACGACTTCCAGCGCTCTTCCCGCAATCGATCCGACACTCTGCCCACCCAGCCATTCAACCGCCCGCGCCCCTCCCCCACTTTGGAGTACCCACTTGGGAAAGAACCGGAGAGATGGATGACCATATGCCAGACGTGAAGATTGACGGCGGGGAGTATTGGGCGGGCTGTCATCCCAGGTTCGGTGTCGTGGTGCATGCCCCTCGGTGGCAGGAAGGCCTTCCATCCAGCAGCGTCCGCCTGCTTGTCGTGTCGGAGCAGCGACTGGCAACGTTCAATCGAGCAATCTTGCATCGGATCATGGAATCGCAGCATCACGAGTTGTCTTCGGGTGACGAGGCAGACATCGGGACAGCCCTGCGCGCCATGGCCCGGAGCCTGCCGGTGTCCTACCGCCCGCAACGAGCGCTGGAACTCCTGCGCACGGGCACCCGCATTCCCGACGCTACCTTCCGCCCCGGACAGGAGGAAGCGATCCGTCATGTGGCCGAGGGTCGAGGGCGCCTCCTGGTTGTGGAGAGGACGGGTTGGGGAAAGAGCTTCGTCTATTTCATCGCGACCAGGTTGCTACGGGAAGCGCGCAGAGGCCCGGCCCTGCTTGTTTCTCCCCTGCTGTCGTTGATGCGCAATCAGATTGAGGCCGCGAGACGGATGGGAGTGCGTGCAGAGATGATCACGTCGGCCAACCGCGACGACTGGCCGAGAGTGGAAGCTGCGCTTGACGGCGACGAGGTGGATATCCTCCTCATCGCGCCGGAACGATTCGCCAACGCGCACTTCGAAGGCCAGGTACTTCCAGGGATCGCCGACCGCGTCTCGCTCCTCGTGATCGACGAGTGTCACTGCATCTCAGATTGGGGTCACGATTTTCGGCCGGATTATCAGAGGATCGAGCGGGCCGCCCGAGACCTCCCGCCCAACATGCGAGTGCTCGCGACGACCGCCACGGCCAACAATCGGGTGATGGACGATCTTCGCGACGTTCTCGGACCTCACCTGAGCGTCCAGCGTGGACCGCTGGCACGTCCGTCGCTCGCCCTGCAGACCATACGCCTGCCTCGTCAGTCTCAGCGGCTGGCCTGGCTCGCTGAGCAGCTTCCCGTACTTCCCGGTCATGGAATCATCTACACGCTGACCGTGCGCGATGCGGAGCTGGTGGCGAAGTGGCTCCAGGAACGGGGCATCGAGGTCAAGGCTTACACAGGCAAGATGGAATCGGAGGAACGAGAAGAGTTGGAGCGCGCTCTGATCGAGAACCGTGTGAAGGCGTTGGTGGCCACCGTCGCGCTGGGGATGGGCTTCGACAAGCCGGACCTGGGTTTCGTCATTCACTACCAGACGCCCGGGTCGGTCGTGGCCTATTATCAACAGGTGGGCCGTGCCGGCCGGGCCTTGGAGAAGGCGTATGGCGTCCTGCTCAGTGGTGACGAAGAGACCGACATCACCGAGTACTTCATCACTACAGCATTCCCCACTCGCGAGGAGGCGGACCAGGTGATAGGAGCTCTGAAGGAATCGCCCTCGGGCCTGTCAGATTACCAACTCCAACGCCAGGTGAACCTCTCGAATGGTCGGATTGCGCGCACGACGAAGTTGCTGTCCCTGGAGTCGCCGCCTCCTATCGTGAAGGACGGCGGCAAGTGGCGGCTTACCGCTGTCAACCTGAGGGAATCCTTCTGGGAGCGAGTGGACCGCCTGACCAGGGTCCGCATGGAGGAACAACGCCAGATGCAGGAATACGTCCGCCTGGAACACGGCCGCATGGAGTTCCTGATTCGGGCGCTCGACGGTGAGACAGAGGGAACCGGGTCTCCCCGGCTTCCACCGCTTCCCGCAGAGGTCAGCGCTCGAACCGAGCGCGATGTGCTGGCCTTTCTTTGCCGTCTCGAACTGCCCATTCGGCCACGATTGAAGTGGCCATCGGGTGGGTTGTCGCACTCCGCAGTCGAAGGCTGGATTGCGGACGAGCACCGTGCCGAAACAGGAAGGGCGCTGTGCCTCTGGGGCGACGGAGGATGGGGAGAAATGGTAAGGCGCGGGAAGCAGAAGGACGGCCGGTTTGCCGACGATCTGGTCGCCGCGTGCGTCTCACTGGTCCGGCGATGGCGTCCGAGTCCAGCGCCACGGTGGGTAACCAGCATCCCGTCACGCCGAAATCCGAGCCTCGTGCCCGACTTCGCAGAGCGATTGTCGGGGGCGCTCGGACTTCCGTTTCGTCCGGTACTCGTCAAGACCGAGGACCGGCCTCCTCAGAAGAACATGCGAAACTCGATGCAACAAGCTGGCAATATCGACGGTTCCATCGCGGTTGCGCGCACCCACATGCCGGACACTCCGGTCTTGCTCGTGGACGACGTCGTCGGTTCCGGCTGGACCTTCACTGTGGCAGCGTGGCTTTTGCGCATGCAGGGTAGCGGCAGGGTCTGGCCACTCGCGCTCTCTATGCTGGGGCGTGCCTCATGAACGGCGAACTAAGCCCAAACGCCCAGGCGATCCTGCTGCTGACCGCGCCACTTCTGGCCGGGGGCGCGCGTCCGACCGTCAGGCCTCTGCCCCTCGGCGACTACAACAACTTGGTCCGGTACCTTCGCGACACCGCTATGGAACCCGCGGATCTTCTGGGTTCCGAAGGCCTGCGGGAACTCGATAACTCGTGGTCCCGGTTGAAGACCCGACGAACCCTTGAAGATGTTCGTCGACTTCTCCAACGAGGATTCCTTCTGGCCCAGGCCCTGGAGCGTTGGCGCGCTCGAGCGATCTGGGTGGTCACAAGAGCAGACGACGACTACCCCAATCGGCTCCGGAAGAAGATGGGGAGGCAGCGTCCGCCGGTGCTCTACGGTTGCGGCGACCGGGACGCTTTGGACGCTGGGGGACTGGCAGTGGTCGGCTCGCGAAAGGTGAACGACGAACTCATTCAGTATACGGACCGCGTTGGACGGTTGGCCGCCGAAGCGGCGGTGCCGATTGTCTCCGGTGGGGCTCGCGGCGTCGATCAAACGGCCATGCGGGGATCCCTTGAGGCGGGTGGGCGCGCGATCGGCGTCCTGGGCAACAACCTCGAACGCGCCGCGCTCGACCGCGGCAATCGGGAGCCGCTCATGGACGGACGGCTGGTGCTGGTCTCCTCCTTCGATCCCGCAGTCCGGTTCCGGGGTTGGCAGGCGATGGAACGCAACAAGCAGATCTATGCGCTGGCCGATTCGGCGTTGGTCGTGAACTCCGACCATGGGCATGGCGGCACCTGGGCGGGCGCGACGGAGCAACTGAAGCTGCACTATGTGCCGTTGTATGTCCGTTCAACCGGCGAGCCATCCAGAGGGCTTGACGCATTGGTTGCGCGCGGTGCCCGCTGGTGGTCGGAACCTGAAACACCCGACAAGCTTCGCGAGATCGTGTTCGATGACGGGACACAGGTTCCAGCGCTCGCCGGGTCTCCTCAGGGTGAGCTTTTCCGTTCCGAACCTGAAGCTGCTCCCGGAGTGGCCGTTGTCCGAGAGAGTAGACCGGCGGAGCTCGCCGAACGAATGACCGCTGAAGATGAACCTGAGTCGCCTGACGAAGCACCAGTACCCGGGAAGAACGAGAAGCGGCTGCTGCTTGTGATGTCTGGCGAAATGTCGCGCAAGGAGATCCGTGACGCGGTAAAGCTCAAGAGCGGGAGCGACGTCAAGAAGCGGTTTCTGGATCCGTGTTTGGACAAAGGTTGGATCGAGATGACGATGCCCGAAAAGGAGCGCAGCCCGAGACAGCGTTTCCGCATCACCTCGGTTGGCCGGGCCTGGGTGGAGGCTTTCAAGGACGAGTGAGGTTCCGCCCGACGGCACCGTGATTTCGGCGAAGAACGAGAGGTCGCTCGAGCCGGAGTGTTCATCCGGCCACCTGTTCGACCATCGGAATCTCGGGGAAGGGGTTGGGACGTCCCGCCCAGTGGCGGCGGTCGGCGGCGGCAAGGGAGTCGTCGAGCAGGCATGCGTCGAGTCGCGCGCGTACTGCGGCCTCGTCCATCTGCTGGCCGATGAAGACGAGTGCCTGGTGACGATCCCCGTACCGAGGGTGCCAACCCGGCTGCTGGTCCGGTCGCTCTCCGTCCGCGTGCTCCCAGTCCTCCCTCGGCACCGCGGCCAACCACATGCCCATGGGGTTGACGGAGCTCACACCCCCGGCCTGCGTCCACTCGTATGCGACCCTGTGATTGGCGGCGACCCAGAAGAAGCCCTTCGACCGGAGCACGCCGCGCCAGTTCTCGTCGTCGTTCAGGAACGCCCACAGCTTCTCCGCGTCGAACGGTGCCGAAGTCCGATAGGTGAAGCTCGAAATCCCGTACTCCTCCGTCTCGGGCGTGTGGTCTCCCTCCAGCTCACGGATCCATCCAGCGGAGCTTTCCGCCTTGTCGTAGTCGAACAAGCCCGTGTCGAGCACGCGCCCGAGGGGCACCTGCCCACGTGTAGCCGGGTGAATCTCCGCGCCGGGGTTGAGCGTGCGCAGAATGGCTTCGACCTCACGCGCATGGTCCTCGGTGACGAGATCGAGCTTGTTGAGCACGATGACATCGGCGAACTCGACCTGATCGATCAGCAGGTCCGTGACCGTCCGCTCGTCCTCTTCGCCCAGCGACTCACCGCGGTCCTGCAGCGCCTCGGCCGCGTTGAAGTCCTTCAGGAAGTTCGCGGCGTCCACGACGGTGACCATCGTGTCGAGGCGCGCGATGTCGCCGAGGCTCACGCCGTGCTCGTCCTCGAAGGTGAAGGTCTGGGCGACCGGGATGGGCTCCGAGATCCCCGTGGACTCGATCAGCAGGTAGTGGAAACGCCTCTCCCGGGCCAACCGGGAGACTTCCGCGAGCAGATCCTCCCGCAGCGTGCAGCAGATGCAACCGTTCGTCATCTCGACGAGCGTCTCTTCGGTCCGCGAGAGCCGGGCACCTCCGCGCTCGACGAGGGCCGCGTCGATGTTGACCTCGCTCATGTCGTTCACGATGACCGCGACCCGGAGTCCCTCCCGATTGTTCAGAACCTCATTGAGGAGGGTGGTCTTCCCGGCTCCGAGGAAGCCGGACAACACCGTCACGGGGAGACGCATGTCACGAGTAACGGTGCCTGGATCGCTGCTCATCGGGCTTCCTTTTCCGGCACTTCACATTGCGGGGTGCCGCAGGGCGGACGGCGCCGCACGACTTGGACGCACGCCAACATACAAGAGTGCCTTGCATGTGCAAGCCGAATGGAGGTCGAGCAGTCGAGCCTGGCTTGCGGTGGCGCCCCCCTCACCTCACCTCCACCTCATCCACCTCAAAGGCGAAGCCTCCCACCGGCCCCTCCGCCACAAACGCCAGCCCCGCAATGATTTCCGGCGTGGCCGTCGGGAAGTCGTCCAGCCGGACCTCCACCTGAGCCCACTCCTCAGACGCCACGAACGTCACGGTGGGCGGCGGCCCGGCCGGCTGCGCGCTGCTGATCAGCATCACCGAGTACTGCCGCCCATCCCCGCGCGTCCGGAAGCGGATCGCCTCCCGGCCGGAGAAGTCCACGGGCTGCATGGGCTGCTCGCCGGGCATCCAGATCACGCCTGCCCAGGGGAAGGCAGGTCCCGGGGCGATCTCGCCGGTGACCACCAGCGCGCCGTCCCGCACGGCCGGGTTGGCGCTGGAGGAGCCGCCCATCAGCTGGTCCGTCGTCACGTCCCACTCGCCGAAGCTCGCCTCGAACCCGTTCTCGAAGTCCGCGACCAGGGTTTCCGTGGGGGCGGGCGCGATCTCGGCTCCAGGCCCGCCGCCCGCGGGGCCAACGGCACGATCCACCAGGTACCCATCCTTCCAGATCGCGACGATATCGTGGCTGCGGGACACGTCCTCCTCGAGGTCGCCGCGCACCAGCACCAGATCGGCGAGATGGCCTTCCGCGATCCGGCCGCGCTCCGCAACGCCAAACGCGTCCGCCGCCACCGAAGTCGCCGCCGCCAGCGCCTCCGTGTTTCCCATCCCCGCCCGCACGAGCAGACGCAGCTCCCCGTGCATGGAGATTCCCGTCCCGGTCCCCGGGTTCGGGCTGTCCGTCCCCGCGACCAGCCGCACTCCGGCCGCGCGCAGCCGGCGGACGTTCTCGATCGCCACGTCTCCGCCCTCCGCGAGGCCGCCCGGGAAGCGAGCGGCGAGCGTCTGCCGCTGAATCGGTGAGAGCATCGCGTCGTCGGTCTCGCTCACCAGTTCCGCCACGGAGGGGTCTTCGGCAACCATGACCGACAGCGTCGGGACCACGAAGATGTCGGCCTCCGCGAACCGCCGCGCATCGGCTTCGGAGACGAGCTCGTCGCGCCACACGTGCACCAGGCCGTCGGCGCCGAAAGCCATCGCTTCGAGAGCGGTCTCGAGGGTGCTCACGTGCACCACGGCGGCGAGTCCCTCCGCGTGCGCGGACTCGATCACCGCGGCCACCGTCTCTCCATCGAGCGACGGGATCTCCATGTCGAAGGCGCTGCCGTCCTCGTAGATGATCTTGATCCAATCGGAGCCCTCGACCTTGCGCGCCCGCACCCACTCCGCGGCCTCGTCCGGGCCGCTCAGGGTCTCCACCGGCGTCCCGTACTGCGTGCCGTGCCCTTCCGGAGCGGTCGCGGTCATGCCGGCGGAGAAGAGGTCCGCCCCGGTGCCGCGCCCCACCTCCTCGCGCGCGGGCCGCATCGCCGCGGCGAAGGCCGGGTCCGTGGACTGGTCCAGCACCGTGGTCACCCCGAAGCGCAGCGCGTCGCCCAGCGAGGACTGGAAGCTGTGCACGTGGCCGTCGACCAGCCCCGGGATCAGCGTGTGGCCCCGTCCGTCCAGGCGCGGGAGGTCGTCCGGCAGGTCGAGCCTCTGACCGGCGTGCCGGATCCTCCCGTCCTCGACCCACACGTCCCATCCCTGCCGGAAGGCCTCGCCGTCGAAGGCCGTGACGTCCACGATCGCGAACATCTCGTCGGGAACTCCCCGGTCCGGTCCCTCCGCGGCTTGCGGCACCGGCAGGGTCGTGAGCACGCCGACGAAGACCGCGACTCCGACCACGAACCAGGTCAGGCTGCGGCCGACGAGATGACGTGCGCTCTTCATCGGGATCTCCTCATCGAGAAGCTGTCCGCGCGGCGGAACCCGAGCGTCGCCAGGGCAAGGAAGACGAGCGTTTCGGCCATCAGAACGGCGAAGTGCACCTGGACCGGCTGCCCGGCGTCCATCGCGATGACCTTCAGCGCGAGCTGCGCGTGGTGATAGGCGGGAAGCGCGAGCGCGATGTCCTGCATGACATCCGGGAACATGAAAATGGGGAGCCAGAGCCCGGAGAGCATGGCCATGGGCAGGAAGACGAGGTTGACCACGGCAACGGCCGAGCGTCCCTTCGCCCACACACCGATCGCCAGGCCCAGCGCGCAGAACGGGATCACGCCGGCGAGCAGCACCCCGGCGAGCGCAAACCACTGCCAGCGGTGGAGGGCCACTCCCGCCATGTGGGCAGCCATCAGGAACAGGGCCGCCACGACGACCGCGCCGAAGATCAGCGCCGCCATGACCTTGGCGAAGAGGTAGGCGCCAGCGGGCATGGGCGTGGTCTGCTTCAGGAGCAGGACGCCGGTGTCGCGTTCGTTCGCAAGCCCGGCTCCGAAGCCGAAGATTGCCGGGCCGAGGACGCCGAAGACGCCATAGGTCGCGAGCGCGTAGGTCGGCACGGTCAGCGACACACCGCGCGTGCCCATGATCACGCTGAAGAACAGGTAGAAGATGAGCGGAAACGTCAGCGTGGGGATCGCGAACATGGGCTCCCGCAGTGCCTCCACGATCTGGAAGCGCGCTTCCAGCAGGTAGATTCGGAAGCGCCGGCCCAGGGTCATTTGGTGTCCCGCGTCAGCGCGAGGAACGCATCTTCCAGCCCTGCGGCCACGACCGTGAGGTCCGCCAGCGCCTCGTCGCGCGCGAGCAGTTCCCGGACCAGGTCCTCGGGCTGTGTCGTCAGGGTCTCCAGATGCCGTCCGCGGGTCCGGGCCTCGACCACGCCGGGCAGGCCCGCAACCTCGTCGGGCCGGATCCGGGTGACGCAGCGCACGAGACGCCCCGCCGTGCGCGACTTGATCTCCGCCGGAGTGCCCTCCGCGATCCGCCGCCCGTTGTGGATGACCACCACGCGGTCGGCGAGCGCGTCCGCCTCGTCCAGGTTGTGCGTCGTGAGGACAGTGGTCCGCCCGGATTCCCTGAGACCCCGGATCTCGCTCCACAGGCGATGCCGCGCATCGACGTCGAGCCCCGTGGTGGGCTCGTCCAGAAACAGCAGTTCGGGATCGCCGGCCAGCGCCAGCGCGAACATCACCCGCTGCTTCTGACCTCCGGAGAGCTTCCCGTACCGGCGTTGGGCGAGATCCTCGAGGCCAGCCATGGCGAGCAGGCGCGCGGCCGGAAGCGGCGCCGGATAGTACGCGCGGAAGAGCTCGATGTGCTCGCGCACGGTCAGATTCGCGGAGATGCCCGAGATCTGCAGCATCGCACCGCGCCGAACCCGCACCTCGGGTGCTCCCGGCGCGCAGCCGAACACGCTGGCGGCGCCCTCCTGCACACCCAGGCTCCCGAGTAGAAGGCTGATCGCGGTGGTCTTGCCGGCACCGTTGGGGCCGAGCACCCCCAGCACCTCGCCCCGGCGGACTTCCAGATCGAGCCCGTCCAGCGCGACAACCGGCCCGTACCGGTGCGTCACGCGCGAGAGACTTGCGAGGGTATGGTCCTGCTGGGGCCCAGCTTGCATGGGGTGAAGGTACGGGGCTATGGCCGGGACGGTTTCGGGATTTGGGCTTGGAGCGCAGCGGCGGATGGCCCTGCTTCGACGAGCAGCTCGACTATCCCGGCCTGTACGGCAGCGATGAATGATGAAGAATGATCTTCAGATCACCGTCAACAAGGACGTAGCCAAACGTATACTCGACCTTTGTCTCGTTTCCGTCCGGGCCTGTGAAGTAGTAGTTACCCATGGCCATTGCGGACGTGTCGCTGGTGTAGATGCCGTGGTTCTCCCACCGAACCTTGGTCCAGCCCGAGATTGCGAACCCCTTGTCCTCCGTTCCGTCTTGCCCGATGAAATAGCTCAGAGCTCCGTCAAATGTCCCACGGAACTGATCTTCCGCTGCCATGGTCGGCTTGAACATGACTTTGGTTTCGCCATACGCATAAAGATCATGGATGTGCTCCTTCGCACGGGCGGTGTAGTCGCCGCCATCGGCATGGATTCCGGCGATCGCGACAATGCCCTCGCCCCAGGCTCTTTGTGCATCAATGACAGCCTGTTCGGAGATCTGTTGCGCTGCAACTGACTTCGCAATGATGGGTGTCCTGTTTTTCGTGAAATAGACGAGATCGTAGGCTCGTGGCTGACTATAGCACATGCTCCAAGCACGCCGACAGTCCGGCCGGAGGTGTTGCACCGGGTCAACGCGTGGCAGACGGATGCCGCAAGCCGCTATACGGCTACGTTCGCCGTTGTGGCGGGGACAGGGTCGGGCCAACGCCAACCGCCACTGATGAAACTGCTTCCCCCTGCATCCGTAGTATGGGTCGTTGCGTGGCCACCTGCGCTTCCGCCGTTTCCGCGACACAACGGGGAGAGCCAAATGGAATGGGAATTCATCGCTCCCATGATCGTCGGCGTAGTCCTCATCCTCACGGTCGGAGCAGTGGCGCTGCTACGACCCGTCGCGAAGCGTCTGGGGGCCCTGCTGGACGTCATGGTCCTGGAGAAGAGGTCGTCCCACGCGGGCGACGGCCGCCTTGTCGAGTCGATCGAGAACCTGCACGACAGGCTTGCCCTCCTGGAAGAGCGGCAGGATTTCACGGAACGGCTGATCAGCCGCGGCGGCTCGACCGAACAAGTGGAGCGTGACCAGGGGCAGTAGCAGGTCGCCGCGGCCTACGCAAATGTCACGGCGCTACGGAATCATCCCCGCCAGACCCGCCTCGGCCACCTACTTCGCGCTGGCGCGCGCGGCCCCCGCCCGAGCGGCCACCGCAACGACCTCGATGGCAGCCTCGCGCATCGTTACCGCGAGCGTGCGTCCGTCGGGGCTCACGCTTGGCTGGAGTGCGCCCAGCACGCCGGTCGTCACCTGTTCCGTCGCGCCGGTGGCGATGTCGACCCGCCACACCTGGAAGGGCCCGGAGCCGTCGTTGCGCGAGTAGAAGAGCGACGCGCCGTCGGCGCTCCACTCGGGCGCGCTGTACGGTTCTCCATTGACAAAGGAGATCACTGCCGTGGGGATTCCTCCGGCAGCCGCCACCGTGTAGACGGTGACGCGTCCGTCCTCGAACGAGCGTCCGTAGAAGGCCAGCCGCTCGCCGTCCGGCGAAAAACGGGCTCCCATGGCATAGCCCTGGAACCCGTCGAGCGGGACTCGGACAGGATCGGCAACCGCGGACCCCGTAACGGGATCGACGGCGACCGTGTATACCGACCCCGGGTTCCCCTCGGGCGGCGGACCGTGGCTGCTGAAGGCGAGCGCCCGACCGTCCGGGCTCCAATGCGGCTCGCCGGTGTCAGCCCCCGGCCCGAACCGCGTGAGTCGTGTGGGTCGCTCGCTGCTGCCCACCGGGACGAGCCATATGTCGTCGCTCTGCTCCATGTGCGAGTGGAAGGCGAGCCACCGGCCATCGGGCGACCACGCCGCTCCGTAGTCTTCGCCCTCTTCCGAGAGGAGCGTTCGGGGGGGGCCGGTCGGGGCGCCCCCGGCGTCGAGGTCAAGGACGCCCAGGTCGAAGTCGATAGGCATGCGGGTGCGTCGCCAGGAGAACGTGATGAACCCCAGCGACCCGCCGTCGGGGTGCCAGGAAGGCAGAAAGGCGCTCGTGGAATCTGTCCGCAAGACATCGGTGGGTTCCCCTCCGGTCACCGGCACAAGGCCCACCGTGGTGCGCGTGTGGTACACACTGAGAGCGACGCGGCCGTCGGCGAGCGGCGTGACCGCGAGTACGTCACGGCCCCTGTGCTCCAGCCGTTCGGCCGGGCCTCCGTCCAGTGGCACGCGCCAGCCGACAAAGAGCGAGTCGTTGATCCCCGCTGCCGCAAGATGGAGCGCGTCGCCGGTGGAGGACCACTCCACGCGGCGGTCCCAACCCACCTGGAGGTCGGTGGCGAGCGTGCGCGTTTCGCCCGTCGCAATCTCTGTCACGGCGAGGTCCGAGCGTCCGCCCGCGCTGCGAAGGTATGCGACCGTACGCCCGTCGGGAGATTGCACGGCCGCGACCCATCCCCCGGCACGGTCGACGACCACGGACATCGCGCGGTCCGGTCCCGGCGCGTACGCGACCCACGCGGTATCGGCACCCGCGTATCGAAGCGCGGTCACCGTCCCGTCGGCCCGCAATCGCGGATAGTCGATGCGTGCGTCCCCGGGATCCACGATACGTGACTCCCGGCCGGTCGTCGGGTCCAGAGTCCAGACCCCGTGACGATCGGACTGGCGGTCGACGTAGACGACGCGCGATCCGTCCGGCGACCAGGTCACGCGCGTCCGCCCCCCCTGGGTTGTTGTCATCGCGCGGCCGACCCCGGTCGCTACGCCGTATACCGTCAGCGATCTCTTGTCCGCGGCGTAGTCGGCGAATACGACGCGATCGCCGGCAGGCGACGGGATGCCCGGGTAGGCGTCGTACAGGTCTGTGTGGACGTGTCGTGCCAGCACGATGTCCGAGATCTCCGCGATGTCGCTTCCGCACGCCGCCGCCGTGAGCAGCGGCACCGCCGCAAGAACCAACCTGGACTTGCCGCAACGCGGCCCGCTGAGAGTGGGACAACGCCATGTCTTCATTGTGTCAAACCCCACGATAGGTGGCCTGGAACTCGCCGACGGCTTCTGCATCATACCCTGCTTGATCGCCCGCGTCTTGTCGAGACGGCGGTGAGCGCCCCGGCCCCGGACCTCGTGACGGTCATCCCGAGACGCTCGGCGATCACGGGCTTCAACATCGAGCCTTGACATGCAAGCCACCACTTGCCTTATACTTACCGTGTGGACATCTACCGTGCGATCGCTGACCGAACCAGGCGGGCCATCCTGGATGAGCTCGTCGATCGGTCGGGTCAATCGCTATTCGAGCTTTGTGGGCGCCTGATCATGAAACACGGCATCAGCTCCTCGCGGCAAGCGATCTCGCAACACCTGGACGTCCTGGAAGCGGCCGGGCTCATTCGCACGAGGCGCGAGGGGAGGTCGAAGCTCCACTGGTTCGTGGGCGCGCCGCTGAAGGCAATCGGGGAGCGGTGGCCGGTCTCGACAGACGAGGACACTTCACACTCAACGGACGAGGACATCGAGAAATGAGAATCAACCTGAGCGGCGTCGTCGTGGACGACCAGCAGAGGGCACTGCAGTTCTACACGGAGACCCTTGGGTTCCGTGTGAAGCACAACATCCCGATGGGAGAGCACGCCTGGATCACCGTGGTATCCCCGGAAGCTCCGGAGGGGACGGAGTTGGTCCTGGAGCCCGCCGGGCACCCCGCGGTCATTCCGTTCAGGAAGGCGCTGGTGGAGGACGGGATCCCCTATACCTCCTTCGCGGTCGACGATGTCGAGGCCGAGCACGAGCGTCTCGTGGCAGAGGGTGTGCGATTCGTGCAGCCGCCAACCGACCTGGGGACTGTCGTTACCGCAGTCTTCGACGATACATGCGGCAACCTGATCCAGATCATGGAGGAAAAGGCTCAACCGTGACGATCGCAGCCGGCTCCGTGAACCGCCGGCCCTTGTTCAACAGGTCCAGCTCGAACCTCTCGAGGATGCCGATGCACTACCGCCTGACCCAAACCCCTTCCCACTGAGCCCACGACCCCCGCTTGGGGGATTGTCGCGAGGTTGACTGCTGCGTCGGCGGGACCAGAGGCGTGAACCACGGGTCCAGCGTCTCACTCAGCTCCCGGAGCGACAGAAAGCGGATGGCCAGTCCACGCTTGGGCCCCTCATCGTACCTGACGGTGAACCCGCCCCGATCGCCCCGCTCGACGACCCGATGCGAGTGGTAGACGTCGGTGGAGGCAGAGTTGACGCGAACGAAGAGCAGTCCTCCACGCTTCAGCAGCTTCGCGGCGCGCGCGAACATCGACCGGACCGCGTCGGCTGTTCCGTGCTGGAAGACCTGGATGGCCACGATGTAGTCGAACGGCCACTCCGATTCGAAGTCGTGAAAGTCCGCTCGCACCAGATCCGGCGCCAGGTGCGGGCGGTCGGCCCGGAGTTGCGCGATGGCCTCCCTCGAGACGTCGAGCCCGATCAGGTCCAGTCCCGCCTCGACGAGACCGACGTAGTTCCGTCCGTTGCCGCAGCCGACATACAGGCCCTTGCCGCTCAGGGTCTCCGGACGATCGCGAAGGATGTCGATAATGCGTGCGACGAACGGGATGGGCGGCTCGTCACGGTATCGGCCGCGGCGATACTCGTCGTCCCAGCTGCGTGATACGGGGCCTGACTCAGGTGACGGCAACAGTTGACCTCGATTCCCGCCTGCGAACAATCCCCTGATCCCCCTGCCGCCTATTCGAATTCCGAACGCGGAAGGCCCGATTGTCGAATGATGGACCTCAAGGTGCCGGCACGCAGCTCGCGGTGGTCCGGCACTGGAACTGTCACGGTACCAGTCGCTTCAAGTTTCTGCATGACCATGTGGCTGCCGCGTCTTCTGACCTCGGCAAAGCCGTGAGTGGCCAGAATCCGGCAGACCTCACGACCGGAAAGGACACGCAGCCTACCCAACCGCTATCTCGACGTGGGTCACGTAGACTTCATTGCGCAGGCGTCTTTCGATTTCCTCGGTGGAGGCCGTTTCGAAAAAAAGGGCCAGCGCTTCTTCGAGGTTCTGCCGTGCTTCGGCCACAGAGTCTCCCTGGCTGGCGACATCCACCTCGGGGCACAAAGCAACGTACCCGTTTCCTTCGCGTTCCACGATCGCCGTCAATTGTCTTGTCATCCGATTCACTCCGATTCCAGTCCGAGAGCTTGGAAGTTGAACATCTTTCCGGCGCACAGCAACGGATTGACGGATAGTCCCGCAGCATCTCTCCCCGGATCTGACGGGTCCCGACTCGCAGCGGAGTTCGAAGCAGCTTGATCTTTCATCGCTGGATCAGGAGCCGACGCGGCCCGCCGACCGCTTTTCGCCGATGATCTCCCGCCTCTCGTTGGACACGAAGAGAACGTCGGGCTGAACACGATTCCCGGTGCCCGGGAATTCGACCAGGAAGGGGGCATCGAACACCTCGCCGTGGCCCGGATCTTCCAGAACCCGCATCAAGGCCGTCATTAGCCGCTTCGAAATCCGCTGGTGCCGAGTGACGGGCGCGGGCGTCACGTACAGCCGCCCCCCGATGAACTCGTAGCGGTTGCCGTCGTCCGGCATCCGCAGGACCTCCTCCCACGTCGTCGGTGTCTGGGTCTGCATGGTGGACACAATATACCCAAACCGCCGCTTGCTCAACGACGACGCCTGACCCTCGCACCCGACTAGACCCCATCCGGCCGTTCCGCTAGACTTGACCCGGCAACCAACCGTTCGCGAGAGCTTGACTGGTCCGTCGGTGGCGGATGAGGACAGCGCGAAGAGGCAAGTGGTGAGAATGAGACTGAAGCACGGCTTGGTCGGTGCTGTCATCATGATTCTCGGAGTCTCCCTCGCAGCCCCCGCTCTCGGATTCGGGGTCGCGTCGGCCCAGCAGGTCAGGGCGCTCGGAAGTGGCGCGGCCGTCCGGCTCGACCCGTCCGATTCCAGCCCGGTCATCGCCAATCTGGCGGCCGGTGCGACGCTCGACTGGATCGGGGAGTCGGGTCCGTTCCATATCGTGTCGATACCCGGCCAGCCCGGCGAGGACGACCTGATCGGATATGTCCTCGCTGCGGAAGTCGAGATCGTCGGCAACGTACCCGCCGGAGCGCCGCCCCCGGCGACGGGGTCCGTGATCCCGGACATCCACGCGCAATACGAGCGGTCGCAGGCGCGTCGGTCGTCGGGGCTGAAGCGGTCGCTCTGGGGAGGGACGCTGGCCGTTTTCGCCATCGCCACGACCCAGGTCCTGTTCGCGGCGGCGGACGAGGACGCCTATGCCGACTCGGCCTCGCATCAGGCCGCTGTCGACCGGCACTCCACGGCGGGAACCGTCAGGAATGCACTCATGCTGTCGGGTGCCGGCCTGCTCGCCTGGGGGGCCGCCGACTACCTCCTGGGAAGCCGTGACATCGAGACGATGGAAGCGGAACTCCCCACGTTGGCCGATCCGGCTCTGGAAGTGCAGTACAGGGACGCCAGCGCGAGGCGCGGGTCGGGGAAGAGGAAGTTCGTCTGGGGCGCCGTCATGGCGGGCGGCTCCTACGCGACGGTGAGGTGGCTGCCCTGGCTGGGCGTTCCGGACCGAGCGGACTACGACACGGAGTGGCAGTACCTGTCCGCGGTGCACAGGCGGGACCGGACCGAAACCGCGAACAGGTGGTTGATCGGCGTGGGTAGCGTGCTCGGCGTCTGGGGCGTGCTCGACTGGGTGCTCGGGTCGAGGAAGATGTCCGAAATCGAGGCGATCTCGCGCGTGTCGGCGGCGCCGGGGCTGCGGGGGATTCCCGTGGCCGTGGCCGGGCCGGATCTCTTCGTCAGGCGCGCCCTGGGCCGCACCGAAATCGGTCTCGCCTGGAGCCGGTGATGCGCCGCCCCGGGGCAGGCCGTCGTCGTCTCGTTTATGCGTCCGGTGTCATCATGATCGTGGGTGTCGCGGCCGCCATGGTCACCGTGGCGCGGAACCGGACGCTCACGCCCGAGCAGCGCGCCGCCGCCCAGGAGGCTCAGCTCGGCCTTGGCACCGATGTGTTGGCGCTGGTGGAACTGGGGCTTTCCGCCGAGGGCCGCTACGCCGGGGACGCCGACGGCGTGCTGGAACCCGAAGCACGTCAGGGACTCCGCGAATGGCAGACCGACCGGGGGATCGAGGCCACGGGCTACCTGGACCGAACCAGTCTGTCGGAACTGCTGGCGGCGGGCCGGGAGGCGGAGAAGCAGGCGGAGGAGGCGCGCCGTATGGACGAGGCGGAGGCCGAGGCGCGGCGGCTCGCGGAGGAACGCCGGATTGCGCGAGAGGAGCGGTTGGCGGAACAGGCCCGCCTCGACGCCGCGCGACGCGGGGAGGAGCAGCGGCTCGCCGAGGAAGCCCGGCGGGCAGAAGACGCGCGGCTCGCGGAAGAGGCGCGCCTGGAGATGGAGCGGCTGGCGGAGCAGGCCCGTCTGGCCGACGAGGCCCGCCTGGCGGAGGAGGAGCGGCTGGCTGAGGAAGCCCGCCTGGCGGAGCATGCCCGCTTGGCGGAGGAAGCGCGCCTGGCGGAGCAGGAGCGGGTGGACCAGGCCCGCCGGACCGCGGCCGAGCGGCTGGGGAACCGGGGGCAGCGACAGGCCGAGACCATGGAGGCGGCGAGGCGACGGGTCGAGGAGCGACTCACCGACGACCAGCTGCTGCTCGCCGCGAGAAGCGACCTGGCCGGGACCACCGGCGAGCTGAACTGGCGCCTCGCCCTGCCCCGGCGGTCCTGGACGGGGGTGCGGTCACGCGGCGATGACGTCGTGGGGCTCGACCTCAACGGGCGCAGCCTGGGGGGCGTGATTCCCACGCGGCTCGCGCGCCTGACGGAACTGGAACTCCTCAACCTGGGTGGAAACCTGCTATCCGGCGCGATCCCGGCCGAACTGGGCTCGCTGGCCAGACTCAAGGCGCTGTTCCTCGAAGACAACCAGATGTCGGGCCAGATTCCGGCCGAACTGGGGGCGATGTCGCGCCTCGAGGACCTGCACCTGTACAACAACCCGCTGACCGGGATCATCCCGCCCGAACTGGGGAACCTGGCGAATCTCAAGCGCCTGCGCCTGTCCCGAACGCAGGTCGCCGGCCGAATCCCGCCCGAGCTGGGCAGACTGCGGCAGCTCGAACTCCTCGCCCTCAGCGGAAACCAGCTTTCCGGGCAGATACCTGCCGAACTGGCCAACCTGACCAGCCTCAGGCGGCTGACACTCCGCGACAATCGCTTGTCGGGGTGCATACCCAGGGCGCTGATGCGCTTCGAGTCCGGCATCAATCCGCAACTGGGCGGGGTTCGCCTTCCCGAGTGCGGGCGGCGATGAGCGACAACGCGGGCGCGCCTTCGGAGCGGGCGCACGCCACGCGGCGGCCCGCCGAGCGGGACGAGCAGGTACCGTTCCGGGCGGTGACGCTGTTCGTCTCCCTGCTGGTCGGCATCGTCCTCGTGGGGGCCCTGTCGTATGTGTTCCCGGCCGGCGACGACAGCATGGCCGCCGAACTCCTGGTCGACAGGAACACCCGGATCTTCCCCTACCCGTTCACCATACAGAACGTGATGTGGGTCGCCTTCTGCGTGGCCGCCGGAGAGCTGGTGGTGCGCCATCTCACCGGCCGCCGGGAAGGCGAGCAGATTCACCTCGGGCTGCTTCCCGAGGACGACAGGACCATTCTGCGCAAAGGGGACCTGACCCCGATCTACAATCGGGTGGTCGAATCCGATCCGGAGAGGCGCTACCTGCTGCAGCGCCTGCTGACCGGCGCGATTCTGCAGTTCCGCAACAGCGGGTCTGTGGACCAGGTCAACTCGATGACCAACGTGTCGCTCGAACTCTACCAGCATGAAATCGAGCTGCGGTACAACATGCTGCGCTACGTCATCTGGCTGATCCCGACGCTCGGCTTCATTGGAACCGTAACGGGCATCGCGTTTGCTATGCGCACGGCCGGGGTCATGTTCGCGGGCGCCAGCATCATGGAGGGATCGATCGGACCCGAGATGATGGAGCAGCTGACGGGAGACCTCGGGGTCGCCTTCTACACCACCCTGCTCGCCCTGATGCAATCGGCGGTGCTGATGTTCGCGATGCACGTCATGCAGGGGAAGGAGGAGGGTGCCCTGAACAGGATCGGCCAGTACTGCCTGGGCAATCTGTCGAACAGGCTGCACGAGGAACGGAGTCCCGGCCGGCCCTAGCGGGGCCGTGCCGGACGCTGGAGGCAGGCAGGGTCGGTCAGAACAGGGACAGCAGCAGGTTGACCGTCAGCGAGCCTCCCACGTCCCGCACGTACTGGCCACCGCCGGCCTCGGCGACGTTTCGAAGGAACTCTTCCGTGGCGGAGTCGCCCGTGTTGCTGGTCTTGACGTAGACCGTGGAGACGCGGTGTCCTTCGGGTCGTCCGATGCCGGTGGCGACCTGAATGGATCGATCGATCTCGTCGCTGTACGCCGGGTTGTCGGTCACGAGCACGACGACCCTTCGCTCGGACCGCGGCCGCCAGATCATGCGGGAAGCCGCCGCAAGCGCATCGTAGAAGGCCTCGGCCTGATCCGGGTTGTTGCCGCTTCCGGTTCCCATGCCGACCGACAGGCCGTTCACGAACGTGCGGAACGCATCACGGTTCGCGGTCGGGCCGGAGATTTCCCGCAACGGGAACAGGAATAGCGGGCTCTCCCATCGGCGATCTCCGAACGCCACCATCCCGATGCCGAAGCTCGGCGAGATCCGGTTCATGAGGACGGCGAGCTGCTCGACCTCCGCCTTGAGCGAGGCGACCTGCCCGCGCATGCTGTTGGTGACGTCCAGCGCGACGATGATGTCGAGATGGGGGAACCGGAAATGCGGCGCGTCCACCTGGATGGGCGCAGGCGCGGGCTCCGGGCATATGACCGGGGCGGGCACCGCAGGACAGACCGGGCACGCCACGGGATCGGGGACGGCGGGGCAGATCGTCTCGGGCACGGGTTCCGGGACCGGACACGTGGGGCACACCGGGCAGGCGATCGGCTCCACAACGGCGGCGACGACCGGGCAGGTCGGGCACACCGGACAGGCGACCGAGTCAGGCGGCGGAGCCTCCATGATGATCGGGGCGGGCACGGGCGGGTTGTCCGGCACCGCCTCGCCGATCATCGGGAAGATGACGACCGCGATCAGGATGAAGGCGCCAAGGGCCGACGCAAACAGGTCCAGCGCCGCGATTCCGAACGGGCTCGGTGCCCGGCTCCTCTTCTTCATGGCTCGCGGTCCGCTCCGTGCGTGGGGTCGCGGTTCCGGCGTGCGGCTCCCGCTCTCCGGTCGAGTGCCGGACAGGCCGACCAACCAGCCCAGCCAGAGCCTGGAAAAAGATCACAACGGCGGGGCGAGCTGGCAACTCGGGGTTCCGGGCCCACCTGCGTTTTTGCCACAACGTGCCCTGATCTCGCATCATGCGGGGATGCCCGTTTCGCACTACGCCGACCCGTCAATCTCTCCGGCGCGGACCCGCAATCGCGCCCGCGGACGCGCCCGAGACGAGAAGGGGCTGCTGCACTATTGGGCGATGCAGTTTCTTCATGACGATCAGGGCAGGCTGGCGGGCTGCGCCGGTCTCCAATCGCAAGGTGTGTTCAAGGGTGAGAGGCTCAACCGCCGCGTCGTGAATTTCGCGATATGGGACTCGGATGCCTCGAACACCGATGCGATGGTGGATGAGGAGAACGACGAGTGCCGATGCCATCAGCTCATGCTGCCGTTTGAGTGGGAGGAGGGGACGCCCTGCCGGTTCGTTGCGGATACGGGTCCGTCCGGCGAGACGGACGAGTATCGGTGGTGGGTCTGTGGGTGACGGTGACGGGTCCGAATGGACACCGGACGACGCTCTGCGATACGGCGCTGGTCTACTCACTCGGAACCGATGTCCAGCACAACCTCGGCTACTGGCCCACCCGGCCGGAGAACGTACTGGGGAGGTAGTCCGCTCCCGCCCTCTGGCAGATGGTCAAGACAGCGTCTGCCGACTCTCGGAGTCTAATACCATCTGGACATATGACAGGTCATTATACCGATTATAATGACAACCGGTGAATCGTCATGATATTACAAAATCAAATAACACAACCATTTAATCATCAATATGACCGCTGTGAACGACTGAACTGGCATTGGACATTCTATCGGACATCATATAGGATGATTATTCCGATCTCCCATGGAGCGCCGACGAATGACGAATCAGCGAGAATACACGCGCACTCACCCCTGGATCAGTTTCCGGCATCACCTGGAACGAGCCGATCCAGTCCACTGGTCGCTGCTTGGGGAAGCCGCCGCCAGATGCGATCAGGTTGCCCAGGCGATCCTTCCACCGGCGGACGCCCAGGCGATGCACCAGCTCTACCTGATCAAGGGTGTCCGGGCCACGACGGCGATCGAAGGGAACACGTTGACCGAGGAACAGATCAAAGCCCAGCTGGAAGGGCGTCTGGAACTCCCGCGATCCCGGAATTACCTGAAGCTGGAGGTCGCCAATGTCCTTGATGCGGTCAGCGAGATCTTCACCGAGATCGTGAGCGGACAGCCGCCGCCGCTGACGGCGGAGTGGATTGCCGGAGCGAACCGGCGCCTGCTCGGCGGGCTCGAGGAGCACCTGGAAGAAGGAGTGGTTCCGGGAGAGGTGCCAACGCATTCGGTCGGCGTCGGGCGCTACCGGGGAGCCCCGAGGGGTGACTGCGCCCTCCTCCTGCATCGGCTCTGCACGTGGCTTGAAGGTGACGATTGGCCGGTTCGCCCGGACCGGCACGAAGACCGCACGGCCTCGGCGATTCTGCGCGCCATTTTCGCCCACCTGTATATCGCGTGGATCCACCCCTACGGAGACGGCAACGGCCGGACCGCCCGCTTGGCCGAGTTCATGATTCTTGCGAGGGAAGGGGTGCCGTCACCGTGTGCCCATCTTCTCAGCAGTCACTACAAACTGACGCGGGCCGAATACTATCGGCAGCTCGATCGCTCCAGCCGGGCGAACTCCGGCCGGGGGGACCCGCTCGGCTTCCTGCTCTACTCGCTGCAAGGGTTCGTTGACGGGCTGCGGGAGCAAAGCCGGTTCATCGAAGGCGTGCAGCTCAAGCTGGCCTGGGAGCACTTCGTCTACGTGGAGTTCCGACAGATTCCGGCGTCGGCAGCCATGCGTCGGCGCCGGGATGTGACCCTGGTGCTCGGCCGCGTGGAGGCGTCCATCCGAAAACGGGAAATACCGGATCTCACCCCCGACCTGGCAAGGCTCTACGCGAACAAGACCAGCAAGACACTTGCGCGGGACATGAACTGGCTGGTCAAGCGGGACTTCCTGGAGAAAGGGGACCATGGCTACCGGGCCAGAGTGGACATGATGCGCGCCTTCCGGCCCGCGCGGGCGTGATCTTCCATCCCCTCAGAACCCCATCGACGCCGTCTCCCGCCGCACATCCCCCGCCGCGACCATCAACCCCGTCTCCGGATCACGCCAGGTCACCGTCGGCGCGCATGCCCGCCAGTTCCACAGGCCCCAGGGCTCGACGTCGTGCCCCATCGCCCTCAGCGCGTCCGCCGTCTCCGCCGGAATCCGGTCCTCGAGGCGCAGCAGCGCGGGAGTGCTGTTCACCTCGCTGCCCGAGGGTGGGAAGTTGTAGCTGCCGAAGCGAGGCTGGTCGAGGGCCGTCTCGGGTGACATTCCCCACACAACCACGTTCAGGAAGACCTGCAGGAGCGACTGCAGCTGCTGATCGCCGCCGGGGGTGGAGAGTCCCATGAACGGCCGCCCGTCCTTCATCACAAGAAGGGGTGAGTTGGTGTTGCGCGGGCGCTTGCCGGGCGCCATCACGTTGGCCAGCTCCGGGTCCAGGTTGAACTGGCCCATGCGGTTGCCCAGCCCGAATCCCCATCCCGGGATCATGGGTGTGAAGGTATGGCCGTCGCTCTCGGTCAGAGAGAACAGGTTGCCCTCGGCGTCCATGACGTTGAGCGACGAGGTGTCGATGGAACCGGCCGGCCCGTCCGCTCCGCCGTCCTCGCCCGTCATCACGAAGCTTGCCGGGGCCCCGTCCGCCACCGCCGTCATCGCCGCCGGATCTCCCCACGGCGGCATGTCCTGAAACGCGCGCTCGTCGTCGATGAGCCGGATGCGCTCGCGCGCGTACTCCTTCCCGTAGAGCCCCTCGGGCGCAGGCGCGAAGTCCGGATCGCCGACGTACCTGTGGGAATCCGACATCGCCAGGTTGATGACCTGGGAGATGAGATGGATGTACTCCGGCGTGTTGTAGCCGAGCGCGCGCAAGTCGTGGCTCTCGAGCATGTTGAGCATGAGGATGATGCGCGGCCCCTGGCTCCATCCATCGCCCGTGTACACGTCGTAGCCCCGGAAACTCGTGCCCAGAGGTTCCTCCCAGCGGCTCTCGTACCCCGCCAGGTCTTCGTAGCGAACGATCCCGCCCTGCTCGCGGAAAAAGCGGTCCACGTCGCGCGCGGGATCTCCCTTGTAGAAGGCGTCACGCGCGGCGCGGATCCCTTCGGAGCGGCTTGCGCCCGCGGCAAGCGCCTGCCCCTCGGCCTCCATCATGTAGCGGATGAGCCGCCCCAGGTCGGCGTTCACCATCAGATCGCCCGCACGCTGCTCGCCGACCCCGTTCTGGAACCAGAAGTCGCCGTTGTACGGGAAGGCGAGGATCTCGTCCATCTGATCCTCGATCATCCACTTCTGCATCTTGTAGAGGTGATAGCCCTCTTCGGCGATGCGCAGGGTCGGCTCGGCGGCCTCGCTGAAGCTGAGGGTGCCGAATCGGTCGAGTGCAGCGAGCCAGACATCGATGTCCGCGGGAATCAGCGCGTTGTTGACGGGTGACTTGCCGTGCTCGAGGAAATGGTCGAGGGTGGCAAGCGCGGGCGAGGTCCCGGCCCCGACCCGGGTGATCACCCGGTCCTCCGCGGTGCTGTAGACGATGAGCGGCGCGACTCCGGTCCAGCCCGCGTAGTCCATCTTGAGCGCCTTGAGCGCCATCCCCGCAGTGACGCCCGCGTCGAAAGCGTTGCCCCCGGCCCTGAGCACGTCGTAGCCGGCCTGCGTGGCCAGGTAGTGCCCGGACGAGATGACCCCGTGCGTACCCATGACCCGCGGCCGCATCGCCTCGACGTTGTCGGCGTCGTGGACGTGGCCGTAGCTGTTGAACGGGGCGATGGTGGCGAAGAGGCTGCTGTTGGTGGGGGACGGGGCATCGCCAGCATCGCCGTTCCCCGACCCGAGCCATGCGATGATTGCCACGGCCGCGAGGACGGCCACCCAAGTCACTTGCTTCATCGCGTTGTCCTTCCTGTGCTGCCGGGGGTGGGGAGCCGACCGACTTCCGCTCTCGCCCTGAGATTCTGAAGGTACTCGCGGGGATCGGCCCGGCAACCAGGCCGCTGCCCAAACGCGTGAGTGCGCTGATTTGTCCGCCAAATCCGGGCTAAAATGGCCGACAAGGTCGGGATTCCGTATCGCCAAGGCCATTTGTCGATCATGTCGCCGCCAAGATGATCGGCAAGCAGTCTTGACGATCACCGATGATCGGCAAAGGGTGCCTGTTGGGGCCAGGCAGTTACGGCCGTGGACGCCTTCTGAAATGGATCCTGGAGGCCAGCGTCGTCGCGGCTGCATGCGCCACGACGCCAAAAGTGATGCCGATCAGCGGATCTGCGAAAACGAGAGGTACTCCGATTGCGCCGCCAAGGATGGATCCAATCGCGGCCCTGCCCGGATCCGCTCCTGCTCCCCACGCGGCCAACCCCACAGCCGCGATCGGTACTGAGACGGCCAGCACCCCGCGCTCGAAGGTGTAGGGTGTAGCATGCAGGATCAACCCGCCCCCCGCGTACACAAGCAGTCCAATGCTCCATGCAGAGACGAACACGCGGGCCGACGAAACGACCGTGTCTCGGGGAGCTTCCTGATAACGTAGCGATCCCGGACCGTGGACCGACGCCGACAACAGCTCCATCGGGTAAAAGGGCGACACCGGGAGCATCCCCATCGGGTAGAACGGGCCGCTCTCCAGCTCGCCAGCCGACCACGGAGCGGCATGGAACGGCGCAACACTCGGTCCGGGCGAGTCAGTCTTCGCTTTCCCACTGGTCCAGATGGCGGGAGAAGACCTCTGCGAGATCGATCAGGCCCAGGCGCTCGGGACCAGGCCGGACGGGGAGTTCGCCGGAGAAGCGCTCGTGCCCCGGCTCGTCCGCGAAGCGCCAGACATCGACCACATCCTCGACCGGATCCACGATCCAGTATTGCCGCACGCCGTGACGCGCGTACAGATCCAGCTTGATCCCGCGGTCGCGGTGCGCGGTGGTCGGCGAGAGGATTTCGACGACGAGGTCGGGCGCGCCCAGGATCTGCTTCTCGCCGATGATCGACCGCCTCTCGTTGGACACGAACAGAAGGTCGGGCTGCACCCGGTCGCCGGTTCCCGGGAACTCGACCAGGAGTGGGGCGGAGAACACTTCTCCGCGTCCCGAGTCCATGAGGATTCGCACCAGAGCCGACCAGATTCGCCTCAGGACGCGCTGGTGCCGGGTCACGGGCGCGGGGGTCATGTACAGCCGCCCCCCGATGAACTCGTAGCGGTTGCCGTCGTCCGGCATCCGCAGGACATCCTCCCACGTCGTCGGTGCTCGAGTCTGCATGGTGGACACATCATACCTCCCCGCTCTGGGGCGCGCGAACCGTTTCGGGGGAGGAGGATACAGCGGTGCGATCAGGGCTCCGTCATTGGCGTGTGGACCCGGCGTCAATTATGAGTGGTCGGCCGAGGTCGTCACCAGGCGAACCTGTCATGGCCCAAGCCCTGGACGCGATATTAGATTGACGGCGCTTCCCGGAACAACGGAAGCGGAAATGGGGCAGGGAGAGTGATCGAAGTGGAAGACGTGCTAGAGCGAATTTCTGACGAATCGGCCCGGAATGTCATGCGGCACGGGATCTTGACGGGACAGGCATTGCTCCTGCGCGATCAGACCGCCCGAAGATTCGACAAGCGGACGGCTGAGTGGCTGTGTTACGTCGTCGACCTGTCACGTCGCGATAGCATTGGCAGGGTGGCCGCCGCGTTGTTCGAATCCGGCACCGAGGCCGAGTTCCTCGAGCGGGTGCAGACGGAAAACGGGACGCCGCCGCAGACCGGCGATGCCGAGGATGTAGAATCGCGTCGCTCCTTTGGTGAAACGTCGCGGAAGAAGATCACAGGGCGGATGCTGTGGAGATTCCCGCCAAGACAGGTGGAACGAAAGGCGGAAACAATGGCAGAAGTTGCCGATCATTTCCAGTTGGGTCTGGATGAGTTGTTCGAGCAGGGAGTAGAGCACGGGTTCCGGAAGGGTCAGGTGCGGGTTCTCCACCGAATCGCCGGCCAGAAGTTCGGGGAGGCGACGGCCCGGCGACTGTCCACGCTGCTTGACGGACAACCCTGCCCGGTGGACATCGACAACGTCGCCGACTGTTTGTTCGCATGCGCCGAGAGCGACGAGTTCATCGAACGGGTGCGGAAAGGGCTGAGGGCGGGATTTGCCCTCCCGGGTGAGGCCACCCGCCGGCCCGCGGCCGCGATCAAGAAGGAGAGAGCGGACCAATGAACGCCGGGGCAGGCGGCATCCGTCTCTACAACGGTCGGGACATTCGGGCTCGGCCTCGTCGAGGGCGCCCTGCGGAAGAAGTTCCAGCGCGTTCAACGGGATCTCTCCGAACGGCGGACGACTCCCGTCCCGCGCAACCCAGCCGTCCAGAGCATCCCACCGCTCGTCGACCTCGTCCATTTCGGCTTCGGGCCGGACATCGTCCTCTTCCCACTCCCAGTCGAACCCCCATTCCCAGGCGTGGGCCAGAGGCTCATACGGCGGCGAGCCGAACTCCTCGATCCGAAGCACGGCGGCGTGCAGCTCGCAGTCTGCGCGGCGACGTCCGAGTGATCCGGCGCGGCAGGCACATCGCCCGACGAACCCAGGAACAGATTGAAGACAAGCGTGACGCGGTGGCCCTCCGCGAGTGGCCGAACCTCATGCAGGCAATCCGCGTAGAACGCGGCGAAGGACATCTCGGACGGCTCGCCCGCGCGCAGATCGAACGCCTGTTCCCTCCCTCCATGGCGCACGACCAGCTCTCCGCCGGCCCCCGGCGTGGGCAACGACAGTGACAGCGTCGCGACGATCCCCGGCACCTTCTCGGTGTCTCGATGTTCGGCGAAGAAGCCTCTTGGGCGGTAGATGAGGAGTTTGTAGAGCTCGGCGTTCAGCCTCTCGACGGGCAGGCCAAGACCGGCGGCTACGAGCTCCATGACCTTCGCGAAGGAATCCGGCCATGCGTGCCCGGCCAACGAACGCGCGCGGCGTCGATCTGCCAGCAGTCGCGAACCGCCGTGTCCACGAGCGTCTCGGTGCCTTTCCCGTATGGCGCGCGCTCCGCTGCGGCGATGAGCGCCCCGATCTGCGCGTCCGGAATCGGAAACGAGAGCTCTCCGGCTCCGTCCACGATGACCCGCGGCATCGGCGTGTACAGCCGTCCCCCGACGCAGTAGTCGCCGGGCTGCTCCACGGACCGCAGGAGATGCTCGAGCCGCTCGTGCTCGTGCCCGTATTCCATGCCCTTGATGCCCATTCAACCCGGCATCCGCAGGCGTTTCCCCATCGTCTCCGCTTCGTCGGAATCCAGAAACGCGTTGCAGCTTTCCAGCTCCCGTTCCGCCGCGGCGAGCGAACTCCAGTCGAGCGCCCGGGTCCAGCGCTGCGCGTAGTCGAGCACGCGGACCAGGGGCTCGGGACGCCCGGTGCGGGACAACGCGCGCAAGGCCGCAAGATAGTTGCCGCGGAAGACGGTTGGTATGACGATCCGCTCTTCCGCCCCAGCGACGAGTTCAGCATTCATCATTACGCGCGCGACCCTTCCGATGCCGTCCGCGAACGGATGTACCTCGCTGACGAGGAACATGATGTAGACGGCCCTCTCGAAGGGGGACTCCAGGCTGCGGTAGAGGGCGAATCCACGAGGAATTCCGTCCCTTCGACGAAGTTGGAGAAGTACGCCTCGAAGAACGCCAGGGTCGTCCGGCCTCTTGAATTTCGCGCAAGAGCGGGACGGATGCCGGGAGGGCGATCGCGGAGTGTCCGATGCAGTCGGTGGCACAGCTCCATGCGATCCGGATCGTAGGGACGTCCGCGGCTGATTTTTTCGGCTGATAGCGGATCCGCAAGCTGCGTTTGTGCGAATAATTGTAATGTAAGAAAGGGAAAACAGGAAAAAAGCGTCGTTTGTCTTCCGGCTGATGTTTGAGATCGAGGCTATCGCCGCCGCTTGGAATCGAAGTTGCGAGTCGTCCTTGCGTAACCGAGGCGCACGCTACGGGAAACGGCTGGCGGTCCGTCGTGTGGCCCGGCTATGGTGTCCGACATCGCCGACCCGCCGCCCGGAGGACACCATGGTCGCCTCGCCGGACTTTCCCGCCCACCCCCTCCATACCGCCGCCGTGCTCCTCGCGACGCTGGCCGCCACCAGCCCGGTCGACGCCGCCGTCCCCCAGGAAATCCTCGTCAGCGGCGGTACCGTGGTCACCTCGGAGGGACGGTTCGCCGCCGACGTGCTGGTGCGCGACGGGACCATCGTGGAGATCGGGACCGGACTGGCCGCCGGGGCAGGCGCCCGTACGATCGACGCCTCCGGGCTGCTGATCATGCCGGGCGGCGTGGACCCTCACGTCCACCTGAGCAGCCGCCTTCGCGACGACTACCGCACCGGGTCGCGGGCGGCGCTCGCGGGGGGCATCACGACGATCTCGAACTTCGCCTTTCCGGCCGGGGGGCGGACGCTCGCCCAGGCGATCGAGCGCGAGGCGGCCCTCATCCGCGAGCAGGCGGTTGCGGACGTCATCCTGCATGCGGGCATCAACGATCCGGTGACCCAGGAGGGCGAGATGACCACCCTGGCCGCCGAGACCGGCCAGACCAGCACCAAGATCTTCATGGTGCGGTCCGTGTTCGACGCCGAAGTGCCCGACTACATGGCGACCATGGACGCGGCGGGGCGCGCCGGCATCCTGACCATGGTGCACTGCGAGGACGGGCCCATCCTGGCCCACGCGGTCGCCGAGCTGACGGCCGCGGGACGCACGTCGCTCGAGTACTTCCCGGACAGCCGTCCCGTGGTCGGCGAAGTGGTGGCCACCCAGCGCGCGGTCGCCATGGCCGAGGCCACCGGCGCGCCGATCTACGCGGTCCACGTCTCTTCCGAGGGTTCTCTGCGGGTGCTGCAGGACGCCCAGTCACGCGGGCTCAGCGTCTTCGTCGAGACCCGTCCCATCTACCTCCACTTCACGCGCGACCGCTTCGAGGGCCCCGACCGCGGCCTCTACGTGGGACAGCCGCCCCTGCGCGGGCAGCGTGACCAGGACGCCCTTTGGGCCGGCATCGCTAACGGATCGGTGCATGTGCTCGGCACCGACCATGTCGCCTATCTACGCGAGGAGAAGATGGACCCGTCGCAGACGATTTCCCGCCACCGCGCCGGCCTCAACAACCTTCAGGTAGTGCGGCCGATGCTCTGGTCCGAGGGCGTGGTGCGGGGCCGCATCTCCGAAGAGCGATTCGTGGCGGTGACCTCGACCAACGCGGCCAAACTCTTCGGGCTCTATCCGCGCAAGGGCACGATCGCGGTGGGCTCGGACGCCGACATCGTCCTCTGGGATCCGCAGGAGACGCGCACCATCCGCGACGAGGACATGTTCTCGGGCACCGGCTTCTCGGTCTACTCCGGATGGCAAGTCACGGGTTGGCCCGTGATGACGCTGCGCCGGGGCGAGGTGGTCTACGAGAACGGGGAGATTCTGGCCGGGGCGGGCACCGGTGAGCTGCTGCGCCGCGGGAGATGGCGGGCACCGTAAGTCACCCGCGCGAATAGAAGCCCTTGATCGATGGCACCAGTAATGGCATGATTACTACCATGGAAACTACCATCGACAAGGCAGGCCGCCTGGTTGTGCCGAAAGCGGTGCGCGAAGCAAGCCGTTTGCGACCGGGAACCCGCGTCCGATTCCGGGTCGCAGACGGTCGTATCGAGATTGAGCCGGTGCCGCTGGACGTGTCGCTTGAACGGCGTGGCTGCGTCGTGGTCGCGGTTCCGCGAGAGGGACGCCCCTTGTTGACGGCCGAACAGGTCGATGAGACGACCACCGGCCTCCGCACCCGCGCCTCGTCGGCAGGCGAGCGTCAGCCTGCCGGGTGACTCGATACCTCTGCGACACCAGCGTCCTCGTCGCGACCGTCTGTTCCTGGCACGAACACCATGCGCGCACCATCAGGGAACTCGAACGGCGAGGGCGCGCCGGTGAAGAGCTTGTGCTCGCGGCTCATTCGTTGGCGGAGGCGTACGCCGTCCTCACCCGGCTTCCCGCGCCCAACCGCCTTCGATCGAAGGATGCCATCGAGTTGCTGGAGGCGAACTGGCGGGAGACGCCGGTCGCGCATTTGACTGCAAGAGAGACCTGGCGCACGCTGCGCAGGGCGCAGCAGCAGGGAGTGATCGGCGGACAGACCTACGACATGCTCATCGCTGCATGCGCTGTGAAAGCCGGTGCCACCACGATCATCACGTGGAACGTGCGCCACTTCACCGCGGCGGCACGCAAGATCGATGTAGAGGCGCCAGCCTGACCATTCCCGACCTTCCGGTTACCAGGGTATCTCCTGGTCATGGTCCCGCTGGATCACCTGAACGATCGTCCCGTCCCGCGACACGACATAAGTGGGGCCCGCGAAAACACCCGAGCCGAAACGGCCGTCGTTCAGCTGGGTAATATTCCCGCTCAATTCGGGTGATCCGTGGGGACCATCGGGCCCGGATTCGTCCGCCAAATCCGCCCCGAATTGGCGGACAAAGTGGCCTGCCAGCAGCGAATCAGCCGCCCGGCGTCCGCTCCAGCGTCTCCAGCCACCGATACCCGTGGTCCGGAACATAGGATGCCCCGCTCATCCCGGCGGGAAGCATGTCGAACCTCTCGACGCGCAGGCGGTAGCTGTCTTCGTGCCGCGGATCGAAACCGACGATCTCGCCGCGGTAGGGCGCGCCGTTGACGACCTTGCAGTACCCGGGATGACCGTCGTCGCACTGTACCCGGTGGCGATCGACGGTGATCTCCTCTTCCGCGCCCGTTGCCCTGGTTCTCGAGGCGACCTCGCTCACCACGTATCGGCCATCGCGGTACCGGTTGGCATCGAGCACGTAGTGATCGCCGGCCTCGTATTCGAAGCTGGTGATCATGTCCTCGTACGGCGCGCCGTTTACCAGCAGACAGAAGTCGTCGCTGTGGAGGCATGTCACCCGCGTCGGACCCAGCGACAGGGTTGAGGGGGTGGACGGCGCGGGGGTCTTCTCCAGTTGCTCCAGCAGACGGTAGGCGTAACGGCCAGCGTCCTGCGGGGGTTCCCCGCCGTCCCAGGGATCGTACTTGCCGATCCGGAGGCGGTAGTCGTAGCCGGGCTCGTAGTCGAATCCTTCGATTCCGTCATGGAAGTACTCGCCGTCGACCACCATGCATGACTGCAGGCCCACGCCGTAGCACTTGGCCAGTGTGGGACCTACGGTCACTTCCCGTTCCTCGATGTACCCGAGCCCGAAGAGGTCACAGCCGGCAAGGGCCAGGGTCAGCAGGCACAGGGGAACAGCGCTTCGAGTGCGCATTGGAGTCCTCCTTCGGTACAGCGTCACGGCCACCCGCGTCCCGCATCGGATCACAACAGGCCGTGACGGCGCTAATGT
Organism: Gemmatimonadota bacterium; assembly: GCA_022826565.1. Taxonomy (GTDB): domain Bacteria; phylum Gemmatimonadota; class Gemmatimonadetes; order Longimicrobiales; family Gaopeijiaceae; genus Bin94. Next base: position 161,136 of record JAJDUP010000033.1, on the reverse strand, counting down.
CAATATACCCGTCAGACGGTCGAACGTTGCGGGCTGCTGATCACGCGGCGACCGTCATCAGCCGTGCGCAGGCACTCAGCGTCCGACTCGATTGACGTCAAACGCGGCCCCTGCCATTCTGCCTTGTTGAACGCCGATCAGGCCCGTCCAATCCGGGAATCCGCCTCATGCCGTACACGACCGCGCCCACCCACCGCCCCTCCGACCTCACCGCGATCCTCCGAATTCCCACACTGGCGGCCCTGCTGGCCCTCACCACCGCCTGCGGCCAGCCCGACACCACCGACGACGGCATCTTCACCCCCGAGCTGACCCACACCGCAACCCTCCCCCCAAGCGAACACGAAGCAGTCACCGTTCTCGCGGACGAGCGAACGGCCTGCGTGGTCGACTCGTACGAGGACCGGATCCGCTGCGTGGACAGGGAGGGCACGGTCGTCGGTGTCTTCGGGCGCAAGGGGGAAGGGCCCGGGGAGTTCGACAGCCCCGCCTACCTGGCCCGCGGCGACGAAGGAACGGTCGGGGTGATGGACCTGGGGCTCAACCGCTTCACGATCTTCGAGCCCTCGGGGACCCATGTGTCGGATGTGACCACGCCCGGCGGGGTGTTTTCTCCCCTCCGCTCGTTCGGCGACGTTCTCTCGGGTGTGTCGCCGGATCTGATGGCGATGCTTGCTGGCGAGAGCTCTTATCCGCGGATGAACCGGTACGAGTTGAACATCGCCACTGGCGAGGTCCTGCGTGATGTGGAATCGCCGCCGGGGCCTTGGGATGTCGAGTGCGGAGACGTCATCGACGGCATCCCGGACCGTGGCAACGGTTGGATCCTGCTGGCCTGCGAAGCCCACCTGATATTTGTGGGCGACACAGGCGAAGCCACGGTGCTCCGCGCGCCTGCTTACGTCCCGGAGCTTCCCAGCGAGGAGGAGGTGGCGGAGCGCGAAGAGGAACTCATGGCCTTCAACCGGGATTTGGGCCTCCCCGCCGACATGAACCTCGCGGAACCGATGGAGCGCTTCCGCACCACCCCCAAGAACTACCATCTCTCCACGGCCGCGCACCTGGTGGACGCCGACAACCGCTACTGGATCGCCACGCAGCGCGACCTGCCCGAGTGGTCCTACCTGGACGTCTACGAGAACGCCGAATACGTGGGGTCGGTGAGGGTGAGGGATCGGATGAGGGGCTTTGATCTCGTGGGATCGACGCTGGTCGTCCTGGTCGACCGGCAGCTCGGGGCGGACGATGCCGACGGTGTCCCGGACCGGGCACTCGACTGGTACGACATCGGAGAGTTCGAATGAACTTTGACATACTCGGGAACCTCGGCGAGTTCATCGGCGCCCTGGGCGTCGTGCTGTCGCTGCTTCTGGTCGCGCGCCAGATGCGGCTCGGCCACGAGCAGACGCGGCGCAATACGAGAAGTGTGCGCGCGGCCACCTTCAACTCGATGGTCGAAAACAGCATCCGGCTGCTCGAGCACGTCTTCCGCGACCGTGAACTCGCCGATTTCGTCACACGGGCAGCCGAAGATCCGGACCAGCTCACCGCCGCGGAGCAGTTGCGCTGGGACTCCTATATGACCGCGGGCTTCCGCCACTTCAGCAATCTGCTCTACCAACGGGAGACCGGAGCCATGGAGGAGAAGATGTGGGAGTCCTACCGTCGCTCATTCAAGCACCACCTGCACAGCGAGGGCTGGGTCAGTTGGTACCTCGACAACCCCCATCTCTTCGACCAGCGTCTGGCGGACGAAGTGCGCTGCATCCTGCAAGAACTGGCGAGCGAAGGAGTGCCGCACGCAGTGGAGTGGAAGGCGGCCGGGGGACGCCTGGGTTTCAATGCGTCGATCGCAAGCGAAGACAGGGGACCGGGCAGCGTCCCGCGCAGATCGCTGCACCCGCTTCCCCCGGACTGACCGATCACGGCAGCGGCCGCCGCCACGAACGTCCGGACCCGCTGGACCACTGCTGCCAAGACTTGTCCAAAACCCCCGCTTTTGAACAGATTCAGCGTCCGGAATCGCGGATGTACCAAGGGGCGGTGAGAGGGCCACCATGAGTGAGAAACCCGGAGAGCTTTCGGTCAACCTGAACGTCAACGTTCCCGCCGTGCAGCAGACGAGCGGCAAGACGCCGTACACGACGGGCATGGGCTTCGGGCTGTGGTGCACCGGTCTTCTGGGGGCCTGCGGGATCCACCGCTTCTACCTGGGCAAGCCGTTCACGGGCCTGTTGTGGCTGGTCACCCTCGGTCTGCTCGGCGTTGGCCAGGTCCTCGATCTGTTCAGGATGAAGACGCTGGTGCGGAACGCCAACTTCCGCGACGGACGCGTCCCGCCGCCCTTCCACGCGGGACGCATGCTGCCACCGCAGCAGGTGACCGTCCAGCCGCAGGCCACGACGGCCAAGCCGAAGCGCAAGCCTTCCAGGCCGCCGAGCCTGCGACAGCAACTGCTGAAGGCCGCGGTGGACAACGGCGGGGAACTTACGGTCACGCAGGGTGTGCTGGCGACGGACAAGTCCTTCGAGGAGATCGAGAGAGCCCTGAACCAAATGTCCGACAAGGGGTATGTGGATGTGGACAACGCGCCTGGCACCGGCGTCATCGTCTATCGCTTTCCGGAACTGGTGAAGGGCTCATGAGGCACCCGTTGCACATCACGGCAGCCATTGCCCGCGGCACGACCTGCGCCTGTAGCTGTCCGTGTACCTGCGCCGCCCGGACCCGGGGTGTATCGATGCGCTGAGCCCTGAACTCAAGCCGCTCCCGAGCCGCCCCGGTCGATCCGACCCGGGCGGCTTTTTTCGGGCCCCGCATCAACCGCGTCAGACCCTTCGAAACTTGAGAGATCAACATGATCAGCCCTGTTCTTCCCACGATAAACGTCCTCTACGAAAACCCCGCCTGGATTCCGCCTCTTCAGGAGGCCCTCGAGCGCGAGCGCTTCCGGGTCCGCCTCGTGCACGTCAACGAGGGCATCGTCGACCCGTCGACCCCGCCTCCCGATGGCATCTGGATGAACCGCATCAGTCCGTCGTCGCACACCCGCGGCCACGTACACACGGTCGAGCTCGCCCGCCAGCTCCTGTACCGACTCGAGTCGAGCGGCTGCCGCGTGATCAACGGGCTCGCGGCCTTCGAGCTGGAGATGAGCAAGCTTCGGCAGGACATCGTCCTGCGCCGGCACGGGATCCGGACGCCGCGCACCGTGCTGGCCGTCGGGAGGGAGCATCTGCTTGCCGCCGCCGCCACCTTCGACGGCCCGTTCATCACGAAGCACGATCAGGGGGGGAAGGGTCTGGGGATCCGGCTCTTTCACGACCCGGGTGACCTCGCGGCGCACCTCGACGGCGCCCGTTTCGACGCCGGACCCGGCGCGAGAATGATCCTGCAGGAGTATATCGGCGCGCCCGAGGCGTTCATCACGAGGGTGGAGATCGTAGGCGGCCGGTTCGTGCTGGCGATGCGCAGTTCGACCGCCGAGGGATTCGAGCTCTGCCCCTCGGATGTCTGCAACCCGATGCCACGGGCTGGTGGCGGTGCGACCGGCCTATTCGGCGCGTCGCCGATCACGGCGGACGATCCGCTGGTGAGGCAGTACATCGGCATGTGTGACGCCGAAGGCATCGAGATCGCCGGGATCGAATTCGTAGAGGACGGCCTGGGCAACCGCTACACCTACGACATCAACGGCACGACCAACTACAACCAGGCCCTGGGCGCCCGGATCGGCATCGACGGGATGCGGGAGGTGGCGCGGCATGTCCGTGCGGTGGCTGCGGAGGATGGTCGCCTGCGGTCTGTGTCCGCGGTCGTCCCTGATTACGCAGCCTCTCAGCCGGACGGCGGCACCCCTGCTCGGCCGTTTGCTCGAAGCGTCGACCGCTCCAGCAACCCCACAAACTCCTCCACCTCCCGCTCCGACCTCAGCCGCACGAAGCGAATGTGCCCCCACCTGGGATCGGACAGGCGCTCAAGCATCTCCCTTCGCTTCCGGGCATGCTGGGTGATGAGCCAGCCGAGCAGTGAATCGTGCTTCCGCCAGATCATCAGCTGGGGCCAGAAACGCTCCCGGTTCGTTCCCCAAAGCAGCTCCCCGGTGCGCCAGCGCTTCCAGGAGCGGCGCAGCGCACGCAGCGCGAGGACCGGCATCGGCAGATCGAGCCAGACGACGGTGTCGAGCCGTGGCCAGAGAATCCGCCGGGCGAATGCCCCGTAGGAGCCCGCCACCACCCAGCGCTCGCCCGCGGTCGCCTCGCGAATTCGGCGCTCGAACTCATGAGGATCGGTCGCGTTGAGGCCGACCCAGTCCGGCAGCCAATTGAGTGCGTCCAGCTCGATGTGCGGTGCATCGAGGGTACCGGCCAGCCTGCGCGCGAGGGTACTCTTGCCGGAGGCGACATTGCCGGTGATGTGGATGCGTTTGCCGATCGTCCTGCTCACCTTGCTGTGGCGAGTTCCATCCCCGACTTCGGCCAACACTGTCTCCCTACGGTGATTGCCACGCGCCAATCCGAATGCTAAGGTCACTTCACCGAGAATGTCATGTGTGCTTGTCATGATGTAAAGGGTGGTTGACATGAGAGGGTTGCCCATGCACAGACGTGACTTTGTAAGGACTGCGGCTGCCGCGTTCGGCACGTTGCCGGCCGTGGCTCTGCCAGCGTGCGCCCGCGACGCCGACATGGCCGGCGGCGATCCCGCCGGTGCTGCCGCCACCAGTACCGCCCTCATCTCCGACGCGCGCTACCTCGACCACGTCCTCATACGTCCCGGCGGCGGCCGCCCACCGGAAGTCCCCGACCGCCTGGTCCGCATCCGCTCCGAACTCGAGGCCCGCGGCCTGATCGAGGCCACCGTCCCGCTGGCCCCGACCGCCGAGCCGCTCCAGCGCATCCGCGCGCACCACACGGCCGAACACGTCGACTCGGTCCGCCAACTCGGCGTCACCGCGCGCGTGGCCGAACTCGCGGTCTCCGGTGCTCTGACGGCGATCGACGCGGTGGCCGGCGGAACCGTGCGGAACGCCTTCTGTGCCATCCGCCCGCCCGGCCACCACGCGAACAACACCGGGGCCGAGGAGGGGTTCTGCTACTACTCCAACGCCGCGATCGCGGCCAGGTACGCGCAGGATGTTCACGGGTACGGGCGGGTCGTCGTCATCGACTGGGACTACCACCACGGGAACGCCACCCAGAACGCCTTCTACAGCGATCCTTCCGTGCTGTTCTTCTCGGCGCACGACTGGAACGCGTACCCCGGCACCGGCGATCCGTCGCTGACCGGCGAAGGGGACGGCACGGGCCTCAACATCAACGTGCACCTGGAGTGCGGAGCGACCGATGCGGACATGCTGCGCTACTGGGACAACACCCTCTCGCCCGCTGTGGCCGCCTTCGACCCGGATTTCGTGCTGGTGTCCGCGGGCTTCGACAGCCGCCGCGACGACCTGCTGGGCTGCTTCGACCTCACCGACGACGCCTTTCGCCGCATGACCCGCCTCGCGATGGACTACGCCGACAGCTGCTGCGACGGGCGCCTGGTGTCGTTGCTGGAGGGCGGATACAACCTCGACGGGACCGCGCTCGCCGCCGCGGCCCACGTGGAGACGCTGCTGGGGTAGTGTCGGCGTCCCGGCTCGCGAGCTTCCGGTGGCTACTTCGGGCGGCGAGCTTACTATACCTGCCTGGTTTCGATTCCCTCGGTGGAGGATGACCCCGTGATCTGCAACGTCCGCGTCCCGTTTCGCCTGGCTGGCCTGGTGGCCGTGCCCGTGGCCTGCGCCGCACCCGCCGACGAGGCGGACTCCGAGGAGGGCGTCCAGGTCTCCCAGGTTGCCGACGGCGTCTACCAGTTCAATGCCGGCTCGCACAACGCGTTCTTTGTGGACACGGACGGCGGCGTAGTGGCTTTCGACCCGATCTCGCCGGAGGTGGCCGTGGTCCTCGGGGCCGCCATTCGCGGGACAGCCCGAGACAAGCCGCTCGCCGCGATCGTCTACAGCCACAGCGACGCTGACCACGCAACGGGAGCGCCCCTGCTACAGCAAGTGTTCGACAGTGACGTGCCGATCATCGCGCAGGAGAACGCGCTCCCGATCATCACCGAAGCCGGCGACCCGAGCCTGCCGCCGCCGGACCTCACCTTCGCCGACGAGCTCACGCTGCGCTTCGGCGGGCGCGCCATCGAGCTGCACTACCTCGGGCCGAGCCACACCGACAACCTGCTGGTGGGATTCGTTCCGGACGCGGGCGTCCTCTTCGCGGTCGATTTCGTCAGCAACGACCGGGTCGGGTACCGGGACCTGCCGGGATGGCACTTCGACGATCTCTATGTCGCGCTCGACCGCCTGATGGAGATCCCCTTCGAGACCGTGGTCTTCGGCCACGGCCCGGTTGGCGACCGCAGCACCATCGAACGCCAGCTGGCCTACTACGCCGATCTGCGCGACGCCGTGCAGGAGGCGCTGGACGACGGGCTGTCGGAAGAGGAGGCGATGGCGCAGGTCCGCCTGGACGACTACGCCCACTGGGGGCAGTACGAGGACTGGTTCCCGATGAACGTCGGGGCCGTGTATCGGTGGCTGGCGGACGGGTAGGAGCCCGTGGACAAAATCCCCCCGGCATTCGAGCGGCGCTGCATCCAGGCTGGATCACTGCGTTCCGCGTTGCTTCTCGAACGAATAGCCCTGCTATTCGCCCTTCAAAGCGCCTTGCCAGCCCGGCGCTTCGCCGCTCTCGGTGCTCGCGCGGCTTTATCCACGGGCTCCTAGTCCCTTGCGCCTGTGGACGCTGTCCGACCTGCACGTCTCCCACCCGGAGAACCGGGACGTGTTGGAGAGTCTGCCGGCCCGACCCGGCGACTGGCTGATCCTCGCCGGGGACGTCACCCACGGCGCGGCGCGGCTGGACCGGTGTTTTCGTCAGCTCACGCCGAAGTTCCGCCAGGTCGTGTGGGTTCCCGGGAACCACGAACTGTGGACAGACCCCAACGACGGTCCCCGGCTTCGCGGCGTCGCACTCTACGAGCGACTCGTCGAGATCGCCCGCGGCCACGGCGTCCTGACTCCCGAGGACGCGTACCCCGTGGTTGAGCTCGAGGACGGGCCGGTGCAGATCGTGCCGCTCTTCCTGCTCTACGACTACAGCTTTCGGCCCCCGTGGGTCGGGCGAGGCGAGGTCGTCGAGTGGGCCCGGGAAACCGGTGCCGCCTGCTCGGACGAGATCATGCTGCATCCGGACCCGTTTCCGGACCGGGATGCGTGGTGCGCGGCTCGCTGCGAGGACGCCGAGGCCCGCCTCGCCTCCCTTCCGGCGGATCTTCCCAGGGTCCTCGTCAATCACTTCCCGCTCGAGGAGGAGCACGCCGTGCTGCCCCGGATTCCGCGCTTCACACCGTGGTGCGGGACCCGCCGGACCCGGGGTTGGCACCGCCGCTTCAACGCGTGCGCGGTCGTGTACGGTCACCTTCACATCCGCGGCACGCACTGGCTCGACGGGGTTCCCTTCCAGGAGGTGTCGCTGGGGTACCCGAACCAGTGGGACCGCCGGCGGGGGGCTGGCGCGTACCTGCGGGAAGTGATCCGCGCCCCCCGCGGCGCGGCCTTCCAGAGCGCGGCCAGCCAATGACCGCCGGCGACGCCTGGTGGAGCCCGTGGCGCGAGGACGCCGGTTCCCTCATCCTGCACGTCGACCTCCGGCCCGACCGCCAACGCGAGGCGCGCGCTCTTGCGATCCTCGACAAGGACGAGCAGGCACGGTGGAACCGGTTCGTGCACAGGGGCGCCCGGCGTCAGTACGCGCTCTGCCGCGCGGCGCTCCGGATCAACCTCTGCGAACGGCTCGGGTGTGCCAACCGGGAGCTGTCCTTCGGTTATCTCGAGCACGGCAAGCCCTTCGCGAAGGTGAACGGCGCCCCGTCGAGCGCGAGCTTCAACGTCAGCCACAGCGGCCGGCACGGGCTGATCGGGTTCGCGAAGCTGGACGGGCTCGGGGTGGACCTCGAGGTGCGCGCACCCGGCAGGGACTTCGACGGCATCGGGGAGAGGGTCTACGGTCCGGCCGAACGCAGCGCCCTTTCGGCAGCTGCCGGGAGCGCCAAGGCGAATCTGTTCTACCGGCTGTGGAGCCTGAAGGAAGCGCTCATCAAGGCTCTGGGCACCGGCTTCTCGCTGAGTCCGGCGGGCTTCGAAGTGCCGCGGGCGATGCTCGAGGGCGCGCGCGCCGCCGAGTTCCGGTTCCCGCACCTGCCGTCCGATCCGTTCTGGCTGGAGGACCTGGGAGAGTCCCGGTTCGCGGCGGCGAGCGCATGCCGGGTTTCGGAATCGACAACACCATGACAAGGAGTTTCCACCATGAAGAGACGTGATTTCGTGAAGACCGCCGCGGGCGGCATGGCCGTCGGCGCCGTGGCCGATCTGGCCACGCCCACCGACGCGGCCGCTGCCCATCCCGCGCCCGCTGTCCACACCCGTGCGACCCGGCCGGTCCTGGTCGCCGACGTGTCCTCGATCCGGTACCGTAACGGCGGGCCCGAGAGCGCGATCGAGCGCGCCTTCCGCGGCATTACCGAGGGCGAGGACATCCTGGACGCGTGCGTGGCCGGGGTGAACATCCCCGAGCTCGACCCGGAGGAGCGCGGCATCGGCTACGGCGGCCTCCCGAACGCCGACGGAGTGGTCCAGCTCGACTCGTGCCTGATGCACGGGCCGCGCAGGTGGGCGGGCGGGGTGGCGGGGCTGGAGGGCGTGAAGACCCCGTCTGTCGTGGCCAAGGCGGTCGCCGAGCTCACCGATCATCACCTGCTCGTCGGCAAGGGCGCGCAGGAGTTCGCGCGGGCGCTCGGCTTCGAGATCCACGACGACCTCAACACCGGGAACTCGCGCGCTCTCTGGCTGGAATGGCGCCGCCGCATGGACCCGGGCCACTGGCTCGATCCGGAGGAGCGGCTGCGCGGCACCGCGCGGCCCGGAGAGGACACCGATCCCGACGCGCCACGCCGGCGACGCGGCCCGAGCACGTTCCGACATCCCGATGCGATCCGCCGCTTCCACGACGCCTCCCTCGCCACCGGCCTCTCCATGGTCGACGACGGCCTGATCGACCCGGACTCCTTCTGGGGAACGACCAGCCTGGAGTGCGTCTCGCCCGACGGCGACATCTGCGGCGTCACCACCACCAGCGGCCTCTCGTGGAAGATCCCGGGCAGGGCGGGGGATTCGCCGATCCTCGGCGCGGGCCAGTACGTCGACAACGATGTCGGCGCCGCGGGGTCCACCGGCCGCGGCGAGGCCAACCTCTTCAACCTCAGCTGCTTCATGATCGTCGAGTTCATGCGCCAGGGGATGTCGCCCAAGGACGCCGGGATGGCGGTGCTGCAGCGCGTCCGCGACAACACGGTCGAGTCGCGCCTGCAGAATTCGCGCGGCCTGCCGGCCTTCGACCTGCGCTTCTTCGTCCTGAACAAGGCGGGGGAGCATGCGGGCGTGGCGATGTACGGGTCGGCGGAATCGGCGTTCGCGGTGTGCGACGAGAACGGCGCCCGGGAGGAGCCGCTGGAGGGGCTGCTGGAGGGATCGCCGCGGGATTGAGGGCGCGGGCGGGTGCCATTCGGAGCATCCGCAGGGCTGGAGGAACGGTCAATCGCAGTGATTGTTGACGATCCCACACTCTACACGCCGCCGAAGTACCGGAAGGCATGCGGCTGTTGATCGAGGCACTGCCCGCCCATCCGGTCATCTCGACCGCCGCCGCCGTCGCCGCTACGGGCCGCACCAAGGCCGCGGTGCACGGGGCGGTCGCACAGCTGGAGGGCGCCGGAGTGCTCATTCCGGTGTCGACATCGAAGCGGAATCGCCTCTGGGAGGCGTCGGGGCTGCTCGACCTGGTGGAGGGACTGGATGCGGGACGGCCGCCGGGGTGAGATCGGGCCTGCGCAGCCGCCCCCGGTCGCCGAAACGGGACTTCAGACCCCCATCGTAGCGACCTCGTAGTCTGCCATCCGCGAGTCCCGCGTCACCAGAACCAGCCCCTCGGCCTGCGCCTGCGCGATCAGCATTCTGTCGAAGGGATCGCGGTGGTGGGACGGCAGCGCTGCCGCGCGTTCGGCGTGTGCGAAGGTCAGCGGCAGGTGTTCGAACCGCTTCTCGTCAACCACCGCGGCCAGGTCGTCCGGTGCGACCAGCCGCCCCTTGGCCTTCTTGATGCCGATTTCCCAGCCGGAGACCGCGCTCACGAATACCTCGTTGCCGGGATCGGCTATGGCCGCCCGCGCAGGCTCGGAGATCCGCTCCCAGTCGGATAGCCACCAGAGGAAGATGTGCGTGTCAAGCAGCAGTCGCATCGTCACTCACCGCCCGGGAAGATCCTGGAGTTCTCGAAGGCCGCGATGATCTCTTCGTCCGCGTTGTCGAAGTCCGGACCGAAGACGATCTGACCCTCGAGCCCCCCCGGCTCACGGTGTTCAACGGGCGCGCGGTAGGGCGTCAGCCGCACCCATGGTTGCCCCGACTTGCAGATCACCACGTCCTCGCCTTCGCGAACCAGCCGGGCGAGGCGGGACAGCTGCGACTTCGCTTGATGCATGTTGACCCTCATGGTTCACTCCCATTCGGCTGGATCGGTTTGGCTTAGCTAAGTTTAGCCATTGTTCTGTGGAGCGCAATTCCGAGAGACAGATGGTGTGCGCGGGCTGGACCGGGACACCGCGTCGCGGTGCCGTCAGTGGCACCGCAGCCAGGCGCGCAGCCGCTCTACCTCCTCGGCGGCGGACGGGTCGAATTCGGCCTGATACAGCCGTGAGCGAACGACGAACACGTCCATCTCGTCCGGCGGCGCGTCCCGCTCGACGATCGCCTGCACCTTGCGCCGGAAGAAGCTCCCCCAGTCCGGCCTGCGTCCATCGACGTCGGTGAATCCGTATTCCTTCGCCAGCCCCCAACTCGAAAACAGCCCGCCGCTCTTCGCGCCCACGTTCGGATCCGCGGCGAGCGCGGCGATCGCGCGCCCTACGTAGCACGGTGTCTCGGACTCGGCGAAGTACGCGTCCTTCTCGATTGCGTCGCGCCAGTTGTCCTCGGTGACGCCGAAGTGGTCGAGCACCGCTTCGGACCGCAGGAATCCGGGGGTGATCGCCAGCGCCGTCACGCGGCGGGCGTGGAGGTCGGCGGACATCGCGTAGGCGAGCCGGGCGACGGCGTTCTTGGCCAGATCGTAGAAGAGATTGCCGCGATAGCCGAAGGTGTCGCCGTCGGTAACCTCGACGATGAGCCCGGCGTTGCGTTCAACCATCAGCGGCACACCGTGGCGGCTGGTGATGATGTGCGTGTGGACCGCGCGCTCCAGCATCTGCTGCCCCTTGTCGGTGGAGAGCTCCCAGAAAGGCGTCCCCCACTCGGTCAGCGCGTCCCCGCCCCAGATGTCGTTGACCAGGACATCGAGCCGGCCTGCCTCCGCGCGGACGCGGGCGAAGAGCTGCTCGACCTCCGACTCGATCGTGTGGTCGGTGCGGACGGCGATGCCCCGGCCACCCGCCGCCGAGACCAGTTCGGCCGTCTCCTCAAGCGTCTCCGGGCGCCCGGGCGTGGCAGGACGACCACGGACGCTGCGGCCAGTGCAATAGACGGTTGCGCCCGCCTCGCCCAGCATACGGGCAATACCGCGTCCGGCGCCGCGCGTGGCCCCGGCGACGACGGCCACCCGATCGCGAAGCGGAGGGTCGGGCATGCTGGTTTCTGAGGTATCGTCTAACAGAAGATTCATTATCCCATTATTCGAAAAGTCTCTGCACGGGCACGGCGTGCATCCGGGCGCCAAAGGGGACCGTGGCCTCCCCGTCATAGACGACCACGCCGCCGGCGAAACGGTCGCCGAGCGCAGCCTGCAGCTTGCGGAGACCGCGAAAGTCGGCTGGGCGCACCGTGCCCGACGCCTTGACCTCGACGCCCGCGATGCGGCCGGCGCCACCCTCGATGACGATGTCCACTTCGACGCCGTCCTTGTTGCGGAAATGGTGGAAGGACAGATGCGCGTCGTTCCAGCTGGCCTGTCGCCGGAGTTCCTGGTACACAAACGACTCGAAGAGTTGGCCGAAGAGCGTGCGATCGTGGGCGAGCGCCGGACCGTCCATGCCGAGGAGAGCCGAGGCGATCCCGGTGTCGCAGAGGTGCAGCTTCGGCCGCTTGACCAGTCGGCTCAGCCGGCTGGTGTGCCAGGCCGGCAGACGCTCCAGAAGGAAAACGCGCTCAAGCAGCGTTGTGTAGTCCCGTATGGTTGGACGGGTGACCTCGAAGGGCGCGGCCAGGTCGCTGGCGTTGAACATCCTTGCCGTCTGGCCGGCGGCACCGGCGAGGAGACGCGGCAGGACTTCGAGCCTCCGGATGCTGGCCAGATCCCTTACATCGTGCTGAACAAGGGCTTCGACGTGATTGTGATACCAGTTGGCACGCCGGCGGCCGGGGGGCCGGGTGAGTGCCGCCGGATATCCGCCCGCGACGATGCGATCGGGCAGCTGTCCGCCAAGCCGCTCGGAGCGCTCGATCGGGAGCTCGCCAGAGAAAAGGGCGTCGAGGAAGCCGGATCCATGCTGCTGCAGTTCGCACTGCGCCAGCGGGTGGAGCCGCAGGGTCTCCAGACGGCCCGCGAGCGAGTCCGAGAGCCTTGGCACGAGCAGCACGTGGGTGGATCCGGTCAGCAGGAACCGTCCGGGAGTGCGGCGCCGGTCGATCTCCAGCTTGAGCGCCGAGAACAGCGAAGGCGCCCGTTGCACCTCGTCCAGAATGACGCGTTCGGGGAGCCCCGCGGCGAAGCCCAGCGGGTCGTCCTGGGCGGCGTCGCGAACCACGTCGTCGTCGAACGTGACGTACCTGTATCCGCGCGTCGATCCGACCATCCGGGCCAGCGTGGTCTTGCCGCATTGGCGCGGCCCATGAATCAGTACGGCCGGAGAATCGGCAAGCGCCTCGACCAGGCGGGGCTCGATCTGGCGGGGATAGATGGTTGTATCGATCATCGGGAAAATGTAGCTGGACGATCGGCAAAATGAAAGATCAGTCCTCGGCTAAATGAAAATACAATCACATCGGAGTCGTGAATTGTCGCATCGCGGCCCCGGCGGCTAATATATGTGCGGGAGAATCGACCAGGAGGAACGACTGTCCGAAAAGCGCGGGATCCCCACGTACGTGTGGACGTTTCTGGCCTTGGCGGCGGGGCTGACCGCAGGCGGCCTCTTCCCCGGACCGCTTGCACCCGTGGCCGCCGCCACGTCGACGCTGATCTCCTGGGTCGTGGCCATCGTCCCGCTGCTGATCCTCGCAGCGCTCAGCCCCGCGATCGCGACGCTCGTCCGCCGCGGCCTGGCCGGACGCTTCGCCGGCGCGGTCGTCCTCTGGTACGTCTTCACGTCGACCGTGGCGGGGCTCATCGCGCTGGTGACCTCGGCCGCCATCTTCCGCATCCCCCTCACCGCCGGCGACAGGGGCATATGGGCCGAGGCCTCGGCGATGCTGCAGAGCCTGGGCGGGGGCGGCGCCTCGTGGCCGCTGCTGGCGATCCTCGTAGGCGTGCTCGTCGGGGCCCTCGGCGCGCGCCACGATCCCACCTATCGCGTGCTGCGCCGCGTCGCCGGCGCCATCGAGCGGTCGGGCAGCAGGCTGGCCTACGTCATGATCCCCCTCATCCTCGCCTTCGGCGTGACGCTGGGCGTGCGCTTCGGCGCGCGCCTGGGCCTCGCCCACTACGTCAGCATGACCGGCTACACCGCCGCCCTCGTCCTGGTCTGGTGGGCGTTCTACACCTTCGTGCTCGTGCGCCGGGTCGGGCGCCGTCCCACAGGCCCGGTGCTCAGCCGCTACTACCTCCCCACCGCCGTCTTCGCCGCGGGCACCTGTTCCTCGCTGGTCACGCTGCCCGTCAACCTCGCCAACGCGAAGAAGGTCGGCGTCCGCGACGAGGTGGCCGACTTCGTCCTGCCCTTCGGTGCCGTCGTCAACCTCGACGCCAGCGCGCTGGCCTACCTGGCGTACGGCCCCTTCGTCGTCACCTACGTCTTCGGCCTCGAGCTCAGCTGGACGATGATGCTGGCCGCCTGGCCCGCCGTCGTCCTCTTCACCATCGCCGCGCCCGGCCTCCCGGCCGGCATGGGGACCGCACTCTGGAGCGCCACCCTCTTCGCGAGCATCCTCGGCCTCGAGGGCCAGGCCCACGGCGAGTTCATCGCGACCTGGATCGCGCTTTCGGGAGGCATCCCCGACATGCTGCGCACGGCGACCAATTGCACCGGCGACGGGTACACCGCGATCATCTTCGATGGCCGATTCGACGAGTTCTTCGCGAGGGACCGTGGCTGACACGGGAGCGGACCTCTCCACCGGCGCGCGCCGCCTCGTCCACGTCAACGGACGCGTCCAGCCCGGCGAGCAGGTGGTCGTCGTCACCGACCCCACCATGGGACGCTACGCCGACGCCGTCTCCGCGGCCGCCCGCGAGGCCGGAGCCGCCGTGACCGTCTGCATCATCCCCATGCGCGACCAGGACGGACAGGAACCGCCCCCGCCGGTCGCGCGCGCCATGGCCGAGGCGGCCGTCATCTTCTCGCCCGTCCGCATCTCGATCACGCACACGCGCGCGATGCGGGCCGCCCTCGACGCGGGCGCGCGGGCATGCATGATGACCGCCTACACCGACGCCATCATGACCAGCGACGCCCTCTGCAGGACCGACTTCGAGGCCCAGGCCGCCGTCTGCCGCCGTCTGGGAGCCGCGTTCACGAACGGCGCGCTCCTTCACCTCACCTCCCCCCGCGGAACCGACCTCCGCTTCGGCATCGAGGGCCGCACCGCGAATGTGCTCACCAACATCCCCGACCCCGGGCAGCTCGCGCCGGTCCCCGACATCGAGGTCAACGTGGTGCCGGTCACCGGTTCGGCCGAGGGCACGATCATCGCCGACGCGTCCGTGCCGTACCTGGGCATCGGCATCCTCGACGAGCCGATCGTCTGCACGGTGCGCGAGGGCTACATCGTCGAGATGACCGGCGGCGCGCAGGCCGACTTCCTCCGCGGGCACCTGGAGTCGTTCGCGGACCGGCACTGCTTCAACGTCGCCGAGCTCGGCGTGGGCCTGAATCCGAACGCGCGCCTGACGGGCGAAATGCTCGAGGACGAAGGCGTCATGGGCACGATCCATATCGGCATCGGCACCAGTCACACTCTTGGCGGCGAGATCGTCGCGCCGACGCACTACGACCTGCTGATGTGGGAGCCGACGATCGTCGTGGATGGCCGGACCGTGCAGCGGGGCAGGGAGGTGTTGGTATGAGTGCGACCATCGCGGATGGGGCGAGGATCCTGGTGCGGACCTGCGCCCGTGTTCGCGAGGGTGAGCTTGCGGTGATTGTGACCGATCCCGAACGCATGGCGATCGCGCGCGCCGTGGCTGACGAGGCGCTCGCGGCGGGGGCCAGCGTCAGCATCGTCATCCCGCCCGACCGGTCGATCGACAACGAGGAGCCTGGGCCGGCCGTTGCCGCGGCGCTGCGGGCTGCGGACGCGGTCTTCCTGCCCGTCACTCTCGCCATGGCGCACACCCGCGCCGTCCGCGAGGCCATCGCCGCCGGCGCCCGCGTCCTGTCCATGACCGCCTTCACCGAGCGCATGATGCGCGAGGGCGGGCTCTTCACGGACTTTGCAGCGCGCCAACCCCTGTGCCGGGCCATCGCGGCCCGCCTGACCACCGGAGACCACCTGCGCGTCACCAACCCCGCCGGCACCGACCTCACGATGAGCCTCGCGGGCGTCACCGGGAACAGCCACGCCTGTCTGCTCGACGGCCCCGGCTTCTCGGCGGTCCCCAACATCGAGGCCAACTGCGCGCCGGCCCAGGGCACGGCCGAAGGCGTGTTCGTGTGCGACGGGAGCATCCCGTACTACGGCGTGGGCCCGGTGCGCGAGCCCGTCACCTTCCGCATCGCGGCGGGCTTCGTCACGCGTATCGAGGGCGGCGACCAGGCCGAATTCCTCGCCGACCTGCTGGCCCGGCAGGACGACCCCTGGGTCTACAACCTCGCCCAGTTCGCCTTCGGCCTGAATCCGGCGTGCACCGTGTTCACCGGCGAGATGCTCAACGACGAGGGCGTAAACGGGACGGTTCACATCGGGATCGGCACGTCGGCCAACCTGGGCGGCGCCGTGTCCGCGAAGACGCACTTCGATGCGGTCGCGCGGGCCCCGACGGTGTGGATCGACGGGGAGGTGGTGGTCGCCGAGGGGGAGATTTCCCTCGAGTCGTTACCTTCGCCGGCCTCGGCTCGACGGTTTCGTCGCGACCGGCCGGGCGGAGGATGGCGCTAGCGCCGGATGACTGCTGGCGTCAGTGCATTCATCGGCGTCACAAGGAGTTCAGTAGTGGACCTGCAATGTATGGCGGTGTTCCGGAAAGTCCCTGAAGGCTACATTGCCTTTATCGAGGAGTTCCCCGGTGCCAACACCCAGGGCGCTTCCCTCGAAGAAGCTCGGTCAAACCTTCGGGAAGCCGTCGCCTTGGTGATCGAAGCCAACCGGGAAATGGCCCGCGAAGACGCCGACGGCGGTGCGGTCATCAGAGAGCCCATCACCGTCACGGCGTGACGCAGCCTTCCCAAAGACAGTCCCGGATTCCGGCGAGAACCGCCAGAGATCGCCTCTGAACGCCTCCGACCCTCTTGCCTCCGGACCGAGCCGGGCGGATGTGAATCGACAATCACTGCTATTTATATGGCAGGACTATTCGATCATCAGTCATTTTCATCCCTTTATTCCCGATGTGTGACGGATCTAATGACAAATACATAGGTATATTTGTCACATCCCCAAATCCACCACTTCGATATTGCGCCACCTCACCTTGATGCCGCCGCCATCGTGGATCTGGAGGGCGATCGACCCCTCGCCCCCGCCGATCTTCTCGTCCTCGAGGTCGACCATCTGCGTGCCGTTCAGCCAGGTCGTCACGCGGTCGCCCACCGCGCGCACCCGCATGGTGTTCCAGTCACCCATCCGCAGCGCCTCGTCCAGCGCCGGGTCGGGCTGCACCAGCCAGCCGCGCCCGTACGACTCGTAGATCCCGCCGGTGAACAGGCCCGGAGGCGCGACCTCGGCCTGCCAGCCGCTCACCGTCGTGCCATCGACGCTTGAACGGAAGAAGACGCCGCTGTTGCCGTCGGCTTCCTGCCTGAAGTCGACGGTGAGGTCGAAGTCGCGGAAGGTGCGCTCGGTGGTGAGGTAGCCGTACTGGGCGTCGGGGCCGCTCTCGCAGACGAGGTCGCCTTCCGCGACGTACCAGAGTTCGGTCCCGTGGACCTGCCAGCCGTCCAGGTCGTCGCCGTTGAAGAGGGAGACGGGCTCGAGCGGCAGGATCCTGATGCTGCGGTAGAAGACGTTGCGGCCGTGGTCCTGCAGTCCGATCGGGCCCGAGGCCGCGCGGCCGTACCGCGGGAAGGGCGCGAACTTGCTCGCCGCGACGAGCGCCTCCCACTCCGGCGAGCCGAGCACGTATTCCACCGTCTTCGTGCCGTTCAGCCAGTGCTCGACGTGGTTGTTCACGATGCGGATGCGGGCCGTGTTCCACTCGCCGGGGCCGTGCAGGGTCTTCTCGCCGGCCGCGTGCAGGTCGTAGTTGTCGCCGGTGAGGTGGGTGTTCATGTCCATCGTGCCCATCTCGATGTACGCGGTGTCGTCGAGGACCTGGTACTCGGGCGCGTTGTGCCAGATCGCGGCGCCCGGCTCCTCGATCACGCGGTAGAGGACGCCGCTGTTCGCGACCTCCGACAGCATGAACTCGAACTTGAGGTCGAAGTCGGTGAAGGACTCGGTGGTGACGATGTCGCCGCCGACCGCGACATCCGGGTCGGTCGAGGTCGCGCCGACGACGAGCATGCCGTCGATAACGGCCCAGCCGGTGTCGGGGAAGGCGTCGCGGTTGTAGCCGCGCCAGCCGGTGGTGGTCTCGCCGTCGAAGAGGAGTCGCCAGCCAGCGCCCCGTTCGGCGTCGGTGAGGGTGTTGGGGGCGGCGATGTCGTATCCGGGACTCGCGTCGGCGAGGGCGGGGGCGGCGTCTGCTTCGGCGGGCGGCTCGCCGTCGGAGCCGGCGGAGCAGGCCGCGGCCAGGACCGCGATCAGCGCCAGGGCGAGTCGGCGGCTTGCGGGTGTGGCGGGTGTCAGGTGCTTGGTGCGCATCAGGGAAGCCTCAGGTCATCTGGATCGTGGTCGGATGGGGGGAGTGCGGCGATCTGCCGGGCCGCGCGGATGCCCGAGAGAAAAGCGCCGTGTACAGTGGCCGGGAACTCATGGTGAGTCGCCTCGCCCGCGAAGAATACCTTGTCGGCGACGGGTTCGCCCAGTACAGCATACTGCTCGAACGAAGATCCGGCCGGCACATACGAATACGAGCCGAGCGTCCACTGATCCGAGTTCCAGCGCGTGATGCGTGCGTCCCTGGGCGCCGGCACATCCCCGTACATGTCTTTGAGAACAGCGACGGCGTTCTCCACGATCCGGCGGTCGGCGTATCGCTCAAGCCGAGCACCGTATGCGCCTGCGTTGAACATCATGAGAATCGGCTGCCCGGTATGGGGATACAGGTTGAGGGTCTCTGCCCAGTGCCCCTTCTCCGCACCCACACGGCCGATGAACTCGATGTCCCTGTCCCAGAAGACTCCGTCAAACAACAGGCATGTCTTGTTCAGCACGCCCATCTCAAGGCGGGCGACCGCGCGCCGCTTTCGGAGCGGCAACGAAGGAAGGAACGAAATGAGGCCCTTCTTCAACACTCCGAGCGGAGCCGTCACGATGACTCCGGCGGCCTCGAAGGTCGCGCCGGAGGCCGTCGTCAGGGCGACGCCGGTCCCTGAATAGTCGATCTCTGTAACGGCTTGCCGGAGCCTGACGACTGCGCCATCCGCCAGGGTGTCGATGATCTGCCGGTATCCGCCTGGGAAAACGACATCCTGTCCGGCATACGCGCTCCCGCCTTCGATGCTTGAGAGCGAGAGATCCCTGATGTCGGCACCGTATTCATGCTCGACGATCGTGTTGAGCAGGTATTCCAGGTAGCGCTTTTCAGGGTTGCCGGGGGCGTAGGTCGCCAGGTATTGGTCGTATGCGGACTGGAGGGTGCTGCCGGGCTGTGTTTCCGCCAGTTCCCAGAAGCGGCGAAGGACTTCCCCGGCGGCCAACCGAGGCCTGCCGACACCGGCGAAGTGCTCGACTTCGCTGTCGTAGTCCGTCGGGTGGGTTGCGATTTGGCTTTCCGTGGCGATTGCATTGATCGGGTTTCCCTCCACGCCGTGTATCCACGACGCTCCCAGATCGATCGGAATGTTGCCGCCGATGGTGCCCGTCCAGATGCGCCCACCGATCCGGTCACGTGCCTCCAGCAACACGACGTCCTCGAACCCGTTGGCGCGAAGCTCGCTGGCCGCGGCCAGTCCGGCCACACCGGCGCCGACGATCACGACGCTCTGATTGCGCCGCGGGGAATCGGACTTGACCGCGGCTGTGGAGGCGATTCCGGCCGCCGCGAGCGCTCCCTTGCAGAACACGCGGCGGGTCAGTCTCGCAGGTGACGCCAGGACGTGGTGCTGGACGAGGTGCTCTCGCGGCGGGACACGCGACCCGGTGCTCATCGCGCCATCAGACGAGCCTCATGTCATCCGGATCCCAGCGGACGATCCGGTCCTCGAAGTAGCTGGTGTTGCAGGCCAGCGCCGGGGCTGCCGCGCGCAGACCGAAGGCCGCGTCCTCAAGGGCGGGTGGGCCGCCGCGGATCGCCTGGAAGAAGTTGAAGAAGTGGTCGACGTGGGCGCCGCGGTAGCCGCGCTCGACCTCGTACCGGACCTCGGCCGGAGGCAGCATGCGCACGCGCGCTGGCAGACCGTCCTCGGCCGCTGCCGCCTCGGCCATCTTCTCCTGCGAGAAGGCGTCCATGGGGTCGACCGCTACGTTCTTGCGAAGCACAACATCAGTCCAGGTCACGTCCATTGCGCCCTCGCTCCCGACCAGGCGCAGGAAGGTGCTGCCGGAAGTTCCGTCGACGAAATTGACGCGGAGCGACAGGTTGAAGCCCGGATGCGTGTCGGTTTCGGGGTAGTCGAAGACGCCGAGGAGCACGTCGGGCACCTCGCGGCCGTCCTTCCAGTAGCGAAGCCCGCCCGCGGCCTGGATGCGCGTGGGCCCGTGCGAGCTGACGACGAAGTGGAGGCTGGAGAAGAGGTGGACGAAGAGGTCGCCGGCGACCCCGGTGCCGTAGTCGCGATAGTTGCGCCAGCGGAAGATGCGGAGCGGGTCGTAGGGCCGGTCCGGGGCGGGTCCGAGGAAGCGTTTCCAGTCGACGGTCGCCTCCGACGCTTCGGAAGGGATGGGATATTGCCATGCCCCGATGGGATCGTTGCGCGCCCAGAACCCCTCGGCGTAGTTGAGCTGGCCGATCGCGCCGTCCTCGTAGAGCTCCTTCGCCTTCTCGTTGCCAAGCGAACTCATGCCCTGGCTGCCGACCATGAACACGCGGCCCGATTCGTCCTGCGCGCGGATCAGGTCGTGGCCCTCCGCGATGTCGTGCACCATCGGCTTCTCGCAGTACACGGCCTTGCCGGCCCTCAGGGCGTCGACCGAGATCGGCTGATGCCAGTGGTCGGGCGTGCCGACGATAACCGCGTCCACGTCGTCGCGCGCGAGGACTTCCTGGTAGTCGCGCGTGGTGAAGATATCGCCGTGGCGCTCGCGGGCGGCGTCGAGGCGCCCGTCGAAGACGTCGCAGGCGGCAACCAGCTCCACGCCGGGGATCCGGAGCGCGGTGTTCACGTCGGCCATCCCCATCCCACCAGCGCCGATCACGGCCAGGCCGATGCGGTCGGAGGGGGCGACCTGGGCCTCCAGGTGTGACCTGGCAATGGTCCGGCGGGACAGCGTTCGGCGTTCGGCGTGCCCCTGGCCCGACAGCAGCGACGGCACACCGGCAGCCAGCGCCGAGCCGGCCGCGACGGACTTGACGAAACTGCGCCGGCTACTGGCGACCGGCGGCTCGCGAACGGACTTTCTCTCTTGGCTCATGGTTGCGGCTGCATTGGAGGTCGGTGAGGGCGGGTCGCCCGGGGCGAGCCGGAAACGTAAGCCTCTGCCGATTCGGTCGCCAAAAAGAAGAAGGGGATACGCCCTATGCTGCCACGGAGGATTACCGCCATGCCGGTACTGTTGGCGCTCGCAACCGTTGGCTGCGCCCTCGCGCTGCCCGCTGGCCCGGCGACCGCTCAGACCATTGGCTCACCCGCCACCCCGCCCCCTGCCCCCGACCCCGTGCGCGTCGTGGTCGAGACCGACATGGGCACCTTCGAGTTGGACGTCGACATCGACCGGGCACCCGTCACCGCCGCCAACTTCCTCCGCTACGTCGACGGCGGCCACTACGACGGCGGCTCCTTCTTCCGTACCGTGCACGCGGACAACCAGCCGAACGACTCGATCCGTATCGCGGTTGTGCAGGGCGGGCGGAATCGGGACTCTGCCGCCGAGTCCTTTCCGCCGATACCCCTGGAACGCACGAGCGAGACCGGAATCACGCACCGCAACGGCACGATCTCGATGGCGCGCGGCGGCCCCGACACGGCCACGCACAGCTTCTTCATCTGCATCGGCGACCAGCCGTCGCTCGACTTCGGCGGCATGCGCAACCCCGACGGGCAGGGGTTTGCGGCGTTCGGGAAGGTCGTGGCGGGGATGGACGTGGTTCGCGCAATCCACGCGGCGCCGTACGAGGAGCAGAGGCTGACGCCGGAGGTGGGAATAGTGAGGGCGTACCGGGAGCGGTAGCGGAGCCCTTGCAGAGGGCGGCTACTGCCCGGCCGGCCTGATCTCGCGTTGGCGCGGGCATGCGGTAGCCGACGTGACGCGTGTTGAGTCCGTGATCGCCCGCGACTCCATCCGGGACAGAATGAGGCCCGCGGCCAGGACCAGCACCACGATGCTTGGGATTCATGTCACCTACTGTGTCATTGCATTGTAAATTGATGACTGATAGGCGTATCTTCGTGCTATTAGCGCGATATGCGAGACTGCGCGGATGTTGAGACCCGACCGGCGGTGGCGGGCGGGGGCGATGGACCCGGTGCCCCTGGCCGACAGACTGACGACCTCAACCCGACAGGAACCGACGATGCAGAGGACGATGACCAAAGCAAAGCTCGTGGAGCAAGTCGCCCTGGCGGTCGCGCCGCAAGTGGACCGGACGGACTGCGACCAGGTGATCGACGCCCTTCTCAGGGCATTGACGAAGTCGCTTGCCCAGGGCCACCGCATCGAGCTCCGTGGATTTGGCGTCTTCAATGTACGCCATCGGAAGTCACGCCTGGGGCACAACCCCAGAACGGGTGAAGCAGTAGCCATTCCGGCGTGCGATGTGCCCGTCTTCCAGCCCTCGGCGCATTTCCGCAGCCTTGTGGGCGGACGCGATGCCTGGCTGTAGCCGACGGCAATGCCCCCCGAGGTGATGCCGGCGGTGCCGGCCGGCGCGTGCGAGGCCCGTCACCTCCTCGCGCCCGCCGCCGGCGGTTCGTTCAGCCCTGGTGTGAGGGCATGAAGTAGCCGACGCCGCGCTCGTTGCGAATATAGGTGGGGTCCGCCGCATCGTCCCCCAGCTTTCGGCGAAGCCGCTTGACGACCGCACGCACCAGCTTGGGGTCGGGGGTGCCGCTGTGTCTACCGCGCCACGCCTGGCGCAGCAGCGACTCGTAGGTCAGCACCCGTCCCACGTTGACCGAGAGCACGCGCAGCAGCTCGTACTCGGTAGCCGTCAGCTGCACACTCCGACCGGCCACGACGACCCGGCGCCGGTCGTAGCGGATGGCCAGTTCCCCGAGCACGAACGGCTCGGGCCCGGCCTGCCGGCGCAGGGCGGCGCGCACACGGGCCGCGAGTTCAGACGGGGAGAATGGTTTGACGATATAGTCGGCGCCGCCCGCGTCCAGCGCCCTGACGATGGTCTCGTCCCGGCCGTAGGCGGAGATGAAGATGACCGGGATGCCGGTGAGCTCGGGCAGGCGTTCCATGATAGTGATGCCGTCGCTCCCCGGGAGCAGCAGGTCCAGTACGACCAGATCGGGCTTGTGCATCCGGACCAGGCCGGCGACCTCCTGCGGATCGCCGGTCACGACCGGGACATAGCCCGCGTCGCTGAGCGCGTGGCGCACATAGCGCAGCATCTGCGGGTCGTCGTCGACGACCAGGACGCGCGCCTCCTTGTGCCCTTCCCGAGACTGGCGCGAACCGCGGCTTTCCAGGCCGGCAACGCTGGCGCCCGCCACCTCGGCCGTCGGCACCGTGAACGTGAATCGGGCACCGCGCCCCGGTCCGTCGCTTTCCGCCCAGATTCGGCCCCCGTGCGCCTCGACGAGCCCCTTGCAGATGGACAGCCCCAGGCCGCCCCGCACGCCTCCCGGTTCCCGGTCACCTCCGGCTGGTTCGGCATACTTGCGGAACAGGCGCGGGAGCCGGTCCGGGTGCACGCCCTGGCCCCTGTCCGTCACCGAGATCGCGACGTGCACGCCGTCGTGCGCGGCATGGACGCGCACGGGCGCCGACGGGGGCGAGTGCCTCGCCGCGTTGGACAACAGATTGTTGAGAACCTGTACGATGCGGGCCCGGTCGGCCACCACCGGCGGCAAGCCCTCGGGCAGGTCGATACGCAGGTCATGTCCGCCCGTGCCGCTCACGAACGTGCGCCGTGCCTGCTCGACCAGTGAGGCGACCGTTGTCGCCTCGGGCGATACCGAGAGCGTTCCGGCCACGATGCGCCCATGATCGAGCAGATCCGCAATCAGGCGGCGCATGCGGTCGGCCTGGTCGTCGATGACCCGGAAGAACTGCAGCATCTCGGCCGGATCCGGCGGTGGTGAAGCGCCCAGCACCGTGGCCGTCGATCCCTTGATCGAGATCAGCGGGGTCCGGAGCTCATGGCTCACAATCCCCAGGAACTCTGCGCGCAGCCGCTCCAGCTCTTCCAGCGGAGCCAGATCCTGCAGCGTGACCACGACCGACTCGACGGCGCCGTCGGCGGTCTGGATCGGCGTGGCGTTGACCAGCGTCGTTACACTCCTCCCATCGGGGACAGATAACGTCATCTCCTCCGCGCGCACCGTTTCGGCGCTCCGCAGTTGCTGCGCCAGCGGAAACTCGGCCATAGCGACCTCCCGCCCGTCCGCACGGCGGCAGGTGACCATGCCCAGCAGGTCAATCGGCGCCAGCCCGGGCCGGCTGAGCTCCTCGACGATCCGCCGGGCTTCCCGGTTGAACGACACGGGCTCGCCGGTCCTCCCGTCGAAGACCACCACGCCCACCGGCGAGGTCTCGATCAGCGTCTCCAGGTCGGCCCGGGCCCGCCGCTCGTCGCGGTGCGTACGGGCGTTGGCGATCGCCGTCGTGGCTTGGGAGGCGAACAGCATCAGGATCTCTTCGTCGGCGCGCGTGAACTCCTGGCAACCTTCCTTTTCGGCGAGAAAGAAGTTGCCCACGGACAGGTCGCGATATCGCATCGGTGCGCACTGAAGCGTTTTCGACCGCATCAGGTCCGGCGAGAAGCCGAGGGCGCTGACGTAGGCGGGCAGGTCCGCCACCCGAAGCGGTGCCTCGAGGCTCCGGAAGTGCTCGAATAGCCGCGGACCGTCGGGCCAGGCGACCATCTCCGCCTTCTCCTCGGGCTTGAAGCCGGATGTGACGAACTCCTCGATACGCCCGGAACCGTCCACCGTGGCCATCACGCCGTAGCGCGCCCCGGTCAGGGTGCGGGCGCTGTCTACGACCTCCTGCAACACGGTGTCGAGGTCAAGGCTCGCACTGATGCGGAGCACGGCGGCACTGAGCCGCGAATCAGATTCCTGTAGTGCATGGGTCGATCGCGCACGCCCGGCGGGACTCTCCGTCACTGGCCTCACCTCCTGTTACGTAAAACGGGCCTGGACGCACCAAAGCGGTGCCCAGGCTGCGTCTGGCTTTCCCGCATCACTCATTTATCACGAATATATACCGAAAATATCGCTTGACAAGACTCGCGGCCGGATCCGCGACCCGTTCGCAGAGTCGCGGTGCACCCTGCCGCCGTTGACCCCCCTTGCGACTCACTCATCAGCCACGATATGGTTATCAAATTGAGACGAATATCGCGATCCAATCGTGCTTACAGAACGTAGCGAGGCAGATTTGTCCCGAAATCGTGAGCGCAAGCTTGCCGGCGCCGTAATAGCCGCCCATGAACATACGGATCAGGCGACCGGTCGCCATCGTCGTCGCGCTCTTCGTCTGGGTGCCCACCGTCTTCACCGTCTGCCTCGACCCGCTATCGGGCCACAAAGAGGCGGGAAATAGCGCGTGTGGGCGCCACACCTCGATCGATTCCCACACACAGTTCGAGGGTGGAGTGAAGATCGGAGAGGCGTGTGTCCGCGCTATGAATGCCCTTCCGCTCCTTGGACCTTGAACCGGGATTCTACCCGATGCACGGAATTGAAAAGCGATTGCTCATGCGGTTCTACCTGGAACGGGGACTGAGCAAAGCCGAAACCGCTCGACGGGTGGGGATCAGTCGACGCACTCTCTACAACTGGATCGCTGCCGGTGAACTGGAACGCGATCCAGGCGACATGACTGTTCGATACGGTCCCCGACCCCGGAGACCTTCCATCCTCGATCCCTACAAGGAAACGATTCGGCGCAGGCTGAGCGAGGCCCCGCAGTTAAGCTCGGCGCGTCTGTTTCGCGAAGTGCGCTCTGCCGGTTATCCGGGGGGTTACGGGCAGGTCAAGCGTTACGTCCACAATGTCCGTCACGGTGACTGAGCGCAGGAGCCCGGCAGGCATATTGTCCGGGCGACACGGAACCCGGTGTCGTCGAATCGGTCCGCGGCCCATCTCCTGAAGCGGGCCGCGGAACGGAAACTCACCGGGAAGTTGTGCCAGGAGCTGCCGCGCAGCACGCGGAAAATGCAGCCTTCGACATCCGAGGCCCTTCCGTCCCGTGCCCCACCGTCCGTCGGGGCACCCAGATAGCTGTCGTGATAGCAGTCATCCACCCACTCCCACACATTGCCCGCCATGTCGTACAAACCGAATCCATTCGGCCGATACGAGCCCGCAACTGCCGGGTGATTGCCGGCGGGGCGGTTCAGAGGGTCCGGGCAGCCGGCGTAGCGGGCAGTCGCTTCCCCCAGGTGCGCATGCTCGCACAGCGTGCGAGGCGCCCCATATCGTCCCAGCGGCCCCGGGACGGGATAGGGCGATACAGTACCTGCCCGCGCCGCGTATTCCCACTCCGCTTCGCTCAGCAGCCGGTACTGCTCTCCGGTCTGTATTGTCAGCCAGTCGGCGTACCGCCAGGCGTCCTCCCAACTGACTCCGACCATTGGGAACCTTCCGCTATCCGATCCTTCGGCGTCCGGCTCGTATTCGTCACATCCGCCCCTGCGTACACACGCGTGCCACTCATCAAACGTGACTTCGTAGACTCCAACCGCGAACGTGTAGCCGATGGTAACCCGGTGCTGCGGCTTCTCGTCCCCGTGCACGGCCGTTTCCGATTCCAGTGAGCCCATCATGAAGCTGCCAGCGGGCACCACCACCATGTCAGGGCAGACTTCGCAGTCACGGAATACGTCGCCCGCCTCCTGCGCCTCGGCCGCGAGTGCCACCCCGCAGATCGGTATGCTCCAGGCCGCCGGCAGGACCGAGGCGATCTGATTGGATTTGCTCATGGGCTCAGCTCTCCCTGCTCTCTACAAGGGCGCGCGCCGCAGGTCGGAGCCATGTCTCTCGTGAACCACGCCACACTTGCATAATGGCGAATCGTTTGTGTCCCCTGGGCGACGAGAAGCCGTATTGTGCCGATGCTCCGGCGATACGCTCGACCTCGCCACGGTTGGGCGATGCAGGCACCGGCACCGGCGTGCGGATCGGTCCGCCGGGCACCCTTATCGCATCGCCTCCATCATGCCGCGGAGCATGGCTGCCGCCGGCCCGGGCGCGCCCGGCGGCCCCCCAGGCCGGTCCGGCGGTTCCCCCAGCACGAAATCCCGGCGGTAGTACAGCGTGCCGCGCTTCACGGTCAGCTCCACGGAGCGCAGACTCTCTGGCCCGGAGAGCGGGTCGTCGCGCAGGAACATGATGTTGGCGTGCCTGCCGGGCTCGAGCGTACCGATCTCTCCTTCCCGCCCGAGCGCGACGGCGCCGTGGTAGGAAGCCGCCTTGAGCACGTCCAGCATCGGCATGCCCACCTCGTCGTGCAGCAGGCGGATCTCGTCGTGCAGCGCGGGGAAAGCGGAATCGGGCGGGGTCATGCCGTCGGTGCCC
This sequence comes from Gemmatimonadota bacterium, assembly GCA_022826565.1. GTDB lineage: Bacteria > Gemmatimonadota > Gemmatimonadetes > Longimicrobiales > Gaopeijiaceae > Bin94. The sequence goes on along the minus strand of JAJDUP010000033.1, from coordinate 133,773 downwards.
GCCGCGATCATCACGCCGGCTTCCCAGGCGCGGCGGGTGAGCGCGAAGGCGTCGGCGGTTCCGCACCGGGGACGCACGCCGCGCCGTCGCCGGTCGATCGGCGGCGGGCGCCGGCCCCCCGGTCCGGCCCGCGCGCTGTCACCCGCGGCACCGGGCGGACGCGCCCCCACCGTGTCGATCGCCGCCATGCGCCGCTGCCCGATCTGAACCACGATCCGCAGCGTCGCGTCGAGCACCGTCCCGTTCCGCCTCATCGCGGCGAACACCGAGTCGATCACCGGGTCGTCCAGGTCGACGTCGACGAATCCCGACCGCCGCCCCTCCTGGCCTTCCTGGAACACATCGTCCGGGATCGCCGCGCTGCCCAGGTCGCACACGTGAGACATTGCGCGCACGCCCGCGCGAGCCACTTCGAGCGACCGCGCCGGCCCCACGTGCACATGCGACCACACCGGGATCCCCTGCCGGCGCGCCTCGGCGGCGATCGCGCCCAGCAGCTCGCCGTCGATCGCCGCATAGGTCTTGATCCCGGTCGCCCAGGTCCCCCGCGCGAGCGTCACCGCCTCCGCCAGGTCGGTCTCCCCGGTCACCGCCTGCATCCAGGTCACCGCCCCGGGCGTTTCCCCCGCGGCCGACGACACCGTGCGCGGGTCGGTGAAGAACTCGGGCCCGGCCATCAGCGCCGAGAACAGCAGGTCCGGCGCGTCGATCTCCTTGACCAGCGATGCCCGCTGCAGATCCATCAGGGAGCGCACGTCGCCCGCCATGTCGCGCGCGGTTGTAATCCCCCCGTACAGGTGGCGGTTGAGGATGAACTCCGCCTGCGCCCGGTTGGCCATCGTCGCCACGTGGGTGTGCGATTCCACGAGCCCCGGAATGGCATGCCAGCCACTCGCGTCCACCACCTCGGCGCCCTCCAGCACCTCGGCCCCCAGCTCGTCGGCCGGCACGACCGCGCCGATCACTTCGTCCTCCACGATGATCGCCAGGCCTTCCCGCGCCGCCGCACCCGTCCCGTCGATCACCGTCGCGCCCCGAAAGATCGTCCGCGCGGACACCTCGGCCTCGGCCTCGCGCGCTCCAGCCTGCGCCCTCAAATCCCCTGTCAGCGACAGCGCCGCCAGAACCGAAACCGCGATCCAGCCATCCCTTCCAATCATGCCGCGCATCTCCCTCGTCCAGCGTTGAGTCCCGCCCACATCATTGACCCGGGAGGCCGCCGCTGCAAATGCACCGCCCTCCAATCCACACCCGATCAACGGGTTGACGCGATTGCGGCGTCGGCCCGGACCGGTCGGACCGAGCCCGCAGACCGCGGCCCGGCCGCGCCTTCACGGGCTGGCGGCGCTCCGCCAAGCGGATCTATCATATTGGGTTACAGTTCCGGCCTGGCCCAGGCAGGCCTGAAGTACATATTCGAGGAGGTCAACAATGTCATCTGCCGCGCACTTCGGATTCGAGCGCGACATTGTCGAGATAGAGAGCCAGATCGCTCGCCTGCGCGAGATGGCGGGCAAGCGGGGGCTGGACGTCGCCGACGAACTCCGGGTCCTTTCCGCCAAGCTCGACGTGCTCCGCGAGGAGACCTACCGCAACCTGGACCCGATGGAGCAGGTGCAGGTCGCGCGCCATCCACGCCGTCCCTACACGCTCGACTACATCGGCGCCGTCTTCACGGACTGGTTCGAGCTGAAGGGAGACCGGCGCTTCCGCAACGACGAGGCGATCGTCGGCGGATGGGCGAGGCTGGAAGGGCGGTCCGTCATGGTCATCGGCCACCAGAAGGGCCGGGACATGAAGGACAACCTGAAGCGCAACTTCGGGATGCCGCACCCGGAAGGATACCGCAAGGCGCTCCGGCTGATGCGGATGGCCGAGAAGTTCGGCAAGCCGGTGGTCACCCTGATCGACACGCCGGGCGCATACCCGGGCTTCGGCGCCGAGGAGCGCGGCCAGGCGGAGGCGATTGCGACCAACCTGCGCGAGATGTCCCGCCTGCGGGTGCCGACCATCTCGGTCGTGATCGGAGAGGGCGGATCGGGCGGCGCGCTCGCGCTGGGCGTCACCGATCGGATCCTGCTCCTCGAGCACTCGGTCTACTCGGTGATCTCGCCGGAAGGGTGCGCGGCCATTCTGTGGCGCTCGGCCGAGAAGCGTTCCGAGGCGGCGCGGGCCCTGCGGCTCACCTCGTCCGACCTGTTCGCGCTGGGCGTGGCCGACGAGGTCATCGACGAGCCGGCCGGCGGCGCGCACGCAGACCCGAAGGCCACGATGAGCAGCGTGGCCGAAACCGTGGTCCGCCACCTCGACGACCTCGACACGCGGGAAGTCGACACGCTGCTCACCGAGCGTTGGGCCAAATACGAGGCCATGGGCGCCTGGATCGAGCCCTAGCGATGCCCGGGTTCGCGGAAGTCACCTTCAAGGGTACGCGCCGGGGATACTACCGGTTCGACGGATTCGATCTGGCGCCGGGCGACGGCGTCCTCGTGCAGGCGGACCGCGGCGAGGACCTCGGACAGGTCACCGCCGTGGGTACGATCGCCGAGCGGAAGTGCTCGTCGTCGGGCGGATGCGCGACCCCGACACCATCGCAGCGCGTGCTGCGGGTTGCCAGCGCCGACGAGCTCTACCGGGCGCGCCACAAGGCCGAAGACGAGCGGCGCGCACGCCGTGAAACGCGCCGGCATGTGGCCCGGCACAAGTTGAAGATGAAGGTCACGGAGACCGAGTGGCAGTTCGACCGCAAGAAGCTGATCGTCTATTTCACCGCCGAGAAGCGCGTCGATTTCCGCGCGCTGGTGCGTGACCTGGCCCGCGCCTTCCGCACCCGCATCGAGCTCAAGCAGATCGGGGTGAGGGACGAAGCCGCGCTGCTGGGGGGCGTGGGGCGGTGCGGGCGCGAACTGTGCTGCTCGACCTGGCTGCCGGAGCTGAAGCCGGTCAGTCTGCAGCTCGCGAAGGACCAGCGTCTCTCCCTCAACCCCGCGCAGATTTCTGGCTGCTGCGGCCGCCTGATGTGCTGCCTGATGTACGAGCACGACAGCTATGTCGAGGCACGGCGCAAGTTCCCGCGCGAGGGACGCATGCTCAAGACCCAGAAGGGGCCGGAGAGGGTCGTGAGCGTGAACATCTTCAACGACACGATTACACTTCGGGACGGCGAGGGCGGTCATCGCACCGTCACGGTCGCCGAGTTGAAACGGGAGATGGTCTCACGCCGGAGGAACTAAGAGTGCAGTCACCGATCGTGCCCCCCCTGCCTCCGAAGCCTCCGCGGACTCGCGCAGTCGCCGCACCGTTGCTCCTGGCCGGGGCCCTGTCCTGCGCGGACGCGCCCGCGCCCAACCATGCCGCCGACCTCGCCGCAGTCGCCGAAGACGTCTGGCAGCGCCAGCTCGAGGTCGATTTCCGGGCCCGGGTGCGCGAGGGCCTGCCTCTCGACGAGCTTCCCATACCCACCCTCGCACGCGCCCAGGCCGACGCCGACTTCAGCCGCGCCGTCCTCGACCGCCTCGATGCGATCGACCTGGACGCCCTCGGCGCCGACGACAGAATCACCTGGGAAGTCCTGCAGCGCCGCGCCGCACTCACCATCGAGGGACTGGAGCATTACTGGGTCGTCACCAACGTCCTCACCCCCTATTCCTCCCCGATCGGCAGCCTGCGCCAGCTCTTCGGCATGGTGCCGGTCGCCAGCGAGCAGGGCCGCGCGGAGTACCTCGGGCTCCTTGCCCAGGTGCCGGGCGCGGTCGGCTTCGTTGAATCGCACGCCCGCGGCCAGATGGAGCGGGGCATCGTCGTCCCGCAACCCAACATGGACGCCGTGGTGGGGATCGTTCGCGCGAGTTCCGCCCCGTTTTCCACCGGTCCGTTCGCGGTGGCGGAAGCCCGCCTCGGGGCGGAGGGCGAAGGTGCGGACGCGGGTGAGAGCGCCGCCGCCTTCCTGGCCGAGGCCGCCCGCATCGTCGAGGACGAAGTCAACCCCGCGCTCGACCGCCTGGCCGCCTTCCTCGACGGTGACTACCGCGCCGCCGCGCGGCCCGAGGTGGGCCTGTCGCGGCAGCCCGGCGGCGAAGCGGCCTACCGCTACCTGGTGCGCTACCACACCACCATGGACATCACCCCGGAGGAGATCCACGAGATCGGCCTGCAGAACGTCGCCGAGATCGAGGAGCAGATGCTCGCCGTGCAGGCACGCATCGGTTTCGAGGGGTCGATCGACGACTTCCGGCGGCATATCCCGACCAATCCGGATTACTTTCCGGCCTCCGTGGAAGAGGTCGCGGAGCGGTTCGATTCGCCGTCCCGGAGGTTCTTCGAGCGCGCCGACGAGTTCTTCCTCACCAAGCCCGACGCCCCGTTTGGCGCCCGGCGCCTCGACCCGGCGCTGGAGGGCTCCCAGACCTTCGGCTACTACAATCCGCCCACCCCCAACGACCCGGTGGGCTACTACAACTTCAACGGCTCCGACCTCGACAAGCGCAGCTGGCTGACCTACGCGGGCATCTCGCTGCACGAGCTCTTCCCGGGGCACCACTTCCACATCACCCGCCAGTATGCCAACGAGGCCCTGCCCGCCGTGCGGCGCAACGGAATGCACACGGCCTACACGGAAGGGTGGGGCATGTATTCGACCTTCCTGGGCATCGACTCCGGCTTCCTCGCCGACGACCCCCTCAGCGAGTACGGCGCCTACATGATGGAGATCTTCGTCGCGACCCGGCTCGTCGTCGACACGGGGATGAACCTCCTCGGCTGGACGCTGGAAGAGGGCCGCCAGTACATGCGCGACCACATCTTCGACTCCGAGACCCAGATCGCGTCGGAGTCCCTGCGCTACTCGACAGACATGTGGGGACAGGCGCTCGGCTACCAGATGGGCAAGCGCGCGATCCTGGGGCTGCGGCGCAAGGCGGAGGCGGAGCTCGGGGATGATTTCGACCTGCGGCGCTTCCACGAGGCCGTGCTCGGGCCCGGTTCGCTGCCGATCGCCGTGCTGGAGAGCCACATCGACCGTTTCATCGAAGAGGAGCGCGCCGCTTCGGCCTCCTGAAACTCACCCACCCATAGACCTCAAGCGCAGCCGAATGTCCCCTTTTCCCCCCTCCCGCTCTGCCTCCCGGCCCCCGGTGGGTCTGACCATGCCGCCGAGCGTCTCGTGACCGAAGGCATCCACGTCGAATTCGACGGCGTCAGCAAGAGCTACGACGGCCGTACGCTCGTCGTCGAGGATCTGAACCTGCGGATCCGCACCGGCGAGTTCGTCACGCTCCTCGGGCCGTCGGGATCGGGCAAGACCACGATCCTGATGATGCTGGCGGGGTTTCAGGCGCCTACGGCGGGCGAGATCCGGCTGGAGGGGCGGCCCATCCAGAATCTGCCGGCCCGCAAGCGCGGCATCGGCATGGTCTTCCAGAACTACGCCCTCTTCCCGCACATGACGGTGGGCGGCAACCTCGCCTTTCCCCTCGAAGTGCGGGGGCTGGCGCCGGACGAGTGCCGCGAGCGTGTCGACCGCGCGCTGCGGCTGGTCCGGCTGGAGGGCTTCGCCGACCGGCGCCCCGGCCAGCTTTCGGGCGGCCAGCAGCAGCGGGTGGCGATCGCCCGCGCACTGGTATTCGAGCCCAGCCTCGTGCTGATGGACGAGCCGCTCGGGGCGCTGGACCGCAGCCTCCGCGAAGAGATGCAGTACGAGATCCGCAGGATCCACCAGACGCTGGGGGTGACCGTCGTCTACGTCACGCACGACCAGCAGGAAGCGATGGTGATGTCGGACCGGATCGCCGTGCTGCGGGGCGGGGTGGTGGAGCAGATCGCGGCGCCCGAGGGGCTGTACGAGGAGCCGGAGCGAGCGTTCGTGGCCAGCTTCATCGGCGAGAACAACCGGTTGCACGGCCGGGTCACGCGGCTCCTCGACGGGGATGTATGCGAGGTCGAGACCGGCGGCGAGCGGGTTCGTGCTCTGCGGGTCGTCGAGTGCGCCGAGGGGGACGAGGTGACGCTGTCGATCCGTCCCGAGCGGATCGCGATCGATCCCGAGGAGGGGCGCTACACGAACGAGGTCACCGCGGTGGTGGTGGACATGACGTTCCTGGGTGATCACCTGCGCATCAGACTGTCCGCGTGCGGCCGGCGGGATTTCATCGTCACGATCCCGAACGTCCTGGGGCACGGCGGCCTGCTTGTGGGCGACACCGTGCGCCTCGGGTGGACGGTCAGCGACTGCCGTGCATTGAACCATGAAAGAGGTACGGAATGAACCGAATGATCCTGCTCGCGACGATGGCGGTGTCCGCCTGGGGGCAGCCGGCCTTTGCCCAATCCCTCACCGTAGTCTCCTGGGGCGGCTCCTACGGCCGTGCGGTCAACGAGGGCGCCAACATCCCGTTCACCGAGGCCACCGGCATCCGCCTCAACATCGAGGACTACAACGGCGGCCTGGCCCAGATCCGGGCCCAGGTGGACATCGGCAACATCCACTGGGACGTGGTGGACCTCGAGATCGCCGATGCGGTGCGGGGCTGCGACGAGGGGCTGCTCGAGCTGATCGACATCGACGATCTGCCCCCGGGCGCCGACGGGACGCCCGCGGCCGAGGACTTCGTCGCCGAGGCCCAGACCGAGTGCGGGGTGGGCAATCTGTACTGGTCCACGGTCTACGCGTACAACGACGAGAACATCGCCGGCACCAAGCCCGCCACCATGGCTGACTTCTTCGACCTGGAGAGGTTCCCCGGCCGCCGCGGGATGCGGCGCGTGCCGCAGGTCAACCTCGAATTCGCCTTGATCGCCGACGGCGTGCCGCTCGACGAGGTGTACGCCACTCTGGACACGCCGGCGGGCCTGGATCGGGCCTTCGCCAAGCTGGAGACCATCAAGGACGAGGTGGTCTGGTGGGAGGCGGGAGCACAGCCGCCGCAGATGCTGGCCGACGGCGAAGTGGTCATGAGCACCGCGTACAACGGCCGCATCTTCAACGCGCAGATCCTGGAGAACCAGCCCCTCGTGATCGTCTGGGACGGACAGCTGCTCGACGTGGGGCAGGTGGGGATCGTTGCGGGGACGCCCCGGCTCGAAGCGGCGCTCCGCTACGTCGCCTTCTCTACCAGCGCCGAGTCGATGGCGCGGATCGGCAGGCGCATCTCCTATTCGCCCGCACGCAGGTCCGGCATGCCGCTGGTGACGACCCACGTGGTGGCGGGGATCGACATGCAGCCGCACATGCCGGCGAATCCCGAGAACGCAGCTCGGGCACTGCGCTACGACTGGGAGTGGTGGGTCGACAACCAGGATGAACTGAACGAGCGCTTCAGCGCCTGGCTGGTGCGGTGAGGCGATGACCAGCGCGACGAACCGCGCCCGAGCCGGACGGCAGGCGGCAATCGTGAAGTCCGCCTGGCCTCTTGCCGTGCTCGGCCGACGCTTCCCGGCCGCGGCGGCGCTGACCCTCGCGGCGACCCTGACGGCCACGACACCGGCCCACGGCGATGCGCAGTCGCTCACCGTCGTGTCCTGGGGCGGCTCCTATGGCCGGGCCGTGTACGAGGCCGCCATCGCTCCGTTCTCCGAGGCCACCGGCATCCGTGTCGACGTCGAGGACTACAACGGCGGCCTGGCCCAGATCCGCCCCCAGGTGGAGATCGGCAACATCCACTGGGACGTGGTCGGCCTGGAGATCTCCGACGCCGTGCTCGCCTGCGAGGAGGGACTGCTGGAGCCGATCGACATCAGTTCGCTGCCACACGGGCCGGACGGAACCCCCGCAGCAGATGACTTCGTTGATGAGACCCAGGTCGGGTGCGGAGCGCCTTTCATTTACGGGTCCACCGTCTACGCATACAACAGCGACCACATCCCGGGTGAAATGCCCACTACCATGGCGGACTTCTTCGACCTGGAGAGATTCCCCGGCCGCCGCGGCATGCGGCGCATCGCCCAGGGGAACCTGGAATTTGCGCTGGTCGCCGACGGCGTGCCGCTCGATGAGGTCTACGCCACGCTGGACAGGCCGGAGGGGATCGACCGGGCCTTCCGCAAACTCGAGACGATCAGGGACGAGGTCATCTGGTGGGAGGCCGGAGCCCAGCCGCAACAGATGCTGGCGGATGGTGAAGTGGTCATGAGCACGGCGTACAACGGACGCGTCACCCACGCGCAGGTGCTGGAGGACCAGCCCTTCGTGATCGTCTGGGACGCGCAGTTGCTCGCTTTTGGGCAGCTTGGGATCGTCGCGGGGACGCGCAGGCTCGACGAAGCCCTGGAGTATGTGGCCTTCGCCACCAGCGCCGACGTGTTGGCCGGGATCGCCCGCCGGATCTCGTACTCGCCCACGCGCAAGTCGGGCATGCCGCTCGTGACCACCCATCTGGCGGCGGGCGTGGACATGGCGCCGCACATGCCGGCCAGCCCCGCCAACGCGGCGCGCGCGCTGCGCTACGACTGGGCCTGGTGGGTCGACCACCAGGACGAACTGAACGAGCGCTTCGGCGCGTGGCTGGCACGCTGAGGGCATGACCGGGGCACGCCAACCCAGGCGCTACTCCGCAGGCCCGGGGTCGGGAGCTCGTCTCCGGGCGTTCGGGCTGGTCACGCCGCTTCTGCTCTTCGTCGGGGTGACCTTCATCGCGCCGCTGGTGACCATGCTGGTGCGCAGCGTCCACGATCCCGTCGTCGCGGACGCGCTCCCGGAGACCGTGTCGCTCCTGCACGACTGGAACGGCGAGGGGCTGCCTCCCGAGCCCGTCTACGCGGCGGCGGCCCGTGAACTGAATCAAGCGCGCGAGGACCGGACCCTGGGCCAGGTCGCGGGACGGGTCAACCGGGTGCAGAGTGGCATGCGCAGCGTCTTCACCCGCACCGCCCGCGCACTGGAAGACATCGAAGCCGGCCCGTGGCGCGATGTCTTCAGCGGCATCAACGAAGCCTGGAACGACCCCGCGACCTGGCACGCGATCAAGTCCACCGGCCAGCGTTTCACGGCACGCCACTACCTCAACGCGGTGGACATGCAGCGCCTGCCCGACGGGTCGGTCACGCGCCAGCCGGAAGAACGGCGCATCTACCTGCGCCTCTTCTGGCGCACCTTGCTGGTCAGCAGCGCCATCACCTTCCTGTGCCTCCTCCTCGGCTACCCGATCGCGCACCTCATCGCCCAGGCGCCGCCCCGCCGGGCGAACCTGCTCCTGGTCCTGGTCCTGGTACCGTTCTGGACCTCGCTGCTGGTGAGGACCACCGCCTGGATCGTGCTGCTGCAGACCCAGGGTGTGATCAACGACCTTCTCGTCACGCTGGGACTCATCGGCGACGATGGCCGCCTGGCCATGATCTACAACATGACCGGCACGATCGTCGCCATGACCCATGTCCTGCTTCCGTTCATGGTCCTGCCCCTCTACTCGGTCATGCGCACCATACCCCGCGACCACATGAACGCGGCGGCCTCGCTGGGCGCCACACCCCGGCAGGCCTTCCTGCGCGTGTACTGGCCGCAGTCGCTACCCGGCGTGGGTGCGGGATCGCTGCTCGTCTTCATCCTGGCGATCGGCTTCTACATCACGCCCGCGCTCGTCGGCGGCAGCGACGGCCAACTCATCTCCGGCATGATCGCCTACCACATGCAGACCTCGCTGAACTGGGGACTCGCGGGGGCGCTGGGCGGAGTGCTGCTGCTCGGCGTGCTGGTGCTGTATGTGCTGTACGACAGGCTCGTGGGCGTCGAGCGGATGGGGCTGAGCTGACGATGGCGGCCGCCACAGGGACGGGCCCCGGCATGGGCCGAATCGCCTACCTCGTGTTCTGCGCGGCGGTCTTCCTGTTCCTGGTGGCTCCGATCCTGGTGATCATCCCGCTCAGCTTCAACGCCGAGCCCTACTTCACCTTCACCGAGGGGATGTTGCGCCTCGACTCGGAGGCGTACTCGCTGAGGTGGTACCGTGAGATCGTCGAGAACGAGGCATGGCGCGGAAGCATGGTGAACAGCCTCGTGATCGGCGTCAGCGCAACGGTCCTGGCCACCGTGCTGGGCACACTCGCCGCCCTCGGACTCGCCAGCCCCGGCGTGCCCGCCCGGCGCGCCATCATGGGGATCCTGATTTCACCCATGGTGACGCCCGTGATCATCGCTGCCGCCGGAATGTTCTTCTTCTACTCCGACCTCGGCCTCGGCCAGACCCACCTGGGCATCATCCTGGCGCACGCGACGCTGGGGGTGCCGTTCGTGGTGGTCACGGTCACGGCCACCCTCGCCGCCTTCGACCGCAATCTCACCCGCGCCGCAGCCAGCCTGGGGGCGGGCCCGTGGACCGCTTTCCGCCGCGTGCAGCTGCCGCTCATCGCACCCGGCGTGATTTCGGGCGCGCTCTTCGCCTTCGCCGTGTCCTTCGACGAGGTCGTCGTGGTGCTTTTCATGGGTGGGGTGGAGCAGCGCACGATCCCGCGCCAGATGTGGTCGGGGATCCGCGAGCAGATCAGTCCGGCGATCCTGGCAGTGGCCACCTTTCTGATCGTGTTTGCCGCTCTGCTGCTGTTGACGGTGGAGTGGCTGCGGCGGCGGGGAGGCGGCCAGCAATAGCGGCAACTGCCGGCGCTGGGGCGCGGCCGTCCGGGGAACCCCCGCACTCCCCGCGTACGCCGGACGGGCCCACCCCACATCAGGCGAGCCCGTCCGAAGCCGCGATCAGTTGTTCGGCGCGCCCGCCTCGATCCAGGCCCGGATGATCGCGATCTCCTCCTCGGGCACCGGATCCCCCTGCTCGGGCATGGTGCCGTCCACGATCATGTCCAGCAGAAAGCTGTTGGCGGGGTCGCCGGCCTCGATGACCGTGCCGAACTCGGATCCGGCCATGACCCTCTCGTACTCGATCAGGTTGAGGCTGACTTCGGTGCGGACCTCGCCGTTCTCGTCGGTGGCCCCGTGGCACTCCGCGCAGCGCTGCTGGAAGATCGGCAGCACGTCGTTCGCGAAGCTGACGGTGTCCTGTGCGGACAGCGCCACGCTCGCGACGGAACTCCTCTGGAGGCCGGGTTGAGGGTCCACACGGTCTGCAAACGCCGCCAGGCTGACAACGAGGGCGCCCGTAACGGCGGCCACGGACGCAACACGGGCGATGCGGGAGGGTGATTGATCTGTCATGGAAGTCTCGAGGTGGTTAACCCAGCCCCTCGGCCTCCTTCATCAGCCGCAGATGCGTGGCCGCCTGCGCGAGACCGCCTTCGCCCTCGCCCCAGGACACCCGGCCGTTGCCATCGGCGTCGGTGCCATTCACGATCGCATCCAGCATCGCCACGATCTCGTCCGCGAGCGCCTTCGCCGCTGCCATGTCGGTGGCCGCCGCCACTTCAGCCGCTTTCTCGGCGATGCTCTCCGCCCACGCCGCCACGTTCGAGCAACTCGTGCCCACGTGGGTCGAGTGGGCCTTGACGGCATCGGACGCATCGTCCGACTCGCCGGCCATTCCGATGTGGCCCGCACAGCCGCTGGCCGCCCTCGCGAGCCCGTAGCCCCGGCCGGGCCCCCGCTCGGAAGTGGACGGATCGACCGCGTGCAGCACATGAACGATGTGGCGCTGGATTCCGCCGAGATCCTCGGATCCGGCGGCGTATCCAGCATGCGCGGCCGCGACTTCGGCCTCGGCCTGGGCCGCGGCGAGCAGCCCCACGTTGTCCGGGGTTCCGTTGAACATGTCGCCGACGTGCCCGATGTGGCGGTGGGCAGCGCTCTGCGCCGAGATGGGTGCGGCAGCCGCCAGCGCGGCGGTTGCAAGGGCCGCGGTGATCACGAACTTCGCGTTGGCCATTGTCTTTGCTCCTTGGGGCAAGAGATTGACGTTTCGTCGTCTGGTCGTTGTCGGAGCGAAAAGGTATGCTCCTTTGCGCGGTGGAACCAGATGGGACGGTCCGTCGGTGCCGCGGGCGCACCGCCCCGGCTTCTGTCGCGCCCCGCGCGCGAGGGCTACTCTTTCCGCCCGACCAGCCGGTCGACCCATGCCCAGGACCCTCCGCGCCCCGAACCGGCAAGTCCCTCGTGATCCATTTCACAAGCAGCCAAGGCCAGGACCTCATGCCCCGCACGCAGTCACGCACTTCGCTCTTCGCTCTGATGACAACCGTCGCCGCGGCCCTGACGGCCGCCGCATGCTCCACCCCCGAACAGAGCGAGGAGCCCGATCCGGGTGCCGCCGCGGATGCAGCCGCAACCGTATCCGCCCAGCCCAGCCCGTCCGCCGTGGTCAACCTGATCGCCGCCGGCGAGCCCGCCTTCGGCATCTTCCCGGGACCGACCACCCGCGAGCAGGGCGCGCTCATGGGCCAGAACCGCGAACTCGACTTCGTGTTCTACTCCCTGGAGTCAGGTCCATTTGACATAATGACAACTAAAGTTTACATGGAGGGGATCGTGGAGGGCTCCGGAACCGAGCCGCCTCATCCCCTGGTCCTGCGCATCCCGCCGATCCGCAACGGCGTCGAAGCGGCGCAGGCGAATGTCGCCGAAGCGCTGGGCGCGGGCGTGCGCGCGATCGTCTTCCCGCATGTGGAGTCGGCCGAAGACGCGGCCGCCGCCGTTGCCGCGATGGGCGACGACCACTGGCCCGGCGATCCGTCGGGCTCGCTCTTCAGCATCCTCATCGTCGAGGACCGGAGCGGCGTCGAAGCGGTCGACGAGATCATGGGCACGGAGGGCGTCAGCGTGGTCTTCGCGGGCCCGGGCGACCTGCGCCGATCCTACGAGGGCGACATGGATGCGGTGGAGGCCGCAATCCAGACCATCCTCGCCTCCTGCCAGGCCCACGAGGTGCCGTGCGGCATCACCGCCGGCGTGGACGACATCGCCGAGCGCATCGAGCAGGGCTTCCGGATGTTCATCGTCAGCGATGCGGCCGCCGCGACGGCGGGGAGGGCGGCGGCGGGGCGGTAACGGAGAACAAGCTTGCGCACAATCGCCCGTTTCCCCCCAGATTCCATCGGTCCCGATTCCCAAACGCCATGCACGGACAGCATCCCATGACTCGACCGAACCGTCACACCCTCACCGGCATCGCATTCGTCCTCACCCTCGCCCTCGCGGCCCCGGCCCCCGCTGCCCCCCAGATCCCCTCCCCCGAAGACTTCTTCGGCCACCAGATGGGCGCCGACCGCAAGCTTGCCCACTGGGACCAGCTGGTCGAGTACTACGAGCTCATCGACGCCGCCAGCGACCGCGTCCAGGTCGTCAACATGGGCCCATCCACCCTCGGCGAGCCCTTCCTCTCGATCTTCGTCTCGTCGCCCGCCAACCTCGCGCGCCTCGACGACTTCAAGCGCATGAACGCCGTCCTGCAGGACCCCCGCGGGCACACCCAGGCCGAGATCGACGACGCGATCGCGAACAGCAAGGTCGTCTTCGTCCAATCCTACGCGCTGCACTCCACCGAGGTCGCCTGCAGCCAGACGCCCGCCGAGGTCATGTACCTCTTCGCCACCCGCGATGACGACGAGATCCACGAGATCCTCGACAACACCATCTCGATCTTTATCCCGGCCTTCAATCCGGACGGCGTGGGCATCGTCAACGAGTGGTACGACCGCTGGGTCGGCACCGAGTACGAGGGCGCGAGCCCGCCCGAGCTATACCACCACTACATCGGGCACGACAACAACCGCGACGCCTTCATGCAGAACACGGTCGAGTCGCGCTACGGCGGCGAGATCCTGTTCCGCGAGTGGATCCCGCAGGCGTTCATCGACCACCACCAGATGGGACCGTTCACTGCACGCATCTACCTGCCGCCCTACGCCGAGCCGATCCGTCCCGGGGGCGACCCGCTCGTCTGGCGCGAGATGTCGTGGTACGGCGCGCACATGGCCTACCGCATGGAGGAAGCCGGCTTCCAGGGCACCGTCAACGCGGCGATCTACTCGGGCTGGGGGCACTTCGGCTTCCACTGGATCACCCCGTTCCACAACATCGCCGGCATGCTCACCGAATCGGCCAGCGCCCGCCTCGCGACGCCGCTCTACGTGCACCCGGACCAGCTGCAGGGCTCGCGCCAGCTTCCCGAATACGAGGCCCAGACGACCTTCCCGAACCCGTGGCCCGGCGGCTGGTGGCGCGTGCGCGACATCGTCGAGCGGCAGATCGTGGCGACCTTCTCGCCGCTCGAGATCGCCGCCAGGAACCGCGAGACCGTGCTGCGCAACGCGTACAACAAGTCGAGCCGCCAGATCCAGCGCGGGCTCGAGGGCGACGTCAAGGCCTACGTGATCCCCGCCACGCAGCACGACCCCCTAACCATGACCAAGATGGTCGACAAGCTGCTCCTGCAGGGCATCACGGTCGAGCGCGCGCCCACCGCCTTCACCCACGAGGGCCGCGTCTACGCCGAAGGCAGCTACGTGGTGTCGCTCGCGCAGCCCAAGCGCGGGGTCATCCGCTGGCTCCTGGGCCAGACGTACTACCCGGACAACAGCTACACCCGCACCGCGTCCGGCGACCCGATCCGCCCCTACGACATGTCGGCCGATGTGATCGCGGAGTTCATGGGGGTGAGGGTCGACCCCGTCGGCACAGCGGTGGAGGCGGACCTGACGGCGGTATCCGGCCCGATCGAGCCTGCGGGAGTCGTCGCCGCCTCAGCGCCGCATGGCTACCGGATCGACGGCACCCTCAACGACGCATTCAAGGCGGTCAACCACCTCTTCACGGCCGACGCCCCGGTACGGCGCGTCACGCAGGACGGCGCGGGGGCGAAGCGCGGCGATTTCGTGGTCGAATCCGGCGCGGGCGCCGACGCGCTCGCCGAAATCGCCGCGGCCACCGGAGTCGACTTCGCCGCGCTCGACGGCGACGCCTCCGCCATCAGCCACCCCGTCACGCGGCAGCGCATCGGTATGTACCAGCGCTACTACAACGGCAACATGGACGAAGGGTGGACGCGCTGGCTGCTGGAAGACTTCGGCTTCGAGTACACCAGCCTCTTCGACCCGGAAATCCTGGCGGGCGACCTGCACGAGCGCTGGGACGTGATCATCCTCCCCAACGACGCGAAGCAGATGATGCTCGGCCCGATCCAGGGCGCCGGAGGCCCGCGCGGCCCGGATCCGGCGGGCACGCCGCCCGAGTACCGGAGCGGGTTCGGCGAGGAGGGCGTCGCCGCGCTGGACGCCTTCGTGAAGAACGGCGGCACCCTGGTCACCTTCGCCCAGGCGGGCGAACTGGTCCTCGACGAGTTCGACGTACCCGTGCGCAACGCCGTGGCCGGCATGTGGGGCAACGAGTTCTGGGCCCCCGGCTCGACGCTGAAGGTCGATGTCGACACCTCGAGCCCCTTCGGCTACGGCATGCCCGACCGCGCCCTCGCGGCCTACCTCGCGGGCGGCCAGGTCTACGAGACGCTTCCCGGCGCGCGCAGCAGCGACGTGCGGCGCGTCGTCACCTACATCGACCGCGACATCCTGCAGAGCGGCTGGCTCCTCGGCGAGGAAGCGATCGCCAACAAGGCGGCGATGGTCTCGGTCGACCACGGCGACGGCACGATCGTCATGATCGGCTTCCGCGCCCAGCACCGCGCGCAGACGCACGGGACCTTCAAGCTCCTATTCAACGCTCTTGTAGCGCGGGGAGGTGAGCGGCCCCGGGCGTAGCACCACGCACCCGACCCGCGCGATTCGCGTGAAGCGGGCATCGCGGGTCAGCACGACGCTCGAGGTGCGGGCGGCGCACGCCGCGATCCAGATGTCGTTGGCGGGCAGCGGTGTGCCGGCCCGTCTCAGTTCCGCGACCAGTTGTCCGTATTCGTGGGCGACCTGATCGTCGACCGGGATCGCCTCGACGACCGGGTGCGCGAGGAAATCCCGGAGGCGTGCCGCTTCCTGCTCGTGGTTCTTTCGGCGCAGCGAGAATCCGGTGTACAACTCTCCCAATGCGATCGTCGGAAAACCGATCCAGCTCGCGCCGTCGATCGCCGCGACCGCGCGCGGCTCGTCGCGGAGAAACTCGATGTATGCCGAGGTGTCGAGGCAGTAGCGGCTCACTTCCACATCTCGGGGTCGATCTCTCCGAACGGGGCCAGCACGCGTTCCAACTCCCGGGCGTCTTCCTCGCTCCATCCGCCCGCCATACGACCCAGGCCATTGGAGCGGGGGGAACCCACGCCCAGGCCCTGTTTCAGCAGCTCGATCGCGGTGCGGTTCAAGGACTGGCCACGGCGCCGCTTTTCCCGCTCGAGGGCCTCGGCGAGATCGGGCGGCACGTTGCGGAGTGTGATGGCTTTCATGGTGGCTCCGGTTCCCGGTGACATCACTCTAATGCTTTCATCTGAAGTCATATGATGATGTCACACGCTGGCCGGGTCAAGGCAGGCGTGAGCACGCCCTGAAGAGATCAAGGGCGTCGGAGATCTAGCACACCCCGCAGCTCTGCCATCCCCTCCACCGAGTTCGCCGCCATCACCGAGCCTGTCACTGCGTCCACCGTCCCGCCTTCGACACGCTCCACCACTCCCCCCGCCTCGGTGACGAGCAGGATCCCTGCAGCGAAGTCCCACGGCGCCAGCCGCGCCTCCCAGAAGCCGTCGAGGATGCCGTTGGCGACGTAGGCCAGATCGATCGCGGCCGCGCCGGTTCGCCGCACGCCCGAAGTCCGCCGCAGTGCCTGGTCCAGTTGCCGCAGGTAGGTGTCCATGACGTCGTGGGCCTTGAAGGGGAAGCCGGTCCCCAGCAGGTACGCGCGGATGTCGGTGGTGCGGCTCACTCGGATCGGCTCGCCGTTCTCGAATGCTCCCCCGCCGCGCGCGGCCGTCCACACCCTGCCCAGCGCCTGAGCGTCGACGGCGGCGACGAGGGGGCCTTCCGCATCCCAGACCGCCACCGAGGCCGCGTGGTAGGGGTGGCCGTGCATGTAGTTCGTCGTGCCGTCGAGGGGGTCGACCAGCCAGATGTGACCCGTGTCGGGGGCGCCGGAGTGCTCGCCGCCCTCCTCCTCGGCCATGATGGCGTGGTCGGGGTGCCGTGCGCGAATCACGTCGAGCGCGGCGTGCTGGGCGGCCATGTCCACGTCGGTCACGAAGTCGCTGTGCGCGGTCTTCGCGTCGACCCAGCGCTGGCCGCCGCGCCCCATGGCCTCCGCGTGGATCGCGGCGGCCGCGCCCGCGGCTTCGGTGGCCGTCGCGAGGAGGTGTCCAACGGCGTCGGGGTCGTCGCATTCGGGGTGGGGGCGCGCCGTGCCGCCGAGGGTGGGAACTCTTCCTTCGTCACGATCAGTCATCACCGGGAAATCCGTTGTGGGGAGTACCTGCGGCGCCATCGCCGCCCTCATCCATCCAAAAGGAGTCAAAACTGATAAGAGGGTCGAACTGACGTGCGGGCTGCGCTAAGTTAGCTTGGCCCTGCCCGAAGCTTGTCGGCCGGGACCCGGGCCGGCGGCTCCGGCCCGAACCTTCGCACGTCACTCCCGCATCAGGAACCCCGCCCGATCACCATGGCCACCCCCTCACGCGTCTACTCCGGCATCCAGCCCACCGCCGTGATGACCATCGGCAACTACTTCGGCGCCGTGAAGAACTGGGTCAGGCTGCAGGACGAGCGGGAGTGCATCTACTGCGTGGTCGACCTGCATGCGCTGACGGCTCCCTACGAAGCCGGGGATCTGCGGAACTCGGCGCGGGAGATGTTCGTCAGTCTGCTCGCGGCCGGAATCGATCCCGACCGGACGACCGTGTATATCCAGTCAACGGTTCCGGAGCAGAGCGAACTCTGCTGGCTCTTCGCCACGATCACGTCGCTCGGCGATCTGAGCCGGATGACGCAGTTCAAGGAGAAGTCGGCGCTGCTGAAGGACGGTTCGGTGGACGACGAGGGCTCGTTCATTTCGGCGGGGCTGCTCTTCTACCCCGTGCTCCAGGCGGCCGACATCCTGGCGTACCGGGCGGGCTGCGTGCCAGTGGGCCAGGACCAGTCGCAGCACCTCGAGTTGAGCCGCGGGATCGCGCGGCGCTTCAACAGCCGTTTCGGGTTCCTCTTTCCCGAGCCCGAGACGCTGCTCACGCACGTGCCCAAGGTCATGTCGACTGCCGACCCGACCCGCAAGATGAGCAAGAGCCTCGGCCCGAAGCACTACATCGGGCTCTTCGAGGAGGAGGCGTCGGTGCGGAAGAAGATCCGCTCGGCGGTGACGGATTCGGGCGCCACGCCCAGCGGGGAGGTGAGCCCGGGGATCGAGAACCTTCTGACGCTGCTGACCGCCTGCGGTCATCCGGACGATGCCGACCAGATGCGCGCGGACTACTTTGCCGGTACTCTTCGATACGTGGACCTGAAGGGCCAGACGGCGGACGCGCTGGTCGCGCTGACCGGCGAGATGCGCGAACGCCGGGCCGATGTGCTACGCCGCGAGACCGACCTCGACGCACGCATCATGGAGATGGCGGAGCGGGCGAGGGGAATGGCGGGCGAGACGCTGGCCCGCGCGAGGGAGAAGATGGGGCTGTTTCCGCCCGGGGCTCCGCGCGCGGTGGCGACGTAGGCCCGGGATCCCGAGCACAAACCCCTGAAATGGACGCCGGACTGCGGACAGGATCGGATTGCGGGCAGGAACCGGACCGAGGACAGGAACGAGACCGAACAGGAACGAGACTGAGGACATGAGCGAGAGACGCATCGACATCGGCGGCGTGATGATCCCCACCACCACCCCCTTCGACCCCGTCACGGGCGAGGTCGACTTGGTCGCGCTGCGCGGCAACGTGGGCAAGTGGGCCGCCACCGGCGTGACCGGGATGGTGATCGGCGGCTCGACCGGCGAGGCCGTCTTTCTGGACGAAGGCGAGCGCGAGCGCTCCTGGGAGGTCGTCCGGGACGTGCTGCCGGAGGGGCAGCTGATGGTGGCGGGCACGGGCGCCGAGTCGCTGCGCACCACCCTGCGCCTGACCCGCCTGGCGACCGCGCGGGGAGCCGACGCCGTGCTCGTCCAGCCGCCCGCATTCTACAAGAGCGCGATGACGCCGGCGGTGGTGCGGGATCACTACCGGGCCGTGGCCGATGCCTCGGAGGTTCCGGTCATTCTGTACCAGGTGCCGACCCGGTTCAGCACGCTGGACTTCCCGACCGGGCTGATCGCCGAGCTCTCGACGCACGAGAACATCGTCGGGATCAAGGACTCGCGGGGGAAGCTGGAGACGGTTGCGGAGCTGGTCACACACACGCAGCGGGGCTTCCAGGTGCTGGTGGGCAGCGGGGCGCTCCTGTACGCGTCGCTCGAGATCGGTGCGGTGGGCGGCATCCTCGGGGTGGCGAATCTGGCGCCGCGGGAGTGCGCGCAGGTTTGCGAGCGTTTCGCGGCAGGCGACATGGCCGCGGCGGGAGCGCTGCAGAAGCGGATCGGGGCGCTGCACAATTCGGTGGTGGGGGGAATGGGCGTGGCTGGCGTCAAGCGTTCGCTCGACCTGCTCGGCTATCACGGCGGGGTGCCGCGGCCGCCGCTGAGGCCGCTCCCGGAAGCGCGGTACGACGAGTTGGCCGAGTGCCTGGCCAAGGCCGGGCTGCGGGCCCAGGGGGCGCTGGCGCACGCGTGAAGAACCGCGGGCTGAACCTGAAGGCCCTCGACGGCTCGTGCACGGTCGTCGTCGGGTGCCAGTGGGGCGACGAGGGGAAGGGCAAGATCGTCGACGTCCTGGCGAGCGATGTCGATATCATCGCGCGCTACCAGGGCGGGGCGAACGCCGGCCACACGGTGCACGTGGGCGACCATCACGTGGTGCTCCACCAGGTCCCGTCCGGCGTGCTGCACGCGGACAAGCGGTGCCTGCTGGGCAATGGCGTGGTGGTGGACCTGGCGCAGTTCTTCGGCGAGCTGGACGGGCTGGTGCGGCGCGGGGTCGATCACAACGGGCGGATCGGGCTGAGCACGCGGGCGCACGTCGTCTTCCCGTACCACATGGCGCTGGATCTCGCCGCGGAGGCGGCGGCGGACCGCAAGATCGGGACGACGGGGCGGGGCATCGGTCCCGCGTACGAGGCGAAGACGGGGCGGCGGGGGGTGCGGGTCGCCGACCTGCTCGAACGGGCCCGCGGCGAAGAGAGGATCGCCCAGGGCATCGAGTGGGCCCGCGGGCAGCTGGGCCGCCTTGGCGCTGATCCCGACCTCGCCGGCACGGTGGCGGAAGCCATGACGGTCGCCGCCCGCGTTCCCGAAGTCGCGACGGATGTGGGGGACGAGATCGCCCGAGCCCTGGCGGCAGACAAGCGGGTGCTCCTCGAAGGCGCCCAGGGCACGGCGCTGGATGTGGACCACGGCACCTACCCCTTCGTGACCTCGTCCAACACGACGGCTGGCGCCGCGGCGGTTGGCGCCGGCATCGGTCCGACCATGATCGACTCAGTGATCGGCGTGGTGAAGGCCTACACCACCCGGGTCGGCAACGGCCCGCTCCCCACCGCCTTCGATGAGGCCATGGACGAGCGCATCCGCGAACTCGGCGCCGAGTTCGGCGCGACAACGGGCCGCCCCCGCCGCTGCGGCTGGTTCGACGCGGCCGTGGTCGCCTACGCCGCCCGCGTCAACGGCCTCACCGGCATCGCCGTGACCAAGCTGGACGTCCTCGACACGCTGCCGGAGATCCGGATCGCGACCGGGTACCGCCTGAGGGACCGGGGCGACCTCCCGTTCCCGGCCGCGTCCTGGGAACTGGCCCGCGTCGAGCCCGTGTACGAGACGCTCCCCGGCTGGCAGTCCCCCACCACCGAGGTGCGCTCGCTGCGCGGCCTCCCCCGCAACGCGCGCGCCTACCTGCACCGCATCGAGGAGCTGGTGGACACACCGATCGCGATGGTGTCGGTGGGGACGCGGCGCAGCCAGATCATTCGCGAGCCTTGAATCCGGCTTCGAGAATGGCGACGATTAATAGCTGTGCCGCTTTCAAACGCGGACTGTAGATGTTTGAAGACCTGAGCAGGAAACTGGACGGGGTTCTGGGACGGTTCCGCCAACGCGGGCTCCTGACCGAACCCATGATCAAGGACGGCCTCCGCGAGGTGCGGCGTGCACTTCTCGAGGCCGACGTCAACTTCAAGGTCACCCGATCGTTCCTGAAGCGGGTTCAGGAAAAGGCGATGGGCGAGCGCGTCATGAGGGCCGTCTCGCCTGGTGAGCAGATCGTCAAGATCGTGC
Source organism: Gemmatimonadota bacterium (assembly GCA_022826565.1). Taxonomy (GTDB): domain Bacteria; phylum Gemmatimonadota; class Gemmatimonadetes; order Longimicrobiales; family Gaopeijiaceae; genus Bin94. The sequence continues at coordinate 112,631 of JAJDUP010000033.1, read as the reverse complement.
ACGACGAGCTGGCCGCGCTGATCGGCGGCGACGGCGAGACTGCACTGACGTGGTCGCCGGCCCCGCCCACCGTCATCATGCTGGTGGGGCTGCAGGGGTCGGGGAAGACGTCGACGGCCGCCAAGCTGGCCAAACGGCTGAAGCGGCAGGGACGGCCGGCGCTCCTGGCCGCGTGCGACCTGTACCGGCCGGCCGCGGTGGATCAGTTGCGCGTACTGGGCAAGCGGGCCGGCATCCCGGTCCACCACGAGGAGGGCGCCACCGATCCGGTCGCAGTGGCGAAGGCGAGCCATGGGCGCGCGCGGCAGATGAAGGCCGCCGCCCTCATCGTCGACACGGCCGGACGCCTCCAGATCGACGAGCCGATGATGGACGAGCTGGCCCGGATCAAGGAAGCGCTCGACCCGCGCGAGATTCTCCTCGTGGCCGACGCCATGACCGGTCAGGAGGCGGTCAGGATCGCCGAGGGATTCGACCGGGTGCTGGACGTCACGGGCTTTGTGCTGGCCAAGATGGACGGCGACGCGCGGGGCGGGGCGGCGCTTTCGATCCGCGGCGTGACCGGCAAGCCGATGAAGTTCGTCGGCACCGGCGAAGGGATCGATGCCCTCGAAGCGGTGGATCCGCAGAGGATCGCCGGCAGGATCCTCCAGAAGGGCGACGTGGTCGGGCTGGTCGAGCGGGCGCAGGCGGTGGTCGACGCCGGCGAGGCCCGGAAGCTGGAGCAGAAGGTGCTCGGCAGGGGCCGCTTCACCCTGGAGGACTTCCTCGTGGCGATGCGGCAGGTGCAGCGGATGGGACCGCTGGATCAGCTGATGAAGCTGGTCCCCGGGATGCCGCGGGGGCTGTCCGCGACGGATGTCGACCCCAGGAAGATGAAGCACATCGAGGCGATCATCCTGTCGATGACGCCCGACGAGCGCCGCCGTCCGGAGATCCTGAACGGGTCGCGCAGGAAGCGGATCGCCCGCGGCAGCGGGAGGCCCGTGGCCGAGGTGAACCGCCTCATGAAGCGGTTCGCCGAAATGGAAAAGATGATGAACAGGATGAAGGGGCTGATGCCCTCATTCAAACCATGAAACCGGGACAGAGAGCCCGAAAAACGAGCGCAAACGAGAGAAGCCCATGTCCGTAAAGATTCGCCTCCGGCGGATGGGAAAGAAGAAGCAGCCCCACTACCGCATCGTGGTCGCCGACAGCCGTTCGCCCCGTGACGGCCGGTTCGTCGAGAACGTGGGTTACTACAACCCGCTTTCGCACCCGGCACAGCTGAAGGTCGACCTGGACCGGGTGGACTACTGGTTGGGCGAGGGCGCGATCGTCTCTCCGACGGTGGGCAGCCTGGTGTCGAAGGCCCGAAATGGTGGTGACGACAAGGTCGCGCTGGTCGGAGCCGGGTCCGCGGCGACGGCTGTTGCGGAAGAGGCGTCCGATTCGAGTGCCGGTGGGGAGGCCGCTGCCGGGACCGCTGCCGGCGCAAGCGAAGGAGCGTCGGTTGCGGGCGCTGACGCGGAAGGCGCCGCCGAGGCCAAAGCCGCCGCTGACGCGGAGGCCGGCGACGTGGACGCTGCCGCCGCCGACGAGTCCGCCTAGGACCAACACGAATCCCGTGGCGGGCGTCGCGCGTGATCGGTCTGGCGCACCGCCGCTCCCATCGGGGATGCCGCGTTTCACGACGGGCCACTAGCCATGTCACAACCGCACCCCCCTTTTCTGGTCGTCGGACACCTCAACAAGGCCCATGGGAAGAAGGGCGAGTTGTTCGTCTGGCCCCTGACGGACCATCCCGAGAGCCATTTTGCGGCCGGGCAGGCCCATCTCCCCGGCGACGGTGATGCCGAAAAACCCTCCGAGTCCATTCCTCCCCTGACCATCGAGACCGTTCGTCCCTATCGGCGGGGATTCCTGGTCAAGTTCGCGGGTGTGGACGACCGTACGGCCGCCGACGGGCTCCGCGGCCTCTACCTTCTGCGCCCGTTCGACACGATCGACGAACTCGAGGAGGGAGAGATCTTCTACCACGAGCTGCTCGGCACGGCGGTGACGACTCGGGACGGCGCCGCTCTGGGCAAGGTGACGGAGGTCTTCCCGGTGCGGCCGGCCGACCTGCTGCAGGTGATGGGTCCCAGGGGCGAGGTGCTGGTCCCGTTTTCGGATGAATTCGTCGTCGACTTCGATCGCGAGCATCGGTGCATCGTGGTCGACCTCCCCGACGGCTTCCTCGAATGATCCAGGGCGGCGCACGGTGATCCGGGTCAACATCGTCACGATCTTCCCGGAGTTCTTCGCGGCCCCGCTCGCGGCGAGCATCCCGGGACGCGCGGCCCGGGCCGGCCTGGTCGAGTACCGAGTGACGGATCTGCGCGACTACACACGCGACCGGCACCGCACCGTCGACGACGAGCCCTACGGCGGCGGCGCCGGGATGGTCATGAAGCCCGAGCCCTTCTTCGAAGCCGTCGACGACCTGCGGCCTGCGGGGCCCATCATCCTTCTGTCCGCGCGCGGGCGGCGTTTCCGGCACGACGACGCTGTCCGGCTCTCCCTGGAACCCGAAGTCACCCTCCTCTGCGGCCACTACAAGGACGTGGACCAGCGCGTCGCCGACCACCTGGCGACCGAGGAGCTCTCGATCGGCGATTTCGTCGTGTCGGGAGGCGAGATCGGCGCGCTCACGGTCACCGACGCGCTGGTGCGGCTCCTGCCCGGCGCCCTGGGCGATCACGAGTCGGCCTCGTCGGACTCGTTCTACGAAGGCGACGCGATCTCGGCCCCGTCCTATACACGGCCCGCCGAATACCGCGGCCTCGTCGTTCCCGAAGTGCTGCGCAGCGGTGACCACCGACGCATCGAGGAGTGGCGGCGGGCGCAGGCGGAGCGGCTGACTCGGGCGCGGCGCGGGGGTTGACACTTCCACTGGACCGCCACTCGGCCTATGTTTTCAGGCTGCCAATCGAACGACGGCACGGCGGAAACAGCAGAACGGGGAGCCAGGACCATGACGGATATCCTCCACCAACTCGATATGGAACACGCCCGCAACAACCTTCCGGATTTCGCGCCGGGCGATACGATCAAGGTTCTCTACCGGGTCCGCGAGGGTCAGAAGGAGCGGATCCAGGTCTTCCAGGGCGTCTGTCTCGGGCGCCGCGGCTCCGGCATGGGCGAGACGTTCACCGTCCGCAAGATTTCCGGCGGGATCGGCGTGGAGCGCGTGTTTCCGGTGAACGCACCGACGGTCGGCGGGGTCGAGATCGTGCGCCGCGGGCGGGTTCGCAGGGCCAAGCTGTACTACCTCAGGGGCCTGCGCGGCAAAGCGGCCCGGATCAAGGAAAAGCGGACCCACCGGCCGAACTAGCGTCCATACGGCGCACTTCCGGGGCCTGTGTCCGCCCCCGAACAACCCCGCGATCCGCTCGCGTATGAACTCGGTTGCAGGAAGCGGGGCTTGACCCGGGTAGCCGGGGTGGACGAAGTCGGGCGGGGACCGCTCGCGGGTCCGGTTGTCGCTGCCGCGGTCATTCTGGGGGACGATGTGGAGATCGAGGGCGCGGACGACTCCAAGGCGCTCACAGCGCAGGACCGAACCGAGCTTGCCCGCGAGATTCACGGGCGCGCCGCGGCGGTGGCGATCGGGGCGGCTTCGGCGCGGGAGATCGACCGCATCAACATCCTGCGCGCCACCGCCCGCGCGATGAACCGGGCGCTGGGCCGGCTCACGGTCGCGCCGGACCACGTGGTGGTGGACGGGCTGCCGGTGCGCGATCTGGAGTGGGAACACGAGGCGGTGGTGGGCGGCGACGCCATCGTGCACTCCATCGCATGCGCCTCGATCGTGGCAAAGGTCTGCCGCGACCGCCTCATGACCCGCCTGGCGGCCAGGCACCCGGAATACGGGTGGGAGCGAAACATGGGCTACGCGACGCGCGAGCACCGCGAGGCCGTCCGCAGGTGCGGGCTGACGCCCCATCACCGGACCAGCTTCGGCCTGCTCCAGCTCGAACTCCCCTTCGAGCAGAACCGCGAAGAAGCGTGAAGCGATGCGGGAAGGCGTGGGGGCGCCGCCCTCCAATCCCATGAACCGCGTTTGCGGGGAAGGTTATCTTTCGGGCGAGCCGGTAGCTCAGTTGGTAGAGCAACGGACTTTTAATCCGTAGGTCCTGGGTTCGAGTCCCAGCCGGCTCATTCGGGTGCGGGTGGCCGGTGATGCGCGTTCGGGTGGCGTCCCGAACCGGCCGCGAGTACAGTTGCTCGCGAGATCGCGATCCAACGCCACACCCCGGAGGTTCCCATGCGTCGTGCCCAGCTTCGTCCCGTTTTGCCGCACCTCGGGACGCTCGCCGTCCTGGCCGTTCTCGGCTGCCGCCTGCCCGTATCGGACGCGGCCGCGCAGGACATTAAGGTTCAGGGTGAAGACCCCGGGCTGGAGTTGCTCGCCACCGAAGTCGCCCGGCTGGCCGAACAGGCGCAGGGGCGGGTCGGCGTGGCCGCCTATCACCTCGAAACGGGGCGCGGAATCACGCTGAACGGCGACGAACTCTTCCCGATGGCGAGCACCTACAAGGTGCCGATCGCGGTGCAGATCCTCTCGATGGTCGACCGGGGGGAGCTCGGGCTCTACGACCTCATCGAGATCGACCAGAGCGACGTGTACGTGACATCGAGCGCCATCAGCGATCTGCTGGACGATCCGGGGCTGCAGATCTCGGTGCACAATCTGCTGGAGCTCATGCTGCAGATCAGCGACAACATCGCGACCGACGTGCTGATGGCGGCGGCGGGCGGTTCGCAGGCGGTGACCGACCGGGTGCACGAGGTGGGCGCCGAGGGGATCCGCGTCGACCGTCCCACCTGGGCGCTCATCGCCAACTGGCTCGGTGCGCCGGATGTCAGCGAGGACAACAAGATCAGCCCGGAGGACTACGAGGGGGTTCTGCGGGCGCCGAGGACCGACGCCAGCCTCGCCGCCAACAACGCCAACTTCAACACTGACCCGCGGGACACCTCGACGCCGGCGGCGATGTCGATGCTGCTGCAGAAGATCTGGAATCGGGAGATCCTCTCGGAGGAGAGCTCCGCGCTGCTGGTCGACATCATGTACCGGTGCCAGACCGGCGAGGCGCGGTTGAAGGGCGTGCTGCCGGCGGGAACCGAGGTCGCCCACAAGACCGGCACCATCGGCCAGACGACCAACGACGTGGGGATCATCGACCTGCCGAACGGGGCGGGGCATGTGGTGGCGGTGGTCTACGTGAAGGAATCGGAAGTCGAGATCCCCGAGCGCGAAGCGGTGATCGCGCAGATCGCGCGGGCGATTCACGACTATTTCGTGTTCAATCGGGGGTAGGGGGCGTCCGGCGCCTCACTGGGGCGGCGCCGGTGTCGCAACGGCCACTGGACGAAACAGAAATGTAAACAAAACATGACAAAATGTAATGCGCATATTACTTTCTCGGTGAGTGGGTCGCGCGTGAGAAACGCGCTGGCCACCCGCGTGGCCGAGGTGCTGCGCTTTACGGCGCGCGCGGCCGGGTCCGTGGTTCTGGCCGCGATGGCTTTCCTGTCCGCTCCCGGCCCGGCCACGGTGGCCGCCCAGCCCGCTCCCCTCACCGGCCTCGACGACTACATCACAGCGGCGATGGAGGCGTGGCAGGTTCCGGGTCTGGCCATCGCGATCGTCCACGATGGGCGCACCGCCTACGAGCGCGGCTACGGTGTACGCGACGTGACGACCGGCGAGCCGGTCGACCAACACACCCTCTTCGCGGTCGGGTCCACCTCGAAGGCCTTCACCTCGGCCGCGCTCGGGATACTCGTCGACGAGGGGCGCGTTCGCTGGGACGACCGCGTCATCGATCACATGCCGTGGTTCGAGATGTACGACGCATACGCGACCCGGGAACTGACGGTCCGCGACCTGCTCACCCACCGGAGCGGCCTCGCGCGCGGTGACGCGGTCTGGTCCCGGTGGCCGCACGATCGCCGCGAGATCATCCGCCGCGTCCGCTACCTGAAGCCCACGCGCAGTTTCCGGGGTGCCTGGCAGTACCAGAACCTGATGTTCCTGACCGCTGGTGAAGTGGTGCGCGCCGCCTCGGGAAAGAGCTGGGACGACTTCGTCGCCGAGCGCATCTTCGCGCCGCTGGGCATGACTCGGAGCGTCACCTCGGTGACCGAGCTGCCCCGCCTCGACAACGTCGCGTCGCCGCACGTCCCGGTGGACGGTGTTCCGACGCCCGTGCCGCACAAGAACATCGACAACGTCGGGCCAGCGGGCTCGATCTATTCCAGCGCCTCGCAGATGGCGCGCTGGGTGGCCCTGCACCTGGAGAGCGGCGTCCACGAGGGACAGCGCCTCGTCAGCGACGGCACGATGGCCGAGATGCACTACCCGCAGATGGCGATCCAGGCCGATGCGCCGGAGAACCGCCTCCACTCGCGCGATGCGGTCATGAACTTCAACGCCTACGCGCTTGCGTGGTGGGTGCTCGACTACCGCGGGCGAAAGGTGGTCGACCACGGCGGCGGCATTGACGGGATGCGCGCACACGTTGCCTTCATGCCGGAAGAGGGGATCGGCATGGTCGCGCTCTCCAACGCGCGCCCAAACAACCTGATCGTGGCGCTGATGTACCGGGTGTTCGACCATTTCCTGGACGGTGGCGCGGGCGCCGATGCGGCCGATTGGAGCACCCTGATGCTCGCCGAGATGAGAGAGGGCGAGGCCCGGCAGGCCGAGGCCCGTCGCGAGCTGGCGGCAAACCGGGCGAGCGGCACCTCGCCGTCACGGCCGCTGCCCGAGTATGCGGGCACCTACGAAGAGCAGTATCACGGGGCAGTAGACATCCTGCATGGAGACGATGGCCTTCGACTCAGCCTCGGCGGCAAAACGACGGGCCGCCTCGAACACTGGCACTACGACGTGTTCCGGATGGTCCCGGACAACCCGGCCAACGGGGAGATGTTCGCGACCTTCACGCTGGGAGCGGACGGCGTCGTGGGCACGCTTGATTTCGGCGGGCTGGGGACCTTTGCGAGGCGGTAGCCGGATGAGGGGCGGCGAGGCACTCCGGGCAGTCGCGATCGCCGCGCTTCCGGCCGCGGTCGGACCGATCCCGGGAGCAGGGGCCGGAGTCACCGCGCTGTCCGGCCAGGAGGTTGCGGTTGCCGCTCAGGCCGCGACGGACGCCGCCGAGGGCCGGGACCGGATCGCCGGTCTCGCCGAGTACATCGAGCAATCGATGCCGGACTGGAATCTGCCCGGACTGGCCGTGGCGGTGGTGTACCGGGACGAGGTGATCTTCGCCCGCGGCTTCGGGGTGAAGGAGGTCGGCCGCGATGATCCCGTCGACACCGAGACGCTGTTCCAGATCGGGTCCGTGTCCAAGTCATTCGCCGCCGGGGCGATCGGCGTCCTGGTCGACGACGGCCTGCTGCAATGGGATGACCCGGTCGTCAAACACCTCCCGTGGTTCCGGGTGAAGGATCCGTGGATCACGAACAGCATGACCATCCGTGACCTCCTGTCCCACCGATCGGGCATGCCGGGGGACGCCTACCCGGTGCTCGCGGTGATGGATGCGCGTGAGGCCGCGGAGCGGTTGCGCCTGCCCGACAACCAGGCCCCGCTCAGGCAGAGTTACCGGTACAGCAACCAGGGGTACGGCGTCGCGGGGCTCGTGGTCGAGGCCGTTACCGGGATGACCTGGAGCGAATGGGTGCGGGAGCGGATCTTCGCCCCGCTGGGAATGCACCGCAGCGCCGCGAGCCCCGTGGAGGTGTGGGACGAGCGCTTCGTGGCCACGGCCTTCCTGGGAACCGCGCCGGCCGGGATCGTGGGCATCGCCGACGCCCCGGGCCTGAATGTTGCCATGCCCCACGGCGTGGAGCGCGACGGGTCGCGCCGCGTGCTGTCGTGGCAGTCGTACGACAGCATGCAGGCCGCGGGCAGCGTGGTGTCGAGCGTGGCGGACCTCGTGAACTGGATCCGCATGCACCTTGGCGGCGGCCGTCTGGACGGCGAAGTCGTGATGAAGGAGTCGACGGTGGCCGAGATGCACGCGCCCCAGATCCGCACGGACGAATCGATCGCTTTCTACGACCAGGAGGGAGGCGCCTACGGCCTGGGATGGAGCCTGACCTCGTTCGAGGGGCATCGGTACGTGTCGCACAGCGGCGGCATCTTCGGCTTTCCAGCCTATGTGGGAATGCTCCCGGAAGCGGAAGCGGGCGTGACCGTGCTCGCCAACGGCAGCATGTGGACGCCGTACTACCCGCACCAGGAGATCGCCGCGTGGGTCTTCGCCCGCCTGATCGGGGCGCCCGATCGCGACTGGCACGGCGAGGTCATGGCCCGCACGCGCGAGATCGAGGCGCAGGTCGAGGCCGCGCTGGCCGCCCAGGACGCCGCCAGAATCCCGGGCACGACACCATCGCTGTCACTGGAAGACTACACCGGCACCTACGAGTACGAATACGGCGGCGCGGCGCACGTGGAAGCGGCCGGCGACGGCGCCCTGAGGGTGCACTTCGGGCAGCCCGGCAGCTTCTCGGGCGTGATGGAGCACTGGCACCACGATGTGTTCCGGCTGTACTTCGATGGCGGCGACGGCCAGGCGTACGGCAGTTCGTTCGTGACGTTCACGCTGGGGCCACAGGGCAGGGTCTCATGGATGGACATGGGGTTCATGGGAAGATACCGGAAGCCGTGATGACTGCGGCAGAGCCTCGGGCAGGCGCCACGGGGCCACACGCGCACCGGTCCTGGTGGACAGGCTCGCCGCACCGGAGCCTGCGCCCTCTCATCCCCCTCACCCTGCTGTGCCTTGCGGTGCTCTACGCCTGCGGCGGCGGCACGACCGTAACCGAAACGGTGGAGCCCCCGCCGCCCGACCCCCCCACCCGGCCCGTGCCCTGCAACCTTGCCGGAGCGATCTGCGCCGAGCGGGTTTTGATCGGATCCGGCGTCTACCTGCCCGTCTTCAGCACGCACGAGCTGGCGACCGGTGATGAGAGCGCATCGCGGGGACTGATCGTCGTGCACGGCAACAACCGGAACCCGGACACCTACTTCCTCAGCGGGATTTCGGCGGTTACCCAGGGGGGCGTCGCCGCGACGACGGCCGTGGTCGCGCCCCACTTCCAGACCGTTGACGACGGCCCAGGTTCCGACGAGCCCTACTGGTCGAGTCCGGGGTGGAAGCGGGGGAATCTCTCACGCCCCGAGGGGCCTTCGCCGCGGGTCAGTTCGTACACAGCGCTCGACAGCATCGTGCAGATCTTCCTCGACCCGAGCCGATTCCCGGCGATGCGCGGGATCGTCGTGACCGGCCACTCGGCGGGTGGGCAGGTGCTGCACCGCTACGCCGCGACGAGCCGTGTGGAGGAAAGTGCGCGGGACGGGGTGTCGTTCAGGTATGTCGTCGCCAACCCGTCCACGTATCTGTACCTGGGGCCGGAACGCGAGAACCTGGACGGGAACTTCACCGTCCCCGGGGGAGTCGGCTGCGACGATTACAACGAATGGCACTACGGGCTCGAAGATCGCAACAGCTACGCGGAGGCGCTGGAGGCCGATACCATCCGCTCACTCCTCGCGCGCAGGGACGTGCGGATCCTGGTCGGCGACGCGGACACGCTGAGCGCGTCGCTGGACCAGAGTTGCGGGGCAAACCTGCAGGGGGTCAACCGCTACGTACGCGGCCAGACGCTGGTGCGGTTCATGGACGCACTGTATGGCGGGCACCGCCACGTCGAGACGATCGTGTCAGGGGTGGGGCACTCGAACCGGTCGATGTGGACGTCCCCGGAGGGACTGGGGTCGCTCTTCGGCAACTGACCGGCTGGGGGGATCCCCTACCGCCAGCTCTGATCCGCCGGCTCGTCCGGGTCCGAGACGAGGAAGCGGACAAGCTCGGCGTGAAACTCGACCGGGATCTCGAAATGGGGGGAATGGCCGACGCCGGGGAAGAGGACCAGTTCGGCGTTCCGGAGCCGTTCGGCGACGTTGCGGGCGGCGGCCGGGTAGTCGCGCACCAGGCGGTCGTCGGAGCCGCCGATAACCAGGGCCTTGGTCGCGATGTACTGCCACTCGTGCACGACCGGGTCCTCGAAGAGGATGCGCTGCTGGGCGGAGCGGACGCGGGCCATGCGGGGCCAGTGGCCGCTCAGCGTCCAGCCGTACTGGACCTTCACCCATGGGAGGTATTCGTCGCGCCAGCCGTTCGGGTAGTAGCGGCGGTGGCCGGCCAGCACGGACCGGTAGGTGGTGCCGTTCAGGACTCTTTGATAGGCGTCTTCGGGATCGCCCCAGGCGCGGCCGGGCCGCGTGTCGCTCAGGCCGATCTGGTTGACCATGACGACGTGCGAGGTCGCGTCCGGGTAGGTCGAGGCGAAGCGGGTCGCCACCATGCCGCCCATCGAGTGGCCGACGATGGCGACGCGGTCGAGGCCCAGCTCATCGAGGAGCGCCTTCGTGTGGCGCGCGGGCATGTGGAGGTTGTAGTGGATGAGCGGCTTTGACGAGCGGCCGAAGCCGAGGCGGTCCACCGCGATGACGCGGAAGCCGGCCTCGCGCAGGGCGTCGATCGTCGGGCCGTAGGCGCCCGCGAAGAAGTTCATTCCGTGGAAGATGACCGCCGTGCGGCCGTTCGGCTCGCCCTGGGGCGCCACGTCCATGTAGGCCATGCGGTGATCCTGGCCCATGAGCCGCACGGTCAGGTACTCGACGGGATACGGGTAGGGCACGTTCGAGTAGTCGATCGCGGTGGCCTCCCAGTCGGCGGGCGGTTCGGAGGGGGGCTCCTGCTGGGCGAGGGTGGCCGCGGCGCTCGTGGCGGCGAGGGCCAGGGCGAGGACGGGCGCGGCGCTTGCGACGGCGTGCGTGCGTGTGTTGCTCGCGAAGGCGCGGACCGGGGCGAACTCCGCGGCGCGGGAGCGGGCGGTGGTGCGAACAGGGTGGGGTAGGCGGAGCTGCATGGGGCTCTCCAGCAGGGGTTGCAGGTTCAGTTCCCGGGACGCCAGTGTCCGACCGACACGGTGTCCGTTTTCATGATGTCGGGGTTCACCCAGTAGTAGTCGCCGAAGGGGCGCTCTTCGGGCCACAGCTGGTCGAGGGTCGTGGCATCGTAGAGGACGCTGTCCTTCATGACGAGGTCGATGTCGAGAGTGTTCTCGATGTCGTCCAGTGGATTGGAGCCGAGCACCATCAGGTCGGCCCACTTGCCGGGCGTGATGCTGCCCAGTTCGTCCTGCAGGCCGAGGAAACGGGCGCCGTGCATGCTGGCGACCTCCAGCGCGCCGAGGGGACCGAGCGCCGCCGCGTACATCCACGTCTCCCAGTGGGACGCGGGCCCGTGCTGCTGGCCGTGCGAGCCGATCGCGCCGTATCCGCCCGCGGCGATCACATCGGCCATCCCCTCGGCGACGATGGCGAAGCCGTAGTCGGTCTCGGGGCGCATCACCCGCCTCCGGGCGTGCGGGAGCAACTGGCGCCAGGGGAGCCACTGGCGGACCTTCTCGTCGAGCCAGGTGTCCTCGCGCTGGAAGAAGTACTCCTCGCTCCAGGGCGCCGAGCCCCCGACAATTACAGTAGGTGAGTAGTAGAATCCGGCCTGGCCGAGGAAGCGGGAGACGTCGGAGTAGATCGGGAACTGGACGAGGGCGTGCTCGAAGCCCGCGTGGCCGTCCATGACGAGCCCGATGTTGTGGGAGATGTCGAAGTTCCCGCCCTCGGAGGTCACCACCATGCCACGTTCGCGAGCCGCGTCGACCAGCCACTGAGCCCTGCGCCGGTTCGGCTGCAGGTATTGCTTGAGGGTCTCGGCGCCCCAGCGCTGCAGCCGCGCGGCCTGGTTGTCGGCTTCCTCGCGGGTAGCCACGTCGGCCTTGAAGGGGGAGTCGCCGGCGGTGAGGGTCTCGCCGGTCGCGTAGATGCGGGGGCCGAGCATGCGTCCTGCCTGCACGAGGTCCTTGGCGGCCCAGGTGTTGACCGACGAAGCGGCGGGGTCGCGGGTGGTGGTGACTCCGTACGCGAGATAGGCGGCGTGCTCGAAGCCGCGTTCGGGGACCATGCCGGCCGATTCGCGGTTGTGGTGGCCGTGCGCGTCGATCCACCCCGGGATGACGGTCTTGCCGGCGGCGTCGATCACGCGGTCGGCACCGGAGGTGTCGCAATCGCCGACGCAGGCGATGCGGCCGCCGCGGGTGAGGACGGTGCCGCGCTCGATCACGCCGGCGTCGTCCAGGGTTACGATGCGCGCGCCGGTGATCGCCACCGAGCCCTCGGGCAGATTGCGCGACAGGGTGAGGCGCAGCGGGGTGAGGGTGGTCTCGCCGCTGCTCAGGTCGTGGGTGCCGTGGCGGGCGCCGCCGCCGAAGTCGAGGACGGAAGCGCTGCGCCAGCGGGGGAAGAGGCCGCCGTCGGTCGTGATGCGGGTGACGGGGAGGCTGCCGCCCTGGCGTGAAATGACCGGCACGTCGCCCTGCGAGCGGGCGGGCGGGAGCGGTGCCACGAAAACGTCGCCCACCGCAACGAAGGCGACCCGGGCGCCGTCGGCAGACACCGCCGCCTCCCAAGCGGGCGGCAGAACCGCGTGCTCGCGCCGGTCGGTCCCTTCCGGGGACACCGACACAAGGGTGCCCTGCGCCATGTAGTAGATGCGCCCGCCCGGGCCGTAGCTGGCCAGCGGGGGGGAAGAGCCGGCGCTCCGAACCACCGTCGTCCCCTCGCCACCGGCGGCCGGGAAGCGCACCAGGTCGTGCCAGGCGTTGTGGACCAGCGCGCGCCCGCGTTCCGTGGCCCCGGAACCGGCGCTCGCAACGAGCTCCTGCCCGTCAGCCCGCCAAACCGGGTTATTGTACTCGCCGGCGCGCAACGAAATCTGTTGCGCGCTTTCCGAGCCGTCCGCGGAGATGCGCCAGATATGCCCGCCTTCGGCCCAGTCGAAGGTCACGAATGCGATGGCCGATCCGTCGGGCGACCACGCCGGGGCGTACTCGAAGCCGGGCGCGACACCGTCAGGCGTCAGCCGCCGAGGCTCGCCCCCCGAGGCGTCCTGCACCCAGATCCTGCCAACCGCCTCAAAGGCGATCCGGTCGCCGTCGGGCGAGGCGGTGGGCCAGCGCGGAAAACGCGCCTCGAAGGATTCGTCGGGTATCGCACGCTCACCGTAGGCCATCTGGGAGATGGTACGGCGCACATCGACCCGGAAGGGGATGGTAGACACTCCTCCACCCCCCACATCGAGCACGCGGATACCGCCACCCTGCGACAGGTAGATCCGGGTGCCGTCCGGGGACCAGGTGAAGCGGGGCAGAACCGGCGCGGCGCGGGTGATTTCCTGCGTCATGTCCCACTCGACCGGGTCCATGATGAGCCGCTCGGCGCCGCTCTCCAGGTCGCGCAGCCAGAGGCCGGTGCGTGGTCCGAAGACGTGGCCGCGGTACTCGAGCAGTCCGTCGGGGATCCGGCGTCCGAAGGCGAGGAAACGGCCATCCGGTGACACCTCCGGGGCGAAGGCGCCGCCGCTGGTGAGCCTCCCCTGCTGCTGCGACCGCCCCTGCGTGATTGGCGTGATCGTTCCGCTGGCGAGTGCGAGTCGCCGCAGCTGAAAGTCGCCCTTCGAGGAGTCCTGACCTCCGTACGGCAGCGGCGTGCCCACGAACTGCTGGAAATAGAGGTAGCGCCCGTCGGGCGAAATGGACGGCCAACCCGGCATCTCGATGGTGTAGGGGACGAGTTCGACGCCGGTACCGCCGTCGCGGTGGTACATGAAGAGCCCGTATTCGAAGAGCCCGCCGCCGCTCATGCTGGTCTGCCGGACGACGATGTACTCGCCGTCGGGGGTCCACACGGGCTCCATGGCGCGGATGTCCATGTCGGTGAACACCGGGCGCGGATCGGAGCCGTCGGCAGCCATGATCCAGAGGTTGTTCTGGCCCTGACGATCGGAGATGAAGGCGACCTCGGAGCCGTCGGGCGAGAAGACCGGGTGGATGTTGAGGGCGAGCCCGCTCCCTGCCGTCAGATTCTCCGCCTCGCCGCCGCCCGCGGGCATCCGGTAGATGTGGCCGAGAAGGTCGAAGAGGACCCAGCGCTCGTCGGGCGAGATGTCCACCGACATCCAGGTGCCTTCGGTGGTGGTGAACGAGATCTCGCGGGTCTCGCCGCGTGGCTCGGTGATGTCCCACTCCTGGGCGGCAGCCCGGTCCGGCGCGGCGCTTGCGGACGCCAGGAGCGCGGGAAAGAGGGGGAGGGAGAGGGCGGTGTGGATCGTCCTTCGAGACACGAGACGCCTCCGGGCTCGGGTGTGGCGGGTTCGGGCTTGCCGTCCCACCTTACACTACCCTCGCAAGCGACCGTCGCAACCCGGATGGAGTCAGCACGCATGAACCGCAATCGCACTCGCCCGACAGCTTTCCTTCTCGCTTCTGCCTCCCTTTTCGCCCTTGTCCTCACGGGGGGCACCCTGCACGCCCAGGACGCAAACGCCCAGGCCGCGTCGTCGGGGGCCCAGGCCACCCTGGACGCCACCGGATGGGTGGAGCCCCCGACCGAGATCGCGGAAGCGGTCCTGGCGCCGCGCTACCTGAACGTCAGCCTGAACAATCCCAGCCCGAACGGCATGTGGTTCCTCCACAACGTGAGCGACGGGCCGGTCACGATGGACCGCTTCTCGCGTCCCTTCGACGAGCTCGGCGGGCAGTTCCTGGAGCCGCAGGCCAACCGGCACCGCAGCCTGTCGATCCGCAGCATGGCCGGCCTGCAGGTGATCTCGGCGGCGGACGGTTCCGTCACCGACATCGAGGTCCCGCGGGGCGCGCGCGTCTCTGCGGCGCAGTGGTCGCCGGACGGTTCGCAGCTCGCCTTCTATGTGCACACCGACGACGCCACGCACATCCATGTGGCCGACCCCGCGAGCGGCGATTCGCGTCAGGTCACCCGCGATGCGGTTCTCGCGACGATGGTCATGAGCTTCGAGTGGACGGCGGGCGGCGACGAGATCGCCACCGTGCTGATCCCCGACGACCGTCCCTCGCGCCCGATGCCGCCGGCGATCCCGGCAGGCCCTCAGGTGAAGCGCACGGAGGACGGCAACAACGTCCTGCGCACCTACGCGAGCCTGATGGCGACGCCTTACGACGAATCGCTCCTCGAGTGGCACGTCACCGGCCAGCTGGCGACGATCGCGGTGGACAACCGCCGCGTCACGAACATCGGCGCCCCGGCGATGATCCGCAGCTTCGACTTCTCCCCCGACGGGCTGCACGCCCGCGTGACGACCATGCAGCACCCGTTCAGCTACATCGTGCCCGTCACGAGCTTCGGGCGCGTCGAGGAGATCTGGGACCGCGACGGCAACGTCCTCGCCGAGATCGAGGAGACCGAGCTGAACACGGGGATCCGCGGCGCGCCGTCCGCTCCCGGGGTGGCCGGCGACGAGGAGGAGTCCGAGCGGCGTCAGATCGCGTGGCGCGAGGACGGAGCGGGGCTGACGTATCTGCGCATGGAGCCGGCGCCGGAGGAGGAAGAGGGGGCCGAGGAGGAAGAGGCGGAGGAGGACGAGGAGGACGCGCGGCGCATGGACCGGGTGATGCTCTGGGCGCCGCCCTTCGGGGAGGAGGACGAGACCGTTCTCTACGAGAGCCGGCAGAGGATGTCCAATCACCGCTATTCGGAGGACTACGGATGGCTCTTCGTGACGCAGGGCGGTGGCGGTGGAGGCCCGGCGGCGTTCGGAGGAGGCGGCCGCCGTGGGACGGTCAGCAACTACGCCGTCCGTCTCGACGATGCGGAGACGCGCTACGAGATCACCGAGAGGGACACGGACGACTTCTACGACAACCCCGGATCGCTGCTCATGACCAGCGGGCGGGCCGCCGGAGGAGGCACGTTCCGCTTCGGCGGCGGCTTCGGCGGTGGCGGCGGGGGACACTTCGTCGAGGTGACCGGCGGCGAGGGCGCCGAATCCGTATACCTGACGGGTACGACCTACAGCGAGGATCCGCTGGCCGAGTCGCCCATCTCGTTCATGGACCGCGTCGACCTCCGCACCGGCGACACCGAGCGCGTCTACGAGAGCTCCAACGACGGCCAGTCCGAGCGCCTTTCGACGGTGCTGGACGCGGCGGCGGGGCGCTTCATCGTACAGCGCCAGTCGCCCACCGAAATCGCCCAGTCCTACCTCGTCGACGGCGATTCGCGCACCCGGCTCACCGACAACATCGACTACACCCCCGACCTGACCAACGCGCCCCGGCAGCGCTTCACCGTGGAGCGGCCCGACGGCTTCCAGTTCCTGGTGAATGTCACGCTGCCGCCGGACTACCAGGAAGGCGAGCGCCGGCCCGCCATGTTCTGGTTCTACCCGCGCGAATACGAGGACCAGGAGTCGTATGACGAGGGCGCCCGCACCTTCGACAAGAACGCCTTCCCCAACTTCGGCACCCGCTCGATCGAGTACCTGATCCGGCTCGGTTACGTGGTGGTCGAGCCCGACGCACCGATCGTGGGCGAGGCGGGACGGATCAACAACAACTACCAGCACGACCTGCGCAACAACCTCGCTGCGGTGATCGACGAGCTCGACGCGCGGGGGATCATCGACCGGCGCCGGCTCGGCCTGGGGGGCCATTCGTACGGCGCCTTCGGCACCCTGAACGCCATGGTGCACACCCCGTTCTTCAAGGCGGGCATCGCCGGCGACGGGAACTACAACCGCACCTTCACCCCGCTCGGCTTCCAGCGGGAGCGGCGCCATTTCTGGGATGCGCGCGAGGTCTACCTGGGGATGTCGCCCTTCGTGTACGCGAACAACCTGACCGGCGCGGTCCTCCTGTACCACGGCATGCACGACCAGAACGTCGGCACCGCCCCCGACCACTCACCGCGCCTCTTCCACGCCCTGAACGGGCTGGGCAAGGACGCGGCGATGTACCTGTACCCGTTCGAGGATCACGGCCCGGCGACCCGCGAGACGCTGCTGGACCTCTGGGCGCGCTGGGCGGCGTGGCTGGAAGTGCATCTGGCCGTCGAGGAGCGGCCCGTGACTTGATGCCAGCGAGGAGGGACGGCGGCGCGCAGGTCGGCCCGGCCCGGGCTCCCGGCATGACGCTGTCCGGCCGAGGGGAGCCGTGACGGCTTCCACTCAGCCGGAGCGCTCCCTCGGCCTCCTCGGCGCCACCGGCGTCGGAGTGGGCGCGATCGTCGGGGGCGGGATCCTCGCGCTTGCGGGCGTCGCGTTCGAGACGACGGGCCCCAGTGCGATCCTGGCGTTCGCGCTCAACGGGTGCATCGCGATGATCACGGTGTACTCGTTCGCCGAACTCGCGGCGCGGTTCCCGCAGTCCGGCGGGACGTACACCTACGCGCGCAACGTCCTCACGGTGGAGGCGGCCTTCGGGGTGGGGTGGGTGGTGTGGTTCGCCTCGGTCGTTGCGGCCGTCCTCTACGCGATGGGCTTCGCGGTGTTCCTGGTGCCGTTCGCGGAGCAGATCGCGCTGCTGGCGAATGGCGAGGTTCCGGAGTGGATCGGGTCGCGGCTGGCGCTGGTCGCATACGCGCTCGCGGCCGTCGGGTTCTACAAGTGGCGCCTGACGCGTGCGGCCGGCGGCCCCGGGCAGTGGGAGACCGTCGGCAAGGTCGTCGTCTTTGCAGTCCTGATCGTCGCGGGTTTTCTGGCGCTTGCTTCAGAGGCGCCGGCCCCGGGGGCGCTGGGTGCCCGCTTCCGGCCGTTCTTCTCCGACGGCCTGCCCGGACTGGCGCAGGCAATGGGGTACACCTTCATCGCGCTGCAGGGTTTCGACCTGATCGCCGCGGTCGGCGGCGAGGTGCGCGATCCGAAACGCAACGTGCCGCGGGCGATGTTCCTGTCGCTGGGGACGGCGCTTGTCATCTACATGCCTTTGCTCTTCCTGATCGTCGCGGTGGGATTCCCGGACCGGCCGGTGGTAGAGGCAGCCGCCGAGAATCCGGAGATTCTGGTGGCCGTGGCCGTTCGCAACTTCATGGGTTCTGCCGGCTACTGGCTCGTGGTCGCGGCGGGGTTGCTGTCGATGCTATCGGCGCTCCAGGCCAATCTGCTTGCCGCGTCGCGCTTCGCGAAGACGATGGGGGCGGACCGCACACTCCCCACACGGTTCGCCGCGCTGGCTCCCGGTACCGGAACGCCCACCGCAGCGGTGCGTTTCAGCGCCATCGTGATCGCCTTCCTCGTGATCGCGGTGCCGGATGTCGCGTCCGCCGGCGCGGTGGCCAGCCTGATCTTCCTGGCCTCCTTCGCGCTGACCCACCTGATCGGCTATCTGGCGCGCAGGCGGGCAGGGGAACCTCCGGGGTTCCGCACGCCGTTGTTCCCGCTGATTCCGGTGGTCGGCGGGTCGGCCTGCGTCGCCATCGGACTCTACCAGGCCGTCGCTGTGCCTCCGGCCGGCGTCCTGGGGGCCCTGTGGCTCGGCGTGGGCGCGGTGTTGTATTCGCTGTATCTGGCGCCCAGGGCCCGGGCGGTCGATGCGTCGTCCGAGGCGCGCGATCCCCAGATGATGAAGCTGAGGGGCCGCCGTCCGGTGGTGCTTGTGCCCATCGCCAATCCGGCGAGCGCCGAGACGATGGTCACCATGGCCAGGGCGCTCGCGCCGCCCGAGGTGTCGCGCGTGCAGCTGCTGTCGGTGGTGGGGCCGCCGCGCCGCAGTCCCGACGAGGGGCTGCCGCAGGGCGTCCGCGATGCCCAGGCGGTCCTGGGGGGCGCGCTGGGGACGGCGTTGAAGGTCGATCTGCGTCCCGAGGCGCTGATCACTCTGCACGCCGACCCCTGGGGCGAGATCGCGCGGGTGGCCGAGTCGACCCGCTGCGAGAGCCTGCTGCTTGGGGTGGGCCAGCTGGACGATACCCTCATGACCGGGCCGCTGGCCGGACTGATCGGGGCCGTCGACGCCGATGTGGTGATCCTAAGGGCGCCCGCCGAATGGACACCCGCCCAGGCACGACGAATCCTGGTGCCGTCGCGGGGCGGCCGTGATCAGAGTCCGGTGCGGGCCCGGCTCCTGGGCAGCCTCGCCCGCGAAGCGACACGCGACATCACCTTCCTGGGCGTGCTCTCGGAGAAGGCGGGCCAGGCGATGCACCGCCGGGCGCAGCGTGACCTGGAGAGGCTGGCCTGGGACGAGGTCGGCGGGGATGCCCATGCCGAACTGGCGATCGGCGATGATCTCGTGAGCGAAGTATCGCGCCGCACCCCGGACACCGATCTGCTCATCCTTGGGTTCCACCGCACCGGCCGCCGCCGCGCCGTATTCAGCACCCGCATGCTGACGATCGCCCGGTCGACCGATTGCCCGCTGCTGATGATCAGCCACCGCCGCGCGGCGTCGATGCTACCCGAGTCGTCCATTCTGGCGAAGGCAGGACGGTAAGTAGACATTACAGTTTGTAAAGTCTACTTTACATTTCGGGACTGCCAGCCGTCTCCCCCTCGCGAAGCAGTTCGCGGTAAACTTCCGCCGCTTCGTCCACCCGCGCCAGCAACTGTTCGCGATCCCCGGCGGTGACCCAGCGGTCGCGCACCACGACCCGCACGCGGAACGCCTCCACGGCCGCAAGCAGGAAGCGGATGTCCTCGGCGGACCGGTACTCTCGCTCACCGGCGACCACCCACACCGGGCTGGTCTGAGCGAAGGCGTAGCTGTCGGCGACCAGGGGCGATGCCGGCCCCAGCGCACGCGCCGCGATCCAGCCGCTTCCGTCCAGCGCGACCGCGCTCTCTACACGGAAGCGCTCGCCCATCCCGTCCACGTCGTGGGTCGCGACGACGGCGCCGTTGACCACGATCTCGACCGCATCCAGCGGGCTGTTGGACGCGACCTCCACCTCCACCGCGCGCTCGCCGCCATCCCCGTCCGGCACGCGTATCTCGCCGCCGGGCTCCACGCCGTCGACCGCCAGGAACAGCAGCGGTCCGTTCGTGGCAAAGGTGCGCCGTTCCCGCACTGCCTCCAGCCACGAATCCACCGAAAGCTCACCATGGACACGGGCGTAGGTGCGGCTCGCGCCCGGCCCCGGATCCCGCCACACGTCCGAGAAGTTGTCCGTGCCCCCGGTCGCGGCGATGCGGAAGCCCGCGTTCAGCAGGCGGTAGTAGATCTCTGCGTTGGCGAGTTCGTCGTACCAGAAACAGATCACGTCGTAGAAGTCGCCCGCGCCGAGCGCGACGTCCACCGGGATCTCCGAGGCGCTCACGGCCTCGGGCGTGGCCACGGAGCCGGTGAACGGGTGCATGAAGCCGCCCGTGCCGCCCTGTTCGCGGGCGGCCAGGAGGTAGTCGGCGTTGAGTACGTCTGCGGAAAACGCGGTGCCGCCGGCACCACCCACCAGCGGTGTGATGAACTCCCGGATGCCTGCCAGGCCCACGTGGCCGAACGATCCCCGGAATTCCTGAGCGTACTGCAGGATGTGGTCATCTGTGGAAAGGGGATGCGGGTGTCCTGTGAGGTCGTCCCAACGCCCCATGAGCCGCGTCCCGTCCATGTGGATGAGTGCGATCGACACCCTCAGGTCCTCGCTGACGAGGTCGTTGAAGAAATCGGCGTGTGTGAGGCCGTAGCGTCCCTGGTGAAGGTCGTGAACGTGCGTGTCCCCCGAATGCCAGCCCATGGCGGCCGCGTCGACGAGGCGAGCCAGTCCGAAGCGTGTCTCGGCGAATCCCCCCGCGGGCACCCTCACCGTCATCTCGATCGGCCGGTACTCCAGGCCCCGCCGCACGGTCACCGTGGCCTCGCCCGCGGGCACCTCGACCTCGAAGGCGCCGTTGGTCCGGAAGTAGTGCGTCTCGGTCGGCGACAGCACACGGTGAAAGCCCCCGCGCGGTGCGTAGCCACGGCCATCCGCCGCGGCTACCGTGACGCGGGCGGACGTCGGGCGCCCGGTCTCGTCGAGCACCGTACCGCGTAGCGTCCCAACGGGTGCGGCGTGCGCGCGGTCGCTCACATCGAGCGTCCGCCATGACCCCCGCGCGCCTCCGGAGACCGCCATGACATGCAGTTCCGTGGGCCCGTCTTCGTTGGACACGAAGGCGATCTCCGCGCCGTCCGGACTGACGCGCGGCGTGAGTTCGTGGCTGAGCCCGCCGGTCAGGCGGAGCGGGTTGCCTCCGTCCGCGGCGATCAACACCAGGTCGTTGGAGCCCGCGTCATCGGACACGTAGACCAGGCCGCTGCCGTCGGGCAGCCAGTCGGGGCGGGCCCTGTAGGCGGTCTCTTCCGCCCGTGCGAGCCCCGGCTCCACCCCCGCCCCCGGGCCGCCGTCCAGCGCCAGCGTCCAGATCGCTCCGCTGCCGACCATGCCCGGCGACGGGGCCATGTAGACCAGCACGCCCTGGCGTGAGATGCGCGGCTGGTACTCGCTGCCCGGCCCGTCGATCACCACCTCGCGAGTGCCGGTGGCCACCTCGATGCGGTGAATGTCCATGCCGCGGCCGGCCGTGGCGAAGTACACGTAGCTTCCGTCGGGGCTCCACGACGGCTGCACGTCCACCCCGCCGCCCTCCACGAGCGAGGTGACCTCGCCCCCCTCCACGTCCAGCAGCGCGATGTCCAGCCCGTCTCCCGTTTCCACCGTCATCACGATGCGCCCTCCGTCCGGGCTCCAGCTCGGCTCGAAGTGGTACCACGGGCCGCGCGTCAGCTGCTCGGCCGCGCCGCCGCCCGCAGGAATCCGCCAGATGTCGCCCGCCATCGCAAAGGCGATCCAGTTGCCGTCGGGGGACCACGCGGGGCTCATCGGCCCGGTGCTGACCGGGGGGAGCATGTGCAGCTCGCCGCGGATGTTGCCCCGCAGGCTGGCGTAGCGCAGCACCTCGGCGCGGCCCGCCGGCCGGGCGTCGACGCCTGCAGTCTCCCGGATATCGGGGCCCGCCGCGTCGCCGGCCGTGGACGCCGGCTCGCCGCAGGCGGCCAGCGGCACGCAGAGCAGCAGCGGCGCGCACGGCAGCGGCCAGACCCACAGGCGACCGGCCGGTGGCTGTCGTTTGCCCGCCGGCCCGGCCGGGCCCAAGATGGACGAAAGCCGGGGAGCTTTCTTCAACGGAGAGAACGGAGCCATGAACAGACGCTGGATCACTTGCATTTCAGGCCTTTTGGTGATGGCGGCGGTCGCTCCCGCAACCGCACAGGATGTCGACTACCACCGCGCGGAACTCCTGCTCAACTGGCACACCTCGCCTCTGATCGCGGGCGGGCCCGTCACGCCGAACTGGATCAACGATACGGACCGGTTCTGGTACCGCAACAACACCGGCTCGGGCCACGAGTTCACCTTCGTCGACCCGGCGAGCAACTTGAGGCGCCCGCTCTTCGATCACGCGCGCCTGGCGGCGGCGCTCTCGGTGGCCGCGGACACGAGCTACGTGCCCGAGAAGCTGCCCTTCGACGACTTCGAGTTCGTCGGCGGCGACATGGGGCGGATTGCGTTCGAAACCGGCGCGAAGCGGTTCGAATGCGACCTGGGCGCTTACATGTGCCAGGTGGGCGACACGCTGCCCGACGACACCCCCTTCGTCGAGTCTCCGGACGAGCGCTGGGAGGCGTTCGTCATGGAACACAACCTGTACATCCGGCCGGCCGCCGGCGGCGACACGATCCAGCTGACCACCGACGGCGAGGAGTTCAACGGCTACGGCCTCGCATACCCGCGCCCCAACGACATCAGGAACAGCCGGGTGCGGCGTCCCGACGTGTACTGGTCGCCCGATTCGCGCAGGATTCTCGTGCAGCGGATGGACCAGCGGGACGTCGAGCATCACCACTACGTCTCGTACACGCCGCAGCGGACGGTGCACTACTCCCAGCCGTACGCGCTGCCGGGGGACTCGATCGTGCCGCTGCCGGCCCTCCACATCCTCGACGTGGGCGAGACGCTGAGCGCGGCCGTGGCGGGCGGATCCGGCAATGACGGGGACACTGGATCTGACGGCGGCGGCGATGCCGGCCCGAGCACGCTCCCGGAGGTCGGCAACATCCGCGTCGTCCTGGAGCCGCGTCCGAATCGGCTGACTCTGGGTGGCTCGCAGGTCGACTCGCTTTGGTCGGCGGACTCGCGCTTCGCATACATGCACTGGGAGACGCGCGCGTCGAAGAGCGTCCACCTTGCCGAAGTGGATGCGGCTACGGGCGACTTCCGCATCATTGCCGGCGACGAGTCGCGCACATGGGTCGAGACCGCGCAGCGCAATCCCACGTCATGGTTCGTCTCCGAGTCCACCGACGATGCCTTCTGGTGGTCGGAACGGGACGGCTGGGCCCACATCTGGCGCTTCTCGAAGGACGGGACGGTGAAGAACCAGGTGACGTCCGGGCCCTGGGCGGTGGGCGCGATCTGGCACGTCGACGAAGCGAACCGACGGATATACTTCACCGCGTACGGGCGCGAGGAGGGGGTCCCCTACTATGGCCGCCTCTACCGGGTCGGGTACGACGGCAGCGGGCTGACGACGATCGCGGGCGAGGTGGGCAACCACGCGGTCTCGGTCTCGCCCTCCGGCCGCTTTGTGGTCGACACCTGGTCAACGATCGGCGACCCGCCGGTGACGGCGCTGCGCAACCTTGCCACCGGCAACGTGATCCGCACCCTCGAGGAAGCCGACATCTCGCGGCTGGAGGAGGTCGGGTGGCGCGCCCCGGAGGTCTTCTCGGTGAAGGCGCGCGACGGTGTGACCGACATCTACGGCATCATCTACTTCCCGGACGACCTCGACGAGTCGGGCAGCTATCCGGTCATCGACCACATCTACCCGGGTCCGCAGGTGGGGAGCGTGGGCTCGTGGACCTTCAAGTCCGGTGGCGAGGACTTCGCGCTGGCGAAGCTGGGGTTCGTGGTGATTCAGCTCGACCACATGGGCACGCCCCACCGCTCCAAGGCGTTTCACGACATCTACTACGGCGACTTCAACGACAACGGCCTTCCGGATCACGTCACCGCGATCAAGCAGCTGGCGGCGCGCTACCCGTTCATGGATCTCGACCGGGTGGGTATCTACGGCCACTCCGGAGGCGGCTTCGCGTCCACCGACGCCATGGTCCGCTTTCCGGACTTCTTCAAGGTGGCCGTCTCGGGGGCGGGGAACCACGACAACGCCAGCTACAACATCTACTGGGCCGAGAAGTACCAGGGGCTGCTGGTGGCGGATTCGGCGGCCGGCACGACGAACTTCACCGATGAGGCCAACAAGACCCACGTCGCCAACCTGAAGGGCAAGCTGCTGCTGATGCACGGCGATATGGACGACAACGTGCACCCCGCGATGACGGTCCAGTTGATCGACGAACTGACCAAGGCGAACAAGGACTACGACCTGGTGTGGGCGCCGGACCGGGCGCACGGGCTGAACGAGCCGTACTTCATCCGTCGGCGGTGGGACTACTTCGTGGAGCACCTGCTGGGGGCCGAGCCGCCCGTGGAATACGAGATCACGCGGCCCACGGGGTAAGCCTCGGAGGGCTTCCGGGGATCCACCCCGCGCCGCGCCGCTCTCGGTGCTCGCGGGGGTCGGCCCGCGCACGGCGGGGGGTGCTCGACCCTCCCGTGGGCACCGTGCGCAGGGGCTATCCTAAGAAATTAGTTGACATCGGGAACAAATCGTCCCACTCTCTACTAACAATATAGGAGCACGGGGCGCCGGCGCCTCTGCGGGACCGCCGGGGAGACGCCCCTTTGACACCGACAGCGGGCGACTGGCCCGCGGGGAGATACGGAAATGGAGAAATCACTGACGGCACGGGAGATGGACGTCATGTCCGTACTTTGGGACCTTGGCTCGGCCACGGTCACCGAGGTGAACGAGCGGCTGGAGGACGACCTCGCCTACAACACCGTCCTGACCATCCTCCGGATCCTGGAGTCGAAGGGTCTGGCGGGCCACACCAAGGAGGGCCGGGCCCACCACTACCACCCTCTCCTGGCGCGGGAGGAAGCAGGCCGGTCGGTGCTCGGCCGCCTGAGGGACAAGGTGTTCTCCGGCTCGGCCGAGCTCCTGGTCACCCAACTCGTATCCGATGAACAGCTGTCGCCGGCCGCGGTGAGAAGGCTCCGCAAGCTGCTGGACCAGCGCCTCGAAGGGGAGAAAGAAAAATGATTGCTGCATGGATGCTCTGGTCGGTCGGAGCGGGTCTGTTGTTCGTTCTGGCGGGGCTTGCCGCCGAGAGGCTCCTCAAGCGCGGGCGCCGGTGGGTGTGGCTTGCGGCCGGAGCGGGCACGGTCGCGCTCCCTGCGATCCGCATGCTGTCCGGCGGCGGCGGCGCCGAGGCCGTCCTGCCCGTGGCCCCGATCCTGCTCGATCCGGTCACGATGACGGTGGCGTCGGACTCCACCCTCCACTCACTCGACGATGTCCTGCTGCTGGCGTGGGTGCTGCTCTCGGCGATCCTGCTGGTCGCGGCGCTGATGGGGGGCGTGCGGTTCCTCCGTCGCCGCGCTGCCTGGGAGGCGGGCAGCCTGCTCGGGCGCGACGTACTGTGGTCGCGGGATACGGGACCGGCCGTGGTCGGGCTCTTCGGCTCGTGCGTCGTCCTTCCGACCTGGGTACAGGCTGCCGGTGCCGCACGCCAGGAGCTGATCCTGGCCCACGAGGAGGAACACCTGCGGGCCCGCGATGTCCACCTACGCTTCCTCTTCGGCGCGCTGCTCCTCGCCTTCGCCTGGAACCCGGCGATCTGGCTGCAGTATCGGCGGCTGAACCTGGCGATCGAGCTCGACTGCGACCAGCGCGTCATGGACCGGCTGCCGGACCACCGCCGCCTCTACGGCGACCTGCTCCTCCGGGTCGGATCGGGTGCCGGGGCTTTGCCGGGCGTTGCGGTGACGGCGCTGGCCGAGCAGAAGTCGCTCCTGGAGCGGCGAATCCGCCAGCTGCTGAGCAAGGCGCCCGAAATCCGCATGGCGCAGGCGGCGTTTCTGGTGTTCGGCGCGATCATGGTGATCGGTGTGGCCGTGTCGATTCCCGGGATTACTGGAGAGGGGCCGGCGAACGTGGACGGGTCGCCGGGGGAGGCGGGTGCCCCGCAGGTCTTCGACCCAATACCGCAGGAAGTCGTGCCCCCGCTGTCATCAGCACCGGTCTTCACCCCGTACACCGTGAAGCCCGACTACATCAACGCGGATGAGGTCCGCGCGGCGCTCGCGCGCGAGTACCCGCCGCTGCTCCGTGATGCGGGAATCGGCGGGACCGTGATCGTGTGGTTCTTCATCGACGAGGAGGGGGTGGTGAGGAACCAGGAGGTATTCCGCAGCTCGGGTCACCAGGCCCTGGACGATGCCGCATTGCGCGTGGCGCCCGTCTTCAGGTTCACCCCCGCGCTGAATCGGGACCGGGCAGTGCCGGTCTGGGTGCAGCTGCCGATCACGTTCACGACTGGGGATAGAGGGGCTGCGGCAACCGAGACTCAGCTCACTGAAGAGGAGCTGGCGCAACGGCAAGCGGCTCGGGAGGAGGCGTTGAGGAGGGCTGCGGACGCGATCCGAAGTCGTACCGATGAAGCCGGCGTAGCCGAGAGCGAGATCTCCGCCGCTCCTGTCTTCACCCCCTACACCACGAAGCCCGACTACACGAACGCCGACGCTGTTCGCAGGGCTATGGAACGGGAATACCCACCGCTGCTCCGTGATGCCGGAATCGGCGGGACAACGATCGTCTGGTTCTTTATCGACGAGGCCGGCGTGGTAAGGAACCAGGCGATTCAGAAGAGTTCCGGCAGCGAAGCGCTGGACGAAGCCGCGCTCCGGGTAGCCCCGGTCTTCGAATTCACACCGGCCGAGAACCGGGGCAACCCGGTGCCGGTCTGGGTGCAGCTCCCGATCACGTTCACGACGAGGTAGGGCAGGGAGCTCCGGGCGCCCATTCCCGGATTGCGGGTGCATGACCATTTTTCGGCATGACCGCTTCCGCGAAGGCGCTCGGAGCGCCCCTGACCTTCAAGCCTCGTCTCAAGGACTACCTCTGGGGAGGCCGTGAGCTGGAGCGGCTCTTCGGCCGCGACCTCCCGGAGGGCGTGACCGCCGAGAGCTGGGAGATCTCCGGCCACCCTGCCGGCGTGTCGGTGGTGGACTCAGGACAGCTGGCCGGCAAGGATCTGCCCGGCCTCGTCGCTGAATTCGGGATCGATCTCGTGGGACGGCGCGGCAGCCAGGCCGTCGCCCGCGGTGAATTCCCCCTGCTGGTCAAGCTGCTCGACGCGAGCCACGCCCTCTCCGTCCAGGTGCACCCCGACGATGCCTACGCCGCCGCGCACGGGCTGGACGATCCCGGCAAGACAGAGATGTGGTACATCCTGCACGTCGAGCCGGGTGCGCGGATCATTCACGGGCTGAAGCGCGGAACCGATCAGGCGGTGCTCCGCCGCGCCGTGGCTGAAGACCGGGTGCAGGACATCCTCAACCGCGACCGCGTTCGTCCCGGCGACGCGATCCTGGTGCCTGCGGGGACGGTGCACGGGATCCTGTCCGGGATCGTCCTGGTCGAGATCCAGCAGTGCTCCGACACGACCTTCCGGATTCACGATTGGGGACGGGTGGGGCCGGACGGCCAGCCGCGCGAACTGCACGTCGATCAGGCGATGGACGCCATCCACTTCGGGCGCGCGAGAACCGGCTCCGACGCGCGACGCGTCGCCGCCGGGGGGCGAGGAGTGCGCAGGGGAGTCCTCACCGAATGCGAGCACTTCAATGTGGAGCGCATCATGATCGAAGCGGGAGCAGGCTTCGAGGCGGACCTGACCGGCGACACCTTCGAGATATGGGGACTGCTGTCGGGGACGGGCAGGATCGAATCCACCGAGTCGGAGCTGACACTCGAAGCGGTGCAATTCGTCCTGCTTCCCGCAACGATGGGCGCCTTCGAACTTCAGGCCACGACGGATCTGGTCGCGTTGCGCACCTACCTGCCGTAAAGAGTGCCCCGCCAGGGACTCGAACCCCGAACCTGCCGATTAAGAGTCGGATGCTCTACCAGTTGAGCTAGCAGGGCGAAAAACGGACTGAAGTATATTGTTGCCGGGCCTGGAGCGACACCCTCCGGAGGGTCGATGCGGTGGCCCCGCGACCCCCTCGGCCCGTCGCGACCCCCTCGGGGATGTCGATTGTCGCTCAGGTGGCCTCGCAGGCCGAGGTCTCCGGGTGGGCAGTCCATTCCTCGAAGCTCTGGCCGCCGGCCGCCAACTCCACGGCAGTGGACTCACCCGGGGCGAGATCCCGGCGTTCCGTCGGGCCGAGTTCGGGGCCGGGCCGGAGGTGGACCTCCACCCGCACCGCGCACACCGCCCCGTCGGTGGTGTTCTCGGCCGTTCCCACGAAGGCGTCGCGTTCGGCATCGAAGATGAGTCGCAGCCGGATCCCGCGCCGCGTCGCATCCCAGCTCTCCGCGCGGCTCAGGTATTCGCCCGACTCCTCGCCCTCTTCGCCGTGCTCACCCTCGCCGTGCTCACCGCGCGCGCCGTGCTCGCCGCCCTCGTCGTGCTCGCCGCGCTCGCCACCCTCGCCATGCTCCGCACCCTCGCCGCGCTCACCATGCTCCCCCTCCTCGCCGTGCTCCCCGCCTTCGTCATGCTCGCCGGCCTCATGGCCATCGCCGCCTTCATCGGTCTCGCCGCCCTCCCCTCCCTCAACTTCACCACCGTGCTCGCCGCCCTCCATCGCGCTCGGTTCGGCGCCTTGTTCGCCTTCGGCGGCCATGGCCTGCGCGGGGGATTCCTGCTCCGCGCCCGCCTCCGCTCCGTCGGCCGCACCGGTGTCAGGCTGACCACCGCAGGCGGCGACCGCAAACACGGCCAGCGCGATCAGGGCCGAGACTGTCGATTCGAAAGTGCTGCTTCTCATGGGGCTGCCTCGCTGTGCTGCCTGCGGCTGAACTCGGCGTCCTGTACCGGGCCCGGCCGGGCGCGGGTGTGAGGCAGCAAGCTACACCCGCGCCCGGCCTCCGACCAGCGGATTACCGGCCGCGTCCGCGCTGTCCGCCCCGGCCGCGATCGCGGTCGAACCCCCGGCCACCCCGCCAGCCCCGCTGCCCCTCGACCCTCGACCGTCCGCGCATGCCGCGCTGGCGCCACATCGCCCGGCGGCTCATGCTGCGGAGTTCCTGCTGTTGCTCGTCGGTGAGGATCTCGCCCACGCGGTCGCGCACGGACTCGCCAGCGGCCCGCGCCGCCCGCAAACGCTCGGCCATCACCCCGCGCACGGCCTCCGGCTCGCGAATCCCGGCTGCTACCTCCGAGCGGAGTGCCAGCATCGCCGTGGTCTGTTCGATGCGCTGTTCGAGGAGTTCCAGCCGGATCGCTTCCAACCGCGTCCTCTGCTCGGCGGTCAGTTCGAGTTCATCGGCGAGGCGGATGGTCCTCTCCACCGCCGCGCCGGCTACCGCGGGTCGTCCCCCGGCGCCCTGGCGCTGTGCCTGAAGACCTGTCGTGCTCGCGACCATGGCCAGGGCCAGTGTCAGCCCGGAGGTTGCAAGGGTGTACTTTCCGGATACGGTATTCATCGGTTTTTCTCCGTTGGCTTTTGTGTGAATTGAGTGCATTGATCGGGAGCGTCGATTAGCTTTGCCCGTTCGAATTCGTTGACAGACGGCGGACCCGTTGCGTTAGGGAGTCCATATGTTCTTCAGGCAGATCGTCGATCCGAAGCTGGCGCAGCATGCGTACCTGGTGGGGTGCCAGCGGACGCGGCAGGCGATCATCATCGACCCCGAGCGGGATGTCGACCGCTATGTGGCGATGGCGCGCCGGGAGGGGCTGCGCATCGTCGCGGCGGCGGAGACGCACATCCATGCGGACTTCGTGTCGGGTTGTCTGGAGCTGGTCGAACGGTACGGTTGCCGCGCGTTTCTCTCGGCCGAGGGCGGGCCGGATTGGCAGTATGAATGGGCTGCCGGACGGGATTCGGTCACGCTGCTGCGACACGGCGACCACTTCACCCTGGGCGGGATCGACTTCGAGGCGATCCACACCCCGGGCCACACCCCCGAGCACATCAGCTTCCTGATCACCGACCGGGGTGCGGGTGCCACCGAGCCGATGGGGATGGTTTCGGGCGACTTCATCTTCGTGGGGGACCTGGGGCGCCCGGACCTCCTTGAGTCGGCAGCGGGGCACGCGGGGGCGATGGAGCCTTCGGCCCGGCGCCTGTACGGCTCCGCGCGCGAGGTCTTCGAGCTGCCCGACTACCTGCGCATCTGGCCGGGACACGGTGCCGGGAGTGCCTGCGGCAAGGCATTGGGGGCCGTCCCCGACACGACCGCCGGGTACGAGAAGCGTTTCAGCCCGGCGCTGGCCGCGGTGCAGGCTGGAGAGGACGCGTTCGTGGAATACATCCTCGAGGGCCAGCCGGAGCCTCCGCTCTACTTCGGGCGCATGAAGGCCGAGAATCGGCGCGGTCCCGCGGTGCTCGGGCCTCTGCCCCGGCCGCCGCGCATGCCGGGGGGCGAGCTGGCGGCGTTCGCCCGCAATCCTCGGGCGGTCGTCATCGACACCAGGGCCGACCGCCTGGGCTACTACGCCGACCACATCCGCGGCTCGATCTACGCCCCCCTCAACAATTCCTTTCCCACCATCGCCGGCTGCTACGTCGACCCGGCTTCCGAGATCGTGCTCGTGTGCGGCGAGTCGGAGGTGGAGGAAGCGGTGCGCGATCTTGTGCGCATCGGGCTCGATCGGTTGGTGGGGTGGGCGCCGGCCACGGAGCTGGCAGCATTCCGCGATGCGGGAGGCGAGACAGCCGGGATCGAGGTGGTCGACTTCGACGAGGTCGACGCGCGGCGCGCCGACCCGGATACGCTGGTGCTCGACGTCCGGCGCGCCACGGAATTCGCGGAGGCGCGCGTCGAGGGTGCGTGCAACATCGCCCACACCCGCCTGGCCGCGCGCCTGGGCGAGCTTCCAAGGGGCCGCGACCTGATGGTGCACTGCCTGAGCGGCGCGCGCGCCTCGGCCGCCGCGTCCCTGCTCGAGCGGGAGGGATTCCGGGTCACCGCCGTCAACGACATCTTCCGCGGGGCGTACACCCATGTTTGACCGGCGCGTATGCGTGTTCGCAGGGTTGACGGCGCGCGCGCGGGGACGCTCCCCGTTCGGTGTTGCCGGCTCGCCCGGCGTGGCCGCCCTCCCCGCCGTGTCCGCCCTCCGCGCCGTGATGGCTCCCGCCGTGGCCCTCGCCCTCGCCCTGCTGTTCCCTCTCGGCCCGGTCGCTGCCCAGTCCCGTGACACGGAGGCGGGACGGCGCCAGATCATGGAGCGCATGATCGAGGAGATTCGCGAAGACCACCCCGATGTCGCGACGATCTCTGCCGCGGAGTTCCGCGAAGCGCTCCCCGGGGGCGACTTCGTTCTGGTGGACGTGCGGACCGAGCGGGAGCGGCGCGTCTCGACTCTGCCCGGGGCGATTCCGGCCAGCGAATTCGAGCGGCGCCTCGCCGAACTGGCGAACCGGACCGTGGTGGTCTACTGCACGATCGGGGCTCGCAGTTCGTCCTACGCCCGCGAGATGGGCAGGCGCGGGGTCGACGTGCTCAACCTCGAGGGCAGCGTGCTCGCGTGGACGCACGCCGGTGGGCCGCTGGTTCACGAGGGAATGCCCACCAAACGGCTGCACGTCTACGGCCGCCGCTGGAATCTTGCCGCTGACGGCTACGAAACGGTGTGGTAGCGTCGCACTGTTTGTAATCTAAACATTACAGAATGTCATGTTTACTTTACGTGAGTTGTCTGGCCGGCTCCCCGAGCTGCCCTTTGCCGCGCCATGCCAACGCGATGTTCAGCGGGCTGCACGCTGGCCTATCCACTGACTGCCAGGTGTTGAATCCGGTACACGGGCACCGCCAGCGCCGCACCCGCCACCGGTCCCACCCAGTAGATCCACAGGTCGTCCAGCCCTCCGGTCCCCGCCAGGGCGGCCAGAATCGGGCCGGTACCCACGGCCGGGTTGAACGCGCCGCCCGAGATGCCTCCCACCGCGAACGCGCCCGCCATCACGGTGAACCCGATTGCCAGGCCAAAGTACGCATTGCCCCTGGCATGGGGAGAGGTGGCTACATTCAGGATCACCAGCGCGAGGACGAAGGCGAAGAGCGCTTCGGCACCCACCGCCGTGGCGGTCGAAACCCCGGCGCCGGGAGCGACGGCGAGGAACTCGCCAGTGAGTGCGCGGACGGCGAAAGCGGCCGCGGTGGCTCCCGCGATCTGCACCCCCATGTAGGGGAGCAGGTCCGCGCGGTCCAGATCGCCCCGCAACAGGAACGCCAGGCTGATCGCCGGGTTGTAGTGGGCACCGGAAATGTGTCCGCCCATGTACACCAGCGCCGTCAGCGCGGCGCCGATCGCGACCGGCGCAGCGGCGATCTCCTGCACGACAACCAGACCCACGACCAGGACAAGAAAGAACGTACCGATGAACTCCGTGATGAATCGGCCCATGACGGGTGAACTCCGGAGGCGAATGGTAGGGGAGGATGAGAGGTTGAGCGCAGCTACCATAGAACACTGCGGGTGCCTTCGATACTGCGCCGGACGGCTCCTCCGGGGCGCGGCGCCGATTGCGATCCTGCTCGCGAGCGCCCCGGCGGCCAGCGGTCAGGCGGCGCAGGAGCCCTGGTACAGCTCCAGCGAATTCAGCTTCGTGCAGACCGGGGGGAACGCCGAGTCGGCTACCCTGGGCATCGCCACCACCGTCACCCGCGCCTGGGAGCGTACGGAGATCAAGATCGAGGCGGGCGGCATCCGAACGCGCTCGACGCGGTACAGCCGCATCGCCGTGGGTACGGAGGACGACTTCCGCATCGACGAAACCTCGGACAGCGATATCTCGGCGGAGCACTACAATGCGGGGATGCGGGTGGACCGCAGGTTCTCCGACCGTACGTCGGTCTTCGTCCAGTCGGGATGGACGCGAAACACCTTCTCGGGCATCCGACACCGCCTGGTCAACGTACTGGGTGTCTCCACCCGCTGGTCCGCCACCGAGACCCACCGCATTCGCACCGCCTACGGGTTCACGCACACGATTCAGCAGGATGTGGTGCCGGATCCCGAGAAGGACGGCCGCTTTCTGGGCGTGCGGCTGTCATCGGAATACTGGCGCAAGGTGACCGAAAACGCCGAATGGACGAGCAACCTGGTGATGGACGGGAACGGGGACGATCCCTCGGACCTGCGCGCCGACTGGACCAACGCGCTGAGCGTGTCCATGAACGAACACCTCGGACTCAAGACATCGTTCCGCACGACCTTCGACAACGAGCCCGCCCTGGCAAGGGTCCCCCTGATGTCCCCGGGCGGCGAAGAGGCGGGCAGCGTCCTGATCTCCCGCAAGGAGTTCGACCGCGTCTTTACGGTCGCGCTGGTGGTGAGCTTCTAGCAGACCGGGCATGAACCCCGCGTCGCACCGAGGGGCGGCGAGGGCCGGGGTTGCCCGCGCGGCGTCACGTCGGAGGCTGGTGCCAGTGGGGCGGAGGCGGCGGTGAGGGCTCCCGCGGCCGACTTGTCCATTCCGCCCGCAGGCCGAAATCCTCTCCCTCCACGTAGGGTTCTCCGAAGCGCAGGATGGTGGTCACGGGCGGCAGGCCAGGCGGGATCACCATGATATAGAGACGATCGTATTCGAGGTCGTGGATGGGTGTGGACGGATCGCCGCCCAGGGTCCCGACGAGCATCGGGGTGGTGTTGCTGTGTCCCACGACCAGGTGGTGTCCGGGGGTCGCCCTGAGTGTCGCCGCGAACCCCGCCAGGTCGCCCGCATCGTAGAAGGCCGGCTCGACCCCCACGTCCTTGGCGATGGGGCGCGCGGTCTCCCGGGTGCGCTTCCAATCCGTGGTATGAACGTGGGTCAGGTCGGAATCGGCCAGGAGTTGCCGCAGTACCTGGACACGGATCTGTCCGGCCAGCGCCAGGGGTGGATCGTCCGTGTCGTCGATGGCTTTCTCGGCATGCCGGACAAGGTAGACGACAACGGCTTCAGGGGATTGGGGCGTCGCCACGGTGCCGTTCTGGACTGGAAGCGCCGACGCGGAGGGGGACGATGGCGCGCCCAGGGCCAGCGCAGCCAGGACAGCAAGCAGGTTGGCGCAGAGATGCTTCCGGATTCGGCGGGGGTGGGCAATCACGATTCCGTCACTCCTTGTTCGCGGCCATTCACCCGGCATCGCGGATGCGACCAGGCATCGCTGGTTCTCTTGGCGAAATCCATTTGTTCCGTTGGGGAGCGGTCATTTACAGAAAATATATAAACAAATGTTTACGGTGGTGGTAACTTCGCGCGCCGTGTCCGGATCCCGACCCCATGTCATCGCGGCACTCATGGGTCGGGTCCCGCAGGGTGCGGCGGTTGGGGCTGGCCCCGGACGAAGGGACGGTTGCAACTTTAGTGCGCGTCCAGGAGGACGGGCCGAGGGATCGCCGACGGGAGCCCACGGGCTTGCCGGCCGGAGGAAAGTCCGAGCTCCGCAAGGCAGGATGCCGGGTAACGCCCGGGCGCCGCGAGGCGACGGAAAGTGCCGCAGAGAGCAGACCGCCGATGGTTCCCCCAACCGGGGAATACAGGCAAGGGTGAAAGGGTGCGGTAAGAGCGCACCGGGCCGCTGGCAACAGGGGTCGCACGGCAAACCCCATCCGGAGCAAGGCCAAATAGGGGACGAGGGGCCGCCTGTCCCGTCCGAGTCCCGGGTAGGCCGCAAGAGGTTCGGAGCAATCCGAATCCCAGATAAATGATCCCTGACCGCCCCCGAGGCGGGAGACAGAACTCGGCTTATGACGCCCGTCCTCCTGGCGCTTCACCGGATGGGGCGTCGCCGCGGCCGGACCGGCCACTCCAGATCCGGTGCCTGCGGCCGCGCACGCGGGGTTGACCCGGAATCGCCTGCGGCGGATCATTACTGCACCTTGCGCCCGTAGCTCAGCTGGATAGAGCGCTGCCCTCCGGAGGCAGAGGCCAGAGGTTCGAATCCTCTCGGGCGTATTCGGCTGACCGCGCCCCCGGAGGATCCTCACCCCTGGGGCGGTCACGAGGAGGTCCCCGCCTTCCCCGGCGAATCCGGATGGGACGGGGGTCTGCGAAGCCGGATCGGCTTCCTGGCGCGAACCCGCAGGTTCAGCGACTCGACGAAGATCGAGAATCCCATGGCGAAGTAAATGTAACCCTTCGGGATATGCTGGCCGAGGCCCTCGGCTACCAGCGTCATTCCGAGCAGGAGCAGGAAGCTCAGGGCGAGCATCTTCACGGTGGGGTGGTCGTTGACGAATTCCGACACGCGGGTCGCCGAGGCCATCATCACCACAATGGCAAGCACGATCGCAATCGCCATGACCGCGAAATCCTCGGCGAGTCCGACCGCGGTGATCACCGAGTCCAGCGAAAACACCATGTCCATCACGGCGATCTGCACGAGCACGGCACCGTAGCTCGCCGCCGTGGCCTTGCCTCCGCCTTCCTCGTCGCCTTCAAGGCGGTGGTGGATTTCGCGGGTGGCCTTGGTGAGCAGGAACAGCCCACCTCCGATCAGGATGAGGTCGCGTCCCGACAGCCCGTGGCCCAGCACGCTGAACAGCGGGGCCGTGAGCCTCATGATGACCGAGATCATCCCGAGGAGGGCGAGCCGGGTCACCATCGCCAGGATCAGGCCGTTTCTCCTGGCCGCCGGCTGCTGCTCGGGGGGCAGCTTGTCGGCAAGAATGGAGATGAAGATGATGTTGTCGATCCCGAGGACGATTTCCAGAATCGCCAGGGTCGCAAGAGCGACCCACGCTTCGGGACTCGAAATCCATTCCATACGGTGTCGCCGATTCCAGGTGCTATTCGCCTTGCTCCCGGGCTGGCAGCCGTTCCCGGGGCGCGCGCTCTTGGGTCCCTCAAAGATATATAAATTCATGATGTCCATGGGATATCCGGCGGGCCGGTGTTCCGGAATCGATGTCCTGGCTGCAAGTCACTGGGAGAAGCACACATGGGGATCACGGTGGAGTCGCTGATCAAGCGATGGGATGGACTCGGTGTCGTGATGTCGCACCATTCGGAGACGGACACCTGGATCTTCGTGGCGCTGCACGACGAGACGCTGGGACGGCCGACGGGGGGCTGCAGGCTGAAGAGCTACGGGTCGCCGGCGCTCGCGCTGCGCGATGCGATGCGGCTGGCGCAAGGCATGACCTGGAAGTGGGCCGCAATGGGGTACGGATACGGTGGAGGCAAATCGGTCCTGGCAGTGTCCGGACCGCTCGAAGGGGAGGCGCGACGGAGCCTCTTCACGCACTTCGGGCGCCTCCTTAACGGCCTGGGCGGTGCCTACAGCGTGGGAGAGGACCTCGGGACCACCCGTGCGGACATGTCGTTCCTGGCGACGGTCACGCCCTACGTGGCGGGTGCGGCCGACGGGCGACAGCCGCCCGATCCCAGCCCGTTCACGGCCGTCGGCGTGCACGCGGGCATCGTCGCATGCGTCGAACATTTGTTCGGCAGTGACAGCCTGGCGGGCAGGACGGTTCTGGTCGAGGGCGTGGGAGGGGTTGGGAGGCCCCTGGCGTTGCTTCTGGCCCGCGCGGGCGCGTCGGTGATCACCTCGGATGTGGACGAGGACCGTGCCCGCCTGGTTGCCGGCGAGTGCGGGGGGACCGCGGTCGAGCCGCAGCGGGTCAAAGACACCGAATGCGATGTGTATGCACCCTGCGCTGTCGGCGCCACGGTGAACGGGGCCACGATCCCCGGCCTGCGCTGCAGGATCATCGCGGGCTCCGCCAACAACCAGCTCGAGACACCCGAAGATGCGGAACGCCTCCATGAACGAGGCATCCTTTATGCGCCTGACTACGTCGTTAATGGTGGCGGGGCGATGGCCTTCGGATTGATGGAAGAGGGGATAACGGACGAAACGGAACTGAAGACCGGCGTGCAGCGCATCCGCTCATCGCTCGGCGATATCTTGCGAGAGGCGGATGCAGCCGATACCTCTCCAGTCGTCGCGGCCGACCGGATCGCGAGGCGAGTTCTCGGGCGCGAGTGACCGGTTGACCGGTCCCGCCCCGCCGGACGACATTTGTTTACCACAATCGCCAAGGGACAGGAGGCGTCCTTGATGCGGACCTTGCCCAGACTCTTTTCCGCGCTGCCGGTGCTGTTTGCGTTGGCGCCGACTGCTCTCCAGAGCCAGGGAACAGAGGCGGGCTACGTTCAGAAGACCTTCCTGAGCGCTGTCGGCGAGTACTTCAGCATCGCCCCGCGTGAAGTTGCGGTCCTCTCGAGGTGGAAGCTCTCCGAAGCCGAGATTCCGGTCGTCCTGTTCCTCGCCGAGCGGGCCGGCGTCTCGCCCGACGTCGTCGTGGTGCAGCGAAGGCGGGGACAGGGCTGGATGGAGATCGCGGCGGCCTACTCGGTCCATGCCGGCGACTTCCACGTGCAGATCGATGGCCCTGCCGGCATTCTCCGTGAGGCGTCCGACCGTTTCAGCAGCCGTGCAGCCTCCGAGTGGCGGACCATCTCGCTTACGGACGAAGAGGTTGTGGGCCTCGTCAACGTTCGGTTCCTCTCGCGGTTTCTCGGTGTGCCGCCTGCGCGGGTCGCACAGGAATTGGGCGGCGCGGGAGGCATTGTCGGTGTGTTCCAGCGCCTTCGCGGCGGTGGGCCTTGAGGGTTCTCCCGGGGTTTTCCCCATGAGCGGGCCCCGGTATCAGCCTCTGGACTCCTTCGTCGAGTACCCGCGTGACGAGATGGTGCGGCGGGCTCGCAGCTTTCGCCGTGAAATCGCCGGACGGCGCACCGTGCGCGACTTCAGCGACCGGCCGGTCCCCCCCGAGGTGATCCGGGAGTGTCTGCGCGCGGCTGGCACCGCTCCCAACGGGGCCAACCATCAGCCGTGGCACTTCGCCGTCGTCTCCGACCCGGAGATCAAGGCGCGGATTCGCGTCGCCGCCGAGATCGAGGAGCGCGAATTCTACCGCGGAGGCGCTCCCCAGGAGTGGCTGGACGCACTCGCGGCATTGGGTACCGACGAGCACAAGCCGTTTCTGGAGACAGCGCCCTGCCTCATCGCGATCTTTGCCGAGCGCTATCAGCTGTTCGGCGACGGGCGAAGGGTGAAGAACTACTACGTCCAGGAGAGCGTCGGGATCGCGACGGGCATGCTCATCACCGGCCTCCACCACGCGGGGCTCGCGACGCTCACGCACACTCCCTCCCCCATGGGATTCCTGAACGAGATTCTGGGCCGGCCCGCGAACGAGCGCCCCTTCCTGATCCTCGTCGTGGGCTATCCGGCTGAAGATGCCCGCGTACCGCGGATAACCAAGAAGCCACTGGAGAAGATCGCGAGCTTCTTGTAATCGTTGGTCGTTCCCGCGAATATGAAGGGTTGAGGAGTGACGGCGCACACAAGCCACTGGCGCGGTCGCTCCTCCTTCGCATCGCTTGTCACGGATATTTCCGCGGTTTGAGGTCACTCAATGGGCGTAGACCTGGCACCACAGACTTCACCTGAGGCAATTCGCCGATTTACGCGGGCGTTGCTGAGGGACCTGATGGCGATGGAGCGAATCCTGTCGGAAGGACTGATCGAGTCCGGTATCCGCCGATTCGGCGCCGAGCAGGAGATGTTCCTCGTCAACGAGGCCTGGAAGCCCGCTCCCGTCTCGGTAGAGGTACTCGAGGAACTGAACGACGAGCCGTTCACCACCGAACTGGCCCGCTTCAACCTCGAAGCCAACCTGTCGCCCCGCGTGCTTGAAGGCTCATGTTTCACCGACATGCAGAAGGAGCTCGACGGCTACGTGGAGCGGGTTCGGCAGGCCGCCCGGCTGCACGATTCGGAAGTTGTTCTGACGGGCATTCTGCCGACGCTGGCCAAGTCCGACCTGTCCCTCGACAACATCACGCCGCGGGCTCGCTATTACGCCCTCAACGAGGCGATGAACATGGCCGGTGGCGGGGCGTTCCGGCTCCGTATTCGCGGCACCGACGAACTCATCATCCAGCACGATTCCGTGATGCTGGAGGCGTGCAACACGAGCTTCCAGGTCCACCTCCAGGTTTCCGCGGACGAGTTCGCCCACTTCTACAACGTGGCCCAGGCGGTGACGGGACCCGCTCTGGCGGCGTGCGTCAATTCGCCCCTCCTCTTCGGGCGCCGTCTCTGGGCCGAGACGCGCATCGCCCTCTTCCAGCAGTCCCTCGACACGCGCGGCGCCGATCTCCACATGCGTGAAATGAGTCCGCGGGTGCGGTTCGGCGGAAGCTGGCTGGAGCGTTCGGTGGTGGAGCTGTTCCAGGAGGACATCGGTACCTTCCGGGTGTTGCTGGCGACCCCTGTCGACGAAGATCCAATCGAGGTGCTCAGGGAGGGCGGTGTCCCCAGGCTGCAAGCGCTGCAGCTCTACAACGGGACCGTGTACCGCTGGAACCGGCCCTGCTACGGGATCTCGAAAGGGAAGCCACACCTGCGCATCGAGTGTCGGGCCCTGCCGGCCGGCCCCACGACCCTCGACGAGATGGCCAACACCGTCTTCTGGATCGGCGCCGTCCTGGGGGTTGCCCGCAAGTACCCCGATTTGACCGAGCGCATGGAGTTCGACGACGCCAAGAGCAACTTCCTGGCCGCTTCGCGCCTGGGGCTCCGATCCGGACTTGCGTGGCTGGACGGTCAGAGCGGTCCGGCGGACCGGCTGATCCTGGAGACGCTGCTTCCGTTGGCAGAGGAGGGACTGTCGGAGTATCCGCTCGACACAGGCGACGTGAAGCGATACCTGGGCATCGTCGAGGAGCGGGTCAGGGCGGGGGTAACGGGAGCTTCGTGGACGCTGCGCTCGCTGAGGAAGCTCAAGAAGCACGGAACCCGGTCCGAGCGATTGTCCGCTCTGACTGCGGCAACGGTCCGCCAGCAGGCCAAGGGAATCCCCGTATCCCGGTGGGAGCCTGCCGAGATTCGGGAGGCCGGGGGCTGGAAGCACCACTACGTTCGCGTCGAGCAGTACATGACGACTGCGCTGACGACGGTAAACCAGGACGAGCTCGTGGAACTGGTGGCCTATCTGATGGACCTTCGCCAGATTCGTCATGTACTGGTCGAGGACAAGGATCACCGACTTGTCGGGATTGTCTCCTACAGGTCCATCCTGAGGCTGATGGCGGAGGGAATGACAGTCGAGGAGGCCGACAACATGCCGGTGAGCGCCGTGATGGTCCGCGATCCGGTAACCATCGCACCCGAAACCACCACACTCGAGGCGATCCGCACCATGCGTGAGGAAAAGGTGTCCGCGCTGCCGGTCATCAAGGACGGCCAGCTCGTCGGCCTCGTGAGCGAGACGGATTTCATGCCGATGGCGTACCATCTCCTTGAAGAACGCCTGCTGGGAGACTAGCGCGTGGGAAGGCCCCTCCCGGCATTCGAGCTGCGATGCACGCGCGCCGGCCGCTTGTTCCAGACTGTTCACAACGGGCCAGAATGAGGTCGAGCGCCGAGAGTCTCGCCTCGGAACCGGTGCCCGCCTCCCGGGGCGGCCTGATCGGCTGGGTCGAGGGGCATTCGGAAGGCCCT
This sequence comes from Gemmatimonadota bacterium, assembly GCA_022826565.1. Classification (GTDB taxonomy): domain Bacteria; phylum Gemmatimonadota; class Gemmatimonadetes; order Longimicrobiales; family Gaopeijiaceae; genus Bin94. The sequence continues at coordinate 72,090 of JAJDUP010000033.1, read as the reverse complement.
CTTCTGCTCTGCATCGGCGGCTTGCACGGGAACGAGCCCGCGGGCGTTCAGGCGCTCAAGACCCTGATCGGGCAGATTCAGGCACGCCGGCAACTGCTCTCCGGCGATTTCGTGGCCGTGATCGGGAACTCCCTGGCACTGGCCGCCGGGCGACGCTTCATGTCCTACGATCTGAACCGCGCCTGGACGCCGTCGCGCGTGGAAGGTTCCAGACACGGGCTATCTGTGTACGTCGACCCCTCGGGCGGGTCGTCATCGCGCCGGCGGCGCAATCCCGCGCCGGGTCCCGAGGACGCGGAGATGGTCCGTCTGCTGCATCTGCTCGACGCAGTGTCCAGGCGGCGCCGGGGGCCGGTCCACGTGCTCGACCTGCACACGACTTCGGGATGGGGCGGCACTTTCACCTCGACTGCCGACCGCCCGGCTCACCGCCGCTTCGCGATGGCGATTCCCGTGCCGCTCGTGCTGGGACTGAACGAGCACCTCGAGGGCACCCTCCTCACGCACCTCGACGACCTCGGCTATACGACAACCGTCTGCGAGTGCGGGCAGCACGAAGAACCCCGCGCCGTCAACAGGGCCCAGGCCGCCGTCTGGCTCGCGCTGAGAGCGGCGGGTATGCTCTCCGAAGCTGCCATTCCCGACCTTGAGAGCAGCCGCCGGATCATGCGCGCCGCGCGGCGGAACCTGCCGCAGACCTTCGAGATGGTCCACCGCCATCCGGTGCAGCCCGAAGACCGCTACCGTACGCGGCCCGGCTTCACCAATTTCCAACCGGTGCGCGCCGGGACGGTGGTTGGAGAGGACCGGACCGGCGAAATCGTGGCACCCGTCGGCGGCATGCTGCTCATGCCCCTCTACCAGAAGCTCGGCGAGGACGGCTTCTTCGTCGTCCGCGAGCGCGGCGACCTGGGCGATCCGGACGGGCACTAGTGTCTCCCGAAGCAAGTGTGTGGCCGCTTCACACTCGCTGAAGAGGCGGACGCGGTAGCGGCGGCCTTTGCCGCCGACATCGATCCCATCCGCGACATTCACCGGCCGCGCTACAACGTGGCCCCCACCGATGAGGTTCCCGTTGTCATCGCCGTGCCGGGCGGAAGGCGGGCCGGACCGATGCGCTGGGGGCTGCTGCCGCACTGGGCCCGGGACGCGCGCGTCGGCGCCCGGATGATCAACGCCCGTTCGGAAACGGTCGCTACCCGCAGCGCCTACCGCGAATCCTTCCTGGTCCGGCGCTGTCTGGTGCCGGCCGACGGTTTCTATGAATGGGAGGCGCGGTCAACCGGCAAGCAGCCCTACTGGATCCACCAGCCGGGCCGCTCCCTCTTCGGCATGGCGGGGATCTGGTCGTTCTGGACTCCGCCCGGAGGCGATCGCATCGCCACTTTTTCGATCCTCACGCGCTCCGCGCCCCCGTCGATCCAATGGCTGCACGACCGGGTCCCGGTCATCCTGCCGGTGCCCACGTGGGACGACTGGCTGGCACGCTGCACGCCGGCTTCCGTGCTGAACGAGATTCTGGCCGCGGGGGACTCCCCCGGGTTGCAGCTTTATCCGGTGTCCCGGGCGGTCAACCGCGCCGGGCACGACGAGCCGGGGTGTGTGGAACGCGTGGAACTGACGGACCAGGCAGGCTAGCCGGTCGCCACGCCGACGAGCGCCTCGAAGGCGGCGCCCAGACGTTCGAGTCCTGCCACCAGCTCCGCTTCGGGAGGGCCGAATCCCAGACGCATCGTGTGGTCGATGCCGAAGTGGATGCCCGGTACGATCAGGACGCTCTGCTCCACGCGCAGCCGCTCGGCGAGTTCGCCGGAGCCGATGTCCGCCCGGTAGCGCACCATGGCGATGGCGCCGGCGTCGGGCGGCGTGTAGCTGAAGAGGCCGCCGGAGGATGCCACCCAGTCCGCCAGGATACCCAGATTGTGCCGGATGATCCCCCGTGTCCGCTCGAGAATCCGCGGCCGCACATCGGGGGACAGCGCGATCCTGGCTAGGGCGTCGGAGACCGACGGCGGCGCGATGGTGGTGTAGTCGGTGCGGGCCCACAGACGCTCCACCACGTCATCCGGTCCCACGACCCACCCGAGCCGGACTCCGGGCAGCGCATAGGCCTTCGACAGCGAATTGGTGACCAGGACCCTGTCGTAGCGTCCCCAGAAGCTGGGCACCGGGGCGTCCGCGACCTCCGCACCGCGGTAGACCTCGTCACTGAGGATCCAGGCTCCGTGCCTGTCGGCGAGAGAGACGATGTCGTCCATCTCCGCCAAGGTCAGAGCCACGCCGGTGGGGTTGTTCGGATTGGTCACCAGAACGAAGCCGGCACCGGCCTTCAGCGCCGCTTCGAGCTGGTTAAGGTCGGGACGCCAGCCAGTCTTTTCGCGCAGGTGGAAAGGGATGGCTCCACCGTCGAAGTTCCGGAGCAGCCCGGGAACCTGCATGTAGTTGGGGAGCATCACCGCGGCCTTGCCGCTCTGGCCCGCAAGCTCCCAGAAGCCCACGAAATTGGCCTCGGCACCCCCGATAGTGACGACCACCGACCGGTCCGTGGCCCCCGGGTACAGCGAGGCGATGCGCTGTCTCAGTTCGTCCGTGCCGTTGGATTGGCTATACCCCAGCCGCACGCCCGAAAGGTCGGTCCCATGACGGGCGTATGACAACAGCGCACCCACCGTGAGGGGGTGAACACCGCTCTCGGAGAGGTTGTAATCGACCCTGTGCTCGAAGGTGGACTGCCATCGCTCCATCTCAAAGGGCGTGAATGCCACGACGCTGACTCCTCTTCGGTTGTGGATGCCGTCCCCAACGGGTAGCCTCCAAGTCGCGGGCATTCAAGGTTGCGCTCGCGGCTCGTGCGGCCCGAAAGGCCGGGAGAGTGTTGGACTTGCCGCAGGAACAATAATGGTGCGCGGGGGGAAGACGCGGAATGATAGACGTCGAGGAGTACACTCTCGATAACGGCTTGAGAGTGGTGACGGCCGCGGACAACAGGGCTCCGGTGACGGGGGTCAACCTATGGTACGGGGTGGGGTCGCGGAACGAGGTGGCCGGCAGGACCGGATTCGCACACCTCTTTGAGCACATGATGTTCCAGGGTTCGGCGCACGTCCCCAAGAACGGACACTTCAAGCACATCGAAAGCGTGGGCGGATCCGCGAACGCGACGACATGGTTCGACCGGACCAACTACTTCGAGACGGTCCCCCCGCATCACCTGGACCTGGCGCTGTGGCTGGAGTCCGACCGCATGGGATGGATGCTCCCGGCGATGACCCCCGAGAAGCTGGAGAACCAGCGGCAGGTCGTGATGAACGAGCGCCGCGAGCGCTATGACAATCAGCCCTACGGCGACTGGGACGAGCGCCTCCAGTTCCTCCTGTTCCCCGAGACGCACCCCTATCACCACACGGTGATCGGCAGCCTCGAGGACATAGCGGCGGCCACCCTCGACGACGTCAGAGACTTCTTCGCCACCTACTACATCCCCAACAATGCGGTGCTGTCGATCTGCGGCGACTTCGACCCTGTGCAGGCGCTCGGGCGGGTCGATCGCTACTTCGGCGAGATCGCGCGGGGCGACGCTCCGCCGCCGCTGCCCGGCGACGATCGCATTGCCTTCGAGACCGGCGAAACCCTGCGCTCCGATGCGCCCGGTCCAGTGCCGCTGCCGAGGGTGTACGTTGCGGCTCGAGTGCCTCCGTTCACGACCGACCTGTATTATCCGGCCGAAGTCGCCGCCTTCTGCCTTGGCACGGGGCGGTCCTCGCGGCTGTACGATCGGGTCGTGCGCCGGCGTGTGGCGAAGTCGGCGTCCTGCCATGTCCTGCCCCTCACCTCGGGCGCGACCATCTTCCTGACGGTCGCCACCGGCTATCCCGACAGCGATGTGGACGAACTCGAGGCTGCGGTGACACGGGAACTCGACCAGGCCGCCGACATCACGGAGGACGAGGTGTCGCGGGCGGTGATCGGCGAGGAGACCCGCATGCTGAGAGCCTTGCAGCAGGTGGAGACCCGCGCCGACCTCCTGTCGATGTACGCTACCCACTTCGGCTCGGCGCACCGCCTGAACGAGGATCTGCGGCGCATGCGGCGCGTCACTCCGCAGGAAGTCAGGGAGTGGGCCGGGCGCTACCTCCATCCCGAAAACCGGGCAGTGGTTCGCTACATCCCGGCGGCCGCGTCGTGACGGAGCGCAACTCGCCTCCGCAGGCCGGCCCCATTCGGCCCTACGAATTCCCTCCCGTTCTCGACGAGAGTCTCGACAACGGCATGAAGCTGCGGATCGTCCACAACCTGCCGGGCCGGCTCGTCACGGCGATGGTGGTGCTGCGGGCCGGCGAAACGGGCGTGCCGCGCGGCCGGGGCGGACTGGCCGTGCTCACCGGCGACGCGCTGGAAGGGGGCACGGCCCGTCTCTCCAGCCGGCAACTCGCGGGCCGGCTCGAGGACATCGGCGCGAGCTTCGGCGCCACGACGGGCTGGGACTACACGACGGTGTCCGTCTCATGCCTGGCGGAGCACCTGGGCCGGGCCATGCCGCTGCTGGCCGGGATGGTACGCTCTCCGGCCTTCGACCCATCGGAGTTCCAGCGATACAGGGCGCAGCGGCTCGCGACGGCGACGCACCGGCGGATGGACCCGGGGTCCCTGGCCGCGGACTCCTTCGTCCGTTTCGTGTTCGGCGAGGAGGGCACGTACGGCCGGCCGCTGGGAGGTACCGCGGCGTCGCTGGGCGCCCTGGACCCAGCCTGCGCGCGCGAATTCGCGAACTCGCGCTACGGCCCCGGCCAGGCCGCGCTGGTGGTGGCGGGCGATGTGGAGAGCAGGGAGGCCCTCGAGCTTGCGGACCAGGCGTTCGGCGACTGGGATCGCGAGGTGGAGGTTCCACCGGAAGCGGTCGACGGGGACGGCGGCCGGGGCCGGCGCGTCCACGTCGTCCACCGCGGCGGGTCGGTGCAGTCGGAGATCCGCGTCGGGCACGTCGGGGTGTCGCGCTTCATCGACGATTTCTTCCCCCTTACCACCCTCAATCTCGTGCTCGGCGGCTCCTTCGGGTCACGGCTCAACCTCAACCTTCGCGAGCGCCACGGCTTCACCTATGGCGTGCGCTCTTCTTTTGCGACGCGCCGGGGGGCCGGTCCCTTCGCGGTATCGACATCGGTCGAATCAGCGGTCACGGGGGCGGCCGTGCGGGAGATCTTCAGCGAAATCCGGACTCTGGTGGAGCAGGGCCCCACCGAAGAGGAGATCGCGGCCGCGACCAGTTACCTGGCCGGCGTCTTCCCGCTGCGTTTGGAAACCACCGGCCAGATCGCGTCGCGCGTGGCGGCGACGGTGGTCTTCGACCTTCCGGCCGACTACTACCGCGGCTACAGAGACCGTGTGCGGGCCGTGACGCGAGACAAGGCGGCCGAAGCCGCACGACGGCACATCCGGCCGGACGAGCTCTGTGCGGTCGTGGTGGGCGAGGCCGGCGAGGTGGCCCCCGACGTGGAGGCCCTCGGAATCGGGCCGGTTACCGTGCACACCGACGAGGGCGGGCCGGGCTGACATGGGCGAGGACCGTGACGCCCTGCTCGATACCACCGTGATCCACGACGGCCGGGTGGTGCATCTCAGTATCGATCGGGTGCGCTTTCCGGACGGGTCGGAGGGGGAGCTGGAGATGGTGCGCCACCGGGGCGCCGCAGCCGTCCTTCCCGTGCTGGACACCGGCCCGGAAGCCGATCCCGAGGTGCTGCTTCTGCGCCAGTACCGCTACGCTGCCGGCGGCGTGATCTACGAGGTTCCGGCGGGGATCGTCGAGCCGGGGGAGAGCTGGCGGAACTGCGCCCGGCGGGAGCTGGAGGAGGAAGCGGGGGTGCGGGCCGGGCGAATCGTGAGGTTGACGACGATCCACACGACACCCGGCTTCACCAACGAGCAGATCCATCTCTTTGCCGCTTTCGACCTCGCTCGAGGCGTGAGTCGGACGGACCGGGACGAGTTCCTCGAAGTCGTGCCGGTTGGACTCTCCGCGGTGCTCGATCTGATCCGCCGCGGCGAGATGACCGACGCGAAATCGATCGTATCGGTGCTCTACGCCGCGCGTTTTCTCCCGGAGCTGCGCGGCTGACACCAACGGCTGCCGATCGGTGACTGTCTTGCCCGGTGGAAACCGGTGTCACCTGACGAGGACATCGAACACCCACGTTGCACCGAAACGGTACGCCTGAGTGCTGGCACGATTCATGCGCGAAGCGGTTTTCGACTTGAACCGTCGACTCGATTGCGACTCCGGGCTTCCCCGGCCCGGCCGGTCGCCAGGAAAGGATGGTGGAATCATGGGACAGACAAGCCCGATTCTCACTGGACAGAGAACCACCAGCCAGGAACAGAACAAGAGACTGGCCGAACTCGACGACAGCCAGGTCGTACGACGGTTTCTCGCCGGCGAAGAGAAGGCTTTTGCCGAATTGGTGCACCGCTACGACAAGCGGTTGCAGAACTTTGTCTACCGAACCGTGGGAGACCGGGAGCGGGCCGAGGACCTGATCCAGGAGACCTTCGTTCGCGTCTACCGGCACCTCCACAGATTCGATCAATCCCGCAAGTTCTCCACCTGGATCTACACGATCGCCGGGAACCTGGCCAAGAATGAGCTGCGCAACCGCTCCCGGAACCCGCTGGTGCTCTTCCAGGCGCTGGTGAAGAACTGGGAAGCAGACTTCCGTCCCCTGGAGTGGGAAGACCCTACCACGCGTCCGGACGACCTGTACCGCAAGCGGTTCCTGCGGCAAAAGGTCAACGAGGCGGTGGCCATGCTGCCCGAGCATCACCGGGTGGTCTTCGTGTTGCGTGAACTGCACGGCAAGACGTACGAGGAGATCGCCGAGATCACGGGCTGCAACCTGGGCACGGTGAAGAGCCGGTTGAACCGCGCGCGGAACAAGTTCGCGCGGATCATCGCGCCGATGATCGAATAGCCGCACCCGAGCCTCACGGGACCCCTCTGAATCGCCGGGGCCGTCCGGGGTCGGAGAGACTCCGAACGGCCCCGGCGTCTTCGGATTCGGGAGAACCCGGGTGGAACCCGAGGGAACTCTCGGCATTCGCGGCGGTATACAATGCAACGAGATGGTCTTCCGGATCAGCCTCGCTCGCGCGTCATGTTGACCCTCCCCACCTTGGGAGCGGTCATTTGACCACACGAATATCTGCACCTCAGGAACCGGCGACCTTGCACACTGGCACTCGACTTCGTTGGCGGCGGAGCGACCCCGCGCCTGCTGGCTCACCCGCGAGTTGCCGCTGGTTCGTCGATGTCTATTCGGATTACCGCGACGGATTGCTCGATCCCGACAGCCGCGACCGTGCGAAGGCGCACCTGGCGGCCTGCTCATCCTGCCGGCGCTACGACCGGGTGATCCGTTCCGGCGTTTCGGTGCTGCGTGCGGATGAGGCCGGGTTCGTTGACAGCACGCTGGCGGTAACGACGGTGCGCTACCGCGCCTGGGAGCTGGAAAGAAGAGAGGCGACGGCGCTCGGGCCGGCCGGATCGGGGATCGCGACGACAGGTGTGGTGCTGATCGCGCTACTTCTTGGGAGTTTCGCGTGGATCCCGTTGGCCCATCCGGGGGCACCGGAGGTGGAGATTGCACCGGTTGCGGCGGTCGCGCCGCCTGTCGAGCCCATGCCCGCCTACTCATGGAGCCACCGCGCGTCGGCGCTTCTTCCCTTGCGTCCTGCGGCCAGGTTGTCTGCTCCGGCACCTGTGCTCCAGGCGGGTCCGGTGCGGGTTCCCCTGACGCCCGGGGTCGCGGCGGGAGTGGATCCAGACTAGCGTTCTTGCACGTCGTCACAGTGTTCGCAGACTGACTGGCACCGCTAAGGTTGATCCCCAAGCCCCTTCGCGCCGCACGCACAGGCGGAGTCTTCTTCCTCCACGGGGAAGACGAGTTCAGGAAACAGGCCTCGGCCCGCTTCCTCGTGGACCGTTATGCCGATCCCGGCACCCGCGATTTCAATCTCGATCGCCTCCAGGGATCGGAGGTATCCGTCGAACGGCTGGCATCCATCGTCGCAACGCCGCCCATGATGGCCGAGTGGCGCGTCGTGCATCTCAGGGAGACGCAGGCTCTGGCGTCGAGCCCCAACGCCAGGAAGGTCATTCTGGAGGTTGCGAAGAACCCCCCGCCGGGGTTGGTGCTGATCCTGCAGGCCACCATCCCGGCGCGGTCGAAGGCCCGGGTCTACAAGGATCTGGCGCGGATCGCGACGAGTGTGGAGTTCAGGTCGGTCAAGCTCGACGCGGTCCCCGGCTGGCTGGTGACCTGGGCCGATGAGGAACTGGGCACGACACTCGAGCTGGGTGCGGCGCGGGCGCTCGCCCAGAGTGCCGGAAACGATCTGGGTGTGCTGACCCAGGAGTTGCGGAAGCTGGCGGAGATGGTGGAATCCGGGGACTCGATTGGCGTGGAGGATGTTCGGCGAGGGGGAGTAAGGCTGCCGCGGCAGGATCGCTGGGCCTGGTTCGATCTTGTGGGGAGCCGGCGAATCGACGAGGCCATGCGCGGGTTGCGGGTACTGCTGGACCAGGGCGAGACGGCGATCGGGCTGGTGGTCGGTCTTTCGATTCACCTGTTGAAAGTGGGAATCGCGGCGGAGGGCGGACCGGCGGCCCTTAACGCCGTGCTGCCGCCGTACCAGCGCTTTACGGCTCGAGGCATTGTCGGCCAGGCGCGGCGGTGGAAGCGAGCCGAGCTGAAGGGTGCGATACGCCGCTTGCGCAGACTGGATCAACTCCTCAAGGCCAGCGCGCTTCCGGACGATGTGCTGCTGGAGGAGTGGCTGATCGGGTGCCAGTTGCTCGGGGCCGACCAGAGAATGCCGTCATGAACCCGCAGTCTGCGGCCGTGCCGGCGAAGCGTGATGCTGCGGGCAGCGAGATTCAACTGCGGATCCGGGGCATGCACTGCGCGTCGTGTGTTTCCGCAGTCGAACGGGCGCTGGCAGCGGTCGACGGAGTGCAGGACGCGCGGGTCAACCTCGTGGAGGAGATGGCGCGGGTAAGCGCGACGGCGGCGGCCGGGGAGGAGGTGCTGGTCGGCGCGGTCGAGGGCGCGGGGTACGGCGCGGAGGTGCTTGCCGGTGCCGGTGCCGAGATGGACGCGGCCCGTGCTCGCGACGATGAGCGGGACATCGAGCACCGCCGTCTGATGCGGCGTTTCCGTGCCGGGGTGGTCTTCGGGCTCCCGGTGGTGGTGATCGGGCACATGGAGATGGTGCCGGGGCTGCCGTCCCTGACCGGTGAGGCGATGCGGATCGCCTGGTGGCTCTCGGCTCTGCTCGCCCTTCCGATCCTGCTGTACGTCGGACGGCGCTTCTTCGTGGGTGCGTGGACGGCTGGCAGGCGGCGGACGGCGAACATGGATACGCTGGTCGCCCTGGGCACGGGAGCGGCGTGGCTGTATTCGACGACCGTGTTGTTGGCGCCCGAGCTCTTCCCGGCGGGCAGCGGCCGTCCCTTCTACGAGGCCGTGGCGGTGATCATCACACTGGTGGTGCTGGGCCAGGCCATCGAGGCGCGGGCCAGGGGGCGAACCTCGCGGGCGCTGCGAGCGCTGCTGGATCTGGCACCGGAGACCGCGGAGAGAATCCGAGCCGGCGGGACGGAAACCGTTTCCCTCGACGAGGTGGTTCCCGGCGACCTCCTGATGATTCGGCCGGGCGCGCGCGTGCCCCTGGACGGACGGGTTCGCAGCGGCGTGAGCGAGGTCGACGAGTCCATGCTCACCGGCGAGAGCGTACCCGTGAGGAAGTTCCCCGGCGACGAAGTGGTGGGCGGAACCGTCAACGCGACGGGCGCGCTCACCGTCGAAACGACGAAAGTGGGCGAGGATACGGTGCTGGCCCGCATCGTGGACATGGTCCGGCGGGCTCAGGCCAGCAAGCCCGCGATCCAGAGGACGGTCGATGCCGTTGCCGGCGTTTTCGTTCCGGCGGTGATCCTCGTCGCCGTGCTGACCTTCGTGATCTGGTACGTTGCCGGACCCGAGCCCCGGTTCAACTTCGCAATGGTGACGGCCGTCGCCGTCCTTGTCATCGCGTGTCCGTGCGCGCTGGGTCTGGCCACGCCCATCTCGGTCATGATCGCCATCGGCAAGGCGGCGGCGCATGGCGTCCTGATCCGCGACGGCGAAGCGCTGCAGCGCGCGCGCAGGGTGGACACGGTCGTATTGGACAAGACGGGCACCCTTACCATGGGGCGGCCGCAGGTGTGCTACGCGGCCGCGGCAGGGAACTTCGACACGGACGATTTTCTGACGATGGCCGCCGCGGCGGAGGCCTCGTCGGAGCACCCCGCCGCCCGGGCCATTGTGCAGCATGCTCGTGAGCGTGGCTGCGGTTCGGCGGCCGTCGATCACTTCGCGGCGCATCCGGGACGCGGCGTATCGGCCGTTGTCGACGGGCGAAGGGTGATGGCCGGCTCGCCGTTGTTCCTGAGCGAGGCGGGGGTAGACGCCGAGCCGGTGAGCGAGCACCTGCAGCGCCTCGCCGAGGATGCGGCGACGCCCGTTGCGGTCGCGGTCGATGGGGTGGTTGCGGGTGTGTTCGGGCTCGTAGACGCGGTGCGGCCGGGGGCGGCGGCGGCGGTCGGGCGCCTGCGTGAACTGGGCGTCGAGGTCGCGATGCTCACGGGCGACCACAAGGCCGCCGCCGACCGGATCGCGGCCCAGGTGGGAATCACGAGCGTGCGGGCCCGCGTATCGCCCGCCGAGAAAGCCGCAGTGGTCGAGACGCTGCGCGGCCGGGGCAGTGTGGTCGCGATGGTCGGCGACGGGATCAACGACGCCCCCGCCCTGGCGGCAGCCGACGTGGGCGTAGCGATGGGCGGCGGGACGGATGTTGCCCTGCAGACCGGCGATGCGGCGTTGCTGGGCGATTCGCTTCGCGGTGTCGAGACGCTGATTCGCATCTCCCGGGCGGCGCACCGCAACATCGTGCAGAACCTCGTTGGTGCATTCGCATACAACGTGGTCGGCATACCGGTGGCAGCGGGGGCGCTCTATCCGTCGCTCGGCATCCTGCTGTCCCCCATGATCGCCGGCGCGGCCATGGCCTTCAGTTCGGTGACGGTCGTTGCGAACGCGAACCGCTTGCGGCGCCTCGTGCCGGCGTGACCGGAGTCCCGACCTTGCGCTCGCCCACCGGCTCCGACACCCCCCTGATGCGGCAGTGGCGGCAGGTTAAGTCCCGCCATCCCGACGATCTCGTGTTCTTCCGCGTAGGCGACTTCTACGAGCTCTTCTGCGAGGACGCAGAAGAGGGTTCGCGGCTCCTGAGCCTGACCCTCACTTCGCGCAACAACGGCGCGGCGCAGCGTGTGCCGCTGGCGGGCGTCCCGGCCAAGGCGCTGGAGGAGTACGTGAACCGCCTGGTCGCTATGGGGCGGAAGGCGGTCATCTGCGATCAGGTGGAGGACCCGGCCGAGGCAAAGGGAATCGTGCGCCGGGAGGTAACGGAGACGGTGACGCCGGGCACGGTGGTCTCGGACGCGCTGCTCGAGGCCAACCGCAACAACTTCATCGTGGCGCTCGTTGCCCGGGACGCCGAAGCCGGACTGGCGGCGATCGACGTTTCCACAGGGCACCTGGTCGTCGAGGAAGCCGCCCGGTCCGAACTGGACGACGAACTTGCGCGCCTGGAGCCAAGCGAACTGCTGGTACCGGAGTCGCTCGATCCGGATCTGGACCAACTGGGCGCCGTCATGCGCACCACGCGTGCCGACTGGATCTTCGACCTCGCCACCGCGCGCGACGAGCTGACCCGCCGCTACGGCGTCCACTCCCTCGACGGCTTCGGCTTCGAGCCCGGCGACGAACTGCTCGTCCGCGCCGCCGGCGCCCTGGTCGCCTACGTGGAGGAGATCAGGCCCGGAGCGCTCGACAACATCCTCCCACCCAGGATCCAGCGCCCGGACCGCGTCATGGCGCTCGACTCCATGACCAGACGCAACCTCGAACTGGTCGAGCCCCTGATGCCCGACCTGAGCCAGGCCAGCCTGCTGTCGGTGCTCGATCGCACCACCACGCCGATGGGGGCGCGTCTGCTCAGAAGCTGGGTGCTGCGGCCGCTCCTGGACGAGGACGAACTCTGGACAAGACAGGCAGGCGTGGCGGAGCTCTTCGAGGCCCCCGAAGAGCTGGCCGGACTGAGCTCTGCGCTCTCCCGGATTCGGGATCTGGACCGGCTGGCCACCAAGATCGGGTCGGGCCGGGCAACCCCGAGGGAGGTACTCGCGCTCGGGCAGTCCGTGCGGCAGCTGCCCGCGGTCGTGAACGCCGGCGCCGGCTTCAAAAGCGAGATCGTGTCCCGACTCGTCGGCGACCTCGACACCCTGGACGAGGTCGAGACCACAATCGCGAACGCCATCTCGGGGGACGCACCGCACTCCCTGGGCGAGGGGGGCGTGATCCGGAGGGGATTCGACGCGGAACTGGATGACTTGCGTGAAATCCGCGACAACGCCGAAGACTTCATCGCCGGGCTTCAGGCGAGAGAGCGCGAGCGAACCGGGATCCCCTCGCTGAAGGTCGGCCAGAACAGGGTGTTCGGGTACTACCTGGAGGTCACCCATGCGAACCGCTCCCGGGTTCCCGAACACTTCGTCCGAAAGCAGACGCTGGCGAACGCCGAGCGCTATTTCACACCCGAGTTGAAGGAGTGGGAGGAAAAGGTCTTCGACGCCGAGGACAGGATCGCCCACCTCGAGCGCAGCCTGTTCCTTCGGGTGCGGGGAGAACTGGCCCTCGCCGTCCCCCGAATCCAGGAGACCTCGGAGCGCATCGCGACCCTGGACGCGCTTGCCTCGCTGGCCGAGGCCGCCGATCGCAACGGCTACGTTCGCCCGGAAGTCACAACGGGCTTCACAATGGACATCGTGGCCGGCCGCCATCCGGTGGTCGAGACGATGATGCCCCGCAACGACTTCATCCCCAACGACCTGCGGCTCGACGAGGACTCGCGCATCGCGATCCTGACGGGGCCGAACATGGCCGGGAAGAGCACGGTGCTGCGCCAGGCAGGGCTGATCCAGATCATGGCGCAGATCGGCTCCTTCGTCCCCGCGTCGAATGCGCGGCTGGGGATGTGCGACCGCGTCTTCACCCGCGTAGGGGCATCGGACAACCTCGCCGGAGGCCAGTCCACCTTCATGGTCGAAATGAACGAGACCGCGGCGATCATTCACGGCGCAACGCAGCGGAGCCTGATCCTGCTCGACGAGATCGGCCGGGGCACCTCGACCTACGATGGCGTCTCGATCGCGTGGGCGGTCACCGAACACATCCACGACCATGTCGGCGCCAAGGCGATCTTCGCCACGCACTATCACGAACTCACGCAGCTGGGCGACCTGCTTGACCGCGTCAGGAACCTCAACGTGGCGGTGCGGGAGGCGGGGGAGCGGATCGTCTTCCTGAGGCGGCTGGAGGAGGGGGGAGCCGACCGTTCCTACGGGATCCACGTCGCTCGCCTGGCCGGACTGCCGGGGGGCGTAATCGAGCGGGCATGGCAGCTGCTGAGCGAGCTTGAGGGGGCCCACGCGGGCGGCACCGCCGGTCTTGGACGGCAGGGGAACACCGGCGGCGAGAGTGCCGTCGGCGGAGCAAAACAGATGTCGTTCTTCGAGGTCCCCCACCCGGCGGTCGAGCGGCTTCGCGAGCTGGAGCCCGACACAATGACGCCGATCGATGCGTTGAATGTACTTTATACCCTGCGTTCGCTCGCTACGGACGAATAGAAACACCCTGGCCGGGGACGGGGGATGACTGGTGGAACAGGAGGGTGCATTGCGAGCACCGGATCGAGAATGATCACGGGGTGGCGGAGGATTGCCCCGGGCGTCGTGGCCGGGTTGCTGACCGTGGCGTGCGACCTGGGTCGCGAGATAGAGAGGCCCAGGCCCCGGTTCGCGGTCAGCCCGGTCGAGTACCCGCTGGAGATGTGGGGGCAGGATGTGGAGGGAACCACGGTGGTGCGGGTGCTGGTAAGCGAAGCGGGGGAAGTGGACAGTACCGTGATCGCCGAAAGCAGCGGGTACGCGGAGCTGGACTCCGCCGCCCTTCGGGGGGCCAGGATAATGGAGTTCGAACCGGCTCTCAGAGGAGGCGAGCCGCTCGAGGTATGGGCGCGCATTCCGATACACTTCGCGAAGGACCCCGGCATGCCGGCGGAATTCCCGCGTGAACCCGGCCTGGCTGACTCGGCATCGGAATCCGAGGAGCAATCGTCCGATGGCGCCGGGAGCCAGGGGCTGCCGTGAGCGTCCCCGCGCCGCGCGAGCGGCGGGGCGAACGACCAGGCCGTGGCGATATGCGCAACGTCGATCCCTGCGACAGCGTGCTAGCGCTGGTGGGGTGGACTCCCCTCATCCGCCTCAACCGGGTGGCCGCGGGCACGCGCACTCCGGTGTACGGCAAGGCCGAGTTCATGAATCCCGGCGGGTCGGTGAAGGATCGCATCGGCGTGGCCATCATCGACGCGGCCGAATCGAGGGGGCTCCTCCGGCCCGGCGGGACGGTCGTCGAGGGAACCAGCGGCAACACCGGCCTGGCGCTGGCGATGGTGGCGGCGATCCGTGGATACCGTTGCATCTTCACCATGCCCGACAAGATGAGCCGGGAGAAGGTGAAGCTGCTCCGCGCATTTGGGGCCGAGGTGGTTATCACGCCCACCGCCGTCGCGCCGGACCACCCCGACCACTATGTGAACCGGGCCCAGACCATTGCCGACGAGACGCCGGGGGCGTTCCTGGCGAATCAGTTCTACAACCTGGACAATCCCGACGCCCACTACAGGACGACGGGACCGGAGATCTGGGAGCAGACCGGGGGAGCCGTTACGCACTTCGTCGCCGGAGCGGGAACCGGGGGCACGATCTCCGGCACGGGCAGGTACTTGAAGGAACGGAATCCGGCTGTTCGGGTCATCGGGGTCGATCCTGACGGGTCGGTCATCTCGGGTTTCCACAGGACCGGAGAGGTGGGCGAGAGCAAGCCGTATCAGGTCGAGGGACTGGGGAACGACCGTATCCCGGGGACGCTGGATCTGGAGTATGTGGACGAGTACCGGGTCGTCGAAGACGGCGATGCATTTCGCATGGCGCGGCGCCTGGTCGCCGAGGAGGGGCTGTTCGTGGGCGGCTCCACCGGCCTGATCGTGCACGCCGCGCTGGAAGAGGCCGGCAGGATGGACGATCCCGAAGCGTGCGTGGTCGCGGTGCTGTGCGATTGGGGCGAGCGCTACCTCACCAAGCAGTACGACGACGAATGGATGCTCAACAACGGGTTCCTGCAGCGCGACCGGTCGACGGTGGCCGACATGGCGGCCGCCAAGTTCGAGCGGCTCCCGCGCCTCCTGGCCGCGACCCCCTCCACGCCGATCCGGGTCGCGATCTCCACACTGTCCTCCCACAACATCTCGCAGCTGCCCGTCGTCGTCGATGGCGAATGCGTGGGCAGCGTGTCGGAACGCCGCCTGATGTCCGCGGTGCTTTCCAACCGGTCGCTCCTGGAGACCGATGTCGAGGCGGTCATGGGGAAACCGTATCCCGTTCTCGACGAAGGCGCCGACGCCGACGCCGCCACACGGCTGCTGACGGGGGGCGCGCAGGCCGTCCTCATCCGTGCCGCCGGAGCTCTCGAGGGCATTCTCACGCGGCACGACCTGGTTCGTTCGCTGGCGGCCGCGCCATGAGCTCGTCGACGCACCTGCGCGTGGCCGTGCTGCTGGGTGGCAGCTCCGAAGAGCGGGAGGTGTCGCTGGCGAGCGGGTGCGAGGTTGCTGCCGCTCTGCGCTCGGCGGGTCACCAGGTCACGAGCATCGATTCCGCCGCAGGGCCGCTGTCCCGGGAGCAGGAGCGCGCCATCCTCGCCGCCGGGATCGGCCGCGCCGGGCTGCCGGTTCCCGCGCCGCGCAATCCGGCCGCCCTCCCCGACGCCGAGGTGATCGCGCGCGAACCGTCGCTCGCAGCGGCCGACGTGGTATTCCTCGCCCTGCACGGCGGAGCCGGAGAGGATGGCACCGTCCAGACGCTGCTGGAGACCGCGGGCATCCCCTACGCTGGCAGCGGACCGACCGGGTGCGCGCTGGCGATGGACAAGGATCTCACCAAGCGGCTCCTGCGCCACGCCTGCACTGCCACCCCAGACTGGATCACCGGCAGGGCCCCTGGCGCCGTCGTAGCGGACCGACTCGGGCTGCCCGTGATCGTCAAGCCGGTTTCGGGCGGCTCATCGGTCCGTCTGGTCCTCGCACGGTCGGTGCGCGAACTGGATGCGGCCACCGAGGTGGCGGGCCAGGGGGACGATGCCGTCATGTACGAAGCGTACGTGGAGGGGCGCGAGTTCACGGTCGGCATCCTGGGGGACGAGCCCCTGCCGGTGGTCGAGATCGAGCCGGTCCGCGAACTCTTCGACTTCGATTGCAAGTACGAGCAGGGCATGGCCATCGAAACGGCACCCGCCCGGATCCCGCCGGAACTGACGCGGACGCTGCAGTCCACCGCACTGGCGGTACACCGCGCCCTGCGCCTGGAGCAGTACTCGCGCGTCGATTTCATGGTGGACGAGGATGGCCGGGCCTGGTGCCTGGAGGCCAACGCGCTGCCGGGGCTGACCGGGAACAGCCTTCTGCCCAAATCGGCCCGGGCGGCCGGCATTGAATTCCCGGAGCTCTGCGAACGTATTTGTATTATGGGACTGAAAGCCGGGACCCGGCGCCCGGCATGGACGGGAGCAGGGTCGTGAGATTCAGTCAAGCGCCCCCGACGGCCTTTGGCGGCACCCCGGGCGGGATGCGCGTCACGCCGTGGGTGAAGAGGCTGCTGATCGCCAACGCGGTCGTCTTCCTCGTAACCGTCGTGGTCGGGTACGGTCCGATGGCCGACCTCTTCGCCTTCTCGCCAGGCCGGCTCCTGACCCGGCCCTGGGGCATGCTGACCTACATGTTCGTGCACGCGGGGCTCTGGCATCTGCTCATGAACCTGCTGTTCATCTTCTTCTTCGGACCGCCCCTCGAATCGAGGTGGGGTTCGGACCTCTTCATCAAGTTCTACCTGATCTGCGGACTGGGCGGGGTGCTGCTCAGCTTCGCCTTCTCCGGCGCCTCGATCGTGGGGGCCTCGGCGGCGTGCTACGGAATCCTCCTGGCGTTCGCGATGATCTGGCCCAATGCGACCGTGTACATCTGGGGGCTGGTGCCGGTCAAGGTGAAGTGGCTGGTCATCTTCATGGTGGCGCTGAGCTTTGCCAGCGCAATCGGTCCCGCGCGCGACGGAGTGGCTCACCTGGCGCATCTGGGCGGCGCCATCGCCGGATTCCTGCTGTTGCAGAGCGGCCTGATGCCGGGATCCGGGCGAAGCAGCGCAGCGCCGGCCGACTGGGGTCCTGGCGCTCGCGCGGCGGGGTCGACCCGCACCGGAAGGCGGAGTGCGGGCCGCGCGGCCCGTCGCCGGCCGGGGCAGAACCGGGGCTTCAAGCTCGCGGATCTGTTGAGGCGGAGGGAGGGACCGCGGGCCTCGCGCAGGAAGAAGCCCCGTTCCGAGTCGCCCAGAGTCATCGAGGTGTTCGAGCGGCAAAGCGCGGAGAAGCGGTCGGCCAGGGAGCGGGCCGAACTCGACCGGGTGGACGCGGTGCTCGACAAGATCTCGTCGGAAGGGATCAATTCCCTTACCCCGGAGGAGCGCGACCTGCTGGACCGCGTTTCGAGGCAGACCCGCGCCAACTGACCCCGGCGCGAGGGCCCGGCACGCGCACGCTGACTGGCGGGTCTCCGTTTCAGCCTTGACCCGTCCGTGACGGGGTTTCTACAATGCGTGGCCTTAACGAGACGGCTCACAGGGTTGAACAGGAGGTGGCATGGCCGCGGCCAAGTCCTTCAGAACGGAAGACATTCGCAACGTAGTAGTCCTCGGGCACGGAGGATCGGGGAAGACGACGCTGATCGACGCGGTGTGCTTCGCGTCGGGAACCTCACGGCGGAAGGGCAGTGTGGGCGATGGCTCGGCGCTCACGATGACCACCCCCGAGGAGAAGAGCCACGGGATGTCCCTGGAACTCACGGTGGCCCACGCGATCCACGACGGGACGAAGATCAACTTCCTCGACACTCCGGGCTACATGGACTTCGTGGGAGAGGCCACGGCCGCGGTGCGCGTGGCGGACACGGCGCTCGTCACCGTGGGCGCGTCATCGGGCGTCGAAGTCGGAACCGAGATGGTGTGGGAGCTGTGCGAGAAGCGCGAGATCCCGCGCATGATCTTCGTCTCGATGATGGACAAGGCGCACGCCAACTTCAATTCCGCGCTCGATGACGTGAAGGAAAAGCTGGCCCCGGGCGCCGTGCCCCTGCAGATCCCGATCGGTGCCGAGACCGGCTTCCGCGGCATCGTGGACCTTCTGTCGGGCAAGGCCCACGTCTACAAGGCGGGCACGCTCACCGGCGAGTATGAGGAGGCCCCGGTCCCGGACGAGGTCGCGGACGACGTGGAGAACTGGGCCACCGAGTTGATGGAGACGCTCGCAACCACCGACGAGGACCTCCTGGACCGGTATCTGGAAGGAGAGGAGATCTCCCACGAGGAACTGATCGGCGCGCTGGCCATGTCGATGGCCGAGGGTGAGGTCGTTCCCGTCCTCTGCGGGGCCGCCGAGCAGTCGTTCGGAGTCGCGGCGCTCCTGCAGAAGCTCGTGGACCTGGTGCCCCATCCCGGAAAGGGGGACGGGGTGCAGGCGACAGGTGCGAATGGCGACACAGTGAACCTGCGCGCGGCCCCCGACGAAGCCGCGACCGCCCTGGTGTTCAAGACCAGCGCCGAGCCGCACGTCGGCGAGCTGTCACTCTTCCGCGTGTATTCGGGAATGGTCACCAACGGCACCGAACTCCGGAACATCGGGCAGGGTGCGAGCGAGCGCATCAATCATCTCGCGATCCCCCAGGCCAAGGAACGCGTGGAGGTCGAGGCGCTCTACGCGGGGGACATCGGCGTCGTGGCCAAGCTCAAGTCCACACGCACGAACGACACGCTCGCGGCGCCGGGCAACGCGGTCACGCTCGAGGGGGTGGTCTTCCCCCAGCCCGACATCTCCGTAGCGGTTCGGGGGGCGGCCCGGTCGGACGAGGACAAGCTCGGCGAGGCCTTGAGCCGGCTGCACGACGAAGATCCCACCTTCGAGGCCGAGTTCAATCCCGAGTTGCGGCAGACCATCGCGCGGGGGATGGGCGAACTCCACTTCATGGTTCAGTTCGAGCGCATGAAGCGGAAGTACGGCGTGTCGGTCGAGACCGAGACGCCGAGGATCGCCTACCGCGAGACCCTCACGGCACCCGCCGAGGGCCAGGGCCGATTCAAGAAGCAGACCGGCGGCCGCGGCCAGTTCGGCGACTGCTGGATCAGGCTGCGCCCCAGGGAACGCGGCGAGGGGTACGAGTTCGTCAGCTCGATCAAGGGCGGCGTGATCCCCACCAAGTACGTGCCCTCGGTCGACCGCGGGATTCAGGAGGCGGCCACCAAGGGCGTCGTCGCCGGATACCCCGTGGTGGACTTCGAGGCAGAGTGCTACGACGGGTCCTATCATTCGGTCGATTCCTCGGACATCGCTTTCAAGGTGGCCGGTTCATACGCCTTCAGGAACGTGGCCGAGAGGGCCAAGCCGGCGCTTCTGGAACCGATCGTCGAGGTCACCGTGAAAGCGCCCGACGAATACGTCGGCGACATCATGGGCGACCTGAACGGCAGGTCGGCCCGGGTGCTCGGCATGGACCCGCTGGGGGGGACTACCGTGATCCGCGCGCAGGTGGCGGAGGCCGAACTCTACAAGTACGCGTCGGCGCTGCGCTCGATCACCCAGGGCCGGGGCCACCACCGTCGCAAGATGCTCGGATACGATTTCGTGCCGCCGATGCGAGTGGCCAAGATCGTGGCGGAGGCCGAGGAGCGGAACTGACGCCGGTCGCTACCGGGTGTAGATGAGCAGCACCCCGTTGGCCCCGCGGTCGCCGTAGAGCAGTCCGGCTTCCAACGGAGTAATGAACTGAATGCGGCGCACGTCCTGTGGATTCATGTCCAGCAGGAAGAAGGACGGTTCGGGAACGGGCCCGTCGTTGATCCGGACCTCGACCATGTTGCAGGTATTGGCGCCGCCCCCCCGGTTCCGGGTCATCTCGACGCATACGCCCACTTGCGGGTCGCCGAAGGCGTTGGCCATCGTCGTCTCGTAGATCTGCACACCCGGGGCCCGTGCGGCCCGGGCCATCGACGCGAAGTCCAGCACCCGGGGGATGATCGAGTCGACCTGTGCCTCGGTCAGCCCGGAGAAGCGGGTCCCCGGCGTTGTGAATACCCGCTCCTCCCTGCGGCCGGTAACCACCAGCGGATCCAGAGCGATGGCCTCCGTGGCAAGAAGGATCTCCAGCCCCAGAGCTTCGTTGCTGAACACGGTGAGCGAATCGACCCTCGGGGCATATCCCAGGACCGTAGTCTCGATGATCTGCTTGCCTGGCGGGATCATGGCGAACCCGAACCTGCCCTCGACATCGGTGAACTCGGAGTGGTCGGAACCGATCAGCTGCACATGGGCGCCCGGGATGGGAGTTCTGGTGGCGTAGTCCATGACCGAGCCGGTGATCGTCACAGGATCGGAAATGTGGATCGGCACGTCGAAGATCTGTGGGCCGGATTCGTTGAGCGTGTAGGGCATGGCCTCGCTGCTGCCGAAGACCACTGTGATCGTCAACTCTTCACCAGAATCCAGGTTGCACAGCCGGTATTCACCCGAGTTCTCCGTGCGCACTTCCTGCACCACGCGCGGCCGCTGAAACACCCCGACGGGGTCTCCGAGAGCGGCGACCCTGGCCCTGGGAAGGGGAACGCCGGTCAACGCGTCCGTCACCACGCCGCCGACCGAAGTGTCGCCCTCGCCTTCTTCAGCGGAACACCAGGCTGACAGAATCGTCGGTCGGGAGGGAATGGCCAGGTAGACCTCGGAGACTGCATCGCCCGCTACCTGGACCTGCACGGGCGTCGCGCTCACGCCGAGCGAGCCCAGCCGGCGATGGAAGAACACCACCGTCTGGTCCCCCACAGGTACGCCGTCGATGCGGAATTCTCCGCTTTCGTCCGACTCGGCGAAGGCGTTCGTCCCTACCACAGCGACGTTGGCGTCGGCCAGGGGTGTGCTCATGGTGCTGTCGTACACGAGCCCGACGATGGTGCCGGTCGCTTCCTCCGCATCCTGGGCTGCCAGCTGCGCAGCCAGGAGCAGAGCGACGGCAACTGGTGCGCCCGTCTTCCGCACGGCGGTTGCGAGGATTTGTGAGCTGATCGGCTTCTGATATGGTGGCGTGGTGAGCATATTGGGCGACTGCTGATGATCATTCTACGAAGGGGAGCCGACATCGTTTCCAGCACCCCTTCAGATATAATATGTCCCTTCGGTGAAGCGGACTATATTTGAGGATGGCTGCGTCGAGCGGGCAACTCGCCCGCCCGACGGATGCCGGATCGACCCGGACCCCATGGAGGCATGCTGTGGCGGGACACAGCAAATGGTCGCAGATCAAGCGCAAGAAGGCCGTCAACGATCAGAAGCGCGGCCAGATGTTCACCAAGCTCATCCGCGAAATCACCGTTGCCGCGCGGTCGGGTGGGGGTGATCCCAACTTCAACCCCAGGCTGCGGCTGGCCGTCGACGCGGCGAAGGCGGGCAACATGCCGCAGGAGAACATCGACCGGGCGATCAAGCGGGGCACCGGCGAGCTTGAGGGGGTCACCTACGAGGAGATCGTCTACGAGGGATACGGGCCGGGCGGCGTCGCGCTCTACATCGAGACGCTGACGGACAACCAGAAACGCACGGTGGCCGAGGTGCGCCACCTGCTGGACAAGAACGGGGGCAACCTGGGGACGGCCGGTTCGGTGGCGTGGCAGTTCGACCGGCAGGGAGTGATCTACGTGTCGGGCGATGGCGTTGACGAGGACACGGTCTTCGAGGCCGCGGTCGTGGGCGGGGCCGACGACGTGCGCAGCGAGGGTGGCGAGTACGTGGTCGCGACCGACGCGGCATCGCTGCACGAGGTGCGGGGGGCGCTGGTCGAGGCCGGACTGGCCGTCGCCTCGGCGCAGATCACCATGGTGGCGAAGAACGAGGTCGGGGTCGGCGGGAGAGCGGGGGAGCGTCTTCTCAAGCTGCTCGACGCCCTCGACGATCACGACGACGTGCAGCAGGTGCACTCCAACGCCGATCTGGACGAGTCGGTGCTCGCGCGGGCGCTGTGAAGCAGGGCGGCGATGATCGCGGCTGTGTGTTGCTCGGGGTCGATCCCGGTACGGCGGTCACCGGGTTCGGCGTTGTGTCGGTGGATACCAGGCGTCAGGCGCGGCTGCTCCAGTGCGGCGTGATCCGCACATCGGCGAAGGCGCCGCTGCCGACGCGCCTGATGGAGATTCATGAGGGGATCGCGGCGCTGCTCGCCGAGTTCGAGCCGGCGGCCCTGTCGATCGAGAACGTCTTCCAGGGGAAGAACGTGCGCAGTGCGATCACGCTGGGCCAGGCCCGCGGTGCAATCATCCTGGCCGCGGCTCAGAAGGGCGTGGAGGTGGTGGAGTACGCGCCGCGCGAGATCAAGAAGGCCGTCGTGGGCACGGGCGCCGCCGCCAAGGACCAGGTCGCCTACATGGTGCGCCGTCACCTTCGCCTGCGCGCGGAGCCCAGGCCGAGCGATGCGGCCGATGGCATCGCCGCGGCCCTGTGCCACGCCTTTACGGGGTTGCTGCCCTTCCACGAGGCCAGGCAGGCCGCGGAGAGACCCGCGTGAGCACCGGGAGCGGCGTGGCGACGGGCGTGGCGGCGGCGTGATCAGCCGGATCAGGGGCGAGCTCCTCGGCAGCGAGATCGACCGGGTCGAGGTCCTCACCGGGGGTGGGGTCGTTTACGAGCTCCACGTCCCCCTCAGCGTCTTCCGGCGCCTCCCCGCGGCGGGGTCGACCGTCGAACTGCGCACCGAGTATGTCGTACGGGACGATGTCCCCAGCCTGTACGGTTTTCTGAGTGAAACGGAGCGCGGGCTCTTCCGGCTCCTGATGACTGTCCAGATGGTGGGCCCGCGACTCGCGATGTCGATGTTGAGCACCTACGATGCGCGCCGGCTCGCGCGGGCGCTGGCCGAAAAGGACGTGCCGGTGCTCGTGCAGATCCCGGGGCTCGGGAAGAAGACGGCGGCGCGGCTCATTCTGGAGCTGGCCGACAAGGTCCGCGACCTTGCGATCGTTCCCGCCGGGGAGGGCCCGGCGAATCAGATCACAGCGGACTCGATTTCGGCCCTGGTCAGCCTCGGATACGGATTCGCGGAGGCGGACTCGGCAGTGCGCCAGGCGATCGGGGATGCGACCTTCGAGAGCAGCGAGGAACTGATACGCCACGTGCTCTCGCGGCGCGGCCGCGACCGATGATCCGATGACGAAGCGAACCGAGATCACCACGCCCGAGATCCTGCCCCAGGAGGCGCGCTCGGAGTTTTCGCTGCGTCCCGAGCGCCTCGACCACTTCGTCGGCCAGGAAAAGGTGAAGCAAGGGCTTCAGATTTCGATCGAGGCCGCGATCGAGCGCCGCGAGCCGCTCGATCACATCCTTTTCCACGGCCCGCCCGGCCTCGGCAAAACCACCCTGGCCATGTTGCTTTCGCGCGAGATGTCGGTCAACATCACGACCACCTCCGGCCCGGTGCTCGAGAAGGCCGCGGATCTCGTCGGCGCGCTGACCAACCTGCACCGGGGCGACATTCTCTTCATCGACGAAATCCACAGGCTACGCCCCGTCATCGAGGAGTTCCTGTACCCGGCCATGGAGGACTTCAAGGTCGAGGTGCGGCTATCCGACGGACCCAGGGCGCAGACCATGACCATGGCGGTCGAGCCTTTCACCCTGGTGGGAGCCACCACGAGGTTCGGGCTGCTCACGGCGCCAATGCGCGCCCGTTTCGGGATCACCGAGCGGCTCGACTTCTACCCGGCGCGCGATCTGGCCGCGATCATCGAACGGAGCGCGGACCTGATGGGCATAGCGGCCACCCCCGATGGCGCCCGCGAGCTGGCTGAACGCGCGCGCGGCACTCCGCGGGTCGCCAACCGGCTGCTCCGGCGGGTGCGCGACTTCGCCCAGGTGCGCGCGAACGGCATCCTCGACGTCCCTGTCGTCCGCCGCGCGCTCGAAATCCTGGATGTCGACGAATACGGCCTCGATTCGATGGACACGCGCATCCTCAGCACGATCGTCCAGAAGTTCGAAGGCGGTCCCGTGGGCCTGAATTCGCTCGCCGTGGCCCTCGGCGAGGATGCCGGCACCATCGAGGAGGTCTACGAACCCTTCCTCATTCAGGAGGGGTTCCTCATGCGCGGACCGCGCGGCCGGATCGCGACGCCCAAGGCCTACCGGATCCTGGGGCTGCCCGAGCCTGACGAACCCGAAGGTTCCGGGGGCGGCCCGATTCCCCCTCATCCGAACCTGTTCAACTGAGTTGACCGACGCCTGGAGCCTTCGTCCCGCCGCCGGCTCCGGCAGGGATCTATCGACCACCGAACTCGAGTACCACCTGCCTCCCGGGCGTATCGCGCGATATCCGTCGCAGCGCCGGGCCGACTCGCGCCTCCTGGTTCTGAGCCGCGCGACGGGCCGCATCGAGCATCGCCGCTTCCGGCACCTGCCGGCGTTCATGGAGGCGGGCGACCTCATGGTGGTGAACGACACCCGGGTGTTTCCGGCGCGGCTGCTCGGCCGCAAACCCACAGGCGCCGCCGGCGAGGTGCTCCTGCTGCGCCCGGCGGCGGGCGCCGATGAGCGTGTGTGGGAGGCGCTGGTCCGCCCGGGCAGGAAGCTCAAGCCGGGCCGCATGCTGACCGTCGCGCCCGGTTTCTCGGTGAGGGTGCTCGAGGCGTGTCCGGACGGCCGCCGCATCGTGCGCCTCGAAGGCGACATTCCGGTGGCCGACGCGGTGCGGCGGTTCGGGCGCGTCCCGCTGCCCCCCTATCTCGGCCGCGACGAGGAGCCGATCGACCGCGAGCGCTACCAGACGGTGTACGCGCGCAGCGAGGGGTCGGTGGCGGCGCCCACGGCGGGGCTGCATTTCACGCGGGCGCTGCTGGACGAGATCGCATCGCGGGGCGTCAGCCGCACCGCGGTCACCCTCCATGTGGGGACCGCGACCTTCCGGCCCGTCGAGGTGGACGACCCGTCGCGCCACGTCATGGACGCGGAGCACTACGTCGTGCCCGCGGAGGCGGCCGCGGAGTACCGGCGCTGCCGCGAGAGGGGAGGACGGGTCTGGGCGGTGGGGACGACCGTGGTGCGCACCCTCGAGAGCACCGCCGAGGGGCGCGACCGGATTCGGCCCGGCCCCGGACGGACGGAGCTCTTCATCCATCCTCCCTACGATTTCCGCGCCGTCGACTGCCTGGTGACCAACTTCCACCTGCCGCGCTCCACCCTGCTGATGCTGGTCGCCGCCTTCGCGGGCATCGAAGCGGCGCGGGCCGCCTACGACGCTGCCGTCGCCAACGGCTACCGCTTCTACTCCTACGGCGACGCCATGGCGGTGCTCCCGTGAGCGCCGTCATGGGCGGCTCCCGCTTCACCCTCGACGCGGTCGACGGCCAGGCCAGGGCGGGGCAACTCACCCTGCCCGGCGGTGCCGTCGAGACCCCGGTCTTCATGCCCGTCGGCACGCTGGGCACCGTCAAGGCAGTGTCGCCGGAGGAGCTCCACGCGGCGGGCGCGTCGATGATCCTGGCCAACACCTACCACCTGTATCTGCGTCCCGGCGCCGACGTGGTCGCCGAGTTGGGTGGGCTGCACGACTTCATGCGCTGGAAGGGCCCGATCCTGACCGATTCGGGGGGCTTCCAGGTGTTCTCGCTGGCCCGAATCCGCAAGATCACGGACGATGGCGTCACCTTCCAGAGCCACATCGACGGGAGCAGCCACCACTTCACCCCCGAGCGCGTGATGGACATCCAGCGGCTGCTCGGGGCAGACGTCATCATGGCCTTCGACGAATGCGCGCCGGCTGGCGTCACCCACGCCGAGGCGGAGATCGCCAACCGCAGGACGCTCGCGTGGCTCGAGCGCTGCCGCGCCAGATTCGAGGAGACGGAGGACGGCGCTCCCGCGCGGCAAGCCCTCTTTCCCGTGCTGCAAGGCAACGTGTACGACGATCTGCGGGCCCGGCACCTGGAACAGGTCATGGAACTCGGCGACTGGCCCGGATTCGGGATCGGCGGCCTCTCCGTCGGCGAGCCCAAGCCGGACATGTGGCGGATCCTCTCCCTGCTGGATCCCCTCATGCCCCGCGACCGGCCGCGCTACCTGATGGGCGTCGGATACCCCGACGACCTCCTCGAGGCGATCTCCCGCGGCTGCGACATGTTCGACTGCGTGGCCCCCACCCGAAACGCCCGCCACGGCACCGCCTGGGCCCTGGACGACGGCCAGATCAACCTGAAGGGCGCCCGGTTCCGGCTCGACCGCGACCCCATCGACCCCGGATGCGACTGCTACACCTGCCGCGGGTACGACCGCGCCTACATCCGCCACCTCCTCGTGGCCGGTGAGCGCCTGGGGCACCGCCTGGTTTCCATCCACAACCTTCGCTTCCTGCTGCGGCTGGCCGGCGAGGCACGGTTACGCATCCGCGCGGGAACCTTTACTATGTGGTGCCGCGACTGGCTCGAACGATACCGGGCCGCTCGATCCGCCGCGCGCCAGACCTGACCTGAACCCGAAGGACGATATGACCTTGCCGATCTTCAACTCTCTTCAAGCCGCAGTCGCGGCCCTCCTTGCGGCCCTGCCCGCCCCGCCGATGGTTCCCCGTGATGGCGCGAGCGGCATGAGCGTGGTGCTGTTCCAGATCATGCTAATGATCTTCATCTTCTACTTCATCCTGATCAGGCCGCAGCAGAAGGAAAAGAAGCGGCACCAGGCGATGCTGAGTCAGCTCGCAAAGGGCGACCGCGTGATGACGAACGGCGGAATCCTGGGCCAGATCGTGCACGCAACCGATGCCGAACTGACGATCAGGACGGCGGAGAACACCCGGATCGTGATCGACAGGGGCCACATCGCCCGCAAGATCGAGGACAGTTAGCCGCCGATGGGAGGAACGCCGCTGCATTCAGCCGCCGATGCGTCCGCGCCGGGCAGCCGCGCCCGATCCTGCCAGCCGGACTGACGGACCGTGGCGCTGCTGGACATCGAGATTCTGGGCTCGAAGATCCTCCGCGAGGAGGCGGCCCCGGTGGAAGGCGTGACTGACGAGACCCGGCGCCTGATCCGGGACATGTTCGACACCATGTATCACGCCGAGGGGATCGGTCTGGCGGGACCGCAGGTGGGCGTTCCGCGGCGCGTACTGGTCGTGGACGTGACCAACGAGGACGAGAGCCGGCACGTGCATGCGCTCGTCAACCCCGTGATCGTCGAATCGAGCAAGGCGACCGACAAGGCCGTGGAGGGGTGCCTGAGCATCCCCGGCATCGAGGAAAAGGTGACCCGCCCGGTCCGCGTCACCGTCGAGGCGCTGTCCCCGGATGGCGACCCGGTGCGGATCGAGGCCGACGATCTCCTCGCGCGGGCGCTGCAGCACGAGGTGGATCACCTGAACGGCGTCCTGTTCGTCGATCGCCTGTCGCCGCTCAAGCGGGGCATGCTGCTCAAGAAGTGGCGGAAGGCCAGGGCGGCGAACCCGGGGCGCGGCGCCGGGAGCCCGTGAAGAGGAGGCCGGTGGCGGGACGGTGAACGTTCTCTTCTGGGGCACCCCGGAGTTCGCGATTCCGACGCTCCGGGCGCTTGCGGCCGCCGGGCACGACGTGGCCGGTGTGGTGACGCGGCCGGATCGCCCGCGCGGGCGGGGCCGCAAGCCGCAGCCCTCGGTGGTCCGCCGTTTTGCGGATAACCGGGGATACCGTGTCTTTACCCCCGAGGCGCCGCGCGGCAGCGCCTTCGAGAATGCGATCCGGGCCGTGAGCCCCGATATCTCGGTCGTGGTGGCCTACGGGTGCATCCTGACGCGCCGGGTCCTGGGTATTCCGCGGCTGGGTTCGCTGAACCTCCACGCTTCGCTCCTCCCCGAGCTGAGGGGCGCGGCCCCGATCAACTGGGCCATCGCGCGCGGTCACGCGGTTACGGGCGTTACGGTGATGCGGATGGTGGAGACGATGGATGCAGGGCCGGTGCTTGCGCAGGAGCCGGTCGCCATCGGGCCCGATGACACGGCGTTGTCGTTGTCGCGCCACCTTGCGGAGATGGGCGCGGGGCTCCTGGCGGCGGTGCTGGACGGTGTGGAGTCGGGAGAGGTGGTGGAGGAGGTCGAGCAGGATCACGCCCGGGCCACGTACGCGCCCAAGGTGGACCGCCGGTCGGCCCGGGTCGACTGGACGCGGGACGCCCGCGCGGTGGCGAACCACATCCGTGCCATGGACGCACTCCCCGGGGCGTGGACGCTGCGCGATGGCGAGCCGGTGAAGGTGTTCTCCCCGTCGGTCGCGAGCGCGGGTGATGGGTCGCAGGCGGCGGTGCCCCGGCGCGTGGCGGGAGAGATCGTGGGCGCCGACCCCGTTGCCGGTCTCCTGGTCGCGGCGGGGAGCGGGGTCGTGCGGGTCGGCGAAGTGCAGCCCGCCGGGAAGCGGCGCATGGAAGCGGCGGCCTGGCTGCGAGGCCGCGGGCCGCGGCCCGGCGAGCGCCTTGTGTAGGATGCTGCGGACGAGTCCGCGTGACCACCGGGAGCGGCACGGCGCCAGGTCGGCAGCGCGCCCGTCCGGCTCGCTGCCGCGGCTGCATGTCATCGCCGTGGACGACCTGGTTGCGTCCGGGGATTTCCCGGCGCGCATCCGGCCGGTGCTCGAGGCGGGAGGCGGCGCGATGGCGCTGCACCTCAGAACCCGGGCGACCCCTGTGCGCCGCCTCTTCGAGGCCGCATCCCGGCTTGCCGAGCTGTCGAGCGAGACCGGGACGCTGATCGTGGTGAACGATCGGGTCGATGTGGCGGTGGCGGCGGGCGCCGGCGGCGTACACTTGCGGGAGGACTCTCTGCCCGCGGCGCTCGTCCGCCGGATCACAGGTCCGAAGCTGCGGGTGGGCAGGTCCATTCACGCGCCGCAGCAGGCGCGCGACTACCGCGGCGGGGAGCTGGACTATCTCGTCCTGGGCGCGGTCTACCCCACGCGTTCGCACCCTGGGCGTCCCGCCATCGGACTGGAGGCACTGGGCCGCGCCGTCGATTGCGGCAACCTCCCCGTGATCGCCATCGGCGGGATCACGCCCGCGGAGGTGCCCGCCGTGCTGTCCCGGGGAGCGCACGGGGTAATGGTCCTGGGCGGGGTTTGGCGCACGGCCGACCCGCCGACGGCCGTGACGCGCTACCTTCAGGTCCTCCAGGAGGAGGGAGAACGATGACGACACCGCGATCCGGGTCAGGCAATCCGGGCGAACTCGTGACCATCGTGCTCAACGGCGAGGTTCGGTCAGTCGGTGCGGGGCTCACCGTGGCGGGGCTTCTCCGGTCCCTGGAGCTCCACCCGGGGATGGTTGTGGTGGAACGGAACCGCGCAATCCTGCCGCGGGAGGCCTTGCAGGCGACCCCGGTCGAGGAGGGAGACCGGATCGAACTCGTGCACTTCGTAGGAGGGGGATAGATGACGATGGAGAGCTGCCCGGATCTCCCGTTCGTGATCGGGGGCCAGACCTTCACTTCAAGGCTGATCGTCGGGACGGGGAAGTACCGGACGAACGATGGAATGGTGGCGGCCATCCGTGCCAGCGGGGCCGAGATGGTCACGGTGGCGGTGCGCCGGGTAGACCTCGACCGCAGCCACGAGGAGGGCATCCTCCATCACCTCGATCCGGAGGAGTTCTTCCTGCTCCCCAACACCGCGGGCTGCTACACGGCCGAAGACGCCGTCCGCTACGCGCGGCTGGGCAGAGCGGCGGGGCTCAACGACTGGGTCAAGCTCGAAGTGATCGGCGACGAGCGCACGCTGCTCCCGGACACGGCCGCGACGCTCGAGGCGGCGACCGCACTCGTGGCCGACGGATTCAGGGTCATGGCATACACCAACGACGACCTGGTTACGGCGCTCAGGCTCGAGGAAGCGGGCTGCGTGGCGGTGATGCCCCTCGCGAGTCCGATCGGGAGCGGCCTGGGCGTGGTGAACCCCTATTACATCCGCGAAATCAAGCGGCGGCTGAGCGTCCCCGTGATCGTGGACGCAGGCGTGGGGACGGCCTCCGACGCCTGCATCACCATGGAGCAGGGCGTGGACGGCGTGCTGATGAACACGGCGATCGCCGCCGCCGCTGACCCGGTCGGCATGGCGCGGGCCATGAGGCTGGCGATCCAGGCGGGGCGGGAGGCGTACCTGGCGGGACGGATGGCGGCCCGGGAGATCGCGGTGCCGTCGTCGCCCACATCGGGGATGCTGGATACGGAGAGCAGTTGACGGGGCGCCGCACACGAGGCCTCCGAGGAACCAGGCCGCCGGCGGGCCGGGCACTGGCCGCATCCATCCTGCGGGAGGTCGAGTCGGGCCGGCGCCTCGACGTGGCTTGGGAATCCTCCGGAGCCAGCGAGTCCCCCGAACGGGGCTGGATCCGCCACCTGGCGTACGGGACGATTCGCCTGCGGGGGAGGATCGACCACGTCCTTTCGCGCTACTGCACGCGCGATCTTGCAGAACTCGACCCGGACGTGGCCGTCGCGCTGCGGATGGGCGCCTGCCAGATCCTGGAGATGGGCAGCGTTCCCGCGTACGCCGCCGTGTCCGAAGCGGTCGAGCAGGTCAAGGGGACTCGAAGCCGCGCGGCGGCGGGTCTGGTGAACGCGGTGCTGCGGAAGGTGGCGGGGGCACGCACGGGGGAGTCATCGTTTCCCGATCCGGAGAAGGACCTTGAGGCATACCTGTCGACCTGGGGATCGCATCCGCGCTGGCTTGTGCGCCGCTGGATCGCCGCCTTTGGCGGAGCCGGCGCCCGCGCGCTCGTCGAGGCCAACAACCGACAACCGCGGGTGTACCTTCGGCCGATCGGCGCGGGTGGTGCCGATGCACGTCGCGTGCTCGCGG
This sequence comes from Gemmatimonadota bacterium, assembly GCA_022826565.1. Classification (GTDB taxonomy): domain Bacteria; phylum Gemmatimonadota; class Gemmatimonadetes; order Longimicrobiales; family Gaopeijiaceae; genus Bin94. The sequence continues at coordinate 40,940 of JAJDUP010000033.1, read as the reverse complement.
CCCAGGGACTCTGTCAGGCCGACCCGGACGGCTGCGACGTAGTGGGTGGCGGGGCCGGACCCGATGGCCGTTCCCCGATCATGCTGGCGCCGCGCGCGGACCCGGGGGCGGCGCTCTCGGTCGTGCCCGGGGTCGTTCAGGATCCCGCCGCGTCGCTGGTGGTGGATTATGTGTCGCCGCCCAGGGGTGCCCTGGTCGCCGATCTGTGCGCGGCTCCGGGCGGCAAGGCGCTCGCGCTGGGCCACCTGGCGGATGGGGTGGTGGCCGCCGACCTCTCGCCGCGCCGCCTGTCGCGCGTGCGCGAAGGAATGCGGCGGCTGAGCGCCCAGCGGGCCGGTCAGGAGGGGTCGGCCGTGCAACGGTTCGCCGTTCCGGAACAATCAAAGCCGCGAGTCTGGGCGGTAGCCGCGGACGCCCGTCATCCGCCGCTGCGGAGCGCCGGGGTCGTGCTGGTGGACGTGCCCTGCAGTGGTACCGGAACGCTCCGGCGTCACCCGGACGGGCGATGGCGCGTCCAGGAGCGGGACATTGAGGTGCTCGCGGGCCTCCAGCGCTCGATTCTGGCCGGCGCCGCTTCCGTGGTTCCCCGTGGCGGCTTCCTTGTTTACGCTACATGTGCCCTTGAGCACGAGGAGAACTGGGGGCAGGTGAGGGCTTTTCTGGCGCGACATCCGGACTTTCGCATCGAGCCGGGCGATGTCCCGGAACGGTTTCTGGACGCGAGGGGATGCCTTGCGGTGTTGCCCCACGAAAGTGGATTCGATGGCGCCTTTGCGGCCAGAATGAGGAGGGTTGGCGACTGATGGATCTGCGCCGCTCACTCCGGCGGAACCGGAAGTCCCGGACGAAGAAGGCGGGCCGTGTGGCCAAGGCCAGGCGTGGGGCCGGAGCCAGGGGCGCGCGTCGTTCGGCCCGGCCGAAGTCCCGTCGTCGGAGTTCCGGCCGGAACGGCACGCGCGCAAGGCCGGTCCGCGCAGGCCGCCCCGCCCTTCATTCCGCGTTCGCCGCGCTGCTCGTGACCGGCGCCGGGCTGGGCCTGGGCTACCTGATCGCTGTCGTCCTCATCTTCCCGGCCGGCGAACAGCGGGTGGAACTGCAGGCAGTGCCGGATCTGCGGGGCGAGCCCGTGGGCCTGGCACTCGCCACGGTGATGGATTCGGGGCTCGTCGTCGGCCAGGTCGACTCCGTGCGGCACCCGCGCGTGGTTGCCGGGCTGGTGATCGGACAGAGCCCGCTACCGGGGCTGACCGCCAGAGCGCAGGCACCCGTCCGCATTACCGTATCGTCGGGGCCAGAGATGCGTGCGATCCCGGACCTCACGCGACTCGACGGCAACCGCGCCGCGGAGCTGCTCGACGCGGGAGGGTTCGTCGTCACGGTGGATACGGCCGATTCGCGCACCGCGGCCGGGCGGGTCCTGGCCATCGACCCAGCGCCCGGATCCGAGATCCGGATACCGGGCGACGTTCGGCTCGTGGTCAGCCGCGGTCCCCCTACCTTCCTGATGCCTCAGCTGGCGGGAATGACGCAGGGAGAGGCGTATGCGGTCCTGCGGTCGCTCGGCCTGGTGCTCGGCGAGATAGACAGAAGGTACAGTTTACTGAACGTCAGTCGAGTTTTCGGCCAGCATCCTGAACCGTATGTATCCGTCGCGGAGGGCACCGCAGTGAATCTGGTCGTCGGGCGCGAAGTGCGGCCGGCGCGGCTGCTGCCGGGCGGGGGTGAGCCGCGGGACCCGACTCGCGACATCAACCGATTGCGGATCCGGCCATGACGATCGGAGCCCGCCCCGTCGTCAAGCGGCAGCACAGCCGGCGGCCCTACCTGGTGGCGCTCGCGGTATGCGTGGGACTGGTCGCGGGTGCCTGGTTCGCCCGCAACCGGATCCCGCCGGTGGTCTCCGGTTATCCGGCACCCGACTTCGAAGTGGTCGACGCGGCGGGAGACCCGGTCACCCTGCGGACCTACGAGGGCAAGGTCCTGCTCCTCAACGTGTGGGCGACGTGGTGCGGCCCCTGCCGCGAGGAGATGCCGTCCATGCAGCGCCTGTACGACCTCTTTTCGCCCGAAGACTTCGAGATCGCCGCGATCAGCATCGACGTCCCCGTCGGCGGAACCGACAACGCCGGCAATCCCGGAGGCGATCCCTTCGCCTTTGCCGGCAGCCTCGATCTGACCTTCCCCATCCTGCTCAACCCCTCCGGCGACATCCAGCGGATCTACCGCACGACGGGTGTGCCCGAGTCCTTCCTCATCAGCGCCGACGGAATCATCTACAAGAAGGTGGCCGGCTCGACCGCTTGGGACTCCGAAGCCAACGTCGGGCTCGTCAGGCGTCTCGTGGAGAGGGACGGGTAGCCTCGTGTCGTCCGCGGGGGTCTTCACACGCAACTGGCGCCTGAAGCTGGCCGCCCTGGCGCTCGCTGTTCTCCTGTGGGCGACGATGCGGCTGACCGACGATCGGGTGAGCCGACTCCAGATCCCGGGCGTGCAGGTGCGGGTGGATCAGGTCGCTTCCGACTGGTTCCTGCAGGGCGATCCGTCGCCCTCCACGGTGGACATGACCGTGACCGGTCCCATGGGGGACCTTTTTCGCGTCGCGATGGCGGAGCCCGTGGTGGTGATTCCGGTGGATTCCGTCGCGGGAGAAGACCTGGTCCTGGAACTCGTGCCCGATTGGGTCTGGAACGTCGACCGGGGGAGCGTGGCGATCGAGGACTTCGCGCCCAGCACGGTGCGATTGCTATTCGAGCAGTACAGGGTCGAAGAGATCCCCGTGTCGCCGAGGGTGACCGGACGGCTGCCCGACTCGCTCGCGCTGCTTGCGGAGCCCCGGGCCAACCTGCTCTTCGCGCAGGTGCGCGGACCGGCCTCGGAGGTGGATGCGCTGGAAGCCGTGTTCCTGCGGCCCTTCGACCTGGGCACCCTGGCCGGACCCGGGCGGTTCGACGTGAGCGTGGACACCGCCGGCCTTGGAGGACTGGTCGTCAACCCGATGAGCGCGACGATCATGGTGGAAGCGGCCCCCCGCGAGAGTCGTACGCTGGGTCCGCTGGCGGTGGAGTCGGTGCTCGCGGACGAGGACCTGGTGGTGGATCCCCCGATGGTGGAGGTGACGCTCTCCGGCGCGGGCCTGCTGCTGGAAGCGCTCGACACCGCGGCCGTGGTCGTGGGTTTGACGATGGACGCCGAGGATCTGCGGCAAGGCCTTGCCGAGGACGGTGAGGTACGGGTGCCGCTCAACCTGCGCGGCCTCGGTCGTTTTCTGGAAGCGACCCTCAGCGCGGACTCGGTAACCGTCAGAAGACCCGCCGGCCCGTGATCGGGCCTGTCCTCGGGATCGAGACCACCTGCGACGAGACCTCCGCGGCGGTTCTCGACGACGCGGGAACAATCCTCGGGCTCGTAATCCACTCGCAGGACGTGCATCGGATCTACGGCGGGGTGGTGCCGGAACTCGCCGCCCGGGACCATCTGCGGCGAATCGAGCCCGTGGTGGACGCCGCGCTTCGGGAGGCGGGGGTCGAGCGGCGCCGGCTGCGCGCGATTGCCGTGGCGGCGGGACCGGGACTGATCGGCGCGCTGCTGGTGGGGGTGTCCTGGACACGGGCCTCCGCCTTTGCGCTGGGTGTTCCCTGGATCCCGGTGCACCACATGGAAGGGCACCTGTTCGGTCCCGTCCTCGAGGATCCCGAAGCGGTCCCCCCGTTTGTGGCGCTCCTCGTATCGGGGGGTCACACGCTGTTGCTATGGGTGCCCGAGTGGGGGCGCTACTTCCTTCTCGGCCAGACCCGTGACGATGCCGCCGGCGAGGCGTTCGACAAGGTGGGCAAGCTGCTGGGGCTCCCCTACCCGGGAGGTCCCGCGGTCCAGGCGGCGGCGGTGCGGGGCGATCCCGCCCGTTATGCCTTCCCCCGGCCGATGATGCGGGCGAATGTGCGCTCCGGTGGCCGCGTGCCCCTGGACTTTTCCTTTTCGGGCCTGAAGACCGCGGTGGCCCGGACGGTGGCGGGCCTTGAGGAGACCGGCGAGGTGGAGGACGAGCGACCCCATCTGGCCGCGTCCTTCCAGGAAGCGGTGGTGGATGTGCTCACCCGCAAGACCCTCGCCGCGATGGCAGCGGTCGGCTGCGACAGGCTCCTGCTGGGTGGAGGGGTGTCGGCCAACGGTCCCCTGCGGATGCGTTTTCGCGAGCGACTGGGGGCGCGGGGACGCCTCTTCACGGGGTCGCCAAGGGTGTCGCTCGACAACGGGGCCATGATCGCCCGGGCGGGACAGTTCCGGGCCGGGCAGCGCCCATTCGGCGACTTGGACGACGCGCGGGCAAGCGTACCCATCCCGGGCATGGTACCATGGACACCGGAAACCAATCACTGACCAGGACCAGCCAGACATGTATCCCATCCTTTTTCGCATGCCCGAGTGGGTTCCCATCCTCGGGGGCGATCCGGTCACCTCGTTCGGCGTGATGATGCTCCTGGCCTTCCTGACGGGCGGCTACATCCTCAAGTCCGAACTGGGCCGCATGGGCCACGACCCCGAGATCGCGTGGGACCTTCTCTTCATGGCCGTGATCGGCGGCCTTGTCGGGGCGCGCCTCTACTACGTGTTCCTCAACTACCCACGGTTCGTCGCCGACCCCTTCGGGATGCTCTTCGCGCGCGCCGGCATGGTGTGGTACGGAGGGTTCCTGCTGGCCACGGCGCTGGTCGTCTGGCGTGTCCGCAAGGTGGGGCTGCCGCTGGGGAAGACCGCGGACGCGGTGGCTCCGGCGCTGGCGCTATCGTACGGGGTGGGACGGATCGGCTGCTTCCTCGTCGGGGACGACTATGGGCGCCCCACGGATTCGTGGGTGGGAATCGCGTTTCCGAACGGGGCGCCGCCCACCCATGTCGACACGATCACCGAGCACTTCGGGATCGCTGTCGACCCGGCGATGGTGGAACGGTACGGAGAGATCCTTCCCGTCCATCCCACGCAGCTCTACGAGACCGGGCTCTCCACGCTGATCTTCGTGTTGCTGTGGTCGTTGCGGGGCGCCGGGAACAAGCCGGGGTGGATCTTCATGACCTGGATGGCCCTGGCAGGCGCGGAGCGGTTCATCGTGGAGTTCTTCCGCGCCAAGGACGACCGCTTCTTCGGCGTGCTGACCCTTGCCCAGGTGATCTCCATCGGGCTGATCGCCTTTGGCGTGACCTGGATGATGAAGCTGCGCCGCTCGAAGGGCTCCGCCCGCGGGTGATCATCCTCCACGCGTCCGACCTGCACTTCGGCAAGCCTCACCGACCTGCGGTTTCGGAAGCGATCCTCGGATTTGTCGAGGAGCGGGACCCGGACGCGATCGTGCTGTCGGGCGACCTCACGCAACGGGCCAAGGTCCGGGAATACCGGGCGGCGCGGCGCTTTATCGAGCGGCTCGCTCCGCGCCCCGTGGTGGTCACGGCGGGCAATCACGATGTCCCGCTGTACCGGGTTTGGGAGCGACTCTTCGCACCGTACCGGAACTACCGCCGGCACATCGACGATCGGCTCGACTCGATTCGGGACCTGGATGCCGGCCAGCGCGCCGTCACCGACCCGGCCCGGTTCGTCGCGCTGAACTCGTCCGCACCACTGGCTGCCATTGTCAACGGCCGCCTCGGCCGGAGGCAGCTCGACTTCGCCGCGACCGCGTTTGCGCAGGCCGAACCCGGGGCGCTTCGGGTTCTGGTGATCCACCACCATCTTCTCGTCCCCCCGGACAGCGATCCGGTCCCGATCCTGCCCGGTGCGTCGCGTGTACTGGAACTGGCCCGCCAATGGGGCGTCGACCTGATCCTCTCGGGACACATCCACCAGTCCTGGCTTGGATGCGCCGGTGCGCCGGGCGAAGAAGGCGAGGGGGTGCCTGTCATCATCGCCGGCACCGCATCATCCACCCGTGGACGGGGTAGGGAAACGGGGAGGAATTCCATCAACCTGATCAGGGTGCGGAAGTCGTCGTCGGAGGCCATCGCTTATCTTTACTCGGGAGATTCCGGACGTTTCATTCCCACGGACAGCCGCCGGTATCCGCGGCGCATGCGATAGGGGGAGCGTTCAGCGCAGTGACCAAGGTGAGCGTGTGCGCCGCCGCCCGAATGCCGCGGGGGGTGTGTCAACGGGCCGCGAGCCCGAGCCCGAGCCTGTACGCAGCCCTGGTCCTGCTCGGCGGACTCGCATTTTCCGGGCCCGCGTCGGGCCAGGCGGTTCGTCAGGAGATCGCCTCCGTCGGATTTGCGGGAAACGCGACCTTTTCGGATACCGAGTTGCGGCGCGCGGTACTGACCAAGGCGTCCAGCTGCCCGCCGATCCTGACCGTCACGACCTGCGCCGCCGGTCTTGACTGGTTTCGGGATCGGCAGTATTTCAGCGCTCGCGTGATGGAGGACGACCTGAACCGGCTGCGTCAGCTCTACCATGCACACGGCTTTCGCGCGATGACGGCCGATGCGGAGGTGGCGGGCAACGGCGACGGGACGGTGTCGGTCGCTTTCCGCATCGACGAGGGCCAGCCCTTCAGGATCGGCTCGATCGAGTTCCTGGGAGACTCGATCCCCGCCGGCCTGGATTTCGAGGAAGAGCTCCCGGTCGGTCCGGGCGACCCGGCGAGCTTCCTGCTCATCGCGGAAGCGCGCGACACCCTGACCCTGCGCCTTCGCAACGCCGGCTATGCCTTCGCGGAGGTCTTCTTCGGTTTCGACCGGGCCCTGGACAGCGACACCGCGTCGGTCAATTACCGGGTGGAACTGGGTCCGCGCACGACCTTCGGACCCGTGGAGGTCTCGGGCAACACACTCCTTGGCGACGACGTGATCCGGGCGCGCCTGCCGTTCGACGAGGGTGAACTGTTCCGCGAGAGCCGCATCCGGGAGGCCCAGAGAAGCCTGCACGAACTGGGGATCGTGGCGCGGGCGCAGGTGGAGCGGGATCTGGACAGGATGGAGGTCGACTCGGTCCTGCCGATCAGGGTGGACATCGTCGAAGGCGATGTGCATCGGGTGCGCACCGGCGGCGGCGCCAACAGCGCCGACTGCTTCAACGTCGAGGGCCGATGGGCGAGCCGGAACTTCCTCGGGGGTGGCCGCACGCTGCAGGCCCAGGCCCGGCTGTCGAATCTCCTTGCGGGGCTGCTTCAGGCCACGCCGCTCTGCTCGCAGGCCGGAACCGGCGAATTCGGCCGTCTCAACTGGCTGGTGAGCGTCGACTTCGGCCAGCCCAGCTTCCTGTCGCGGCGCAGCGACCTCGCGTTCGGTGTGTTCGCCGAACGCCAGAGCCGCAAGAACATCTTCGTTCGCGACGCCTTCGGCCTTGATGCGGGCTTCAGCCGCGAGATGGGTCTCGGGTCCTTTCTGAGCGTGAGGTTCCGCCCGCAGCTGACGCGCCTGGCGGCTGCCGAGGTCACCCTGTGCGCCACCTTTCTGGCGTGCACGCCCGACGACATCGACGCGCTCGCCAGCGCCAACTGGCTGTCGCCGATTGCGATGTCGTTCAACCGGGACCACAGCGACAACATCTTCAGCCCTACAACCGGCTCGAAGACACTTGTCGACGTCGAATTCGCCGAAGACTTCACCGGATCCGACTACGCCTATGTCCGGGCATTTGCCGACGCCAGCTTCTACAAAGGGATGGGCGGAGGGAGGGTTCTCGCCCTGCGGGTCCGTGCCGGTCGGATCAGCCCCGGCGGCTTCCTCGGCATTGCGACCGATGCGGACCGCTTCGCGGAGGTCGTACCATCCCAGAAGCGCTTCTACGGCGGCGGTGCCAACAGCGTCCGAGGGTTCGCGCAGAGCAGCCTGGGGCCCAGGAGCCTGTCGATCGACGTGCGCGAGCTGCTGCGCCGGCGTGGAGGCGGGATTGAGCCCGCCTGCCCCCCAGCCACGGTGGTGGAGCTGACCTGCGACGCTTCCGCGCTGGGCGATACCGATGTCTTCCAACTCCGTCCGGTGGGGGGTCTGTCGACCTTCGAGGCGAGCGCGGAACTGCGCTTCGATCTGGCTGGCAGTGACCTGAGCGGCGCGGCCTTTGTCGACGTCGGACAGGTATGGCCGGAAGGGCCGGAGTTGGACGACCTCGAGCTGAGCCCGGGCCTGGGCGTGCGCTACAACACCGCGTTCGGACCCATCCGGCTGGACGTCGCGTACTCGTTTCGCGCGCGCGAGCCGCTCGAAGTGGTCACCTCTCAGATTCGACCCTATGTTGCCGGAGGGGACAGCATGGCGGATCGGATCGACATCGCTCCTCCCGGCGGACCGTCCGAGTTGATCGACTGGGTCGTTTCCGAGGATCTGGCCATACTTGGCCCACAGGTTCCCTTCGGCGACGATCCGGGGTTCTCTCTCCGGCGCTTCCAGCTCCACTTCTCGATCGGCCAGGCCTTCTGACCATGAACCGGGACGCAAAGCCCGCGCGCCGCTGGATCCCGGCGGTCCTGCTGTGGGCGGTCGTGGCGGCGAGCGGTCTGTTCGCGCTGGGCGTGGCGGGTGCGGTCTGGGTGAGCCGCACAGCCAGCGGACGCGAGTTGGCGCTCGAGTGGGCGCTGGAGAAGGCGCGGCCGGCGGTGAACGGGTCGCTTTCCGCGGGCTCGATCGGACCCGGCGGACTTCTGGGGGGTGCCACCCTGCATGACGTGCAGTTGCATGACAGCACCGGGCATCTCGTGATCGCTGCCGACTCGATTCAGGCGCGGTATTCGGTCGCGGGGCTGATCGGCGGCAGTCGCAGCATTGCCGACCTCGATCTGTGGGGTGTGGTGGTCGATCTCGCTCCCGCCGAGGGCGGCCAGGTCAGTCTCGGCAGCCTGGTGGCCACCGGGGACAACGACCCGGAGGGCCGCGGCGAGACAGCTGATGGGCCGCGGAGCGATGAGCCGGCACTGCGGATTCGAGACGTGAGCATTCGGGACGCCGCGGCGATCCTGCGCGCCGCGGACGGATCCCGAAGGCGGGTTCACGGCATCGCCGCGGACCTCCCAGTGCTCGACGTCCTGCCGTCACCCGGTCTGTACCTGTCCGCGACCGTGGAGGAGGCCGCGCTCGTCTACCCCATCGGCACCGGCGATCTCGATCTCTCCGGCATCGCGGGCGAGATCGAGGTCGGTGAGGAGCGGACTGTTCTCGACGCCGACCGGTTCCTGTTGCCCGGATCGGAGGGGGCAGGACGGCTCGAGGCCAGACCGGACGGCGACCGGTTGCGCACGCGGTTCGACCTGCGCATGACCCGCCTTGCCCTGGCCGACCTGTACTGGATCGAGGAGCGATTCGATCACGGCGTTGCGAGGGGCGGCATTGGAATCGTCAACGAGCCCAACGGGCCTCGGATCGAACTGCGCGATGTCGAAGCGGATCTGGGAGCAGCAGGGCGGATCGCGTTCAACGGTGCGCTGGTCCGGGCAGGCAGCCTGGAGCTCAGCGACCTCAGCGTCGAGGCCGAGCGCTTTGCGACGGCCGAACTCGAGCGGTTCCTCCCGGCCCCGTTGCCGGTTGCGGGAGTGCTTTCGGGCGAGGTGAATCTCGACGGCGGTGCCGGCAGGCTGGGGATCGCAGGGAATCTCGCGCTGATCACCGAGGCCGGCACAGACACGCTGGTGCACCTCTCGGGGAGTGGGACCACCCTTGGCGCCGGCAGCCTGGCCGACGTGAACGTCAGGGCCGGCGTGCTGGACTATTCGCTGCTGGAAGCCATTGCTCCGGGACCTCGGTGGCAGGGAACCGGCGACATGACGATCCGGGCGGACGGTGCTCTCGAAACCGGCATCGCCATCGAGGTCGCCGCCAATCATTCCGCCGCGGGAAGCGCCGCGAGCACGCTGGCGTTTACCGGGAGCGTATACGGCGATACCGCGATCGAGGTCGTCGACCTGGACGCAACGGTACGCCCGCTGTCCCTGTCGACTCTCGGCAGACTGTTTCCGGACCTTCCCCTCGAAGGCTCTGTCGAAGGCTCCTTCTCGCTGAGGGGCGGCATGGACCGCCTCACGATCGCGGCGGATCTCGACACCGATGCCGGCCCGCTTCAGGCGGAGGGGATCATCAACGCCCGGGATCTCGGGGCGGGCTACGAGATGCTCGCCCGGAGCGACGGCTTCAACCTGTCGAGGGTGCTGGCGGGGGTGCCGGACCCGACCATCGTCTCGGGGACGGCGGCGCTGAACGGGAGCGGTGTGGACCTGGTGTCGTTGCGCGGAGCCTGGACGCTGAACGCGGGATCATCCTCCATCGGCGCGCTGCAGGTGGACACCGCCGCCATGAATGCCTGGGTCGACGAAGAGGGCCTGCTGCACGTCGAAAGCGTGTACGCGGACGCGGCAGGGGTGCAGGTGCGCGGCAGCGGCAACATCGGAGCTGCTCCCGGCGTCCGCGGCGACGGGGTCACGCTGTCGTTGCGTTCGCCGTCGATCGCAGCGCTGCGTGATGTCTTCATGGGCCCGGACCTCGTCGCCTGGGACGAGCTGTCGCCGATCGAGCAGGATCTCATGATCGAAGTGGACGGCGTGGATCCCGACACCGTCCCTCGGGCGCGGGACATTCGCTTCGCGGGCCGCGTGGACGGCAGCCTCCATCTCGCGGGCGGGCTCGACGACCTGTCGGCCGAGGTCGAGATCGCATTCGCGGATCTGGTCTACGGGCGCTCCTCGGCAAGGTCCCTCGATGCGGACCTCACGGTGACCGGGATCGCTGTCCCGCGGCCGGATTCCCTTCGCGCGGGCCCGTCCCCGGCTCAGCGCTCCGCCCCCGGCATCGTCGTTGCAGGCGCGGTGACGGGTGATGCCGTCACCCTGTGGGATCGCGAATTCGACTCCGCATCCATCGAGGGTGACCTGGCTCCCGATACCCGGAGCCGGCTGCGCGCGTTGATCCAGCGGTCGGATCGGGAGTCCTACGACCTGCAGGCCGTGGTGCAGCTGGACGACCGGGGAGGAAGGATCGATCTGGATCGCTTCACCCTGCTGTTCGAAGACCGGCGCTGGAACCTGCGGGGACCCGCCCGCTTCGAGTGGAACCCCGATGCGATCGTGGTGCGGGACTTCGGCCTCATCCGCCCCGGGGGTGACGGACTGCGGCTGAGCGCGGACGGACGGCTCTCCCGGGGCGAGACGGATTCCGACCTGGAACTGCGGGTTGACGCTCTGGATCTCGGGACTCTGGGGCGGCTCCTGCAGCTGGAGACACCGCCTAGCGGCACGCTGGCGGCGCAGGTGAACGCCGGAGGCCCAGGTGACGATCCCGAGTGGGAAACGACGGTCCGGCTGGAGGATGCCGGACGGGAGACCTTGAGCTTTGACAGCGTCACCGTGAGCGGTTCCTTCGCGGACTACTCCCTGGCCACGGAGGTCGAGAGCTGGACGAGGGGCCGCCGTACGATCCACGTCGCCGGCACCGTGCCACTGGACCTTCGCCTCGCGTCCGTCGCCCAGAGGATGCCTGACGCGCCCGTCGCGCTGGAGATCGTCGCCGATTCGTTTCCTGCAAGCATGATCCTCGGGACCCTCAGCACGCTGGAAGAGGTAGACGGCACCCTCAGCGGCAGCGTGACGCTCGGCGGGCGCCCCACCGACCTCGAGCCCGACGGTTCACTCCGCCTGGAAGACGTGAGTGCCCTGATGACGCCGTTCGCCGTTCGATTCTCGTCAACGAACATTGCCATGGAGCTCAGCCCGGACGGCGTCGTAGGGATCGAGGGTTCGGCCGTGTCCGGCGGAACGATGGAAGTCCGGGGCACCATGGATCTGGGCCGGATGGCGGACAGCATTCCGCTCGATCTCACCTTCCGTCCGGCAGGGTTCCAGGTGGTGGACCGGGCCGACATGGAGGCTGCGATCACCAGCGAGGCTGTCACGCTGACCGGCTCCTTCGACTTCCCGTACATCGAAGGAGCCGTGGACGTCGAAGGCGGGACTGTCTTCATGGAAGAATTCCAGCGCACCGCGGAAGTGGTCGACCTCTACGATCCCGCCCTTTTCAGCGCGGCCACCCTGAGCATCGGGTCCGGCGAGCCGGCCGGGGACGAGGGCGGCGCGGGGGAGCGGATCCCGTTCCTCCAGAATCTGCGCGTGTTCATCGACATGCGCGTCGGCAACGGCAACTGGCTGCGTTCGCGCGACATGAACATCGAGACCGCCGGAGACCTGGCGGTCACCTTCGACCGTCAGAGAAATCAGCTGATTCTGGCGGGCGAAATGGAGGTGGTGAGAGGGACGCTGAGCCTTGGGCCCCGGACCATGCGGATGACCGAAGGGACCTTCCAGTTCCCGGGCACGCCCGGCTTCAATCCCGGATTGACGATTACCGCGGAGAACAGAATCCGCACCCGCGAGGGCCAGCCCCTGGTGATCACGGCGAATGTATCGGGAACCCTGCTCGAGCCGGCACTGGCATTTTCGGGCGACGCCGAGTCCTCGCTGTCCGAAGCCGATCTCATCAACTACCTGTTCCTGGGCCAACCCACATCCGCGCTGCTCGGCGATGCCGGGGCGGCGTCGGTCGGAGCGGGAACCAACCTCCTGCTCTCGCAGGTCGCCAACGAGATCGGTTACATTCTCGCGCAGGAGCTGGAACTCGACCATCTGTCGCTGTCTCAGGCCGAGCAGGGACAGGCCAACGCGGCGTTCGGGACCTCGTCGCTGCAACTCGAGGTCGGGAAGTACATTCTCGAGAACGTGTTCGTGACGGGCGTCTACCAGCGAGGCTTCTGTGCCGACCCGACCCTGCCCGTCAGCAGCGGCGGGGTAAGGGTCGAAGTCGCGATGCCGCGGGAAGTGAGGCTTGAAGGGTTCCTCGAGGGACGCTGCACGCGGGAACGATACCGCGGGCTGGGCGACGCCTCGCTCGAGCTGGAGAGCATCTGGGGATTCCTGCTGTTTCGGGAATGGGGATATTGAGGGCATGAGCAAGGCCGGACCAGCGGAGTGCGATCGTTGAGTCCCGACGTACTTGCCGTCCGCGGCGCGCGCGAGCACAACCTCCGCAACATCTCGCTGGATATCCCCAGGGAGCGCCTTGTGGTCGTGACGGGACTCTCCGGATCGGGAAAGTCGTCGCTCGCCTTCGACACCATCTATGCCGAGGGCCAGCGTCGCTACATCGAATCCCTGTCGGCGTATGCCCGCCAGTTCCTGGGGTTGATGGAAAAGCCCGACGTGGACACCATCGAGGGGCTTTCTCCGGCGATCTCCATCGAGCAGAAGTCGGTCTCGCGCAATCCGCGCTCGACGGTCGGGACCGTAACCGAGGTGTACGACTATCTCAGGCTCCTGTTTGCCCGCGCGGGAACCCCCTGGTGTCCGCGCTGCGACCTGCCGATCCGGCGCCAGCCGGCCACCCAGATCGTCGCCCAGGTGCTGGAGCTTCCGGAAGGGACCCGGATCCAGGTGGTGGCGCCTCTTGTGCGCGGCCGCAAGGGACAGTTCCGCGATCTGTTCGACAAGGCGCGCCGGGACGGCTTTGTCCGCGCGCTCGTCAATGGAAAAGTGCACGATCTGCGCGAAATCCCGCGCCTGAACCGCTATGAGAACCACGACATCGGGATCATCGTCGACCGCCTGGTGGTCAAGGAACAGGACCGCGCACGGCTGTCGGATTCGGTCGAAACCGCCTTGCGGGCCGCCGAGGGTGTCGTGGAGATCCTGGAGCGGCGAGGCAGCCGGGACATCTCGCACCTGTTCAGCGAGCACTACGCCTGCGCCAACTGCGGCTCGAGCTTTCCCGAACTGGAGCCGCGCGTGTTCTCGTTCAATTCGCCCCACGGCGCCTGCAACACATGCGGAGGACTGGGGACCACCAAGGAGGTGAATGGGGCGCTGCTCCTCGCCAGCCCGTCGCTGTCCATCCTGGAGGGGGTCGTCATCCCCTGGGGTGAACCCGGAGGGCATCTGCGCGGCTCCGTGATCCCCGGCCTGGCCGAGGCCTACGAGTTCGACCCCGGCGCCCCGTGGCGCGACCTCCCCATGGAGGCGCGCGACGCGATCCTTCACGGCTCGTCCGGGATGAAGATCCGCTTCCCCTACAACGCCGGGAAGATGCGCGGCCACTACGAGGACTACTGGGAGGGCGTCGTCTCGAACGTCGAGCGCCGCTACCGCGAGACCACGTCGGAGCACGTGCGCTCCCAGCTCGACCAGTACATGTCCAGCCAGCGGTGTGCGGACTGCAAGGGTTCCCGGCTCGGCCCCTTCGGCCGCTCGGTGCGGGTCGGGGGGCTCGGCATCAGCGACATCGTGAAGCGGCCCATCGGCGAGGTGCTGGCCTTCATGAATTCGCTCCCGGTCGCCGGGGAAGAGCCCGGCCCCGGGGCGGTGACCGCTCCCGGCGATCCCCTGCCCGGCGAGATCGCCGGCCCGATCCTCAAGGAAGTCCGCGAGCGTCTGGGATTCCTGCGAAACGTGGGCCTGGACTACCTGTCGCTGAGCCGCTCGGCCGACACGCTCTCGGGGGGCGAGTCGCAGCGGATCCGCCTGGCCACGCAGATCGGCAGCCGGCTCGTGGGCGTGCTGTACATCCTGGACGAGCCCTCCATCGGCCTGCACCAGCGCGACAACCACCGCCTCCTGCGGACCCTCCAGGATCTTCGTGATCTCGGCAACTCGGTCGTGGTGGTGGAGCACGACGAAGACACGATCCTCGCGGCCGACTTCGTGGTCGACCTTGGCCCCGGGGCGGGGCGGGCCGGCGGCGAGGTCGTGGTGGCGGGACCGGTCGCGGACGTGCGCGCCCACCCCGAATCGATCACCGGCGCCTACCTGCGCGGCGACCGCGAAATCCCGCTGCCGGACGAACGGCGCAAGCCCGACCCGGCCCGATGCCTCACCGTGCGGGGGGCCTCCCAGCACAACCTGAAGGAGATCGACGCGGCATTCCCCCTGGGCTGCTTCGTGGCCGTGACCGGCGTCAGCGGCTCGGGCAAATCCACGCTCGTGAACGGCACCCTCTATCGCGCGCTCTCCCGCCAGTTCTACCGCAGCCGCGCCGTCGCAGGTGCCCACTCCCGCATCGACGGCCTGTCCAGCGTCGACAAGGTCATCGAGGTCGACCAGTCGCCCATCGGCCGCACGCCCCGCTCGAATCCGGCGACCTATACGGGCCTGTTCACCCCTGTCCGGCAGCTTTTCGCCGGAGTCCCCGAGGCCCAGATCCGCGGCTATCAGGCGGGCCGTTTCTCGTTCAACGTGAAGGGCGGCCGCTGCGAATCCTGCAAGGGCGATGGCCTGGTGAAGATCGAGATGCACTTCCTGCCGGACGTGTACGTGTCCTGTGACGTGTGCAGGGGCCGGCGCTACAACCGCGAAACCCTCGACGTCTACTACAAGGGGCGCAACATCGCCGATGTCCTCGCCATGACGGTCGACGAAGCCCTGGAGTTCTTCGACGCGGTGCCACAGATCAGGCGCCGCCTGCAGACGCTGTCGGACGTGGGACTCGGCTATATCCATCTGGGCCAGAGCGCGACGACCCTGTCGGGCGGCGAGGCCCAGCGGATCAAGCTCTCGGCCGAGCTTTCGAAGAAGGCGACGGGCCGCACCGTGTACATCCTTGACGAGCCCACCACCGGCCTGCACTTCGAGGACATCCGCATCCTCCTCAAGGTGCTGCACCGCCTGGTGGACCGCGGAAACACAGTCGTTGTCATCGAGCACAACCTGCATGTCGTGAAGACTGCCGACTGGGTTATCGACCTCGGTCCGGAGGGCGGTGATGCCGGCGGCCGGATCGTGGTCGAGGGGACCCCCGAGCGCGTCGCCGAGGAGCCTGCGTCGTACACGGGCGAGTACCTTGCCCCGCTGCTGGGAATGGCCCGGGTGTGACGAGCGGGCCGAGTGATCGAATTGAAGGAGTCGCCCGTATGCCCGTCTCAGCCCTGCTCTCGGCCCTGCTCCGTTGGATGAGCCATGGGCGCGTGTTAGCTTCCGGCTGGTGCCATCTGCAAAAACTGGAAGGAGGTGGTCATGGTTACCCGTGAAGACCTGGAAGGATATCTGATCCGCCTTGACGCGGATTTTGAGGAGGTGGACGACGGAATGTTCCTCGTCCGCACCGAGAACGGCGGTGCGCCGATCGTGGTTCATCACTCCGACCCGGTGCTGGTGGTCCGCATGAAGGTGATGGACCTGCCGGCCGACTCCGACGGACTCGGCGATCTCTACGAGACCCTGCTGAGGCTCAACGCGACGGATGTGATCCACGGCGCGTACGGGATCGAGGAAGGAGAGCTGATTCTCAGCGACACGCTGCAGTTGGGGAATCTCGACTTTGATGAGCTCAGGGCGTCGCTCGAGAGTGTGCAGCTCGCCGCGTCGTCCCACCTGTCGAGGATTCGCGACCTGACCAGGAGGGAGGGCGATCAGGGATGAGCATCTTCAGCCGATTCTCGACGATGATCAAGTCCAACATCAACGACCTGATCTCCCGCGCGGAAGATCCGGAGAAGATGCTGAACCAGATCATCGTGGACATGCGGGACCAGTTGGCGAAGGCGAAGCGCGAAGTGGCCGGGGCCATTGCCGACGAGCGCAAGCTCAAACGCCAGCTCGACGAAGCGACCAAGCAGATGAAGGCGTGGGAGCGGCGTGCCGTGCTGGCCGTGCAGGAGGGCCGGGACGATATGGCCAAGCAGGCTCTCGTGCGGCACGAGGAACAGGCCGAGCACGTGGCGGCCTTCGAGCGCAGCTGGCAGGCCCAGAAGGAGGAGACGGAGAAGCTCAAGGCGTCTCTCCGCCAGCTCCACGAGAAGATCGAGGAGGCGAAACGCAAGCGGAACCTGCTGATCGCCAAGCAGAAGCGGGCCCAGGCGCAGAAGCGGATCCACGAGACCATGTCCGGCCTCTCGGACACTTCGGCGTTCGAGGCGTTCAACCGCATGGCCGAGAAGATCGAGGAGGACGAGCGGCGCAATCTGGCCCAGGCCGAGGTCAACGAGGCGCTGACCGGCGACACCATGGAGAAGGAGTGGCTCCGCCTCGAGTCGGGATCGACCGAGACGGATCTCGATGACAAGCTGATCGCCCTGAAGGCCAAGATGGGCCTGCTGCCGGCCGGCGCTTCCGAAGAGCCGAAGCAACTGGAGGCCGGCAGCGCGGCGGGCGGCGATGGCGAAGCGGAAGCGCCCAGGGCCGCGCCGATCCGCGACGCCGAGCTCCTCGAGGAGTTCGAGAAGCTTGAGCGGCAGGGAGGCCACGGCGGATGAGCATCGTCTACCTGAGCGGCGAATACCTGCCTGCCGACGAAGCGAAGGTCCCGGTCAACGACCGGGGCTTTCTCTTTGCAGACGGGATCTACGAGGTGACGCCCGCCTACCGGGGCCGCCTCTTTCGCTGGGACCAGCACTGTGCCCGCATGGCCAGGGGTCTCGGTTCCCTGCGAATCGACTTCGACCCCGCGTCCCTGAAGGCTGTGAAGGAAGGCCTTCTGGAGCGAAACGGACTCACCGGCGCGCCGGTATCCTACGTCTATGTGCAGGTCACCCGCGGGGTCGCGCCCAGGACCCACGCCTTCCCGGACCCACCGGTCGCCCCCACGGTCTACGGCTTCGCCAACCAGTACATCCGGCCCTCGATGGAACGGTGGTCGCAGGGATACGACGCGATCACCATACCCGACCAGCGCTGGGCTCGCGCCGACATCAAGGCGATCGCGCTGCTCCCCAACGCGCTCGCGCAGCAGGCCGCAGTGGACGCCGGCGTGACCGACACCATCTTCGTCCGGGACGGGATCGCGCTCGAGGGCTCCCACGCCAACCTCTTCGCGGTCTTCGATGGGGTGCTGACCACGGCGCCCAGATCCAACTACATCCTGCACGGGGTGACGCGCGAATTCATCATCGAGCTGGCGGGCGGGCTCGGCATCCCGGTCGAGGAGCGCTCCTTCACGCTCGACGAGTTCTACGCAGCCGACGAGGCGTTCCTCAGCGGCACCACGACCGAGGTGCGCCCGTCGGTGAAGGTCGACGGCAGGACGATCGGCGACGGCAAGGTGGGCCCGGTATCGCGAAGCCTCTTCGAGAGCTTCCTGGCGACTACCGGCGGGAGTTAGCTAAATTAGCTTAGCTAGATAATTTAGCTAAGTCCGCGCCAACGCGTCCGGGCGCCTTGGCCCGACTGACACGCCGCGCAGACGACGTCCCGGCGTGTAGCCGGCCGTCACCTGCGCAACCGGACCGCGTCGGTGAGCCCACGGGTCGTTACCACGGCCAAGCCGGCACCGCCCTCCAACCCCGCGGGCAGCGCGCCCTCCCAATCCCGCAGGATCGCCCTGATGCGTCCCGTTCCGCGTTCCGTGACCACCGAGAGCCGCCGCTCATCCTCATTGTCCACAAACGCCAGGCCCTCGGGTCCGGTCAGCGTGATCCGTTCCAGCACCTCAGCCCACTCGGCCTCGATGGGAATCGTGAAGAAGAAGTGTCTGCCACCGTTCCCATCCTCGCCGGGCGTGAAGTCGAGCACGAAGAGCGGCCGGCCATCGGACCCGCTGCCCCGGATGCGGTAGGGACCGGGTTCCCGGGGAAGCCGCGCGGTCGTGCGCATCGAGAACACCGGCTCGATCCGCAGTTCCCCGGCCAGCATGCCGCCCCACAGCACGAGCATGTCGGATGCGGGTCCCGCCGCCACGCGCGCGCTCGCGACGTCGCTGGCCTGTCTGTTGCGGTAGTCGATCACGCGCCGGAAGTGGAAGTCGCTCAGCCAGACGAGCGGGCGGCAATAGGTCATGAGGTCCTTGCTGCGCTCCGGGGACACCAGCGATCCGCTGTAGAAGTCGTATCCCCACACGCCGATGCCGCCGTCCGTGTACGGAAACGCGACGTCGACGTTCTCGGGCCCGCCGCAGGGTGCGTGTCTGAGCGCGACATTGTGCCCGACCTCGTGGGCCAGCGTGACCGGGCTCGCCTGGCCGATTCCGATCCAGCCGGGCAGCCGGCCCCATCCGCGCACGAACCCGTTCACGCTGGCGGCGACTCCGTAGTAGTGACCGGTCCCACTTTCCGACGTGCGCAGCGCCTCGAGCTCGTCGAGCAGGGCGTGCTGCCCGGCTTCGGTGGTGAGGTCCTGGGAGGTCATATAGGCATCGTGCCCACTCACGTTGAACTCGGAGAACGGGAAGGAGTGCCTCAGCAGTGCCAGATGGGGACTGTCGGCGGAAACACCCCGCACCCACCCCATGACCGACGTGTCGGGCTGCGACGCTTCCATGACCGGAACCAGGGTCAGTTTCAGCGGGGGCACCTCCACGACGGCCAGCGAATCGGAACCCTCCTCGGGGAATCGGGTCCGGCTGTCCTCGGACAGCGGAATGCTGCCCTCGGGATCCACCTCGACGTACAACTCCACACCCGGCACGATGACCTTCCCGGGGATCACCGCGTTGTACGACAGCGTCAGGTCGCCCTCGTCCGCCTCGCCCGGGATCTGGTCGTCGTCGCGCGTCATGAGCGTGCGGTGAAGCTCTGCGCCCGACTGCGAGGTGAACACCGCCACGACCTCGGGCTCGAAGAATCCTCTTGGCTCCTCGGCGGTGACGAATGCCCTCAGAAGCGCGTCGCGGTTGGCCACCAGGCGCACCCGGCGCGACCGGGTCTGAACCGACTGGGTCAGGTACACGACCGGCAGCGACACCGTGACCTGATCGGGGTTGTCGCAGATGGAGCCCACGGTCTCCTCGACCGCGGCGAACCATTCCTGGAAGCCTGCGGAGGGGGAGGCGCACAGCCCTGTGTCCTCGTAGTCCAGGACGCGCAACCGCTCCAGCCGGCGAAGCGCGAAGGGGAGCACTCCTTCGAGACCCGCATTCCGGGCCAAACGCAACTCGGTCAATTCCCCCAACCCGGCGATGGACGCCGGAAACGCACCCGACAGTGCGTTTCCCGACAGGTCGACGACCCGCAGCCCGGCCAGGTTGGCGATCTCCGGAGGCAGGGCGCCCGCCAGACCGTTCTCCGCCAGTGACAACCCGACCACCCGCCCGTACTCGGTCGTGACCCCGTACCAGTCTCCGAGCGCTGCCTCGCCGGCCCAATTGCCACGGTTTCGCCACGACATGCCATCGGTCAACTCGTGAAACGCCGCCAGCGCCAGCCTCTCGACGGCTGCGGGGTCGCACTCGCCTCCGCTCGTGGTCAACACCGACCCCAGCCACGCCTGGAACTCGTCGTCGATCTGCGCGCACAACCCTGTGTCCTCCAGCGTCAGCGCCCCCAGAAACTCCAGTTTCAGCAAGCTTCGCGGGAGCAGTCCGGCCAGGTCCGCGTTCCCGTGCAGCGTGAGTTGCTCCAGCGTGCCGATGTCCCCGATCTCCGCCGGAAGCCCGCCACTGAAGGCGTTCCCCTGGAGCAGCAGGAGCCTCAGGGGAAGGCCGCCCAGCACGGATGGAATCTCCCCGCTCAGATTGTTGTCGTGAGCGCGAAGGACCTCCAGCGCGGTGAGGTTGGCGAACTCGGGCGGGATCGGCCCGGAGAGCTGGTTCTCGTGCGTCCACAGCAGATCCAGGCGCGTCAGTCGTCCAAGTTCCGGCGCGATCTCGCCCGTGAGCTGATTGTCGTAGAGATACAGGCGCTCCAGGGTCGCCATGTCGCCAAGTTCGGGCGGTATCGTGCCGGTCAGGTTGTTCCGCGAAACCGAGATCAGTTCGATCGACTCCAGATCGCCGAGTTCGGACGGGATCGTCCCCGTCAGTTCGTTGCGGCTGAAGTTGATGTAGGTGGCGTTGTCGAGCCGTCCGATCTCGGCCGGAATCGAGCCGGTCAGTTCGTTCCATCCCACCGTGAGCCTTTGCACCGATGCCAGATTGCCGAGCGCCGCCGGAATCGGTCCGGAGAGGTCGTTGTTGAAGAGGTCGAGCGTATCGAGGCTTGAGAGTGCTCCGAGTTCGGCGGGAATCGAGCCCGACAGGCTGTTGTCCCGCAGGTTGAGCATGGTGAGCTTGCCGAGGTTGCCCAGCTCGGGCGGCACCCGTCCCGTGAGCGAGTTTCCGTCCAGGACGAGCCGCTCCAGCTCGGCCAGCTCCCCGAGTTGCGATGGCAACGTCCCCGTGAGGTTGTTGTCGTCGAGGACCAGTTCGGTGACGGCGCCCGAGGAATTGGTCCTCACGCCGTACCAGGTGCGAATGGCCGAGGGCGAATTCCAGTTCCCGTCGCTTCGCCAGCCGGACCCGCCCGTCGCGTTGTAGAGTGCGACGAGTACGGCCCGGTCGGGGTTGTCGGGGACGACCGGCGGTATGAGCGGTTCGGTAGGCCTCGTGTTGTCGGAACAGCCGGCAGCCAACAGGACCCCCAGCAGGACCAGCCCGCGAGACAGTGATTCTCGGCGTCTCATTCCGCCTCCAGCGGTACAGAAGGTGAGACCCTCAACGGGCCAGAAGCTCCCCCAACGCGTCAACCGACACCTTACCTGCGCAGCCTCACCGCGTCCACAAGCCCGCGCGTGGTATTGATCTGCAGCCCTTCCAGCGCACCCAGCCCCGCTGGCAATCCTCCCTCCCAATCCCGCAGAATCGCACGGATGCGCCCGGTCCCCCGCTCCGTCACCAACGTGATCGAGCGCTCGTCGCCAGGGTCCACGGCAACCCGCCCTTCGGGTCCCGTGAGGATGATTCGTTCAAGCGAGTCCTCCCACTCGGGCTCTATCGGCACGGTGAAGAAGAAGTGCTTTTCGCCGTACACATCCTCGCCGGGTGTGAAATCCAGGGAGAAGAGCAACCGGCCATCCGAGCCGATACCCCCGATGCGGTAGGGTCCGGGCGCTTCGGGGAGCCGGGACCCCGCGCGCATCGGATAGGCCGGCTCGAGTCGCAATTCACCACCAACGACTCCGCCCCAGAGCACCAGCACGTGCGACGGCGCATTCGCCCTGGCCACCGCGGCTCTCGCAATATCGCCCTGCAAACCGGCCCGATGGTCGATAACCTTCTTGAAGTGGTAATCGCTGATCCAGGGGCTCGTCCGGCAGTAGGTCATGATGTCCCGGCCGCGGTCGGGAGCCAGCGTCGATCCGTTTCGGAAGTCGTATCCCCACACGCCGATGCTCCCGTCCCGGTAGGGGAAGGCCGGATCGATGCCTTCGGGGCCTCCGCAAGGCGCGTGTCGCAGCGAGAGGTTGTGCCCGACTTCGTGCGCCAGCGTGGTCGGGCTCCTTACACCGATGCTCACCCACCCGGGCAACTGACCCCGACCGCCAACGGAACCCAGGCGGGCGGCGACCCCATAGTAGTAGCCGCTCCCGCCTTCCGCCGTTCGCAAAGCCTCGAGCTCTCCGAACAACGCTACCTGTCCGGCCGTCGTGGTGATATCCAGCGACGTGTAGTAGGCGTCGTGGGAACTGACGCTGAACTCGGCGAAGGGGAAGGAGTGCTTCAGCAGTCCCACCTGGGGACTCTCTGCGGACACGCCACGGACCCACGCCAGAATCGACGTGTCGGGCGCCGCCTCCTCCAGGACCGGGACCAGGGTGAGCTGCATCGGGGGTACTTCCACCACGCTTAGCAATTCCGTGGCGAGGGGCGGAAAGCGCGTGGTGCTTTCAGCGCTGAGGGGCAAGGTGCCCTCGGGATCCACTTCCACGAACATCTGCAGGCCCGGCGTGACCACCTCCGCCGGGATCACCGAATTGTAGGACAGCTCCAGATCGCCTTCGTCTGCTTCCGCCGGGATCTGGTTGTCATCGCGCGTCATCACCGCCCGGTGAACCTCTTCCCCCAGCACGGTGAATACCGCGATGACCTCTGGCTCGAAATACCCGCGCGGCTCCTCCGCGGTGACGAAGGCCCTGAGCAGCGCGTCCCGATTCGCCACGAGGCGCACCCCCCTCTCCGGACTCTGAACCGACTGCGTGAGGTAGACCATCGGCAGAGACACCGTGACCTCATCGGGGTTGTCGCATATCGCCCCCGAGGTTTCCGCGATCCCGGTGAACCATGCCTGAAAGTTGGCCGAAGGGGATGCGCACAGGCCGGTCCCGTCGAAGTCCAGCACGCGGAGCTGGTCCAGCCGCCGAAGACCGAACGGCAACGCGCCCTCGAGCCCCGTGTTCCCGCCTACACGCAGCTCGGTCAAGGCGGTCAATCCCGCGATGGCACCCGGAAACCCCCCAGACAGATCGTTGCCCGTGAGATCGACCGCCCTCAACTCGCCGAGGTTGGCGATCTCGGCCGGGAGTGGACCGGCGAGATCGTTGTCGGGCAGCGCGAGCTCAACGACGCGTCCTCCCTCTGAAGTGACCCCGTACCAGTCGCCCACGTCCGCGTCGCTGGTCCACGCACCGCGGTTCTTCCACGATGTGCCGGCCGTAATCCCGTGGAACTCCGCCAGGGCCAGTCTGTCAACCTCACCGGGATCACACTCGGTGCCGGCAAGATCCGGCACCGTCTGCAGCCACTCCTGGAATTCAGCGTCGACCTGCGGGCACAGCCCTGTGTCCACGAAAGTCAACTCGTCGATGTATTCGAGATCGAGCAGACTCCGCGGAAGCAGTCCGGTCAGTGCGGGGTTACCGCTCAGGGTGAGGCGCTCGAGCGCGCTGATCCCGCCGATCCGGGCCGGAAGTCCGCCACTGAAGGCGTTTTCGTGCAGGAGCAGGTATACCAGCGGGAAGTCACCCACAAAGGACGGGATCGCCCCGCTGAGTCCGTTCTCGTAGGCGCTGAGGCGCTCCATTGCCGCCAGGTTGGCGAACTCGTCCGGTATGGGGCCCGTGAGGTTGTTCTGATGAATCCAGAGGAGGTCGAGGCGCGAGAGCTGTCCAAGAACCGGGGGAATGCCGCCGGTCAGCTGGTTGTCGTAGAGGTACAGGCGTTCGAGGGTCGCCAACTCGCCAAGTTCGGGCGGGATGCTGCCGGTGAGGTTGTTCCGTGAGACCGATATCAACTCGATCGACTCCAGGTCCCCGAGTTCCGGGGGTATCGTTCCCGTCAGCTCGTTGCGACTGAAGTTCATGTACGTCGCATTGTCCAGCTGCCCGAGCTCCGCCGGTATCGGACCCGACAGCCGGTTCCATCCCACGGTCAACCTCTGCACTGAACCCAGGTTTCCGAGCGACGATGGTATGGTCCCGGACAGGCCGGCGTTGAAGAGGTCCAATGTGTCGAGGCGGGCGAGTGCGCCGAGTTCCGAAGGGATCGATCCCTCCAGGCTGTTCCCCCGCAGGTTGAGCATGGTGAGGTCGCTCAGGTTCCCAAGCTCGGGGGGAATCCGTCCGGAGATTCCGTTTCCATCCAGGACGAGCCTTTCCAGATGCGCCAGGTCGCCCAACTGCGCGGGCAACGCGCCCGTCAGGTTGTTGTCATCAAGCTCGAGCTCGGTGACGAAGCCGGCCGAGTTGGTCTCGACGCCGTACCAGGTTCCAATGCTGCTGGGGCCGTTCCAGTTGCGGCTCTGGCTCCAACCCGTTCCACCCGTCGCGTTGTAGAGGGTGATCAGTACCTGTCTGTCGGGATTGTCGGCGTCGATCGGAGTGACCGGCGGCGGTCCCACGGGTTCCATGTCTTCCGAGCAGCCGGCCAGCACGATGGCGCACAGGGCCGCGCTCCAGCACCGTGACGCGGGGAGTGTCATTCCATCTCCTTCAGCGGTAGAGCAGGTACGGCTCGCGGCGAGCCGCGTATTCGTCCAGTCCATCCCCCCAACGATCCGCCACCCCTTGATAGGACACCCCTGCGTCCAGGGCGTTCCGCAACGCATCGGTGCCCGCGAGCCGATCGAAATGGCCGATGCGCCAGCTCCAGCGGCCGCCGGACATGGCCTTCGTCTCGACCAGCAGCGCCAGTGCGGCCAGCGTTGGATCGTACGCGGGACCGTCGGCCTGGACGCGCACTCCGCCGACCTCGACCCCTCCGAATTTGCCATCCCCCGGATTCTCCGGCGTGAACCGTACCGGGACAAAGCGCGCGTCCGGGACACCGAGCGCCCCAAGCCGCGCCGCCAGCTCCTCTCCGTCGAGCCACGGTGCGCCCACCTGCTGAAAGGCCCGGTCGGTGCCCCTGCCCACGGAAATCGGCGTCCCCTCGAAGAGGCAGGTGCCGGGATAGTGCAGCGCGCTCTCGACTGATGGCATGTTGGGCGATGGAGCGATCCAGGGAATGCCGGTCTGGTCGAAGGGCATCGTCCGCGCCCATCCGTCCGCAACCGCGACGCTCAGGTCGACGCGCACGCCGAATTCGCCGACCGCCATCCGCGCGAATTCGCCCGCCGTCAGTCCGTGCCGCATGGGGATCGGATAAAGGCCGACGAAGGAGGAGTATTCAGGGTCGAGGATATTGCCCTGCACGGGGTCGCCGCCGATGGGGTTGGGGCGGTCGAGGACCACGAAGGAGACGCCGCGCTCGCCCGCGGCCTCCATCGCCAGCGCCATGGTGGACAGGTAGGTGTAGTACCGCGCGCCAACGTCCTGAATGTCGAAGAGAAGCACGTCGACTCCCTCCAGCATGGCGTCCGTCGGCTGGCGGGTGTCGCCGTAGAGCGAGTGGATCGGCAGCCCGGTGCGCTCGTCCACGTCGTCGTCAATGCTGATCCCCCCCTCCGTGCTGCCGCGGATGCCGTGCTCGGGCGAATAGAGCGCGACCAGTTCGACCTCGGGGTGCGCGGCGAGCAGGTCGATCGAGGGGGTGCCGGCCCGGTCGCGGCCCGTGTGGTTGGTGATGAGACCGACGCGGCGCCCCCGCACGAGGTGCAGGGAGTCGCTGAGCAGGACCTCGATGCCGGGCCGCACGTCGCCTGTTGGAGGTGACGAGTCCGGCATGTCCGCCGGAGCGGTGTCCCCGCCCTGGTCCGCTTCGGAACCGGGTGCGCAGAGGGCTGTTGCAAACGTCAGAAAAACGACCGTGGCATCGCGGAAACGCATCGCGTGGGCACTCCCCCGGGTCAGGTTATTCGGATTACCTTTCAAGATAGCGGCTGACCTCCCAACACCTGGCGCAGAGCTGTTCCGTGACCCGACACCCCGAGCGAAACCCGGCTGGGCTTTCCTTCACCCCGCGCACGCTCGCCCGGCCATCGCTTCGGGTCTTCGTCGCGCTCCTCCTTCCCGTCCTCTCCGGATGTGCGGGGCTCTCGGGGCGACCGCTGCCCGGAGGACCGGAAGACCCCGTTGTCGAGCAACCCACGGCCGCGACGCCGGACCGTCCGATCGATGCCGGACTCCGGCCGATGCCATACCGCCTCGATCCTGCCGGCGACGCCTGGTACGACGGACGGAGCTGGGCGGTGCGCACCCTGGAGTCGCTGACGCTGGAAGAGAAGGTGAGCCAGCTGATGATGCCGTTCCTGCTTGGCGACTTCGCTCCGGAGGGGTCGTCGGCGGCGAGGCGGGCCCGGACTTTCGTCGAGACCCACCAGGTCGGCGGCATCATCGTCTCGGTGGGATCGCCCACGGAGGTGGCCGCCAAGCTCAACTGGCTGCAAAGGCTCTCGGATCTTCCCCTCCTGGTCGGCGCGGATCTCGAGGCGGGCGCCGGCTTCCGCTTCGACGGCGTCGTGCACGCGCCGACCAACATCTGGCTCGGCGGCGCGACCAGGTTCCCGGCGCTGATGGCGGTGGGCGCGTCCGGCGATCCCGGGATGGCCTACGAAATGGGGCGGGTGACCGCGCTCGAGGCCCGCGCGATCGGCGTTCACGTGCCCTTCGCGCCCGTGCTGGACGTCAACAACAACCCCGAGAACCCCGTCATCAACGTTCGTTCCTTCGGCGAGGATCCCCAGCGCGTGAGCGCCCTCGGCGCCGCCTTCGTCCGGGGCATGCAGGACCACGGGGCGATCGCGACGGCCAAGCACTTCCCGGGGCACGGCGACACCGAGGTGGATTCGCACATCGCGCTGCCGGTCATCCGGGTCAGCCGCGAGCGCATGGACTCGGTGGAGCTGCTCCCATTCCGCCGGGCGGTCGAAGTGGGACTGGGTGCGGTGATGACGGCGCACATCACCGTTCCCGAGATCACCGGCGCCCGCACGCCGGCAACCCTGGCCCCCGCCGTCCTCACGGAACTGCTGCGCGACGAGATGGGATTCGGCGGCCTGGTGGTCACCGACGCGATGGACATGGCCGCCGTGGACAGGCTGTTCAGGCGCGGCGAGGCGGCGGTGCGGGCGCTCGAAGCGGGCGCGGACGTGATACTCATGCCGCCCGATGTCGGGGCGGCCCGCAGAGGCATCGTCGACGCGGTCGAGTCCGGGCGAATGACCGAGGAGCGGATCGACCGCTCGGTGCTGCGCATCCTGCGGGCCAAGGAGAAGCTGGGCCTCGACCGCGCACGCACCGTCGACATCTCTCGCGTGCGCCGGGTGGTGGGCGTGCAGGCGCACACGGCAGTGGCCCGCCGGGTTGCCAACCGCTCCGTCACCGTGCTCAAGGACGAGCGCGAACTGTTGCCGTTGGCGGGAACGCCCACCGCCAGCGTCTATTCGGTCACCTATCGCCGGCCGACCGACCTGCGTGCGGGCCGCGCCTTCAACACCTCGCTGCGGCAGACGTATCGCCGTCTGCGGACAGCCTACGTCGAGCCCGGAACGACCCGGGCGGAGTACGACCAGGTTCTCGCGCGTGCGCGGCAAATGAACCTCACGGTGGTATCGCTCCACGTGGGGGTAAGGACCGCGTCCGGATCGGTCGCGCTCCCCGAGGCGACGCTCGAATTCGTGCGCGATCTGGCCCGCCTGGGCAGGCCGTCGATCGTGGTCGCGTTCGGAAACCCGTACCTGCTCTCCGAATTCCCGGATGTGGGGACATACCTGACCGCGTGGTCGGGCGTCCCCGTCGCGGAGCGGGCGGCAGTCGACGCCATTCTCGGACGGATCGACGTGACCGGACGAGCGCCCACGCGAATCGGCACCTTCCAGATCGGTGACGGACTGCAGATTCCGGCGCGCACCGGGGCGGCCATCAATTGACGAGGGCGTTCGTCGCCGCTGGGCTGGCGGCCGCACTGGCGTCCTGCACGAGTGCCGCCAACACCCCGCTGTCCGATGCTGCCGCCGGCGTGTCCCCCGGCCCGGCCCTCACTGCGTCGATTGCTCAACTGGATGCGGAAGCCCGCCGGTGGGTGGATGAAACCCTCGCGGGCCTGACCCTGCGCGAGGCCGTCGCCCAGCTGGTGATACCGTGGATTCCGGGGGGCTACGCTTCCGAGAGCGACGCGGACTTCCAGGAGCTGCTGGGGTGGGTGGAAGAAGGACTGGGGGGCGTCTCGATCTCCATCGGGGTTCCCGACGCCTACGTGGCCAAGCTGAACCGCCTCCAGTCGCGCGCCCGGGTGCCGCTCCTGGTCACGGCGGACTTCGAGAACGGCGGCCCCGGGATGCGCATCAACCACAGCTATGCGCTCCCGTCGCTGTTGCCCCAGGGCGGCGGCACGAGCTTCCCGCCCACCATGGCCTTCGGCGCGGCCGGCGACGAAGAACTCGCCTTCGAATACGGGCGGATCACGGCGGAAGAGGCGCGCGCGGTGGGCGTGCACTGGCTGTTCGCACCGGTGCTCGACGTGAACAGCAACCCCGACAACCCCGTCATCAACACCCGTTCCCTGGGCGAGGATCCCGTAGCGGTGGGACGGCTCGGTGCGGCCTTCATCCGGGGCGCGCGGGCGGGCGGGGCGCTCAGCACCGCCAAGCACTTCCCGGGACATGGTGACACGCGGACGGATTCGCATATCGAGCTGCCGGTGATCGGCGCCGACCGCGATCGCATGGACCGGGTGGAGCTGCTCCCCTTCCGCATGGCGGTCGATGCGGGGGTGGACGCGGTGATGACCGCGCACGTCGCGGTGCCGGGGGTGCTGGGCGACGATCGGCCGGCCACCATGTCGCCGTACTTCATGACCGAGGTGCTGCGCGACGAGATGGGCTTCGGCGGCATCCTCTTCACCGACGCGCTGCGCATGGGCGCGATCACCGACGGGTATGGGGCGGGCGAGGCGGCGGTGGTCGCGCTGGAGGCCGGGTCCGATGTGGTGCTGGCACCGGACGGCATCGGCCCGGCCGTGGAGGCCGTCACGGAGGCAGTGGAATCGGGGCGGGTCAGCCGCGCCCGGGTCGACCTCTCGGTGCGCCGCCTCCTCGAAGCGAAGGCCAGGCTGGCCCTGCACCGGAGCCGCCTGATCGATCCGGCGACCGTCGCGACCCGTGTGGGCACGGCGGAACACCGCGCCGTCGCCGACCGGGCAGCCGCGGCTTCCCTCACGCTGGTACGCGACGGGCGCGAGACCGTCCCGATCTTGCCCACGGCGGCTGTCCTGAGCGTCACCTACGCCCGTCCCGACGATCTCCTCGCCGGCAGGACCTTCAACACCACTTTGAGGACAACGTCGGCGGTGCGTCTCTCCACCGCCCGGGTCGGCCCCGACACGCCCTGGGCTGTCTACGATTCGCTCCTGCACCATGCCCGCGCGGTCGACGCCGTCGTGGTCGGGGCGTACGTCTCCCCACGCTCCGGTGCGGGCTCGGTGGGTGTCCCCGCCGCCTTCCGCGCATTCGTCGAGGGCCTGAGCCGACTCGAAGGCACAGGTTCCGTGGTCGTCTCCTTCGGCAACCCGTACCTGCTTTCGGCCTTCCCCCGGGCCAGCGCCTACATGGCGGCGTGGGGGGGGTGGGAGGTGTCGCAGCAGGCCGCGGCCAGGGCGATCACCGGCCGCGCGTCCATCTCGGGACGCCTTCCGGTGTCTATCCCGCCGCTCCACCGCATTGGCGATGGTCTTGACCGCGCCGCGCGCCCTGTTGTCGCCGCGCGATCCGACGCCGCCATCGACCCGCTCCAGGAGGCCGGATTCGTACCGGGCGCCCGGACCCGGCCGGCCGGCGCCGCTGCCGGGCCCGCCGCCGCCACCGGTGGCCCCGGTCGCTGGCGCCCATCCGCATCCATCCCCGCCTGCGCCGGCCGCACCCTCGCCGGCGCACTCACCGAGCCGCCGCCCGACCCCGGCAGCCCCGGCGACCCCGACGCTGACGACCCTCCCGACCTTGCCGACACCTTCTGCCGCGAAGGCGGCGCCGTCGTCTCCCCGCGCGAGGTCGATCCCGCCCGCGTCGCCCTCGACGCCGACTCCCTCGCCGCCCTGGACGACTTCATCCTGGCCGCCCTCGCCGATTCCGCCGCCTCCGGCGCAGCCCTGGCTGTCGCCCGCCGCGGCCAGATCGTGCGGCTGCGCGGATACGGGCGGCTCGACCACGACCAGGCCGCGCCCGCCGTCACCCCGGCCTCGATCTTCGATATGGCCTCGCTGACCAAGGTCGTCGGCACCACCTCGGCCGCCATCATCCTCGCCCAGCGCGGCGCCATCTCCCTCGACGACCGCGTCACCGACCACCTCCCCTGGTGGGGCGCGGCCAAGTCGCGGGTCACCATCCGCCACCTACTCGTCCACCAGGGCGGCCTGCCCCCCTTCCGCCGCTTCTTCCTCGAAATGGAGGGCCGCGACGCCTACGAGGACGCCATCGGCGCCCTCCCCCTCGACTACCCCCCCGGCGACAGCACCGTCTACTCCGACATCGGCCTCATGACCGTCGCCTTCATCGTCGAAGCCGTCACCGGCCGCCCCCTCGACGACTTCCTCACGGACGAGGTCTGGCGCCCCCTCGGCATGGCCGACACCGGCTTCGCGCCCGACCCGGCCCAATGGCACCGCGTCGCCACCACCGAACTCGACGAGAGCTACCGCGGCTACCACGTCCACGGCGTCGTCCACGACGAGAACGCACACGCCATCGGCGGCGTCGCCGGCCACGCCGGCCTCTTCAGCTCGGCACGCGACCTCGCCGTCTTCACGCAGATGATGCTCGACCGCGGCATCGCCGGCCCCTGCCGCGCCGACCGCTTCTCGGGCCTGCCGTGCCACCGCCCCCGCTTCTCCCCCGTCGCCATCTTCGCCCCCGGCTGGGTCGACCGCATCACCCGCCGCCAGTCCCCCGCCTCCACTCGTGCGATCGGCTGGGACACCCCCTCTCCCCGCTCCTCCGCCGGCGACTACTTCTCCGCCCGCTCCTTCGGTCACACCGGCTACACCGGCACCTCGATCTGGATCGACCCCACGCAGGAGCTCGCCGTCGTCCTCCTCACCAACCGCGTCAACCCCACACGCGACAACTCCAGGCACATCCCGCTCCGCCGCGGCGTCCACGACCGCGTCGCCCGCGCGATCACCGACACGCCGCCCGCGCCCCGCGAGCGACCGGGGCAGAGCAGGCCGCCCGGAGCCGCGTCACAAGGCACGCCGCCCGAGCCCGGGGCACCACCCCGCACCCCATGACCTCCTTCGGCGGCACCGACCTCACCGTCCTCATCCTCTACATGGTCGGCGTCACCGCCTGGGGCGCCTGGCTCGGCCGAGCCAACCGGGGCGGCAGCGACTACTTCCTCGGCAGCCGCAACCTCCCCTGGTGGGCGGTCATGCTCTCGGTCGTCGCGACGGAAACGAGCACCCTCACCTTCCTCTCCATCCCCGGCATCGCCTACCTCGGCACCCTCGCCTTCCTGCAGCTCGCGCTGGGCTACCTCGCCGGCCGCATCGTCGTCGCGCGCATCCTCCTGCCGGCGTACTACAAGGGCGAACTCTCGACCGCCTACGCCCTCCTCGAAACCCGCTTCGGCACCGCCGCGCGCCGCTACGCCTCGGGCGTCTTCATGGTCACGCGCCTACTCGCCGACTCGGTCCGCCTCTTCGCCACAGCGATCCCGCTCGCGCTCATCACCGGCTGGTCTTACCCGGTGTCGATTCTGGTCATCGGCGCCGCGACGCTGGTCTACACGTACTACGGCGGAATCAGGGCGGTGGTGTGGGTGGATGCGTTGCAGATGGTCCTCTACGTCGGCGGCGGCCTGATCGCGCTTCTTCTGCTCCAGGGCGCCGTCGAGGGAGGATGGGCCGCGATCCTCGATCAGGCGTCGGCGGCCGGCAAGCTGGCGACCCTCGACTTCTCGGCCTCGCCCGCGGTGGCCTACACATTCTGGGCGGGCCTCGTGGGCGGCGGGTTCCTGTCGATGGCGTCGCACGGCACCGACCAGCTCATCGTGCAGCGCCTCCTGACCTGCCGCGACGTCCGACACAGCCAGCGCGCCCTGATCGGCTCCGGCATCGCCGTGATCTTCCAGTTCGCGCTCTTCCTCCTCGTCGGCCTGGGCCTCTGGGTCTTCTTCGAGGGCCGCGCTTTCGACAGCTCCGACGAGATCTTCGCGCGCTTCATCATCGACGAGATGCCGACCGGGCTGCGCGGCCTTCTCATCGCCGGGGTCTTCGCGGCCGCCATGTCGTCGCTCTCGTCGTCGATCAACTCGCTCGCGTCGGCGAGCGCGTACGACTTCTGGGGCCCGCTCACCGGCCGCACGGGCGACCGCTCCGCGATGCTCGCCGGCAAGGTCTTCACGCTGGTGTGGGCGGGGCTCCTCATCGCCGGCGCGATCGTCTTCATCCCGCTCTCGCGCGGAACGGCGGCGGTCGAGGTGGCGCTCGCGGCGGCCTCGATGGCGTACGGCGGGCTCCTCGGCGCCTTCGCACTGGGCGTGCTCACGCGGCGCGTCAGCCAGACCGGCGCGCTCGTCGGCATGACCGCCGGCGTGGGCACAGTGGTGGCGATCTGGGCGCTGGCCCGCGATGCGGTGGCGTGGCCCTGGTTCGTCTTCATCGGGCTGGTGGTGACGATGGCGGCGGGATCCTTCTTCCGGCGGCCCGGGTGACTCCGGCCACCCACCACCATGTCGGCGTCGATGGCGGCGGTACGCGCTCCCGTGCCCTCGTGGGAGATGCGCACGGCCACGAACTCGGCGCCGCGGACGGCGGCCCGGGGCTGATCGATCCCGACGATCCGGCGCGTGCGGTGTCGGCGGTCACGGCGGTGGTGCGCGCGGCGGCCGCTGCGGCGAACGTCGCGCTCCCGGTGCGCGGGGTGTGGGCGGGGCTGGCGGGCGCAGGGCAGGAGCGCGCCCGTGCGGCCGTCGAGGCGGCGCTGCAGGGTGCCGGGCTGGCGGAACGGGTTGCGGTCGGCACCGATGTCGAAGCCGCGCATGCCGACGCCTTCGGTGCGGGGCGGGGCATCGTCTGCGTTGCGGGCACGGGGTCGTCGGTGCGGGCCGTGGGGCCGCGCGGCGAGGTGGTGCAGGTGGGGGGATGGGGCCACCTCCTGGGCGACGAGGGGAGCGGATACCGGATCGGCCTGGATGGCCTGCGCGCCGTCATGCAGGCGAGTGACGGGAGGGAGCCGCACACCTCTCTCGGCGCCGCTCTTCTGGACGCCGCGGGAGCGTGCGCGCCGCGCGACCTGGTGGGGTGGGCCGCGCGCGCCACCAAGGGCGAGGTTGCGGCGCTGTCGGAGCTGGTGGCCAGGGAGGCGCGGAACGGCGACCCGGTAGCGGCCCGCATCGTGCACAGGGCGCTCGGCGCCATCCGCGCGCACCTGAGGGCCGCGCTGGAGCGCACCCCGGGATGGGAGCGGCTCCCCGTGGTCGCCTTCGTCGGGGGGCTGGTGCGGGAGGTGCGCGTGTTTCGCGAAGCGGTGATCTCAATCGCCGAAGAGCTGGGGTGCGGCGTGTATCCCGACCCGGTAGTGCCCGAGCGCGGTGCCCTCGGGAACGCGATCCACTTGACAGGAGGCCAGCCGCGGGGCGGGTAGGCCGGCATCTCCGCCTTGCGGAACATCTTCGGTCCGTTTAGACTATCACAGTAGTCAACTAGTATGGTAGTCGTCTGGACGAGCGCGAGTGACGACCGTGGGCGCTACCCGACTCGAAGGGAAGACCGAAGATGAAGATCGCAATGATATCCCTGATGGTGCTCGGTGCCGCCGGGGCGGGCGTTTCCGCCCATGTGGACGGCGGACGGGCTCTCGCACCCGGCGTGCAGGAGGAACAGCCCGCGCTGGAGAGCGCGGACGCGGACAAGCTCTATGATCTCGTGACGCAGGCCCGGGCCGAGTTGCGTGAGATGCGCGTGGCGGTTGGGCTCGGCGGCCACGCGGCCAGGCCGCAAGTGAGCGAGGGCGAACGCCATGAACGCGTTGAAGGCGTTGGCGAGCACGGCGGCCGTGAGCGTGCAGCAGGGGCGCGCGAGGGCGAGGAAGAAGGTGCCTACCTGCCGAAGATGACGGGGCTGGACAGGATTTTCGCCAACGGGGCTCGTCTGGTCCTCGAGTTCGACCCCGGGACTCAGGTGTTTGTCGGTTCGGTAACGAACACCACCGCACGAACCCTGCCGCAGGTGCGCGTCGAGGTCCATCTCGACAACGGCACGGAGCTTGGGCCGACGAAGCGGATCGACCTGGGCCCGGGCGGGACAGTGCCGGTCGAACTGGGCGCCTTCGGCAACGTATTCAGCTCCTGGGTCAGTCACCCCGAGGCCGGCATCGAGCAGGGCCACGGCGTTGGTGGAGACGAGCGAGGCGAGGGTGCCGGTGAGCACGGCGGGCGCGAAGGGCGTGGCGAGGATCGTGGCGAACACGGCGGCGGCGAGGGCGTCCGCCCGGGCCGCGCGGCCTACCGCCCGGTGTACAACCAGCTCCAGATCCTGCGCGGCGAGATGCAAGCGTTCGAACGCGACCTCGGGACCGGATCGAGGTAGCGTGAGGGCCGATGGAACTTCCGAATGACTACGTGGGTAGTAACTACCCGAGTAGTCGGATCAGGCCCACATCCACGGAGAGTACTTGATGAAGCGGAAGCGACAACTCGGAGACCTGCAGCTCGCGATCATGCGCGTGCTCTGGGAGCGTGGCGAGGCCCCGGCGATCGAGGTTCACCAGGCGCTCTTCGAAGAGCGGGGCCTCGCCGTCACGACGATCAAGACGATGCTGCGAAAGCTGGATGAGTACGGGTGCGTGGAGCACCGTACGAACGGACGACAGTTCATCTACCGGCCTGCGGTCGCGGAGGCGGATGTGCGGAAGGGGATGGTGGGCGACCTCGTACGGCGCCTGTTCGCCGGTGACAGCGCGGCGCTGGTCAACCACCTGGTCGATTCCGGCGAGATCGACGCGGACGACCTGGACGGTCTCAGGGAGATCGTGTCCGGGAAGCGAAAGGGGAGAGGCAAATGACGGTGTGGCTCCCAACGTTCCTCGTCCACAGCACTCTGTGGTGCGCGACCGCCTGGCTATTCCTGCGGGCCTTTCCCAAGGCCCATGCGCGTCTGCGGGAAACGATCTGGCACATTGCGCTGGCGGCCAGCCTGATCACGCCGACCGTCCACACCGTGGCTTCGCCGGACACCGCTCTGTGGCGCGTCCCCATCCCCTCGGCCATTGTCGGCCGGGAGCATGCAACCGAAGGTGAACACGACCGCGAGAAGGAGACAGCTTCCGGCGCCCTGCCGCCAGGCGAGCGGACTCACGGCGAGGAGGATGCGGCCAACCCGAGTTGGCAGGCCGCTGCCGGCATCCTGTGGATCGCCCTGGCCGGGGGCCTGCTTGCCCTTTACGTCCTTCGACTGGAGAAGCTGCGCCGCAGCCTTCACGACCGCCAGCCGGTGGCGGATCCACGGGCTTCCTGCGCGCTGGCCGAGCTTGGCCGGAAGGTGGCCCTGGACCCGCCGCCGCGGCTGACGGAAAGCCACAATCTGGGCTCGCCGGTTGCCTTGGGCGCGGGTACCCGTCGCGAGATCTGCGTGCCCGTACGCGCACTTCATGAACTCGACGAAGACGAGTTCCGGGCTCTGATCGGCCACGAGATTGCCCACCATCTGCGCCGCGACACCATCCGGTTGGCCATCCTGAACGTCCTGCAGGCGGTCTTCTTCTTCCAGCCGCTCTTCCGGCTTGCGGCGCGCGAGGTCCGGCTCGCCGCCGAGGAGCTGTGCGACGACTGGGCGGCCAGTCAGTTCGCGGACCGTCTCGCCATGGCGAGCTGCCTGGCAGAAGTGGCGCGGTGGGTCGCGCGGCCCGATCGCCGCAGCCCCGTTCCCTGCATTGGTCGGCGCCGCTCACGACTGGAGCTGCGTGTCAGGCGTCTGATGGACGAACATCGTGCGCTTCGGGCGCAATCTCGCCCTTTGTCGCGCCTGGGCGCTGTGGGCCTCTTGATGCTGGCTCCGTTGTTCGCGCCGGCCGTGGTCCCCGGTTCAGAGGTGTCGCACGATGATCGGCGCGCTGTTGAGAGTGCGCTAACGCCCGAACACGATCGGTTGCGGGAGCATTAACTCCGCGAACAACGCGAGCGTGGGGCGGCGTGGCCCGCCCAATCGGTGCCAGCGCTCGGCACCCCATCCATTTACAAGACAAAGGAAAGACCCATGACAGCAAGTACACTTGCCTCCCGCGCCGCGACCCTGTTTCTCGTGGCCATCGTCGCCGCCTGCACCGAAAGCCCCACCGAACCGGGCGAGTCGGGCACGCGTTGGAACCCCGATGAGATCGCCACTGACGCTCGTCGCGGCGTGAACCTGGTCATCAGCTACAGCTCGTCCGGCCAGCGGTTCAACGGCACCGTGACCAACACCACGGGCTCGACGGTCACAGACGTGCGCGTCGAGGTCCACCTCTCCAACGGAACCGAACTCGGCCCCACGCCAAGAATCGACCTCAAGGCGCAGGAGAGCCGCCCCATCACGCTCGACGCTTCCGATCAGAACTTCGACTGGTACAGCGTCCACGTGGAGATCGGTTCATCGTCAGGGTAGGAGTATCCACGGAATTCGTGGCCATAGTGTCCGCCATCACGTCTGCCATTTTGGCAGACTACCGGTGGACTGAATCACGGCAGGGAATCACGTAAGTTCAATCAGGGCTGCGCGATCTGCGTTTCCTGCCCTCAGGCCACATCTGACCTCGCTGCCCACGAACAGCGGGGAAATCGTGACCAAATGGCGGGACTTCGGAGGGGATCCGAACGGATGCGGGCGTACTCCAATATACGCTGGCCGATGGGGTTCTTCATCCTATCCTACTCGTCCAGCAGCAAGCCCGACTTGAGCGCCAAGTCCACCCAGTCCGACCGGTCGCGCAACCCAAGTTTCTCCTTGAGGCGGGCACGGTAGTTTTCGATTGTCTTCCGCGCCAGGGACATCTTGCCGGCAATCTGGCTTGCCGTATAGCCTCTGGCGGTCAGCCTCAGGATTTCGCGTTCCTGATCGTTCAGGGCGGCCAGCGGGGATTCCGGCTGGGCGTCGAATTCCCGCCGTCTCCTCATGTAGAGCTGCGACGCCACGCGTGGCATCGTTGTCCGTCCGGCGGCGATCAGATCCACAGCCCGGACCAGGTCGTCCGGCCCCCGGCTCTTCCTGATGAAACCCATCGCGCCCGCCGACATGATGGGTTCAAGGTACTCCTCGTGGTCGTGTCTGGTGAGGATCAGGACCCCTCCGCCAAGCTCCATCGCGCTCATTCGCCGGGTTGCCTCGATGCCGTCCAGCCGAGGCATGTCGATGTCCATCAGGATCACGTCGGGTTCGAGTCTCTGTGCCAGCCGAATCGCCTCCTCGCCGTCGGCAGCCTCGCCAACCACCTTCATTCGGCCGGTACTCTCGATGATCGCCCGTAGACCCGCCCGTACCATCTCATGGTCGTCAACGATGAGCACCTTCGTGTCCCAGCTCACAGCTCGTCCTCCGCCGTAGCATACTCATCCACCGGAACGCGAACCCGGATTCCGGTGCCACTGCCGAGGCTGCTGCGCACCTCGAAGAGCCCGCCGACCATGGCGGCTCGTTCACTCATCCCGAGGAGCCCGATGCCGCTCCCCGACGAAGCGACGGCGGCGGTATCGAAACCGACGCCAGCGTCCCTCACCTCAACTTCGATCCACTCGGAATCGCGGGTCAGGGTGACGACGGCTTCGTCGGCTCCCGAATGCTCGCGCGCGTTGGAAAGGGACTCCTGGACGATGCGAAACAGGGAAAGTGCTTTCGCCGGGTCCAGTTCGCGCCCCACATCCATGAGATCGCCTTGAACCGCGAACCCTGCTTCGGAATGTTCGCGAAACAGGATCCGCAACGCGAAGCTCAGTCCGAAGTGCTTGAGTTCCAGCGGCGTCAGACCACGGCAGATCCGCTCGATTGACGCGATGGTGTCATCAATGGCTGAGCTCAGCTCAAGCAGACGGTCGTCGTCGCCGGACAGGCCCTGCGTGTCCCGCAGGGTAGTGAAGCGGTGCTTGATGAAGACCATCCGCTGGACGATGTCGTCATGCAACTCGGCGGCCATTCGGGTCCGCTCCGCCTCCGCGGCTTCTTCCCTCGCCATGGACATGCTGCGCCATCGGTCGAATCGGGACAGGTCTCGAACCGTGCAGACAACCATGGGTTCGTCACCGGCGGGTTGCCAGGGCGTGAGCGCGATTTCGACCGGGAACTGACTGCCGTCTCGGCGTTCCCCGTGCAGGAGCAAGCCGTGTCCCATTGGCCGGGCACGGGGTTGGATCGCGTATTCCGCCCTGAGTTCCGCGTGGCGCGCGCGATGCTGAAAGGGCACCAGCAGATCGACACTCAGCCCGACCAACTCACCACGATCCCATTGGAACATGGTCGCAGCGGGCTCGTTGGCATCCCGGATCACGCCTCCGTCATCCACCACCAAGATGGCGTCCGGCGACGCATCGAAAACATCTCTGAGCAGGGTGTCCGTGAGCATGACGCATTGTAGTAACGCAATCGGCAGCGTGCCACACCGAAGGACTTGAAGCGAGAGGACGGCCGGAG
Organism: Gemmatimonadota bacterium; assembly: GCA_022826565.1. Taxonomy (GTDB): domain Bacteria; phylum Gemmatimonadota; class Gemmatimonadetes; order Longimicrobiales; family Gaopeijiaceae; genus Bin94. The sequence continues at coordinate 2,346 of JAJDUP010000033.1, read as the reverse complement.
GACGCCGCAGGGACCGGCGCTGATCGCGGGACCTCCTCAGAATCGATCTCATGAGGCCCATGGGATCACATCCCGCCCGCGGCCCGCACTTCGCCGGTCCGGCCTTCGTATGCAGCTCCCTCCGACACCCAACTCAGGATTGCGTTCGAGCCGGTCTTCCTCACCAATACCCGCTCGGATTCCGCCTTCGGGCGTCCTCCCGGGCCGGTGCCCAGAGAGCGTTGGACGACAAGCAGCTGCGGGGTGGATGCCGGGCCAGCCAAGTTGCCGAAGACGTACTTGTCGGCTCCGCTGTTGGCCCAACCCATGCCTGCCGCAATCTCATCGAACAAGCCTGCCTTGCGTAGATGCGCCCAGCCGCGTGAGGCGTCCACGTCCAGAGCGATTCCGAGAGTGGAAAAGCGCATCCCGGCGTTCCGCGCATGCGCCGCGATGAGGATCTTCGCGTCCCTCACCGCGCGCGATACTTCGGGTAGATTCGACCAACCACACGACGACGAACCCAGATAGACGAGCACGATCTCGTCTTCGGCTCCGGGAGCGGCTACGCTGCCGGGCCGGTACTCCCGCGCCTCGCGCGCCGGCACGGCAAGCTCGATGTCCACCGTGGGGATCAGGCCGACAGTGGCAAGGGTCATGCCCGCAACCGATCCCACCGTGAACACCGTACCGGCGATCCATGTCCTTGTCTTGCGAGTCATTGCCCGGCCACCCCCTTCGGCGCGGAGGCCATCCTGGTCAACTGGGAATCATCGAATGCCCGCACCTCGATCCGGGGGTAAGGATCCTCGTACAGGGCGACATATCCCCCCTCGAAGGGAATGGCTCTCGGCACCTCATCGCCGAGAAAGGCTCCGGCACCGGACTCGGAGTCCAGCAGGTAGCTCTCGATGGAAACCGTCCGTCGAACCATGCTTCCGTGGCCCACCTGAACCAGCAGGTGGCCTTCCGCAACGGGGTGGACCGAGCCCAGAACATCCCATTGAGCGGGGCGACCCTTGCGAATGTAGTTTCGTCCCCTCTGGTTCACCCCTTGATAGACGGGCATTCCAGAAAACGTTTCGAGCTTCGAGGCCCAAACGAGCGAGCCGTCGAGCGAGTCGAAGGCCCGAATCAGCGGGATGGCGCGATGGCCGAGCACCACCAGACCGCGTCTGGCATTCGCGCATGCCAGCGCACCCTCGGCGAGCGCCATCTGTACGAGCCAGTTTTCGTCCTGGTAGCCTCCTCCGAAGGCAGGGGCAACCGAGTCGGTCCCGAAGATCGGCAGTTGATGGACCAGCGTGTTCGCGTCCTGGCGATAGCCGTTGACAAAGACTCGCCCGTCGCGCATCGAGCAGATCGCGCGGGGGCCGACCGGGGCCTCGATTGTCTGGGTCGCGCTCCATCCTTGCTCGGTGGGCGCGAACACCTTGACGCGTAGATCACGCGACGCGACCAGAATCCGTCCGTCACCGAGCAGTTCGATGCCGATCGCGTGCCGAAGTTCGGACGGTCCGTCTCCGAACCCGCCGAATCTGTGGAGGAAGCGGCCGGCGAAATCGAACGCGCGCACCTCTTGAGCTTGCTCGTCGAGAACGTAGACAAGACCGGCGGTGTCGACCGCTACATCGGCCAGACTTCCGAAGACCGTGGGATCCGAACGTTCCGAATGATCCATCCCCGCGCTGCCGATTGCCACGACAAGGCGGGCGTTTCGGATCGCGTCGCGCGCGGCGGTCCACTTCGCCAGCCGTGCGGGTGCCATGTCCCCCGGAACGCTATCGCGCGTGATCGACGTAGCCCCCTCGCTCCCGGGAATCCGACCGGGCAGCGGATGCACGCTTTCGTTGTTCCTTGGGCCGTCACAGGCGGCGGCCGCGACCCCAAGCGCAGCCACGCTCAGGAGTACTGGGAAGAGTCGGGGTGGTGGTAGGAATCGAGTTTTCATTTTGGCCTCACAATCACTTGGACTGGGTTTGAACGGGATGCGGCTCCGAAGTAGCCGAAGATGCCTTCATCGCCGCTGAGCCCGAAGCTGGGCCAAGGGCGGATCACCAGACGGTCGTAGCGGAGCCGGGCGAAGCGGGCGAAGTTCTCGTCGAAGCCGACGAGGTGGAGGTCGAGGCGGAATTCGGGAGGCCGCCAAGCGTTCTGGGGCGAACTGGAACCATAGCCCCAGACCGTGATGCGAGCGCGATCAGCCTCCGGGTTCAGCTCCCTGGGCGCGAGGCGCTTTATCCATCTGGGCTCCTCGCTCAAGTCGCCTGTGCTGTCCACGACGACCTGCAAGATATTGGCGGCTTCCGCTACGATGAACTCCACCCCGGCAGGAGTCTCGTATCGTACATCGACGCCGAACGTGTC
>JAJDUP010000036.1 GCA_022826565.1 Gemmatimonadota bacterium | reverse complement strand
GCCTTCCTTCCCGACGTCGAGGATGGATACGAGTCGCCGGCGACTGGCACATGCAATCGATGCGTTCGTTCGTTCCCTGCCGGCGTCGATCCGCAACGATACGAACATGTCCCGCGCAACGGCCTATGCGCTGGTGGCGCTTGCGGACGAGCGCATGATCCACCATCCCGCGGACGGGATGGCGCACTGGAGGGATCACCTGCTGGAGTACGATCTCTACGGCTCGGCACTGGCCGGTCAGGAGATCGTGGGGCGCGCCCGGGCCTCCACCTACGGCGCGGCGACCGGTGCCGGCTCCAGGAGCGAGGGCGATTCGGCGCTGCTGGCTCCGCTCTATCTGGGAATATTCAGGGCCGGCTTCGAAGGCGGGTTGCGTGGCGACGGCGAGGAGCTGTCGGCGCTGATCTCGGCACTCGAAGACACGATCGGCGCCAATCGAAATCCGATGCCGGATGCCGGGATCAGGAGACGCCCCAGGCTCGCCGGAGCGGCGTCACCCGTCCTGATGCTCGCGGGCGCCCTCGTGTGGCTCCTGAGTGGAGTCGGGCTGTGGGCGACCCTGCCGCAGGATGCCCTGCGCGATGCCGGCCATCTTGCCGGCCGTATTTCCGCGGGCCTCCCGGCCGTGAGCGACAGGTCGGATCCGCTGGAGCACAGCATCGGTCCTTCGGGCCTCCCTGCGTTACGGGACTCGTCGTTGCTTCTGCGCATGGAAGACGTACGCTCGGACCCGCCGTCGTCCCGGAGCCCGCCGCCATATCCGCCTGACGCCACCGGTCGGGAGGCCGGCGCCGAGCCTCCGGCCCCCGGACAGCCGGCACGCTGATGCTCTCGTATCTCTCCCTCGCCTCGCTCCTCAGCTTCGTCACGCGACTGATGTCGGGCGGAACGCTGGAGATCATCCTCCTGATCGTCCTGATCGTCGTGGGGCTCGTTCTCCTTCTGGTTGCGCTCTGGCTCCTCTGGAAGCTGCTCGTCCTGCTCGGCAAGGGCCTGCTGTGGCTGTTCCGCACCGGGATGGAGCTGGCACGCGGGCGTGCGCATTCCTTGCGCGAAGCCCGGCTTGCGGCGCCGCCGGCCGTCGCGACGGGATGGAGATCGTCTCCCCGGATCGGGTTGGGAAAAGCGCTGTCGCGGGCATCGCGGCTCGCCGGCCCGGACGCGTACTACATCGTCGTCGTGGCCGGAGAGGGAACGAGCGATCTCTGCCGCAGCCTCGGGCTGACGCCGCCCGGCGTCGGCATGACAGGGATCGCGGCAGGAGACAACATCGTACTGATCGACGCGTCGAGCGCGACCGATCGTGCGTTGCGGCGGCTTGCGCGCGCATTGCCCTGGCGACGTCCGGTCGACGGCGTTGCGGTGATCGTGGATTCCGACGGCATTCCTCCCGAGGCACTGACCCGTGCCGCGGCGTTCGCCCGATCCGTCGGGATGCGGGTCGCGACGCATCTGGTGTTGCCGAGCGCGAGCAAGGTATTGGCGACGCGCATCGTCGACTCGAGCAACCGTGATGGAGACAGCCTCTGCACCCAGCTTGCCTCGGACACGGCCCGCATCTGGCTGGCCGGAGGCGCGCGCGAGGGGCTGAACAAGCTGGCTCTCGCGCAGTCCCGGGACCTGCCCACCGCACTGGATCGGGCATTGGCGTCGGCGTCGGCGTCGGTTGTCGACATCGCATCGTTCAGCTTCAGCGGCGAGGGGCTCAAGGCGGGGGTGATACAGACGCTCGAGCGCACGCAGCCGGCTTCGGCTCCGGGTCTCATGAGGTGGGTTGCGGCCGGGGTCCTCGTCGCCGGCGCCGCGCTCGCCGGCCTGACCGTGCTGAACGAGACGTCCGAGATCTCGGCGCTGCGGGCGGCAGTGGAGCATGCGACACGGGAGGCGTCGACTTCCTGGGCACTGGAGGGCGTCGACACGCTTCCCGACGCAGCGAGGGTTCGTCGTATCGCGGGACTGAGCATGCGTCTGTCGGAGATCTCCGATTTTTCGCTGTTGGCGCCCTTCGCGCCGCTGATTCCGAACCATGGTGCGCCCCGGCGACTGGGCGTGACGCTCCTCGACGCATACGTCCTTCGTCCGCTCGCCGCTTCCCTGGATCGGAGCGCCCGGATGCGCCTGGCGCCGAGCGACGATCCGGAGCGCTGGCTGGACGATGCGCGTGTCGTGGGCGAGTGGTTCTCCGCCTGGGAAGGGCTGGCCGTCGACCCGCGGGAGGTCGACCTCCGCCGCCTCTTCGCCGACGTGTTCGGAGGGGAGCAGGACTCGTGGCCGGAGGGCGTGGAGCTGGTCCTGACCCGCACGGGGGCCCGGCTGCCGGCGCCGGAAGACGGCGGATTGCGGATCGACCGGCTGACCGAGCTGGCTCGGGAGAACTTCGTCCTCACGATGCAGCGATGGGCCGATACGGTCTACACCAACGGTCCGGTCGCCTTGGCGGCCCGCCGCGCGATCGACCGGAGCACGAGCTGGCGCGAGCAACATGCCGCGCTCATCGATCTGCGCACCGCCTTGCAGGATCCCTCGCAGCAATGGCTGACCGCGACCAACGATCGTCCGGACCATCGCTTCGAGCTCCAGGTTCTCGGGCGTGCCGTGGCGATGCGCCTGTTCGGTGGTCCGGTCGCGCTCGAGGCCAAGTCCGCGGTCAGCGCGATTCGCATCGAAGCGCGGGAGGCGGCGGAGTACTTCGTCCTGCCCGATATCGGCCCTCTCATGACCCGAACCAGCACCGGCGGACGGAGCAGTGGAGGAGGCCAGTCGCTCGTGATGACCCCTGGAGCGATGGCATGGCTGGCGTTTCTCGATCGGATCGAGAATTCGGGCCTGTCGGACCTGCCGGCGGTCTCTCCCCGGCCTCTGCCCGGTCTCGTGACGGTCGATCCGGCCTCGGTTGCCGATGCACGCCGGAAGCTGCAAGTCTTCGATCAGTTCGCCACGAATCTGCCGGCCGGTCTTCCTCCCGCGATCGCTCAGGATCTGATCCGCCAACTGGCGGGAGAGCTGGTGATCGGGATCACCATCGGCGTCGAGCAGGCATTGCGGGCCCAGACCCGGGAGCGGCTCGTCTCCGAGGATGCCGTCGCCCGCTCGGCCGCCATCGTTCCCGCACTCGACGACATGGCGAAGATCGAGGAGTGGCTGTTCGAGCGCGATGCGGGTTACGAGGCGGACAGGGTCGGCAGGATGCGGGCCCGGGTTGCGGAGGGCACCCTCGCAGTCGCCTTCGAGCTGCTCACCGAGGAAGATCCGCTGGATCTGTACATCGATCCGGCTGCGGATCATGCGGCCGTGATGCGACGCTACGAGAGAGGTCTGGCACGCGTGGAGCAGCTCTACGACAGCTACGCGGCCCCGTTCGTCACGGCCGCCTCGCAGGGCGGTGGTGACGATGCCACCCGGCAGTGGTGGCATATGGAACGGGACATGCAGGCGTACCGGCGAGGCGACGCCGACGCGGCGCTGTCCGGCATGGAAGGCATGTTGCGAGCCTGGGCGGACGACCCGGCCGCCGCATGCGCCGCGCCTCGTGTGCCGGCGTCGGGTCGCGACGATTATCTCGCCTGGGCACTGCGACGTCTGCAGGCCAGGTTCGACGCCGCCTGCACCAGGCGCGATATCCTGGCCGCGGAAGCGGCGGCGGGAGCGAGCCGGGATTACTTCGTGCGGCATGTCGCCTCGCTCTGGCCTTATTCCGTCGACGAGAATGCCCGTGAGCTCGCGGCTTCGACCCTGACCGAATTCGTGGCCCGGTTGCACACGTCACGCGAGAGCCTGGCGGCGCTCGATCATCCGTTGGTGGAGCACGCGGATTTCTGGAATCTCGACGATGACGGCAATGTGGCGATCCGGTTCCGGATCGACTGGCGTGTACGGCCGGATGAAGAACGCCTCGCCGAGCACCTCATGCAGTATGTGATCCAGGGCGCGAAATCCGACGAGGAAGGCGTATACACCTGGCGCTACGGCACGCCGTTGTCGATCAGGTTGCAGTTGGCGAAGAACTCCCGGTACAGGTTCGCCACCGGCGACGATCCGGACCAGCGCGTGACCGAGAAAGTCGTCTCGGCGCAAGGCAATGGCGCGCTGATTCGCATCTTCGAGGGACTTGCCAACGGCGCGTTGACGATTCGTGCCGAGGTCGTCGACGAGGCCGGCTCGCTGCATCCGCTCGCGGTGACGGCCCGGGTCACCGACGCCGATGCCCGCCCCCTGTCATTGCCGAACTTCTCGAGAATCACCAACCTGACGATACCGTGATGGAGGTGGAAGATGGCGATTCCGGACCTTGCGAGCCCCGTGAGCGAAGACGACCCCTGTGGCCCGGACCTCCGTTGGGACCCCGAATTCCAGCGCGTGATCCATGCGCTGGATACGGCGATTGCCGGGCAGGATGAAGCGATCGTCGATGGGGAGCGGGCCGCTACGGACACGGTGACGTTCGCGGACGTCATCGACCTGGCCGGAGCACTGAGCCGGCGGACCAAGGATTTGCGTATTCTGGCGATTCACGCCCACGCGTCCTGGGCGGATGGCGGGCTCGTCGCCTTTGCCGGCGCCATGGAGGCAATCGTCGGGGTGGTGGAAGCCTGGCCGGACCACGCCGAAGGCATTCATCCCAGAGCGGATGAGGAGGATGGGGATCTCGGGGAGAGGGCGGCGCCGATGGGCAGGTTGCTCAACCGGGTCCCGGAGCTCGCGAGCACCATCGGTTGGGGCGCAGGCGTGGAGGTATCGCAGCAGGTCCGGACCGCGGAGACGCTCGAGGGCATCTTCGATGCATGGAGTCGACGTCTCGAGCCGGCATTCGATCATGATCTGCCATCGTGCAGAGAGGCATGGGCCGCACTGCGGAAGCTCCTGGGAGAGATACCATCGAGTCGGGCGGAGACCGGAGAACAGGACGCACTCGGGGCCGAGGCCGGGCCCGGCCCCGAGCCTCTTGCGAGGCGCGAGGAGAATGCCTGGGACGTGATCGAACGTGCCGCGGATCTGATGGTCACGCAGGATCATCACTCTCCCGCCCTTCCCATCCTGCGCATGCTCATGGGTTGGCGCGATCTCGACATCATCCAGATCGCGGAGCAGATGAAATCCTCGGATCTGTCGCTCGAGCAGCTATTCGATGCGATCCAGAAGCAGAACGAGCGCGAAGACGATGACGACGACTGACGAAGCTTCGCGCGCGCATGCCCCGTCCGCCGCCTCGGCTTCCAACGCAAGGCGAGAGCCGCGTTGCGGGGCGCAACGTGCGAGGCCGTCCCGTCCCGTGGATCGAACGTGGCGTGGGTCAGAATCCCGCCAGCGTCGCCAACACGTTCGTCGCCTGCACCGTAAAGCTCCACACGGCTCCCGCCCCGTCCGCCACGCCACGCCCCAGGGCGCTCAACCAACCACTCTTCTCCCTGGAGGGTTCGCCGCCACCGACGCTGCATTCCGTATCGCCCACGGTGATGGTCAGCTCGCCATCCTGCTCGATCCGGAACGGAGCACCGGCGTCCACCCCGTTCATCAACCCGCAGAACAACACCCCCGCGACATCGACATCGAGTTCGACATCCACCGGACCGACAACGGTACCGGGAACCAGCTCCCATGAATCGATGTAGGCGTCGGGATACGCGTTCCGAAAACGGTCGCGGCTCTCGGCGAACCATGTCCGGGTCTCGGTGCTCAGAAGCTCCGGCAGCAGGGTGACGTTCGGTACCCGCACCAGATCCACCGGCACGGGAGAGTTGTCGTTCACCCCCCTTGCCGCGACCAGCTTGAGGGTCTCGATCTTCAGCGGCCGCTTCGGCTCCAACTGAGCTTCCTGCTCGGCGGTTCCCGCACAGCCGGACAGGAACCACATGGCCACCAATGCCACATATGCGAGACGATGAATCCGCCAATCCGCCATGTCTGGATCAAATCTCCGAACGGGGGTCATTCGAGCGTTGTCGGGCAGCAAGCGAAGTGGAGCCGGCCCTGAGCCCGCGCCACCTGCGGGGCTAGCGCATCACCTGCTTGCACGTCTGGCTGGGCACCATGGAGATCCCCGGAGCGTTGGTCATGTTCTGGAGCGTCGGCCTGGTCAGAAGCCACAAGGGCATCCCGCCGACGAAGTAGCACATGGACCCCATGATGGGGCGGCACGGCCCCATGATGATCCCGCTTGCCACTCCCCCCATCGCCCCTCCCTCGTCGCCCGAGGACATCGCGCACATGCCGCCCAGGTTCAGCTCCGGCATCATGTTGATCATGATCGTGTAATAGGCCGGCACCGCCATTGCATTCATGGCGATGTTCGGAAACGGCGCGGGAATCGCAAAGGGCGGGGTCATGCAGACATCGGGCATCCCCATCGACATCCCCATCCCCATCGTCATCGGCATCGTCATCGCAAGCACTCCTTCTCGAACGAACCCCTTTCAGTAGACGTTCCACATTCCCGCTTTCGTCCACATGCCGACGTTGCGCGTCCTCGTGCGAGGCGCCACGTTGGGAGGTTTGGGCTTCCACCCGCGGCGCGCCGCGATCATCGTTCCGATGGCGACACCGAGCTTGACCAACCCGGAGGCAATGTCGAAGAGCGGACAGGCCGCCTCGAGGAGCTTCAATGCCTTGGCCCCCATGCTCTTCTTCGCCGCGTTCTGGCTGGGTGAGCCGACGGCCGGCTCCACGATGATCGCGGCCGATTTGTTGTAGACCGCCATGTTCCACATGGCGGAATCCGCCGATCGGTATCCCAGGCCTCCCAGATAGACCCTGGCACCGGCCACTCGTGCGCATCCCCCGTACACGTCGCCCGAGGCCAGGGGGCTCATCGTGCTCGCAGCACCCGCGAAGGTACGAGCGAACGCTCCCCCGCAGATGATCCCCTCCATGCCGACCATACGGGACACGCTGCCCGTCCACGAGCGCTCGACGCTGCCGCTCAGCAACGTGGTCCTCGCCTTGCACTTCCATTCCACGTCGCCGCTGACGACGAGCTCGTCCCGACCCCAGGCGGTTCCGGCATAGGGTTCGCGCGCATGGTCGAGACCGAGATCCGGATCGACATCCCGCTTGACCTTGACGAAAAGGCTTCCCAGGGAGCACTCGAGGTGGGAGTCGCCGCTGATCGTGAGCTTCCGGTGCTCGCGCACGTAGTTGGCCCAGGAGCGCAGGATCATCGCATTCCGATGCCGTTCCAGGCTCCTCCAGCCCCCCTGTCCCATGATGGTCAGCTCGTATCCCGTGGAGCCCCACGGACCCACCTCCACGGGCACGTCCCCTGCCTTCTTTCCCGCCCTTCCCGCTCTTCCCGTCCGCCACGAATGGTAACTCGCCTTCGCTACGTTGGTGGCCCCGCCGAACATGTCTCAATTCTCCATGGTCTCGCTGGCACCCGGAGTGCCCAGGTTGGTCTCCGTGGTGTTGTCGACGAATATTCCGAAGTTCTCGGTCCTCACGGAGAAGTCGTCGCAGAGGATGTCCGCGCGTACGACCCGCAGGCCCAGGTTGTGCATGTACAGGCAATAGCTGCGAATCGCCACGCCCGATATCTCCGTCCGGATCGCGTCCGCCTCCACCCATCCCCCCCAGGCCATGAAATCCGCCCAGGCGCACATGCGATTGTAGACGCCGACGATCGTGTTGGCGTAGGCGCCACCCACGATCGCTTCGCTCTCGACCTGCATGCGCAGGTCCACGGGACCCCGCACCTCCTCCTTGACGCTGTCGCGGACCAGGGAGACATCCTGGTCGCCGACTTCGCGCTCGTAGGATCCCGCCTTGCGGTATCGCTCCCCGTGGATGATGGACAAGTCACCATGAGTATGGGTGATGGACCTCCTCTCCAGAAAGACTTCCTCGGTCCCCATGGTGGTGTGCGAGCAATGATTCGCGATATCCGCCCGCATGTCCGCTTCCAGAATCGCGACCTCGCCGCGGAACAACCGCCTTCCCTGCTCCTCCGACATCTCCTCACCCTCCTTCTTCCCGAAGTCCGGATACGGCCCCCCGCGTCCCGTGGATCATCCGCACGTTCATCCACCCGAACGCACCGTACCACGAAAGTCCGCACCGATCGTCCGATCCTCCTGGAATATGACGCCCTCCAGGTCCGAATCCGCCAGCACCGCCCGCTCCAGATGCGTATCGGCGAAATCCACCCCCCGGAGGATGGAGCCGAAGAACCACGCCTGCGCCGCATCCACCCCCGACCAGACGCTCGTCGCCATCGTGCATTGCAGGAACCGAACCCCCGCCAGCTTCGCATCCGCGAACACCGCGCCGCTGAAATCGCAGGCTTCGAACTCGCAATCCGCCGTGCAGTGCACGCCCTGGAAGACGGCCCCGGTGAACCCCGTCTTCGCGAAGCGCGTCCGCTCGAAGCGGGTCCCGTCGAAACGGCACGTCGATGCGAATCCGCAAGTGACCGCATGGACATCCTCGAAGACACTCTCCGGGAACCCCCTCCCCCACGCCATCGTCCAGACCTTGAACATCGACAACCGCTCGAAGCGGGTATACGGCGCATGGGTCAGCGCGAACATCACCTCGCGCATGTCCGTGCCTCGCAGCACGACCCGGATCATCAGCGCCTCGGTCAACTGCACCTGATGCCAGGCGCCGCCCTCGAAGGTCAGATCGCGCATGGCCGGGTCGGTGAAGATCACCTGCTCGAAGGTACACTCGTCGAACGTGCACTCCATCCACACCGGGTCCACGAGCTGCAGATTGCGCAGGGTGCAACCGGAGAAACGATTCCCGCTGAAGGTGGCGCGGGACAGGTTGACCTTCTCGAAGGTACATTCCTCGAACTCGCACTCCTCGAAGCGCCCGCCCGCGAAGCTGGTATCGACGAACTCGCACCGTGCGAAGCGAACACCGCGCCATGTCGTCTCCTCCGCAAGCAGCCCGTCGATTCGCCGCCCCCCGATCTCGACCCGCTCGCGCGCACTACCTCCCGGCTCCGTGGCGACAGGCGCGTTCCCGCGGCCCGGCATCCAGCCGCCGGTCATGACGGCGCCGGTCATGACGGTGCCGGTCGCGACGGCGGCACCGGAGACGTCGATGTGGGGCTGGAGGTCCTCTGCCTCGAGCCGCTCGACCAGCGCGTCTCCGAAACGGACGGATTCGTCCTCGTCGAGCGCCGGCCAGAAGAGCGGAGGCTGCGGGCTCTGCAGGCGCGCCTCGGTGAGGCTGCGGAGTATCTCGGACGGTTCGAGGGAGTCGATGCCGGCGTCGGCGATGCCCGTCGCCGTCATCCTCTCGATGGGGGTGACGTAGGGTCCGGAAAGACGCAGCGCGATCTCGGACGACAGTCCGGCGCCTCGCACCTCCGGCTTCCGGGGTACGTCCGGATCGCCCTCCGGCCTCTCGAAGCCGGCCTCTTCGTGGCGCCGGGCGGCCACCGCCAGAATGCCCTGCGCCGCCGTGCCCATCGCGTCCATGTCCGGGGGCTCGTCTCCCTCCTCCGGCGCGGCCGCGGTCTGCATCTCGTCCGCCAGCTTCGCCGCTTCCAGCTCCTCCCCTGCGAACGGGTTCGTCTCCGGGAGGCCGAACTCCTCGCGCGCCCAGGCATCGGCCGCGGCGTGACGTGCTCCGATCGGATCGTCTCCCGGCGGCGGGGCGAACGGCGGCGCCACCGACGCCGCCAGCGCGGCCGGCAGCAAGGGCCGATCGTCCATCGCCCGCTCCGGGTTCAGCCAGCGTTCGATGGCGATGTCCGCCCAGTGGCCCTCGTCCCTCACGGGGTCGGACGGATCCTCCAGCGCGACGACCAGAGCGCCCACCTTCTCGCCCAGGATGTCGTCCCCGAGCGCGATGCCGGCGCGCCAGAACACGGCGCCGAGGTCGGCCTCCGGCAGCAGGGTCACGCAGTGGATGCGCGCCGCCTCGGTGGCCCAGCGCCCTTCGACCCACCCCGACGTGATCGACACGCGGTAGCGCGGAAGACTGGTCTCCAGAGCGTGTGCCGCGAGACCGTCGAACGCCAGTGGCTCCCCCGGGTACAGCGCCTCGGTCCAGAATGCCGCGTGTGCGTCATGCAGCACCGCCGGCTCCGTCCCCTCGGGCCACCCCGTGCCGGAATCCGCCCCCGCCGTTCCGACCCGGCGGAGCCGGGTCGGATGATCGAACGGCGTCGAGCCCAGCCACAACGGGGTCTCCGGAGCCCTGCCGTCGACGATCAGCGCCGGGCGCTCGTCCCCCGGCCCGCCCCGGCCCCCGGGATTGTCCTGCTCGTGCCACCGTGCGGCCCCGGGGTCGGCTCGAACCGGTGCGTCGGGCGCCTCGGGGTCGCGGTACAGCACGAACCGCCGCTCCACCGAGCCGCAGCGCAGAAACGCCGCCCGGGAGGTGTCCGCGACCGGCGGCAGGGCGCCCAGTACCAGCACCTCGGCCCCCGGCAGGGGCGTCAGCGAATCCGGTACGTCGAGCGGACCGCCATGCGTGGCGACGGCCTCGTACCACAGGGACGGCTCGATGTGCGCGCCGTCCGACAGCCGGAACACGAAGAA
>JAJDUP010000002.1 GCA_022826565.1 Gemmatimonadota bacterium | reverse complement strand
CACGAACAACTCCCGTTGCCGCCCCTTGCGCCGCCTGCCCATCGCCATCGCCGTCCTCCTTGCCGAAGTCCCTTGTTCCCCTTCAATTTAACTCGTTCACAAGAGACTCGCGGGAGTCGGCTTTATCCACGGGCTGTTAGCCGGGGCGGACCGAAGCTCCCGGGGCGAAGCAGGTGAAACGCCTCCGCAAGTACCGGGCTCGTGGTGATGAGCTTCTCGTCGAGCTCCTTCAGGGTTCGGCGACAGTGTTCGTGGTGCTGATCATCCTCGTCGAACAGCGCCACGAGCGGCCCGGCATCGACCAGAATCATCGTCCATGCTTCTTTCGGATGATCTCGGCCACCGCCTCCTTGGCCTTCGCCGCAGGTGCGACCGCATGGCCCCCTTCACCGGGCAGCCCAAGGCTCTTGTACACCTCGTAGGGACGCCTCGTGATGTCCGAGTTCAATTCCCGCTCGTACGCGCGCAGGCCCCGTCTCATGACCTCCGAAATCGACAGCCCCGTCCGCCGCCGCAGGTCGGCCAGGGTGGCGTCGGATGCGGCGTCCATTCGCACCGTTCGTGTGCTCATTCCATCCCCCCTTTCGTGTGGTCAATCATAATGTATTGCATATGTCATACACAAGCTACAGCGGCCATGGGACCGCTGGCGGAGTTGCGTCAGTCGCCCGCACTGCGCACGATGCCATCCATGAAATCCTTCTTACCCATGCGGCGGCGCGAAGGCGCGACGCTCGTCTTCCTCATCGCGTTCGCCGCGTTCGCGTTCGTCCCCGCCTGGCGTACGGTCGAATTCGGCGGAATGGCTGTTTTCGGGTGGCTCATCGCAGCGCTGATGCTGGTTTCGCCTGCGGTGACCCTCTTCGCATTCCGGCGGCGCGACCGCAATCCGGCCGCCGCGTCCGAGGCGGATGACGACGGCGCGGGGGCCGGCACGGCAGCAGACGGAGACGCGCCCTGATGCTCCTCGAGCGCTTCCTCGTCGGACTCTACCTGGCCGCCTGCATCGGCATCGGGATCTGGGCGTCGAAGCGGGTCCTGGGCTCGGGCAGCGAGTACTGGGTGGCGGGGCGCCGCATCGGCACGGTCGTCAACTCCATGGCGATCATGGCGGCGCTGGCGAGCGGGGGCTCGATCATCGGCGTCATGGGGCTGGCGTACGCGCAGGGGATTCCCGCGACGCTGGCGCTGTTCGGCGGCGCGGTGGTCGGCTTTCCGCTCGCGTCCATCCTCGTCGCCCGCCCGCTGCGCAACTTCGGCAGGTTCACCATCACGGACTTCCTGGGCTTTCGCTATCCGCACGCGTTGGTGCGGTACCTGGTCCCGATCCTCATCGTCGCCGCCTTCACGATCTACATCGTGGCGCAGCTCAAGGCGGCCGGCATTGCCGCCGAGGCACTGCTCGGCATCCCCTACAACACGGCGCTGGCGATCGCCACGGTCGTCTTCATCGTCTACGTCTCGTTCGGGGGCATGGTCGCGATCACCTGGACCGACGTAATCCAGGGCTTCCTCATGGTGCTGGTCGTCCTGGGCACGGCGCTCGTGCTGATGTGGCGCGTCGGGTCGCCCTTCGAGATCATGACCCAGGCCACCGCCGTCGCGCCCGAACTCGGACAGGTCGCGCACCGGCCAGTCTCCAGCTACCTCGGCTATTTCGTCATATGGGCCACGGCGATCCCGGTCATCCCGCACATCGTCATGCGGGTGTTCACCGCCAGGGACGCCCACAGCGCGCGCATGTCGCTCAACCTTGCGATGCTCGTGTACAGCGTGATGATCCTCGCCGCGGTGCTGGCGATCGTTCCGGTCGGCAGAATCGACTTCCCCGGCCTGCAGGACGCTGACCAGCTCTTCCTTCGCGTCATGGAGACCCGGTTCCCGCCGCTGATCCGCGGGATCGCCGTCGCGGCCGTACTCGCCGCGGTCATGTCCACCACCGACGCGCTCCTGCTCGCCTGCAGCTCGGCCATCGCGCACGACATCCTCGGCGGCGTCATGCGCGGCCGGGCCAGCGAGCGCACGCTCGGCCTCGTGCGCATCGGCTCTACCTGGGTGATCGGGGTGGCCGCGCTCCTGTGGGCGTTTTCGCCCCCCGAGCTGATCACCGAGTTCTATACGGCGGGCGTCGGCGTGCTCAGCGCCAGCCTGTTCGTGCCCACGATTGCGGGCCTGTGGTGGAAGCGGGCCAACCTGGCCGGCGGCGTCGGCTCGGTCGTGTCGGGCGCCGGCGTGTACGTCGTGGTGCACCTGGGCATCGTCGACGTGGGCGTGGCTCCGGTGGTCGTCGCGCTTGCGGCCAGCGCCGCGGCCATGATCCTGGGTGGCCTCTTCGGGCCGCGGGAATCCCGGGAGATGGTCGACCGGGTCGAAGCGTTGCACGGGTAGGGTCGGAGGGCCCTTGTGGGTGCTGTGGTTGGGACCGTTACTGCTGCCGTAGTGTATTATTCTGTCGCGCTCTTCCTGTTTGTGCCCCATCGGTCGAATCCCTCCAGCGGAGACATGATGCCCGGTCCGCGAAACACGCCACCAGTCTCGCTCTTCCGCAGATCGCTTCTCGCCGTCTCCGTCCTTGTGACTGCGGCCCTTCCCCCCGCGATGGGCCAGGCGCAGACACCGCCGGACATCCCGGAACCTCGGCTATTTCTATTCGGGAGACGACGTAGCGAGCGAACCGGCGTTCATGCTGGGCGGCGAAACCCGGGTGAGCCGCCGGATCAAGCTGATCACGGAGAACTATGTGCTTCCCGACGCCGTGGGCGTGGTCCTTTCGGGCGGGATCCGGGTCATCGGCGATCGCTTCAATACGGAGGTCGCGGTGTTTGGCGCACACGCCGATGGCGACGGGGAGTGCTGCCTCCCGGTCGTCAACTTCTCGTACTCGTTCGGAAGATAGCCTGACGGGCGCTATCCTCGTCCGGGCCGGGTCGGAGGAGCGACCCATCAACCGACGCGACTTTGTCCGCCGCGTGGGTGGCGGGCTGGCGGGGGCCGGGCTCGCAGGGCTAGGTCTGGTCACCTGCTCCAGTCCGCTCGAACCCGAAGAAACCCCCGGGGCGCTGACCCCGCCTTCGCGGGCACTCCAGATCGTCGTGGTAGGTGCAGGGGTGTCCGGCCTGGTCGCGGCCTTCGAACTCTCGCGGGCGGGGCATGACGTGACGGTGCTGGAGGCCCGGGAGCGCGTGGGCGGACGCGTCCTGACCCTGCGGTCCCCGTTCGCCCCGGGGCACTTCGCCGAAGCGGGAGCAGCGCGCATACCCCCGGAGCACGACCTGACCCTGGGGTACGCCCGCCACTTCGGCTTGCAACTCGACCGTTTCTACCCGGAAGACGGGTTGTTCCTGCGCGTCCGGAGCGGAGAGCGAGCCACCGTTCCACCGAGTTCCTTTCTCTCCGATTGGCCCGACTTCGTGAAGATCCGGGGCGGTACCGACCGATTGCCCGCGGCCTTCGCGAACGGGCTGGACCGCAGCGTGATCACGGCCGCGCCCGTGACCGAAATCGCCGCTGGGGCCGGGAACACGGCGCGCACCACCACCAGCGACGGCCGCAACTACCTGTCGGACAGGGTTCTGGTAACCGTGCCGGTGCCCCTTCTCTCCACCATCCGCTTTTCACCGCCTCTTTCCGCCGCCAAGACCGAGGCGATGAACGGAGGGTTCCACTACCAGAGCGCCACGCGCGTGTTCGTCCGTTTTCGCTCACGGTTCTGGGAAACTGACGACCTGAACGGCTGGGGGACGACCGACTGGCCCGAAGAACTCTGGCATCCCACCTGGGATGCGCCGGGTCCCGAGGGTGTCCTGCTCACATATGTGCGCGGCAAGCGCGCGGACGAGCTCGACGCGCTCGATGAAGAGGCCCGCGTGGCCCGCGTCCTGGCCCACTGGGAGGAGTTCCTGCCGGGCGCCGCCGGCCATGTCGCAACCGGCACCTCCCATTCGTGGCAGCGCGACCCCTGGAGCCGCGCCGCCTGGGCCGAACCCACGCCGACGCAGGACAGCGAACTCGGCAGCCCGCTGGCCCGGCCCGAAGGACCGGTCCATTTCGCCGGCGAGCACATCTCGGGGGCCCGTGGATGGATGAACGGCGCGCTCGAATCGGGTCTCCGGGCCGCGCGCGAGATGCACGAGAGCTGAGCGCAACACGGGCGCCCCGCACGCTTTCTGCACACCGCGTCGGATCGGCCCGGGCCGGCGGGGTTCTGGCCCTCGCGCCGCGGGGAAGGTACGATGCGTTCAGTTCCCGTCAGTCGACATCCCGGAGGAAAGAACCGTGAAGACCGCCCTGCTCGTCGGAGCCCTGATCCTTACCGCGACCCCCGCCACCGCCCAGCAGCGCCCGGAGCGCGACCCGAACAGCATGGGCGGCGGCAACTGCGCAGCCAACGTCTACAATTGTGCGGACACGCCGAACCCGCTTCCCGCACCGAATACGGTCTGGATCGAGGAGATGACGTGGATGGACGTGCGCGACGCGCTCGCCGACGGGAAGACCACGGCCATCATCCCCACGGGCGGGGTCGAGCCGAACGGCCCCTGGCTGGCCACCGGCAAGCACAACTTCGTGCTGCGCGCCAACTGCAACGCCATCGCGCGTGAGCTGGGCGACGCGCTCTGCGCTCCGATCATCAAGCTGGTGCCCGAGGGCAACATCGACCCGCCGAGCGGCCACATGACCAGCCCCGGCACCCTGAGCCTGCAACAGGAGACCTTCGAGGCGCTGCTGACCGACGTCGCGCACAGCCTGAAGATGCACGGCTTTCGCAACATCATCTTCATCGGCGACAGCGGCGGGAACCAGGGCGGTCAGCGCGCCGTGGCCGAGAGGCTCAACGAGAAGTTCGCGGGGGCGGCGATCGTGGCGCATGTGCAGGAGTACTACGACTACAACTCCGTCACCCGCTACATGGCTTTCCGCGGGCTCGAGGCCGGCGAAAACGAGGGCATGCACGACGACCCGATCATCGCCCTCAACATGTTCCACGACGACCCCTTCTCGGTGCGCTACGACGAGCGGGTCGCGGCGGGCAGGGCGACCATCAACGGCGTGTCGCTCGCGGACCGGGTCCAGTCGCTGGAATGGGCCCGCGAGATTGTGGATTTCCGTGCCGAGCACACGGCCGGAGCGATCCGCGACGCCATCGCCAACCGGGGGACGCTGCCGGCACCCGACCGGCCCGCCCTGCCCGTCCTGCGGCGCGCGGCCGGCGGGCAGGCGCAGCGTCCCGGCGGCCGACAGCGCCCGGCCCCCGATCCCCGCTCGATGGGAGGCGGCGAGTGCAGCGCCAACATCCTCAACTGCGCGGACACGCCCAATCCCCTGCCCCCGGTCGAGACCGTCTGGATCGAGGAGATGACCTGGATGGACGTCCGCGACGCGCTCGCAGGCGGCAAGACCACGGCCATCGTCTCCACCGGCGGCGTCGAACCCAACGGCCCCTGGCTGGTGACGGGCAAGCACAACTACGTGCTCCGCGCCAACTGCCCCGCGATCGCGCGCAAGCTCGGCAACGCCCTGTGCGCGCCCGTGATCGAGACCGTTCCCGAGGGCAACATCGACCCGCCCAGCGGCCACATGACCAGCCCGGGCACCATCAGCCTGCGCCAGGAGACCTTCGAGGCCGTGCTCACCGACGTCGCCCACAGCCTGAAGATGCACGGCTTCGAGAACATCGTCTTCATCGGCGACAGCGGCGGCAATCAGCGCGGCATGGACAACGTGGCCACCGCGCTGACCGAGGCGTGGGGCGGCGAGGCGGTCGTGATCTTCATCCCGGAGTACTACCGGACGCCGCCCGGCACGCCCAACGTGCTGCGCGACCTCGGCGTCGTCACCGACGGCATGCCCAACGACGCGATCCACGACAGTCCCGGCATCACGCTGAACATGATGCTCGACGACCCCGCGTCGGTGCGCTGGGCGGAACGGGTGAAGACGGGCCAGGCGGTCATCAACGGGGTCTCGATCGCGGATCTGGGCAAGTCGCTGGAGCTGGGACGTGAGATTTCCGACGCCCGCGCCGAGCGCACCGCGCGGCTCATCGAGGAGAGGATCGCGAACCGGTAGGGGCGCAGCAGGTGGAGATGATGTTGACAGCATTGCCATCATGTCGTAACATGTGCCGTCATTGCCATCACTCCAACGACAGCACCGAACATGGCTCGACTCACCGTTCGCAAGCTCTCGCGCCAGGTCATCGATAGTCTGAAGCAGCGCGCGGCAGCCAACGGAAGTTCCGCCGAAGCTGAACACCGCGCGATCCTGCGAAAGGCCCTCCTTCCGGACGAGGGTGCCTTCGCCGACCGGGCGCGGGCGATGCGGCAGCGTCTGGCATCGTCGATCGACAGCACCGACACCATTCGGGCCGACCGTGAGCGGGGTTTGCTTTCGTGACCGGCTACGTGGTTGACGCGAGCGTGGCCGTGAAGTGGCTGATCTCCGAACCGCTCTCGGAAGAATCGGCAAAGCTGCTCGATCTGGACGTCACGCTTCTGGCACCCGATCTGCTCTTTGCCGAGGCGGCAAGCGCCCTGGCCGCAAAGCACCACCGCGGCGAACTGAGCACCGAGCAACTCGCGGACGCGGTGGACCTGCTGCGGATCGCTCCCGTGGGCACGCCGCTGTCAATGCGCCGCCTCGCCGCGTCCAGCGCGCGCCTTGCCCGAGACCTGACCCACCCCGTCTACGACTGCTTCTACCTCGCGCTGGCAATTCACGAAAACTATCCGGTGGTAACCGCGGACACCCGCTTCTTCGACAAGGTGCGCAAGCATCCTTATCTGGCCGACCGCGTGGTTCATGTCGCCGATGTCTGATTGAGGGCAGGCTGGTTTACATATGGCATGACCAAATGACAGATACAATTGCGTTTAGCCCTGCGGGACGACTGCTGTCGGGACGCCGGACCCTTCTCCAAACCAGGCCGAGCGGAGGGTTCCGCCCCCGCCCTACCGTCCCAGACTCTCCCGTATCGCCCGCACCGTGATCTCGGTGCGGTACGCGATCAGCGCCTGGCCGATCTCCAGCGTGCGGTCCACCGGCCCCAGCTCGACCTCGTTGATCGAGTAGAGTCCCGCCTCGATCCGCTGCAGCGCCCGGATGTGCTCCGGGTCGATGGTCGCCACGATCGACGAGTAGTGCACGTCGTCGTGATACAGGTCACGCGTCGCGGTACAGACATCCGGCTTCTGGAAGATCCGCAGTTCGTCCTTGAGGAACTCGCAGCTCCAGATGTCCTCGCGGTAGTACTCCTCGATGTAGTGGGCCCGCGCCGCGCCGCCCCAATACTCGTTGAGCCTGTCTGCGGCCCCGGCCATCCCGTTCTGGTTGCCCCCGCTGTCGCCGATGAACACGACATCGGTGAACCCCTGGCTCTTGAGGCTGTTGGCCACGTCCTCGAGCACCATGCGGAAGGTCTCCTGGCGGACGCTCAGGGTGCCGGGGTAGCGGATGTTCTCGGGGTCGCCCTCGGGCACGTACTTCATGACCGGCGCGCAGAGCGCGTTGCCCAGTTCGCGCGCGATCGCGTCGCACATCGCCTCGAGCACATAGTTGTGCTTGCCGCCGGCCATGTACGGACCGTTCTGCTCGACCCCGCCGGTCGCGATGATCGCGGTCGTCCTGCCGGCGGCGATCTCGTCGCGCACTTCCATCCAGGTCAGCTCGTCGATCCAGATCGAGTTGATGCCTTCGATGGGCCGCGGGGCGCTCATCATCGCCGCCTGGCGGCGCTGCAACTCCGCGCGTTGCTCGGCGGTGAGGTTGCGGCGGTCCTGGGCATCGGCCGGGGAGAAGGGAAGCAGCGTGAGCGCCAGCGCTGCGAGGATCCGTTTCGTCGTCTTCATCTCGCGTCCTTCCTGGGCGTTTTGGCTAGGGCCGCGGATTCTGCCCTGCGCGTATCCCCGTCAATTCCTCGCTCAGCCGCTTCAGCCTGGCCCGCGCTTCGACATCGTAGGCCTGCGCATTGGCCCGGCGCGGCGTCAGCCCGCTGAAGTATTGCCCGCTCTCGAAGTCGTTCGAGTCGACCACCTGCATCGTCGCGTCGGCACCCTCGGCGATCGTGGAACGCGGTGCCACGCCCGCCCGCCGCACCATCTCGGTCGGCATGAACGTCGCCGGATGGAGCGAGCCGACCACGACCCCGGTACCGGCCAGCTGCTCGGCCAGGTCGTGCGTGAACATGATCTGCGCCAGCTTGCTCTGCGCGTACGCCCGGCGCCCGCTGAAGTCGTTCTCGATCATCACGTCGTCGAAGTCGATCGGCGTCTGCGCACCCGACGACACGTTGACGATGCGCGCCGGCGCGCTTGCCAGCAGCCGCGGCATCAGCATGTGCGTGAGCAGAAAGGTCGACAGGTAGTTCACCTGGAAGCGGTACTCGTGCCCGTCCTCGGTAACCCACCGTTCGTTCGGTGCCGAGCCGAATCCGGCGTTGTTGATGAGGATGTCCAGCCGCGCGTAGTCCGCCAGCAGCGCCTCGGCGAACGCGCGCACCTCGGCGAAGGAGGCAAAGTCCGCGCGGTAGAAGCGGGCGCTCCCGGGCCCTGCGGCGTTGATCGCGTCCACCACCTCCGCGCCCCGCTCCTCGTTGCGGCCGTGCACGATGACGTGGTCGCCGCGCGCGCCGAGCCGAATCGCGAGTTCCCGGCCGAGCCCGGAGGTGGCGCCGGTGACGAGCGCGACCTGCTGGCCGGGGGCCGGAGCGACGCCTGCCTGGGCGAAGGACCCGGTCGGCGTCGCAAGGATCGAAGACAGGAAAACGGCGGCCGAGAGTACTTCGGCAGCGCCGATGCGGCGGTCGATGCGTTTCATGGTTCCCTCAGTTCCCCGGCAGGTATTTCGCCGGAATCGGATGGTCCTCGCTCTCCTGCAGCCAGTAGATCGACACGATCCACCAGCGCGAGCCGTCCCAGAGAAGCTGGAACGAATTGATGCCGCGCGCGAACGGCTCCCGGTCGCTCGCCAGCCGCCGCGACTCGTAGGTGCTGAAGGCGTGCGCGATCACCCCGTACTGTTCGGTCACCCGATGGATCTCGACCTCGTGGAACCCGTTCTCCTCGAGGTAGCTGCCGGAGGTCGCGGCGTACTGGTCGGGCGTGATCGCGCGCCGCACGTAGGTGGTCCCATCGGGTCGGCCGACCGGGCTGAGTGTGGCCCCCGGCGCAAAGAGCGAGCGGAACCGGTCCCAGTCGCGCGCCTCGCCGGCGTCGCCCGAAATGACGTCGTAGACGGCGATCATGATGGCGTCGATGGACTCCACATCGGCGGGGTTGGCGGCGGGTGCGCCGGTTTGTTGGGCTGAGGAGGGCGTCGGCGTGGACGCGGCGGCCAGAGCGATGAGGAGGGCGAGGGTGATGGCGGCGGGGCGGGGGGAGGATGGGAGGTGATCGTGCGGCGCGGGATTCGGTATCATGGCTGGCTGGCTGGTTGGTCTGTGCAAGGGCCGGGCGAGGGATGTAAGGTAATGCGCTCGACAGCGCGGCGCGTGGCTCGGGGGTGTGCCCCTCCCGACCCCATCCCCGCTACCTTTCGCTGTGATCCGCCCTCCCCTTCGCACCCGCGAATTCGTTTCTCTCGTCGCGCTCCTGATGTCGCTCGTGGCACTTTCCATCGACGCGATGCTGCCGGCGTTGGCCCGGATCGGGCAGGACCTCGGAGCGCAGCGGCCAAACGATGCCCAGTTCGTCATCACGGCCGTGTTCCTGGGGCTTGGCGTTGGGCAGATCCTCTTTGGTCCGCTCTCCGACCGCATCGGGCGAAGAGCCGCCATACAGACCGGGCTCCTCCTGTTCATGGCCGGATGCCTGGTGAGTGTCTTCGCGTCCACCTTCGAGGCGATGCTCGCGGGGCGCGTGGTGCAGGGCGCCGGGGTCGCGTCGGCGCGCATCGTCACCATCGCCATGGTGCGCGATCAGTACGAGGGGCGCGGGATGGCCCGCCTCATGTCGTTCGCGATGGCCGTGTTCATCCTCGTTCCGACTATCGCCCCGGCGCTCGGCCAGGGGATCCTGTGGCTCGCCGGCTGGCGTGCGATCTTCGCCACGATCCTCGCCGTCGGCGCGATCGCCCTCACCTGGTTCTCGCTGCGCCAGCCGGAGACCCTGCCCCCCGACCGCCGCCACCCCCTCTCCCCGCGCGACATCGGCCGGGCTGCCCTGGAAGTCTTGAGAACCCGGTCCGCACTCGGTTACACCCTGGCCACCGGGTGCGTGTTCGCCCCGTTCCTCGCGTACCTGAGTTCGGCCCGGCAGATCTTTCAGGAAGCCTATCGGACCGGGGCGCTCTTCGCATTCTGGTTCGGCGTCCTTTCGCTCGCCTTCGGGTGCGCCTCGCTCCTGAACAGCCGACTGGTGGTGAAGCACGGGATGCGCCGGCTCGCGCGTACCGCGGCGAGGTCGGTGACCCTGGTCTCCGCCGTGACGTTCGCCGTGTCTTTCGCCTTCGCGGGCCTGCCCCCGTTCTGGCTCTTCATGGCCTACCTGCTCGTCGTCTTCTTCTGCATCGGCCTGCTTTTCGGCAATCTCAATGCGCTCGCCATGCAGCCGCTGGGCCATGTCGCGGGGGTGGGCGCGGCTGTGGTCGCCTCCCTCACCACGTTTATCGGGGTACCGCTCGGCGGGATGGTCGGCCAGAGCTTCGACGGCACCATGTACGCCCAGATTGCGGCGTTTGCCTTGTCCGGAGTATAGTGCCCCCGATTTCCCTGGACAGTAGTTTAGCCATCCATCCGGGGTCCAAGGGAGAGGAGGCACAGGATGTCTCGGAGTACGGAAGAGCAGAACGGCGCGGGCCTCTTGGGGAGGCCGGCCGGCCTCCCCAAGAGGTGGAGCGCGCAGCGGAAGGCCGAGGTGGTGTTGCGGCTGCTGCGGGGCGAGGACATCGGCGAGGTGAGCCGGGAGATTCGGGTTGCGCCGCCGGAGCTGGAGCGGTGGCGGCGGGAGTTCCTGGAAGGCGGCCAGCAGGGTCTGAAGAAGAAGAACCGGCCGGGAGGCGAGCTGATGCGGACCCGAGCGAAGCTGGGGGAGATGACGATGCGGGTCGAGTTGCAGGCGGAGCTTCTCGAAAAAAGGGGATACGGGGACGAGCTGAGGAAGCTCTTGAGGCGCTTGGACGGGTGAGTCCGGCAACCAACCGGCCCTACCCGCTGACGATGGTGTGTGACACCTGGAGAGTCGCGCGGTCGAGCGTGTACGCGCTGCGGGCCAGGCTCGGCGGGCCTCCGGAGGCTGATCGCGGCCAGCCCGGGAAGCGGGGCCCGAAGACGGCACTGAGCGACGAGGAGTTGCTGCAGGAGATCCGGACGGTGCTGAAGGCGAGTCCGTTCCTCGGCGAGGGCCACCGGAAGGTGAGGGCGCGGCTCGCGGCCAAGGGGATCCGGGTGGGCAAGAACCGGGTGCTGAGGCTGATGCGGGAGAGTGGGCTGCTGGCGCCGGTGCGGCGGGGCCATCCCCGCGGGGATCGGACCCACAGCGGCCGGATCCGAACCGAGAGGCCGGACGAGCTCTGGGGCACCGACGCGTCGCGGTTCTGGACGAAGGCGGAGGGCTGGTGCTGGTTCTTCGCGGCCGTCGATCACTGCGCCTCGGACGTCGTCGGCTGGCACGTCGCGAAGACAGGCGACCGCTGGGCGGCGCTGGAGCCGGTGCGTCAGGGGGTGCGTGCCCACAAGGGCGGCTTCGGCAAGGCGATCGCCCTCGGCCTCGGCCTGCGGCACGACTGGGGCTCGCAGTACAGGGCAAGGCAGTTCCAGGCCGAGATCCAATGGCTCGGCATCCGCTCCACGCCCGCCTACGTGGGCGAGCCGGAGTGCAACGGCGTCGCGGAGCGCTTCATCCGCACGCTCAAGGAGGAGTGCATCTATCTGCACCACTTCGAAACGCTCGAGGAGGCCAGGGCGGTGATCGGGGCCTTCGTCGAGCGCTACAACAACCGCTGGCTTCTGCAGCGGCACGGGTACATGACCCCGGCCCGCGCCCGCGAGAAGCTCAGCAGAAAGGCGGCCTGATGCTTAAGCCGTCCACTTGTCCAAGAAACCGGAACCGGTACACGCCAATCGACTCCGGGAATCCGGTCGTTTCGAGGAGACGGGACTCGGTGGAGCTCAGCGGCGGGAGTGGCAGATCGTGCAGTCCCGGTTGAACTTACGTGATCTCCCGCCGTGATTTCACGGCAACTACTGATCGCTGACCCATCGAATCAGAGCATTGTGTGCGAATACAACGACGGGTGGCTGTGGTTCTTCGAGAACATCTACAGCCCCAAGCTCGCACAACACCCGGGCCCCGGCGGCACGATGTACCAGGCCAGGACCGACATCTACCACATCGCGCTCACCCGCGGGGCGGACACGCTTCGCATCATAGAGCGCACGCTGCCGGCGGAGGGACTTTCGGACGACGAGTGGGCGGCCGTCGCAGATGAATTCGCGGCGGGTCTGCGCGAGCGGCGGGGCGCTTCGTGCGAGCCTCCCCGCCCCGTGCGGCCCGAAACCAAACCCTTTATCAACCGGATCAGCGTTGCTCCTGACGGCCGACTATGGGTCGAGGCATTTGGCGCAACCGGAAACCGTTGGGACGTTTTCGATCCAGAGGGCCGGCTGCTCGGATCCGTACCGCTCGTCGAGTGGAAGGAGTCCGCCATACCCGCCTTCGGCACCGATCACATGCTCACCATCCGCCAGGACAGCCTCGAACTGGACTACGTCGACGTGTGGCGGATCGAGCGGGGCGCACGGCCCAATTGAACGCCTTGTCAGATCTTCCGAGCCCGGGCGACAAACTCCGCGACCGTCTCACACTCGATGATCGCCCGAGCGAGGGCTCCGTCGCGATCCGAGTCCGATCGCTCAGCGAGAAGCTTCGTCAGTTCAGCTGCCCCGTCCGGGCCGAATTGCTGGAGCGCCAATTGGCGGAGCAGTGACCGGCGCCCCTCCTGCCGCCCTTCCCGACGTCCCTCCTGACGTCCCTCCTGACGCCCCTCCTGACGCAGTTCCTCGTCTCGCTTACGGAGGTTTTCGGCAAGCCATGTCTCTTCGTGTCGGATCATCTTCTTCCTCCTCTCCCGGGCTTCGGCTTCACCGAGCTCCGCATCGGCCATTCGCAGCCAGGGCGATATCTGCTGTCTGAGTGTGCGAAACCCGCGAACGATACCCTCATCGCCGGAATCCAGAACCACTTGCCAGAGCTCGCCCAGGCGAGCCGCGTCCCGGGCCCACCGAGCGCTTTCCCACTCGATCAGCACCGAGAACCAGTTGTACCAAGACGGGTCCGCCGGTCTCAGCGTCTTCAGGTCGGCCAGAATAAAGTTTCGCCGCATTTGGAAGCCAAGCACGCCCTGGAGCGCGGGGCCGGCGTCGGGCACGATCCAGTCGGCAAGGTCGGTGGCAGCGTTCCAGGGAGCCGCTCCATTGTAGATGACGGTTGGCACCACGATCGGCAGCTCGCCCGCCGAGCCGAAGTCGCCCGCGAGTTCTGCCTCGCGGAGCATCAGGCCGACATACTCGTAGACCCGGTAGGCCATGTTTCCCACCGGTGCCGACTGGAACTCGAACGTGAGGTAGACCGGGTGCCGGTCGTGCTCTCGCAGCCGTACCCGCCAAAGCATGTCGGCGTGCCGCTGCCGGAGGGCCTCTGTCTTGACGAAGCTGGGGGACAGCTGCTGAAGAGTCGAAGGGTCGGCGAGCTGTGAGAACTCGGGCAGCATGTGGACCAGGAACCCCTCGACCATGGCCGCGCTGGCAAAAAGCAGCTTGTAGGCTTCGTCGTGTTTGGCTCGAGGATGGTTGACCGGCATTGGGGTTGAGTTCGCGGGCGGATTGGCGGGCTGCGAAGAGCGGGATTCGCAGGGATCTCGCATCGAGCGAACAATGGTGAACCCGTTTCGTGGGCGTTCCAATAGCTGGATGGGACCAATCCTGGGCTCGTCGCGTAGACCCTACCTCGTCGGCGCCGAGATCTCCCCGAACTCACCCGTCCGCAGAAACCGGATCACCGCCTCCGCCGTATGCCGGCTGCTCATGATGAACGCATGGGACCGCGGCAGCACGATCATCGGCACGCCTTCCACCCGCGTCTGCTCGACGCTCACAATCCCGTCGTCGGGGCCCGGGATCGCCAGGTGGCCGATGGGATGGATGCTCCGGTTGCCGGCGATGATTCCCATCTCGTAGTCGGGCGGGGGCAGCGTCGCCGGGATGTCGGTGCTGTCGGTGCCGAGTTCGCTGCCCACGGGGCCCAGAACTTCCGTGACGGCCGGGACCTCTTCCAGCCAATCCACGAACAGGCTGCCCTGGTTCGGGGGCGCCAGCAGCACGACGCGGCCCAGGTGCTCCGGCGGCGTCTCCGCGAGGTATCCCCGGATCACCAGTCCACCCAGCGAATGTCCCACGAAGTGGATCCGGGGCGACTCGCCGCAGCATCGCTCGACCATCGACCGGACAGTCGACACCTGGTCAGGGAAGCGATCGGTGAGCGAGCGATACCCGACCACGACGACCCCGTAACCCGCCCACTCCAGCCGCTGTGCGAGCACCATCATCGATGCGCGCGAACGGCCCAGCCCGTGAACGAGGACCACGGCTTCCTCGCCGGGTTCCGGGCCGCTGCACCCTCCGAGCGGGAGTGCGAACGCCAGCACGAGCAGCAACACCTTCTTGGTCACGCGACGCCTCTCCATCACACGACGCCCCTCCATCACCCGTCGTCTCTCCGGCACACTGGAATAATACTCGACTCGCGTCGAGAATGTGCCGCCTCGGCATCCCGGGTCGGCGTCTCGGCAGCACCGGAAGCCGCCCATGCCACGACCGCGTCGACGCCGTGAAGCAACAGGAAGGCCCCTACGGAGTGTCCAACCGGGGTCGGACAACCTCATGGTACCGGTCGACGTGCATGCGGATCGCGTCGCACCGGCACTGCCCTCCCGTCGACCGCGATCTGCCGCCACCCCGGGCCACGAAAGGTGAGAACGTGATGAGAACACTGCACGCGCGCACAACGGGAGTCCTCGCCCTGCTGTCCGCCGCCTGCGGCCCCGGAAGCAACCCGGACCCGACGCTCTGGTCGGAGTCCCGCGACAGTGCCGGAGTCACGATCATCGACAACGCGCGCCCAAACACCGGATTGCGACTCGGTTGGCAGGTCGCGGAGACCCCCGCACTGTCCATCGGCGCGCTTGAGGGTGACGAGGCCTACCAACTGTATGCAGTCGAGGACGCCGCCAGGCTCCCGGACGGCCGAATCGCGGTCGCCAACGGCGGAACCAGCGAGATCCGGTTCTTCTCGGCGGACGGCCGTCACCTGGTGAGCTGGGGCGCACTCGGCGAAGGTCCGGGAGAGTTCGCCCAGTGGGATCCGGAGGCGGTCAGCACCTGGCCCGGCGACTCGATTATGGGCGCGGCATGGTGGCGCGGCCGGATCGAGATCTTCGACGCAAGCGGGAACCACACCCGTACGGCCACTCTGGGCGATGGGTACTTCTCGTTCCTGGCGCTGATGCCGGGCGGAGACATCCTCGCCAAACCCAGCATCCTGATCGGCCTGGACTTCAGAACAGGCGGCTCGACCCTGCGGCGGCGGGAAGCCGAGTTCGCCGTGATTGCAGCCGATGGGGAGACGCGTGCCTCGCTGGGAGTCCATCCCGGTGACGAATGGTTCTTTTCGCAGAACCCTCCAACCGCGCGTCCCCACCCCTTCGGCAGGTCGGTCCTGGCCACCGTTTGGGGCGATTTGGCGGTCGTCGCCGCAAACGACCGCTACGAGATCCCGGCCTACGACCGGGACGGGCGCCTCGTGCGAATCGTCCGCCGCAACCACGAACTCCGCGTTCCGACGCAAGCCGAACTGGACTCGGTGCTCGCCGCCAGCTGGGCGGACAGGTCGGAGGAGGACCAGGCGAGGCTTCGCGGCCTCAGCGAGGGCATGGCGCCCGTCGAGTTCTTTCCCGCATTCTCCGCCCTCCACTCCGATCCACACGGCCACCTCTGGGTGCAGGAATACAACTTCCCGGGACAGCACGATAACATCTGGACCGTCTTCGACGCGGACGGTCGCGTCCAGGGATTCGTCGAGACGCCGAGCGGCCTGGATGTCTTCGAGATCGGCGAAGACTACGTTCTCGGAACAACCACGGACGAACTCGGTGTGGAACGGGTGCAACTCTGGCCGCTGGACCGGAGAGCCGGTTAGCGCCGCCGCCGACGAGCGAAGAACGGCACTCCCTGATCAGGTAAACGCTCCTCCCTTCCCCGGAGTCTCACTTCCGAACCCACACGCGGAGCAAAGGACCGAGAGCGCCATGCTCTCCGACCGAGAGATCTTGGAGTTGGCCGAAAAGGCCAGGCAGGGAGAACGGGAGGCGCTCGGAAGGCTGGCGGGCGCTCTCCGTCCCCTGATCTGCCGGTGGGCGCTGGTGATGACCGGCGATCCCGACGAAGCGGAGGATGTCGCCCAGCTGGTATCGATGAAAATGCTGCGATCGATGGAGGGTTTCGATGGCCGGTCAAAGGTTACGAGCTGGGTCTACCGCATTACACGGAACGCCAGCCTGGATCACCAGCAGCGCAAGCGGCGGGACCGGCGGTTGGCTGAGAGGCTGGGGCGGTTGGCAGAGGCGGCGGCCCCTCGGCTGGAGGATCCGCTCGACAGGATCGAGATGAAGACAACACTGCGGTTGATTCGGACCCTTCTGAGGGAACTGCCCATGAGACAACGGGAGGTCTTCGACCTGGTGGAGCTGCAGGGACTGAAGCCGAGGGAGGCGGCGGAGTTGCTCGAGATGAACCCGAACACGCTGCGGGTGCACCTGCTGCGGGCGCGGCGCAGGATGCGCAGCGATATGCTGGCTCGGGGCCACCGCCATGGAAGTGGGGGGATACATGGATAATCGTGATGACTGGCCGGACGGCCTGATCGAGGGAGCACTCGACTCGTTCGAGGGACCGGAGGCGGAGGCGAGGCCGAGCGCCGAGCGGATCGCCCGGGACGCGCGCAACATGAACGCCGTGCTGTCGGCGATGGCGGGGCAGTTGAGCGAAGGGCTGACCGCCGCGGAGTCCGGGAAGGCCACGGAGGTCGGGGACGCCGTGCCTTCGCCCCTCCAGCGCATCTGGAGGTCGCGGACCATGATACGGCTTGCGGCCGCCGCCGCCATTGCCGCGCTGATCCTGATGCGCGGCAGGGGAATCGAAGAGAGGGGCGGACCGAACGTTTTCGCAGGCGCGCCACGCACCCCGAACATGATGGCGGAGATGGATGTGGAGGCCGACCGGCCATTCGTGGTCTTTCCCACGCGCGATCCCGGCATCGCCGTAGTATGGCTGCTCAACCCGGAGGAGAGTGACGAATGATCGAGACGATGAAGAGAAGTGTTCGTTTCCCGTTGTTCCTGGCCTTGCTGCTGGGGCCGTTGGCAGGAGTCGCGAGTGCTCAGGACGAAGATGTCTCGGAGGATTTCAGGCCGCTGCAACTCATCTTTCACCTGGTCCAGGCGGACGGCTTCACCGAGCAGGACCCCGAGATCGCGGATGTGGTCGCCGAACTGAAAGAGCTCTTCAACTTCCGGGGGTATCGACTCCTGTCGATTTCGGTTCAGAACATCGTCCTGGAACGGCATTATTCCGGCCGCCTGGACGGCTCCGGTACCCAGAGAATCGTTGTCGGGGACGCAGGCGAGCCGTGGGCACTCAGCGTGGATGTCACTGCGCAACCCTCCTCACCAACGATGCGTGTAGGGGTCAGGCTAACGAGCGTTGTCGCCTGGAGCATCAGAGAGCACGCCACAAGAGATCCTGTCGAAACGTATCTCGAGGCTTCGGTCACGGTGCGCGGCGGTCAGAAGGTCGTGCTGGGGTCCACGCGTCCCTCGGCCGAGGAGCCCGCGCTCATCCTGGTGGTGACCCCCAGGTTCGATCCGTCAGGATGAGGGCGATGCGGATGCGGATCCCGATCGCCGCCCTTGCGACCGTGCTGGGGGCCGGGTGCGGCCAACAGGGCACCACCTCCGGCGCCGGCGACCTCTCCACCACCTTCGACACCATCGCCGGCGTTGTCCGCGTCACCAACGCCGGAACCCCGCCCGAGTGGCGGCTGGTCCCCGTCGTCTCCATCGGACCGAAGACACTCACCGACGAGGGCGCTCCCGAGGAATTCGGAGGCGTTACCACGGTCGCTCTTGACCCGGAGGCCAACGTGTTTGTTGGTGATGCCCAAAACCGCGAGATACGCGTCTTCGGTCTGGACGGAGTGCACCGGCGCACCTTCGGGCGGGACGGGGAAGGGCCCGGCGAGTTCAGGAGCATCTATTCCATCGCCTGGGTCGGGGACAGGCTTCTGACCTACGATCCGCACTTGGGCCGCATCGGCGAGTTTTCGGCGGTCGGCGAGTGGCTTGGCCAGAGAGCGACCGCCGGGGGGTGGACCGGTTCGCCCGCCCATCTCCGCTTCTACCCTGTAGGTCCCAACGAGGCGTTTCGGTATGCGCTTGCCGCGGATATGGAGGGAGTGTGGGTGGGCCACCACGGCAGCGGGGACACCGGCGACACGATTCCCTGGCTGCAGGGCGCGGAGGATGCTCCCGGCGCCGTGGAGCCCATCTTCTGTGAGGCCGAAGGTGTCATTGGCTTCTACGGAGCTCCGTTCGCGGCAAAGTTCGTCCAGCACCCGGCTTCTGGTGGAATCATGTACTCGGCGTGGGGATACGACTACCGGATTGCCGTCACCAGGAGCGTCGGCGACACCCTGCGGGTGATCGAACGCGCGCTGCCGGGCGAGCCGGTCACCGACGAGGAATGGGCAGCCGGGAACGAGGAATACGACGAATTCCGCGAGCGCTACCCGAACGCCTCCTGCAGACCCCGAACCTTTGCCCGTCCGGACCGGAAGCCGTTCATCGACGAGATCTTCGTTGCCCCCGACGGTCGGCTGTGGGTGGAGGTGATTCGGACCGCCGGCGATCGCTGGGAGTTCTTCGATCCCGCTGGCCGACTATTGGGCAGCGTGCCCGCGGCCCCATACAAGGACCGCAGTGTCCCTGCATTCAGCGGCGATTTTGTCGCCACAATCCGCCGGGATGAGCTTGACCTTGACCACGTAGACATCTGGCGGCTCGAACGAGTGAATGAATGATATCATAACGATATCAATTTGCTACTAACGCCCGCGCTCGCCACACGGGGACACCCGGATGGTCATGCACCGTCAGCTTTCAGGCCCAGCCTGGCCGATCCGCGCATCACGACGCCCGGGCAGGCCGAGGAGATTATCGCGTCCGCGAAGCCGATCTACTGGTCGGCCGGGCGGCGGATGAGACCGGGATTATTGCCGAGGAGGAGCCGATGCGCTGAGGACGGGCTGCCGATCCTTCTCCATGGCCCTGGAACAGATGAAGCACCTCGGGGGAGTTTTGTGCACGCCGGCGACGCGAAAGACGGGTCGGCGATAGCTGCACTCCAGATTCACGCATTCCCATCTCGTAAACGTGGTCACCTGTTCGCCGTTTCTCCGGTTTTCAATGCGGCAGGCCGCAGACGCCGCTTTCAATATAACTTGCACACGCGCTTCCGTAACTTGCGCACGCGGTTCCGCCGGTCCATTCTGACCGAAACCGGAACACCGCCCAGTGGAGCCGCCCGCATGCCGAAAACGCAACGATTCAGCCGCAGAAACTTCCTCCGGCGCGCCGGGAGCACCGCTCTCGTCGGCGTCGCCGGCACAGCGGGCGCCTCCCGTCTCGTGGCCCACACCGCCGCCCCGCACCCCCGCCCGCTGCTCGCGCTCCCCAGCGACGACTACGACTTCAACGAGGTCTACGACCGCGTCGGCACCGACAGCGTCCGCTGGGACCGCGCGATCGACCAGTTCGGCGACAACATCGTCGCGGGGATGGGCGTCGCGGACATGGACTTCCGCGCGGCCCCCTGCATCACCCAGGCCCTGGCCGAACGCTGCGCCCACGAGAACTGGGGCTACATGCACCGCCCCGCCGCCTACGCGGAGGCGGTCGCCGAGTGGGAACACCGCCGCTACGGCGTCGAGGTCGACCCCTCCACCGTCGTCTTCACCACCGGCGTCCACCCGGGCCTGATCGGCGCGCTCCACACCTTCTCGCCCCCTGGCACCAGCGTCGTTCTCAACACGCCCACCTACTCAGGCTTCTACACCGACCTCCGCTTCACCCGCACGGTCACGAGCGACAACCCAATGATCGTCGACGCGGGCGGCAGGTACTCCATCGACTTCGACGACTTCGAGCGGCGCGCCCGGCGGTGCAACACCTTCATCCTGTGCAACCCGCAGAACCCGACCGGCAACTGCTGGTCC
The DNA here is from genome assembly GCA_022826565.1 of Gemmatimonadota bacterium. Lineage (GTDB taxonomy): Bacteria > Gemmatimonadota > Gemmatimonadetes > Longimicrobiales > Gaopeijiaceae > Bin94. The sequence continues at coordinate 15,119 of JAJDUP010000002.1, read as the reverse complement.
GCCGAGGACCTCACCCGCATGGGCGAGATCTGCCTGAAGCACCGCGTGGTCGTCCTCGCCGACGAGATCCACCGCGATTTCGTCACGAAGGGCAGCACCTTCACGCCCTTCGCCAGCCTCCCCGACAGGGACATCGTCGACAACAGCCTCACCTTCTCGTCGGCCAGCAAGTCCTTCAGTCTGGCGGCGATGAAGGTGGCGTGGTTCCACTCGACCAACCGGGACCTGCTGGAGCGCGTCAAGAGCAACACGCGCGCCGATCTCAGCACCCTGGGCATGGTCGCGACCCGCGCGGCGCTCACCGAGGGCGCGCCCTGGCTCGACGACCTCCTGGCCTACCTCGACGCCAACCACGACTACGCGCAGGCGTTCATTCGCGACAACCTCCCCGGCATCCGCCACCGCAAGGGGCAGGGCACCTACCTCGCCTGGCTGAACGTGCGCGATTTCGCCGACCGGATCGGGGCCCGCGAGACCGCCGCGCGCGAGGTCGCCGAGGGCGACGCCGACATGAACGCCGAGAAGGTGGTGCAGCGCTGGTTCGCCGAGCGCTCGGGGGTGTTCCTCAACCCCGGATCCAACTACGGCACCGGAGGAGATGGCTACATGCGCATGAACCTGGCCTCTCCGCGTGCTATTGTAGAGAGGGCATTGGATAACATGGCCGCGGCAGTGTCCGAGGCCTGAACAGTACCGCCGCGGGGGCTGGTCCCCGGGCTTTGAACCACACGGCCGAGAGAGCGGCCGAAGCGAGAGGATGATCGACATGAAGAGATCGAGCACGACCGTTTGGAGCACGGCCGCCGCCGCTGCCCTTGTCCTCGCTGCCCTCGTCGCGCCGCCGCCCGCGGCCGCCCAGTTCGACGAGGTTGGCGTCATCGACTTCCCGACCTCGGCCACCGGCGAGGCCCAGAACCACTTCCTCCGGGGCGTGGCGATCCTGCACAGCTTCGGCTGGAAGCAGGCGCGCGAGCAGTTCCACGCGGCCCAGGCGATCGATCCCGACTTCGCGCTGGCCTACTGGGGCGAGTCGCTCGCCTACAACCACCCGCTCGTCACCAACATGGACCCGACCGAGCCGCGCAAGGCCCTGGAGCGTCTCGCACCGACACCCGAGGAGCGCATCGCCAAGGCGCCCACCGAGCGCGAGAAGGGGCTCATGCGCGCGGTCGAGATTCTCTGGGGCGACGGCGACCACACCAAGCGCCGCTTCGAGTACATGGAGGCGATGGGCGGCCTGCACGAGGCGTATCCCGACGATCCCGAGATCGCGGCGTTCTACGCGCTGTCGCTCCTGGGCGTCAACCGCCTGAACGGCAACGTGACCGAGCGCTACAACATCCGCGCCGGCACGATCGCGCTCAAGCTGCTGAACGACAACCCGGTCCACCCCGGCGCGGCCCACTACACCATCCACTCCTTCGACCATCCCATCAACGCGCCGCTGGCGCTGGAGGCGGCCTACGCCTTCGCCGGAATCGCGCCTGCGGTGTCGCACGCGCGCCACATGCCCACGCACATCTTCATCCAGCACGGCATGTGGGATCTGGTCTCGGGACACAACCAGTCCGCCTACGACGTGGCGGTGGAGCTGTGGGAGCCGGGCGACGCGCTCGGCGACGCGGTGCACTCGCTGGACTGGGGCCAGTACGGCGACCTGCAGCGCGGCGACTACGCCAAGGCGCGCGTGTGGATCGAGCGGATCGCGTCCATGGTCGAGCACGAGGGCTTCGAGGTGGGCGGCGCGCGCGGGCCGGCCGGAATCGAGCGGGCGCGGGGCGCGCTGCCGCTCCTGAAGTCGCGCTACACGGTCGAGACCGAGGAGTGGGACGTGCGGCCCGTCACCGATGACATGCGCTCCGTCGAACTGCTCGCCACCGGTCTCAGCGCGGCGCGGACCGGCGATCAGGAAACGCTCGCCGCCGCCGAGAAGGCGCTCGGCGAGAAGTCCGAGGGCCGCGGCTACGACCACGTCATGCACATGCAGGTCAGCGCGCTGCTGCACCAGGGCATGGGTCACGGCGACATGGCCACCGACTTCATGGACAAGGCCGTCGAGACCGTCGAGGCCATGGCGCCGCCGCGCGGCTCGGCCAACCCGGTCAAGCCGGTGCACGAGCTGTACGGCGAGCTGCTCCTCGAACTGGACCGCCCGGAGGACGCGGCCGAGATGTTCGAGACCTCGCTGATGCGCATGGCCGGCCGACCTCGCTCGTTGCTGGGGCTGGCGCGCGCCAATGCCGCGATGGGCAACACCATGGTCGCGCTCGAGAACTACGCGAAGGTTGCGGCGCTCTGGGAGGGCCGTGAAGGAATCTCCGGACTCGACGAGGCGCGTGGGTTCGTGGCCGAGCAGGATGCTGATGGCGGGAGTTCCAGCCGGTAGGGGGCTGAAACCGGAAGGCACAATGTAAAGGCGGCATTACATTCTGTAATGCCGCCTTTACTATTCTGGGTCTACGTTGCCAGCGTAGCGGCGTGTCACTGGGGTCGGCGATCATTGGTGAGGATTCTGGGGCACCACACTCATCTTGTGAGTGATTCCTGCATGTGGTGACGGTTTGCGGCAGCTTCGTCCCGTGTAAGGCACTTGCGGTTCAACCAGTCAGGTATACATATATACATACAAGTATCCAAGAGTTGGACACGCCTGGTAGGTCTTGGGCGACGGAGGCGGATCCCGCAGGCCAGGCCCTGAGAATGGCCCTCAAGCGCGCTCCTCCCACAAGCGCGCTGTTCCTGAAGTACTCAGCCCTCGGAGGCTGAGGCAGTATCTCTCGCGCTGGAGGTGGTTTATGCGAAGCGATTTTTCACTCCTCCCCCGCCGAGCGGATCGCCACCGACTGAACAGGTGGTCTTGCGTCACGCTCGCAGCAGTGCTCCTCCTCTTCGCCGCACCCGCACCCGCCCTCGCCCAGCAGCCTGTGGGCGGCACGGTGGTGGATGCGGCGACCCAGCGACCCATCGCCGGCGCCCAGGTCGCCGTCCAGGGTACCCAGCTGGGCACGCTCACCGACAACCGCGGGCGCTTTCTGATCCTGAATGTGCCGGGCCAGCAGGTCACCCTGGACGTGGTCATGATCGGGTACCGCGCCTTCTCTGAGACCGCCCAGGCGGGCCAGGTCGACCTGACCCTCGCACTCACGGAGGCGGCCATCTCGCTTGACGAGATCGTCGTGACTGGCACCGCCGGCGGCCAGCAGACCCGGGCCATCGGCAACGCCGTGGGCAAGGTCACCGCCGATGCGCTGGAAGAGATCGCTCCGGCCATGTCCATCCAGAACATGCTGGGCTCCCAGGTGACGGGGGTCCGCGTTATGAGCTCGGGCGGCGAGATCGGCGCCGGCGGCGTAATGCGGATCAGGGGCGCGAGCTCCATTTCGCTTGCCGCCACCCCGCTGGTCTACGTGGACGGAGTCCGGGTCAATGGAGAGGACAACACGTCCCTCTTCGGGGGCATCGGCTTCGACAGCGGTGGCCAGCCGTCCAGGATCAACGACTTCAACCCCGACGACATCGAGTCCATCGAGATCATCAAGGGGCCGGCGGCCGCCACCCTGTACGGGACGGAGGCCACCAACGGAGTCATCCAGATCATCACGAAGCGGGGCAACCGGGGGGCTCCCAGGGTCAATGTGACCATGAAGCAGGGCGCCAACTGGATGACCGATCCCGAGCAGACGTTCCCCAGCACCTGGTACACCTGCTCGGGCGTGTCCCAGACCGCTCCGGTCCCCGAGGGCGCGGACCCCGCCGCCTTCGACAGGTACCGCTGCAACGCGGGCGAGATCGTCGAGTTCAACGTGCTCGCCTACGACCGCGAGGTATTCGGCAACGAGTGGTTCACCACGGGGCATGCCCAGTCCTACGGGGCCGATGTTAGCGGCGGGTCCGAGCAGGTCACCTACTACTTCTCGTCGGATTGGGACCGTGACGAGGGGTTCCTACCCTACAACTGGAGTTATCAGCTATAGTAGGGGTGCGCAAGGGCAGTGGGAAAATCGACACCAGCGCTGCGTACTCGGAGTGTGGAGAGAGTCGCCGGATTCGGCGCATGGAGTCGGATTCAGCTCGCCCTGACCAACGGGGCGTGCGGTGCGGTCGTCTCGCGGGCCAGTCTGCCGGAGGCTGGCGAGGGGTTCGCTGTTCGGCTCGGTGTCCGAGGGCAGCCGGAAATCGGCGGGCTGGGCGGCCAGCGACACGCTTCGGGGAGGCGATGGCGACGGCCAGCGACCTGATTCCGGCGGTCGGATCGGTCGCCCGAGCCTGTTTCGACCTCTCTGCGTGCCTTCGTCTCCCTTCCCGGCGGTGCCGTGGTGGCCAGCAGACTGTCAGGGGCGCTTTTGCGTCCGATTCCCGGCCTCAATCCGGTCGATAGGACGCGACCACTGCCGCCAGCAGGGGCGAAACGGGGGCCAGTCGAGGGGCAGGAAGGGGCGCGGGCCGCCCGTCTGCGGTCGGCGCTGGCCGGGGCCGGGGGCCGGGGGGAGGGGTGGCTAGGCGGGAAATCGGCCGCGGCGGGACTCCGGCCGCGGGGGTCCCCCGCTGCGCACATCCATGCGCACTATTGAAGTTGGGGGTGGCCGTTTGACACAGTGGGTCCCCATGCCGGAGTCCCGTTCCAGCGGAAGAGGAATTCCGATGCAACGAATGCGGGCAAGACCCGCGCGGAGGCAGTGGGCTTGTCAGCGGGCCACAGACTGTGCACGGCTGGTGGAACCGTGGCGTCTTGTGCCGATCGCGCCGTCGGCCAGGGAAAGGTACGGGTTCGGGGGTTTCGTGCGTTACAGGCGATCCTACGGCCTTTTTTTCGGCCGGGGAGCCCGACTCCGGGGGTTTCGAGCCGTCACCCGCTCCAGAAACGCCAGAAATCGCCTCTGACGCACTTTCCCCCCTCGGATGGCTGACGGACACGGCGGGGCGCGCGATCGTCGCGCCTGCCGGGCGGAATCGTCGCTCCTCGGCGTTTCCGTCGCCTCTTGTGCCATGGCAGACGGCGTGGCGTCGTCGGGGCCGGGGGAACAGCACCCGCGCCAGGTCCTCGAAGGTGCAGTCGCCGTTGCAGCCCGCGACGAATCCCGTCCAGGCCGATCCGGGCCCATGCCGTGTCCCACGATCCGCCGCCGTTCGCCGGTCCACGCGGCCAGCCGGTCGAGAGTGCGGTCGCCGTCCATGGTCGGGAGCCCGAGCCCGGCGCGCAGGATTTCGCGGACCAGGCGTTGCGCGGTTCGCTCACGCAGCCAGTCCAGCATCTTGCGCGCTTCCGGACAGCCTTCGAGCGGATGGGGCGACGGAGACAGCACGTTCGCGGCCGCTTCCCGGAGCGCGTCGCGCAGCTCGTCAGAAACGGCCACGTCGAGCCGGTGGGGGTGGAGCGGGGGCGCCGCTTCGCCGTTCGCCCGTGCGATGATCGCGGCGGCCCACCCCTCGGCCGGTCCGCGCGCGGCGGAGGATCCGGCCTTCACAACACCGTGTCCCCGCCGTCAAGGGTTCGGCCCCGAATCGGGCCGGATCGGACCCTACCCGTACCCTTCCCGGCCCGGCGTTCGTCCGTTAGAGGCGATCCTACGGCGTCGATTCCGGCCGGATTTGACAGAACCGGCGCGCCGCAACGCAATCCGGCCGTTTCGGAGCTCGCAGCCAGCGACGTGGCCGCGACCGCCGCGCCTCGAGGCAGGATTCGGCCCTTGCGCGATCGAGCTTCCGGAGTGCTATCCGTGCTCACGCCCGCGCCTCGATCCATGCCCAGCCGATGCACAGTTCCACGTCGGCGAGCCATGCCGCGACCTCCGGAGGGTACTCGGCCAGGCGCGGCAGCATCACGCCGAGCACCCACGGGGGTTCCGGGGGGCTCCGCCAGGTCGGCGGGATCGCAGGGCGGGATGTGCCACGGGCAGCGTTCGACGGCTGCCGACCAGGCCGCCCGCGCCTCGGGGCTGGCGTCGGCGCCGACGGCGAGACACGCCACGGCCTCGCCGCCCGGGGGCAGCACGTCGGCCGACAGCGCGCCGCCGTCGGCCGCGGCGTGGAACGTCCACCCGTTTCGGAGGGGGACGGGACCGGCCACATGGACGGCCACCCGCAGCTGGTCCGTGAGCGTGGCGAGGATGCGGTCCGGCACCTCGTTGCGCGGGGACCACCGCATGTGTCCCGAGTTGGCGGTCACATGGCAGAGCACGGGACCGGAGGGCAGCGCGCCGGGCCTCATCGCTCCGGGCCTCCGGTGAACGTCGTCTCGAACATCCGGCACCGGGCGGCCGCCGCCAGTTCCGGCGCTACGTCCTCACGGTGGCCGCACCGGGGGCACTTCAGCCCGCGCCCGTCGGCCAGGCGGCCCGCCGACAGATCCCACCACTCGCCGCAGCGTCGGCAGTGCGCCTTGTACGGAGCCGGGGTCACGATGCGCCCCCGCCGATCAGCCGGGCCAGCGTCAGGCCGGGTTGCCACGTCCACCGGGCCAGTCATGGAGGCCGGACAGGTCACCACGCCCACGCTGCCGCCGTCCGTGTCCGTGCGCGCTCCCGCGTAGGCGCTCATTCCGGCGCCCCCCGAGCACGTCCGGCGCGCGCGTCCGCTTCCTGATAGACTGATAAGCCATGTCAAGAACTGTGGTCATGGGCTGTAGCGTTCGATCAGCAGGTCGGCCGCCTCCTCGCCGAAGGACTGGAGGCTGCGGTCGTTGAGCGCCGCCAGCGCCTTGAGTTGGCGGGCCGTGTCGGGATCGAGGTAGACGGTCCAGGCGCGTTTGCCACGCCTGGACGGCGTGACCCCGCTGGCCGCCGTGGTTGCCGGTGGGACCGATGCCTGCACGGCGTCGGCGAGGGACGGTTTCTGCGTTGTCATGTCTTCGTCTCCATGGTCCAGCGGTATATGGCGTTCGATCTCGGCGGCCCGGCGAACGCGGATTCGGTCTCTCCTGGGCGGTCCGTCCGGAAGTGAAGGCGCGTGCATGGGCCACCCGCGCCCCGAGCGGCGGGGGCCGGGGGGCACAGCCGTGTTGACCACCCGCTGCAAGCGGGGGGGGATGCGCCGGGATCACCACCGGGCGGACCATGTGCTCGGGCCGCAACCGCTTCCATGTCATCGCCGAGCCCTGCGGGTCGAGGTCCATCACAAAGGGGCAGCCCGCCCGCCTTCCCATGCGCCACCGCCAGCGTCGTCTTACCGCTTCCGCCCTTTTGCGCGATCACTGACAGCGTTTTTGCCATGCCATGAATGTGGTCATGACGGGGCGGCAGGAAAAGCCCCCCGGAAGTCTCTTTCGGCCTTCGGTCTCTAAACCCGAGTCGCCTGTTTCCGGCCTTTGGTCTCAAGTCTACTCCGGCCCTCGTTTTGACCGATTCACGTTTCACCGAACCGGTGGCTTGTCCCTGCCGGTCTCCACGTGCGTTCGGAACGCTCTCGCGCTCCGGTTCCGGCGGGCCTCGCCGTACCTTGTAGCTCGCGGTCGTGCCATTCCGTCTTGTACTCGAGTTGCCGCAGGACCTCACCCCGGACCCCCTCTGCGACGATCACTCCGGCCGCACGCACCACGGTCGTGGTCAGCTTGTGGTGGCGGTCGCGCTCACGGTTTCTGATTCGCCGCGCGACGATACGGAACCGCTCCAAGAGGCGCGCCTTCCGTCTCGATCCGTCCTCGCACCGATTCAAGCGCCGCTGCAACCGTTTCAGCCGCAGTCTTTCGGCGGCCAGACGCTCGTCCGGATCGACCAGAATCGTTTTGGGGGGTGTGCCGTCCAGTTCCACAACGATGCTGTTGCCCTCTTGACGCACCTCGCCCCGAGTCACAGTGGGAGGGGTGGCGTCCACCGGACCGCATTCGAAGATGCAGGAAAACATCCACCGCTCGCCGGCGTCTCGCCAGACGCGGCCGGAGACCATACCGCGCGTGGTGCGCCTCTTGGAACCATCGAGCCGCCGGGCGGGCAGATTCCCGCCCCGCCAGTGCATCCAGCCGAATTTCGGGAGCCGGACGCGGTTGGCCTCGAAGCGGGTTCCACTGCCGCTCAGGTAGATTCCTGGCGCATGCTTCTCGGGCTTGAATCTTGGAAGGCCCTGGCCCCGCCTGACCTTCCTGTGTCAGTTCTGGAACGCGGTGCGCATGTCGGCGGCCGTCTGGTAGATCGCGGTTGACGGAAAGCAGTCCCGGTCGGCGAGACGGCAAGACCACTCCTGGGCGGATGCCCGGAACCGTAGCCGAATCCTAGCCCGTGGAACCCAACGGCAGGGCCATACTCTAACAGCGACTATCCCATCGAAATACCCCCCTAAAAGGAAAGCATGTTGAATGGAGACAATGGCATGGATCTCGACCACCCTGCTCGCCCTGCTTACGATTGCAGGTAGGGTCAAACTGGCATCGCGCGCCAGAAGCGCGTGGCAAGGATTTTGCGATTGGTATCACCGCGAAAAGGTGCCGACACGATGCGCGCTGTGTCAGAAGGACGGAAAGAGAAGGTATCTGTCGAATCCCTCTGACCTGTGGATCATCTGTCAGGGGAGCACTCCTTGGGCATACCGCTTGGCGAGATCAGAAAAGGTTGTTAGAGGTGCGACGGGCTCACGGTATGGTCTGGTGTACCCGTTTCACGCAGAGATAGAGCATCTCCGTTGCAGGCTTCTGCGCTGGCTGGAACAACGGATCAGCAAGTGCGGTTTCAACCTTTTGAAGTAGTCGGATCCCGTCCGCGCTGATTACCTTATCCTCTGATTGGTTCCGTCAACCACAAGGAGAAAGCGTGAGCGTAGCGTTAGCAATGAATTCAGCCGGCCTGCTATTGGACATCATCGGGGTGGTGGTTCTGTTCAGGCACGGTCTGCCGCCCAACGCGGTGGCGGTGGGAAAAGACAGGATACTGACCGACAAGTTGGCGACGGGAGTCGTCGCGGCTCGGCGTACGGCCTTGGGACTCATCCTCTTGGGTTTCATCCTGCAGGGGGTGGCCGCATGGCTAAGGTGAGCGAGAAGAGGCTGGAGGAACTGAAGCGAACGGAGCAGGCCGCACCCCCGAAACACCGCACGGGAGAGCAAGATGAAGAAGCGACCAGAATGAGGAAGGGCCGTTGAAGGCGGACTACCGGGGAGCGATACTGAAGCAGGTAGCGGAGACCGTGTTGCGGTATCTCGGCCCCGGCAAAGCCGGTTCGTCACATCAGAAAAGAACGCCCTTGCTGCGATCATCGCGGGCGGGTAGACTGGTGGAAACCGGAGTTCGGAGAATCCCGATTGAGAAAAGAAGATGACTGAGGCAGCCGCCGCCATGAGCTGGCCCGAGGTGGTGCGGTGGCTGTCCCTTGCCGTCGGCGTTGCGGCAACGCTCGCGGGGCTGGCGTGGACGCTCGGCCGAATGTTCCGCCCGTGGATGCGGAACGCGGCGAGGGAGGCGGCGGACGAAGTGCGCGCCGAGGTGAAGGCTCTGTCCGACAAGCTGGCCACGAACGACTTTCCGCACATCGAGGCGAAGATCGAGCGGGAGGCGTCCGAGGCGAAGACCGAACGGGCGGCGATGGAGACCCGGATCGGCGGCCGGCTGGACCGCGTGAGCGGGCGGCTGGACCGGATGGAGACCCGAGCGACGGAAGGGCGCCGGGAGATACTGGACGCCATCCGGCGGCTCGGTGAGCGCGAGCAAGGCGGGTAAGCTCCCCCGTTTTAACCCGTGCCCGCCCCGGCCCGCGTTCCTGTCACGCCATGAATGTGGTCAGGCCGTCGCCCCCCGGCCGGGTTGGGCCCTCTTTACCGCCGCCAGGCGTCCGGAGCGGGCAACCCCCGGCTCGTGACAGCCATCGTGCCCAGCGCGGCCGCCAGGCCCTCGTTGCCGCCGTCCGCCTGGACGGCCGCCACGTCCCCGCCGAGAAACGCCCGCACCCGGCCCGTACGCGGGTCCCGGCGGATCGACATGGGCCGGTCCGTCGAGCCGTCGAGGGTCGCGGTCCGGCCGTCCGGCGCCGTCAGCGTCACGCTCGCCAGAGTTTCCCAGCCCGGCCGGACGGGCAGCGTGTAGGCGAAGCCGCCGGCCGCTTCCCCGCCGTCGGCGATCTCCGGCATGGCGAACGCGAGCGAGAACAGTTCGCGTCCGCCGGCGTCCCGGCCCGTCAGCGTGTAGCCGCCCGCCGAGTCCGGCAGCACCGGCGCCGCGTCGACGACGAACGCGGGCTCGAGGCGCGGGCCGTTGCCTTCGCTGTCGCCGCCCCACAGCAGCAAGGCCATCGTCTTCGGGGCTCGGGAGGACTCGGTTTCCGCCTTCAGCCGATGGTTGAGCGCTTTCGTGAAATAGTAGTCGCTGATCCATGCCGGACGGCAGTAGCTCATCACGTCCGGCGTCTGAGGCGGCATGAGTTTGTTGGCGGTGAAGTCGTAGCCCCACGCGCCGATCCGGCCCTCGCGGTCGGGGAAGCCCCCGTCAGAGAAGGTCGGCCGGCCGCAGGGTGCGTGACCGAGGCTCATGTTGTGGCCCAACTCGTGCGCGATGGTAGCCCCGTCGAGCGCTGAGACACTGGTCCAGCCGGGGCGCACCGCCGCTCCCCCCCAGTTCGTCAACGTGCCCATCCAGTAGCCGCGGCCGTTCTCCAAGGCGCGAATGGCAGACATTCGGCTCGACAGGTCGTAGTAGTTGGCGAACGACGGTTGAATGTCCGTCCAGACGGGTTCGTGCGCGGTCACACTCCAATCGCTGGCGGGGAGGAGCGCGCGGGGGAGCCGCAACAGTTCGTGGCCTTCCGGATCGGCGGCTATGCCCTCCACCTTGGCGAGGATCGAGGAATCCGGGTTTTCCGTCCACAGGAACGGCACGACGGTTAGCTTCATGGTCGGCAGGGCGTGGACATCGAGCGCCAGGCGGCCACCCTCCGGAATCCGTCCACCAACGCCGAGCGACGGGTCGAGCGTGCCGTCCGGGTCGATCTCGACCACCATTTCCAGTCCCGGCCGCAGCACGTGGGCCGGTATCTTGACGTTGGCGGAAATCGCGAGGCTGCCCTCCTCGATCTCCGTTGGAAGCGGCCCCGGCTTGCCCGGAATGTCCACCGTGTACACTTCCGCCCCCCCGGCGTGGAAGACGGCCCGCACCGGCGGCACCGGAACCCGGTTTCTTCCCGACGGCGCCATCGGAAACACCCGCAACAGCGCCTCGCGTCCCGCCACCAGTGGCCCCGGAAAGCCCCGCCGCCGGGCCGCTTGGACCAGGTAGGCCGCCGCCGCCTCACACCTGCGAGCCCAGTGCGACCGTGCCTCCAGCCACCGTTGAAACTCGGGGTCCGCCGGGGTGCATAGTCCGGTGTTTGAGGCGCGAAACCACCGAAGCCATTTCATCGCCGTCAGGGTCGCCGGCAGCGGCCCCGACAAGCCTTCGTTGTAGGAGAGATCCAATTCGACCAGCCCGGTCAGGTCGCCCAACTCCGGAGGAATCGGCCCGGTCAGATCGTTCTCGTTGAGGTACAGCCCTCGTAGCGCGGCGAGGTTCCCCAGCTCCGGGGGGATCAGCCCGGTCAGGCCGGTGTCGACGAGGTACAGCCCTTCCAGCGCGGCAAGGTCGCCCAGCTCCGGCGGGATCGGTCCGGTCAGGCCGGTCCTGGAGAGGTCCAGCCGTTCCAGCGCGGCGAGGTTTCCCAGCTCCGGAGGGATCAGCCCGGTCAGGCCGGTGCCGGAGAGGGACAGCCCTTCCAGCGCGGCAAGGTCGCCCAGCTCCGGGGGGATCGGCCCGGTCAAGCCGGTGCCGTCAATGCCCAGCCTTCGCAGCGCGGACAGGCGGCCCAGCTCCGGAGGGATCGGCCCGAGGACGGTGCGGGAATAGAGGCTCAGTGATTCCAGCGCGGCGAGGCCGACCAGCTCCGGAGGGATCAGGCCGGTCAAGCCGTGGAGGCCCAGCCCCGTCACGCGGCCCTCGTCGTTCACCTCCACCCCATGCCATTCCGAAAGCGGGGCATCCGTCAGCCAAGGGATGCCCCGCGGCCAGCCTTCGCTCCAGTTCGGCCCGTCCGTCGCCTCGTAGAGCGCGACCAGGATGTCGCGATCCGACAGGGGCTCGCACGTTTCGCCGGTGCCCTCGACAACGGAAATGGATTCCAGCCATTCGCGAGCGTCCAGCTGGCTGCACAGCCCCGTTCCCGAAAAGCGCAGCGTGTCCAGCGCCAGACGGGTCAGCACCAGCGGCAACCGCCCCTGAAGACGCGGGTTGTCCCCAACGTCCAGGGATCCCAGTTCGGTCAACGCCCACACCGGAGCGATCCCCCCCGCCAAGTTGTTCGCCGGAAGGGAAAGGCCCGCCACCCGGCCCAGCGAGTCCGTGGTCACCCCATGCCAGTCCGCGAGTACCGGGCTCGAACCGAGCCAGCCGTCCGAACGGGTCCAATCGGGACCGCCGGCCGCCGCGTACAGCTCTTCCAGGACCGGCCGGTCGGCTTCGTTGCAAAACGCTCCGCCGAAGAAAGTGCCGATTTGCTCCTGCCAATCCAGAAACTCCCTAGTGCCCGGTATGCATAGTCCGGTGCCGTCGATAAACAACCCCCCCAGCTCTTCCAACGCCGTCAGGGTCGCCGGCAGCGGCCCCGACAAGCCTTCGTTGTCTCGGAGGTGCAGCACTCTCAGCGCGGCGAGGTTCCCCAACTCCGGGGGGATCGGCCCGGTCAGGCCGTTGCCGTCCAGGTGCAGCGCTTCCAGCGTCGTCAGGTTGCCCAGCTCCGGGGGGATCGGCCCGGTCAGGCCGTTGCCGTCCAGGTGCAGCGCTTCCAGCGTCGTCAGGTTGCCCAGCTCCGGGGGGATCGGCCCGGTCAGGCCGTTGCTGGACAGCCACAGCTCTTGCAACGCCGCGAGGTTCCCCAACTCTGGAGGAATCGGCCCCGACAAGCCTTCGTTGTCACGGAGGCGCAGATCTTCCAGCGCGGCAAGGTTCCCCAACTCCGGAGGAATCGGTCCGGTCAAGCCGGTGCCAATGAGGTTCAGATTTTCCAGCGCGGACAGGTTCCCCAACTCCGGCGGAATCGGTCCGGTCAGGCCGGTCCTGGAGAGGTCCAGCCATTCGAGCGCGGCAAGGTCGCCCAGCTCTGGAGGAATCGGCCCGGTCAGGGCGTTGTTCTCGGAGAGGCGCAGCACTCGCAGCGCGGCAAGGCGGCCCAGTTCCGGAGGGATCGGGCCGGTCAGGCCGTTGCTGAGGTACAGCCATTCCAGCGTCGTCAGGTTGCCCAGCTCCGGCGGGATCGGCCCGGTCAGGGCGTTGTTCTCGGAGAGGTCCAGCCATTCGAGCGCGGCAAGGTTCCCCAACTCCAGGGGGATCGGCCCGGTCAGGTTGTTGCTGCCGAGTTGCAGCCTTTCCACCCGCCCGGTCGAATCGACATCGACCCCCGACCATTGCCAGAGCGGGGCATCGGTCAGCCAGTTGTCGTTGTGACGCCAATCCGGCCCACCCGTCGCCTCGTAGAGCGCCACCAAGGCCGCCCGGTCCGGGTTCTCGGTGACCGAAACCGGAAGGACGGCCCGCGCCTCCAGCCCCTCCGGATCGCGCGCCACCACCGTGACCGCCGCTTCGCCCTGGGCTAGTCCCGCGATGCCGACGACCGGGCCGGGAAGCAGCCCCGCGAACACGACCGACGAGTCCGAGCTGGCGGCCGTGTAGGCCAGCGTGTCCCCGTCCGGATCGTGGAACGCCCCGGTCAGGTCTATTTTCCTCTGCTCGCCGTGCCGGAGCGTCTGGGCGGACACGCCGCGCACGAGGACCGGGGGTTGGTTCGGCGGCGCCGCGTCGGGCGCGATCGTCTCGTCGGCGCAGCCCGCCAAGAGGACCACGGCGGCGGCTGTGAGCGCGGTGGGAGTGCGGCGCACGAAGGTTTCTCCTGTGAATCGAACAGTTCCCCGGCTCTGGGACGTGGAGCCGGGCCGTTGTCCCAACCACACAGGAGAAAGCGGATTGTCGCTCCTATTCGCCGTGGCTTCGGGGAGCTACCCCTCGGCCGGGAAAAGTGGCTGTTGTATTCAGAGCGCCGCCCGACATGGGCTCCTGCTTGGTTGGGACGCCGACAGGTTAGACCACGCCTCAGGGCGACGCAAGGCTTTGATCCCGCTCACGAGCGAGGTGGCTTTGCCGGTTCACGAGGGGAGCAGCTTACCTTGTCGCGGTCGTCGGGACGGGCTTAGAATGGCGAGAAACCGAGGACACCAAGGGGACGCGTCCCCCGGTTCGGGGAGTATCGGCTCGGTGGCTACCAACTGCTCAAGAAATGGCTGTCCTTCCGGGAGCAAGAGGTCCTGGGTGGGAAACGTCGTGCCGTCCCTGGTCTTGGTGTTGGTAACGGTGGCCGTTTTCGCGTGTTCCGCCGACGACACGCCCGACGACCATGGGCGTATCACCAGTCTGCTTCATCAAAGTGCCGCCGGGCCGGCATTTGCATTCAAGCGGTGACTCCGTTGTGAGGATTGAACTTACGAGAATTGCGGCCCGGATTCCCGCTGCTTGGCTCCCGCCAAGTCGTAACCTCGACCTCAATGCCTCCGGCGGGCTTCCAACGCGTTCCTAAGCTGTCCTTCGTCGGCTCGCTGATAGCACCGGAGCACCGTCTTGGCCGTCTTCCAGCCGCCGAGTTGGCAAAGCACCTTCAGCGGCCGGTCCATGAGGTCGCTGGCGAACTTGCGCCTGAGCGAGTGCCAGCCCCTGCCGGGCTTCGGCTCCAGTCCCGCGAGCCTCTCGGCCCTGCTCCACCAATCCTGGGTCAGCGCGCAACTCATGCAGGCGGAGGGGTTCCTCGGCGCGGGCAGGATCGGTGCGTCCCCCGATCCCGGGTTGATCCTTCGCGCCTCCACCAGAGCGGCGAGCGCCTCGGGCGTCAGCGGCGTGCGGTGTTCGTAGCCCGACTTGTCGTATTCGGCGCGCCAGAGGACGGTCGCGCTGTCGAAGTCGATGTCGTCCCACCTAAGCTGGCGGATGGCTCCGATGCGGTGCCCGGTTTCGTGCGCGAGCACAAGCGCGACGCGGAACCGCCAGTCCATCTGGCCGGACACCTTCAGAAGCGCCCGGTACTCGCGTCCGGTGAGGACGACCCGCTTCGGATTCTTCTCGGTGGGTGTCCTCAAGCCCTTGAGCGGGTTCGATTCGAGCAGCAGGCGGCCCTGCTCGTCCCTCGACTTCCCG
>JAJDUP010000004.1 GCA_022826565.1 Gemmatimonadota bacterium | reverse complement strand
CTCGGACGTGACGAGCGGCGACGTGCTGGAGATACTCACCCCGCTTTGGCACACCAAGGGTCCCACGGCCCGGCTCGTTCACATGCGGGTCCGCGCGGTGATGGAATGGGCCATCGCCATGGACTGGCGGACGGACAACCCTTGCGACCGGCTCCTGCACCTGCTGGGTCCCCAGCACGATGTTGTCAAGCATCATCAGGCCCTGCCTCACCGGGAGGTCGTGGGGGCCATCGAGAAGGCGCGGGCGGCGGATCCGGGAAAGGTGGATACGCTCGCGTTCGAGTTCCTCGTCCTGACGGCGGCGCGGGGTGGAGAGGTGCGCGGGGCGGTGTGGAGCGAGATCGACCGGAGTCAGGCGGTATGGACGGTTCCCGGAAGCCGGATGAAGGCGGGGCGCCAGCACCGCGTTCCGCTGTGCGACCGCGCGCTTGAGATCCTCGATGAGGCGCGGAAGCTGGCCGGGGGCGAGAGTCCGTTCGTGTTCGCCATGGAGCGCGGCCAGGCGCTACGTGCCGAGAGGGTAGGACGGCTGTTGAAGCGGCACGGCATCGCGGCGGTGCCGCACGGGTTCCGGTCGTCGTTCCGGGACTGGGCGGCCGAAATGACGGACCATCCCCGCGAGGTCATCGAGGCGGCGCTGGCGCATGTCGTTCGGAACAAGGTCGAGGCCGCGTACCGGCGCACCGACCTGTTCGAGCGGCGGCGGCGGCTCATGGACGACTGGGCAGCGTATCTCGCGGGCCGAGGAGCGGGCAGCGAGACCTGAACTGACCCGCGACCGGGCCAAGAGGCCGTTTCCGGGCATTCCGGGGGCATTTCGGGTCATCTACGGGCCGTGGGATCGCCTGAGAGCGACGATCGCCGGTCCCCGAGGGGTAAGGGTAGGGTGGAAACACGGTCTAACGGGAGGGAGCGCCGTCGTCGAACTGAGCGGCGTGGTCGCCTTTTGCCTCCATGTCCGGGAGGTCTCCGACCAAGAGGCCGGGGGCTTGCCCCGCGACGGCCGGGTGCCGCCGTCTCGCGCGGTGCTGTGGAGCGTTTCGCGGGCGTCCGCCCGGCTGGCTTGGACCACTGTTAGTGTGGACAAGCCAGCATACTCCGTGTATAACACGGAGGCTGACGAGGGGCTCAGCCCCTTCGATCCCCAACAGGCCCGCGCTCCGATGGATTGTGCGGGCGCGGGTTCACTCCCCCTTCCCCTCTTGACGGGCATCCCGACGGCTAGCCTATTCGGGGAAGCCATCGGCGTCCAACGACATTACCGCGTCCGGTGGAGCACGGGATCAAGCTGGGAGCGGGTCTATACCGTGAGCGACAACGGAATCATCGGGCAAGCCTACGGGCGGAAGATACACGCCCGCGAAGTCGTCGCCGTCGACGAAGCCGGCGACGGGCTGTGTTGGGTCCGCCTGACCCGGTTCGGCGACGACTGGCTCCTGATCCGTTCCGATGCCCGCGACGTGTCGCGGGCGGTCCGGAAGCTCCGGCAGATACCGCCGGGCGAGCAGTCGGATCGGTTCCCGGAGGTCGGGCCATGAGCCTGTTCGTCTACCTCGTCCTCGGGGCGCTGACCGCCACCGTCATCGTCGGACTGTCCACCGACGTGCGGGCCCCCGCCCGCCTCCTCCTGCGCCCCATCGCCTCGGCCGACGAGGCTTCGCGAACGAAGCTCGGGAGAGAGAAGGTAGGGAGCGGGGTGACGAGGGCAAAATGACGGACCGGAAACCCTTCAAGATTCAGATTCTCGTGGCCGACGGGCGTCCGGACGGGCTGCGCCTGGTCGAGAAGTCAAACTGGATCGGTCTGGGCATCGTGTGTCCACGAGGCAGGTACTCGTGGGCCAAGAAAGCGCGAGACGAGTTTTCTCGCAGTGGTGTCTACCTCCTGGTAGGACAGGATGGCGACCCTCTGCCCAAGCTGTATGTCGGCGAGTCGGAAGAGGTCAAGACCCGTCTCGACCGGCACTACGGCGAGGAAGACAAGGATTTCTGGCAACAGGCCATCGTCTTTACCACGAAGGGAACGCCCCTCAACAAGGCGGAGATCAAGTACCTCGAAGCCAGCCTCCTGAAATTGGCGAGGAAGTATGGGCGGTCGAAGCTTCAGAACACCAACAAATCCCGCCTACCCCGGCTATCCGAAGCGGACCGGGCCGAGATGGATGGGTACTTGGACGAACTCCTGTCCCTCCTCCCCGTCTTGGGTGTACCGTTCTTCGAACGCGAAGAAGCGCCCTCCAGAGAGGGCGAAGTCTACCATGTGGACCGATCGGGCTGCAAAGCGGCGGGCTTCGAAACGAACATGGGATTCACGGTCCGAGAAGGGTCACTCGCCCGGGAATCGACCGTACCTTCCATGAAGGAGCAAGCGCCAGGGTACTACCGCCAGCGAGAAGAACTCATCAACGAAGGGGTGTTAGTGAAGAAGACGGGCCATTATCGCTTCAAAAGGGACTGGCTCTTCAGTTCGCCGTCCGCCGCCGCGGCCGTCTGTCTCGGTAGCAACGCCAACGGTCTCACTGAATGGAAGGACGGGTCCGGCGCCACTCTGAAGGCCAACCGCAAGAAGGCGACTGCTTAGGAACCGTGGAGGCTTCGGAGGGTCTGGAGCACCCACAGATTCCGGTAGCCGATACGCGGGCGGGGGTGGTTGGTTTGGCTGGTATGCGGGTGCCGCCTCAGCGGGGCCGGAGCGATTTGACCAAGAGATCTTCAGGGGAGCGCGAGCATCCGGGTGTCGAGGGGGCGGAGCGCCCGCCCGTGGGCCGCGTCAATCCTTGGCGCGCAGCCTCCGCCGACACTCTGGATGCAATGCCGTTACCAGGCGATTGAAGTGGTCGCGCATCCACCCGACGGCTTCGTCAAAATCCCGAATGTCCTCTCCGTCCACGAACTCCGTGCGGCGATGGAACCCCAGCCGCGGTCGTCCTGAGGCGTTGGACCACCGCATCCAGCCGTCGAGTGCGCTTCCCCGTTCCTCGTTACCGTCCAGCGCGTCGACGATGTCACCGAAGATCCTCTCGCACTCTGGATAACCCTTCCGCCATGTCAGATAGACTCCGATGCTGGACTGGCTGCGATGCAGATAGGCACAGAACGAGAGTCCCCAGCCTCCGTGCCCCGATCCTTCGACCCGCACCCAGACACTTGCGTATCTGGAAGGCTTAGGTTCGACGGGCTTGGGATCGTCAAAGGCGAAGTCCTCCAGCACCGCCGTCCAGAATCGCTCGTTGGCGTCCTCGGCCGGGGATGGCTCATGCTCTTGGACCGGATCATCATCGGTTTCATCCGGCACCGTCTTGCGGACGAGGATCGTGCGGGGCAGGAGCTCGGTCCTTGCTAGGACCCGTGGCTGAATGATCAGGTCCTCGCTGTCCGCACGAATAAAGACAGCTGCCTCGACGAGCGCGAGGTGGAAGCGGAGACCACTGTGCCCCTGCACGTAGGAGACGATGTCTTCGACGCCTTCGCGGATTCCGTCACCGATTATCAGGAGCAGGAATTCGCCTCGTTTGAGTCGGCGGGTGACGGCATCGATGAAGATGTGCTCCTGCACGTCGCCGTGCGCCTCCGAAACGATCTCGAAGGGCGACCGCTTGACCCGGTTCCTGACCTCTCTTTCCAGGTCGTCGTAGCTCCACGACGCGAGTTCACGGGCGTAGTCGAGGATCTGGCCGATCACCTCCCTACGCGCACTCGGATTCCTCCAGAGCTTGAACTCGGCCAGAATGATCCTCCCGGCCGGGGTCAGGTATAACGCATCGACGAACCCCACCCGCGTGCCCAGTTCCCGACAGACCGGGACCGGCGTTTCGTATGCGGAGTCGATTTCGTCGAGGGGCAGAGTCTCCGCGTGTCTGAAGAGAATGTCCTGCAAGCGGTCTTCGTCGATGGTGTCCCCCCGTCCCTCCGACACGGGCGCAACGCCCCGCCAAGTGGTTCTCTCGCCGGAGTCGCCGCTCAGTTGAATCAGGTTGCCGTACATGTGCCGCCGCTGTTCGAGGTGCCGCTTGGAATCCGAATCTAACCGGCGTGCAACCTGCCTGCTCCACCGGACCGCCACGGGAGCGCCGACGGCGGGGTTTCCGGAGCGGCATATCCCGTCCCCCGCCGCTCTCGCGGCGGGCATGGGGGCCGGGGTTCAAGGGGGCGCAGCGCTCCCCTTGCCAGCCGCAGTGTTCAACACTGCGTGGGCTGGCTCATGACCAGTAACCGGGTCAACGGGCCCCCAGTCCCCAGGTAAGGTGGGGTCGGCTCTGGACTCTGTGTGTAGTAGCGGGTGCTCGGCTACTCGCGCGACTCCAGCCTGGCACCTTTCGACAGGTTGCAATGGGCGTGGGTGGCCTGGAGGTTGTCCACGCTGTCCGTCCCACCGTGGGCACGGGGTATGATGTGGTCCACATGAATGTCGTCCAACTCGACCGGCAACGGTTTGCTACAGATGCCACATGCCCCGCGCTGCGCCCTTATGAGGTCCGGCAAGTGCGCACGAGTCCCAGATTTCCCCGGCGGGCGGCACCTCAGACAATGCCGTCTCGCAGTTCGCCGACGGAAGATGTCTCCGCACGACGAGCACTCGGGCCATTTGCGCGCTTCACCATCTCGGCGATTCTGCTCTTCCATCAGCTGGATCATCGAGATTGCCTCGGATCGGCTCGGTGCCTTGGTACGCAGAGGAGGTGGAGCCGGATCTGGGAGGGGCCGGTCGTCCGACAGCCCGGCGAGGTGCAGGTCAACGTTACGCGGGTGATGACGCCGTTTCGGTGAACATGTCTCGTAGCAGTGAGCATGCCATGACTCCCGGGCTGCCCGTACTCCGCAGGCAATGCACAGCCCGTTCGCCCGCCACAATTCGGAGAGGGACTTCTGGGCGAACCGCTCTGGGCAGCCCAACCACCGGTGCGGGTAGTCGTCCGGCACGGCGGCCGCGTAGTCCGCACGCTGCAATCGGAGGGCTTCGGCGCGCGCGCTTGAGCCTGCCGAGCGGGCCGCAGCTAGCCTCTGCTCTTCTTGTCCCTCTGGTGTCGATACTCCTTTGGCCGCGCCATCCGACGCGGTTTGGGCGAGTTCGGCCTTGGCTTGACTGAGGCGCCGACGGGAGTCATCTACTCGCCTTTCCCAGCGGCGCACCTTGGCCCTAGCGTTCTCGATCTTCTCCCTTGGGTCCGTAACCTGGCCCTCTTGGTATCTCCTCCACCTCGTCCTGAGGCTCTGATACTTCAGGGCGACGGAGGCAATGCCAAAGCCCAAGGCAACCAGCAGGAGATCGCTGGAGAGGATCATCCACTCTAGACCCTGCCGTGGGGATGAAAGACCCGAGGGACAGACACAGTGCTGTAAGCATGACGAAACCGGACGGTGGGCTTCCACGAGTGAATGACGCCGGGCTGCGACGAGAGGGGCATACCAGCAGGGCTGGTGGCGGCCGCAGTCGCGGGACTCGGATGAAGTCGCCGGATCGCTACGGCAACATCCTCAGGCAAGACAAGAACAGCGGTCTTGGCGTTCTCGTTCAGGTTCGTGGCGGCAGCGAAGGTGAAAAGCGCCACCTGCAGCCGAGCGCGGAAGGCGTCGATCGTCTGGTCGGCATCGGCAGCTCCTGTGAGCGGTCGTACCGTCGAGGGCCTTACGCACAGCGTCCTAGCCAACTCCTCTGAGCTGTGTTTCCACATAAGCGGGTGCTCTTTCTGGATGTCGGTCTCGGTGTTGGGCGGCACTGGGAGCGGGGCAAACCCTTCGACCGCCGCGGTAGACGCGCGAAGCTAACCGCAAACCTCGCAGAGCAGCAACGAGGGTGGCCGCCCCCTCCCGCAGAGGACGGGGCCGGGCTCCCGGTCGGGGGTTTGGAAGGGGTAGTGTGACACCCCCTCGCCCGGACCGCTACATTCAGCGGGGCATGGCTCATGACACTCAGCGGCGTCAGGAGCCCGCGACCGTATGGATCTCACGGACCCCTCAAGAACAGGAACTCATGAAGAAACAACCATCCTATCGCGGCCAGTATCCGGACATCGTGACGGATCCCCAGGGATCCGAGCTTGGGATTGAAATCCTCGGCCTTTCCGAGCCCTATGGATTCGCATGGGGCTACGAGGGGACGGGGCCTCGCTTGCTTGCAAAGGCGATTCTGCTCGACCACACTGGCGACGAGGCTCTCTCAAGAAGGGATGCGAAGGACTTCATGCTGGCCTGCACGAGCCACCTTGGCTCACCGTATCACAGCGGTCGATCTTGGGAACTGCCCGTTGAAGAGGTTTCCCGGTGGGTGGCCAGCAGGCCTCCCGTCCAGCCAGACCGCGAACCATTCTGGGACTGGGTGATTAGCCTACCGGTCACCAACGATCCAAAGGGACGCTTCGTGCGAGAAGCCATGGCGTCCAATCCGAGAGCCCGGGAAGCCGTGCTTGCCAGTGCCGGTTCAGAAGCGAAGGAGGTGTACCACCGGTTGCTTGAGGAATGGTCGTGGGTCTCTGAGATCGACGAGGTCCGTGCCCGAGTTGTCGAGGAGCATGAGTCGTGAGTCACACCAATGACGTCGTCCATGATGCGTTGGCGGGCAGGAACGGAGGGTGTCTCCGCCGGAAACCGCCGAACCGGCAGGTCCTGCGGTCGTCCACCAGTAACTGTTCGGTCAGCCCGTGGTGAGCGTCCCCCTGAAGCGGATCGTGGGGGGGGGTCTGGTAACGCGATCCCGAATGTAGTATCGTCGAGGGCATGGCGATACGTGAGGCGAACGGACAAGCGGGCGTGGCGCTGGCCG
>JAJDUP010000050.1 GCA_022826565.1 Gemmatimonadota bacterium | reverse complement strand
GTCGGCTGGCAGCATGTCGTAGAGCTTCACTACCGCCAGCTCCGGGTCGCCGATGAGCGGGTAGTTGGCCTCGTGCCCGGTGGCAGAGGCAATGTCGGCCTTCCAGCTCACGTGGTCGCTCACGCCGTCGACGCTGATGCCCAGCACCTTGCAGTTGCGCCGCTCGAATTCGGCCTTGAGTCCGGCCACTGTGCCCAGTTCGGTGGTGCACACGGGCGTGAAGTCCTTGGGGTGCGAAAAGAGGATCGCCCAGCCATCTCCGATCCAGTCGTGGAAGCTGATCGGGCCCTCCGTGGTGTCGGCCTGGAAGTCGGGGGCCACATCGTTGATGCGCAATGTCATTTCGGTCCTCTGCTCCTCTTTGGGCGGGTAAACAACAGCTCGCGCGCACCGGGCGCAAGGATGGCGTGTGCCCCATGATAACAAAGACGCGCCGGTCCCGCGCGGGCGGCAGTCCGTGGATCGTCTGGGGAATCTCGCAGGAGTCCCGCCGCGGTTGCTATTCGAGTCCGGCGACGAATCCCTCGGTCCGCTCCATCGCTTGGATGATCTCGGCCTCCGGGGCGAGCAGCGAGACCCGCACCCACCCCCGCCAGCGCCGGCCGAATGCGTTGCCGGGGAACATGAGCACTCCGGCTTCGTCGAGGAGGCGGTAGCAGAAGGTCTCGGCGTCCATTCCCGTGCCGGACACGTCCGCCCACATGAAGAGACCGCCGCCGTGCGGGCCGTGTGGAATCCCCATCCGGGCGAAGCCGTCCAGGAGCGCCTGCCGCCGGGACCGGTACCGCGCCAGGTAGGCCGGCCGCGGGTCGGGGTCCGCCTCGAGCGCGGCGAGTGCGGCGAACTGCGAGAACGCCGGACACGGGCCGGAGGTCGTGCTCTTGAGCGCCTCCACCGCGTCGACGAACGCCGGCGATCCGATCAGGTAGCCTACGCGGAAGCCCGTCATCGCATACGCCTTGGAGAAGCCGGAGAGCACGACGGTCCGCTCGCTCGCGCCGTCCACCGCCAGGAAGGAGCGGAACGGAGTCTCGTTGAAGACCACGTCCTCGTAGATCTCGTCGGAGAGCACGATCAGGTCGAGGTCGCGCGCGGCGGCGGCGAGCGCCTCCACCCCATCGCCCTCCACGCATGCGCCGGTGGGGTTGGAGGGGTTGACGAAGACGAGCACCCTGGAGCCGCGGGCGTGCTCGCGCAGTTCGTCTGCTCCAAGCAGGAACGGACGATCCCCGCCGGTCGGAACCGGGACGATCTCTCCCCCCGCTACCCCGATCGCCTGGTCGTAGGAGCTGTAGCGCGGATCCTGGCACGCGATCCTGTCGCCCGGGTCGACCAGAGCCAGCATGGCCAGAAAGAGGCCCTCCTGGGCGCCGTTGGTGACGGCGATTTCACGGTCGGGGTCGATCTCGACGCCTCTCTCGCGGGCGTAGCGGCGCGCGATGCCCTCGCGGAGTTCCGCCAGTCCGCGCACGGGGACGGTCTCGCTCCCGGCATGCTCTGCGAACCGAGCCAGTCCACCCTCGACGATCGCCGCAGACGTGTCGATGTCGGGATCCCCGCGGCCCAGCGAGATCACGTTGTCACGCGATCTTGCCAGCGCCATCATGCGGTAGCGTAGCGAGGTGCCCTTCTCGCCCTTGCGGAGGGCGGCGGAGCCGGCAGGCCCGGTCACGGCCTCACCCCCAGCGCCCACAGCGCGGCCCGTTGAGAAGGTGCGGGCGAACAGATCGAAGACGCCTGCTTCCACTTGGTGATGCCGGCCAGGGTCGCGGGCTCGGCGGCCACGAACCCCAGACGGAAGGGGTGCATTCCGCCCAGACCGTCCAGGGAGCCGATCACGATCAGTCCTGCGGGAACATCGCCACGGGAGATGCGGCCCCGTGACCCGAACAGAGAGCCGCCGACAGCGTGGACGCAGGGCGCGGAATGGTCGAAGGGGCTGTCCGTCGACCGTCCGGCAGCTCCGTCTTCGGTCTTGTCCCGGTAGCGAAGTGACGCCGCGGCACCGGGTTCGGCCCTTGCCACCCCCATCCAGTCGAAGAGGGCCTGGTGGCGTCCCGGGGCACTTCCCGTGAAACGCGTCCCCTTCCCCGCCCCCAGGCCGAGCAGAGTCACGAACAGCGATTCCCCTTCGCCGGCCGTGATGAGGACGCCGTCCGGATCCCGCCGCGGATAGCCGATGCCGGGAAGTGCGGCGCCCACAAGGCGGCGCAGCTCCGACATGCCAGGACGGTCCGGATAGTGGGTTTCGCCCGCGAGCAGGTGGTGGCGCAGGCATTCCAGGAGCTGGGGAGCCGTGGCCGGAAGGGTGCTTTGCCGGTCCCCGGGCGCGAGTGTGGCAGCGGCGCCATCCCCCTCGCCAGCACCGGCCTCCAGCGCCCTACGCGCCCGCCACGCCAAAGCCCTCTCCACCGCGCTCACCAGCTCACCCCTTCCCCGCGCCCCATCACGACACACCCTCCTGCACGTACTCGGCCACCTCGTGCGCGCGGCCAACGACGCCCTCCATCCCCCACCTCTCCAACGCCTGCGCGAGGACGTGGGCGTCGAAGCGGCACCCGGTCACTTCGCCGCGCAAGCCGGCCAGAAACACGAACGCGGGGCCGAGCGTCGCGGGATCCTCCCAGCGCGCGCGGGTCGACTCGTCGGCAGCATCCGCCTGGCGGCGCGTCAGCGAAGTCGGCTTCAGATAGATCCCCGGGGTGACCGCATTAACGCTCACGCGCGATCCGGCGAGCTCCAGCGCGAGGCACCGCGTGAGCGCCTCGATCCCGAACTTCGACGCGCAGTAGGCGGTCTGGCGCGCGAATCCCGCCATCCCCGCGCGCGACGAGATGTTCACGATCGAGCCTCCGTGGCGCTGCAGCAGCGGCAGCAGGTCGCGGGTCAGGAACACCGGCGCTTCCAGGTTCACGCGCATGGTGTGGTCCCAGTGCGTGCGGTCGAGCGCCTCGAACGGCCGGCGCTGCAGCACTCCGGCGTTGTTGACGATCGCTCGCAAGTTGGCTGCCCCGTCGCTAACCCACCGCACCACACGCCCGCGCCCGCCGTCCTCCGCCAGGTCGGCCACGGAGGCCTCCACCCGCCCGCCGGCCCTGCGGATCGCGCCGGCCGTACACTCCAGCTCATCGGCCACCTCCGCCGTCAGCCACAGCCGCGCGCCCGCCCCCGCCAGCGCGGCCGCGATCCCGCTCCCCAGCCCCCGCCCCGCCCCGGTCACCAGCACATCGGCCCCTGCGAGCGCATCTGGCGCAAAATGACCCTGACGTAACGTTAGGGATTGCATCGCATCGGCCTCGCCACGGCCCGTGGAACCGGTCACACCGCCCTCAACCACGCACCCCTACCCCACCAGCACCCGCACCAGCGCCGCGCAGGTGAAGCCCAGGTAGTTGCCCAGCGCGTACCCGAAGATCCCCACGATGACCGCCGGCGCCACCAGCCGGTGCCATTTCATCGCCATCCCGATCGCCAGCGCCGAGCCCGGCCCGCCGATCGCCGCCTGGCTCGCGATGGACACGGTCGGCAGGTCCACCCGCAGCAGCCACCCGATACCGTAGGCCACAACTACATGCACCCCGATGATCACGATCATGAAGGTGAAGATCGGCGCGCCGGCTTCGACCACGCGGCCCAGCTCCGACGCCGCCCCGAGCACGATGAAGAAGATGTGAAGCGCGAAATACGACAGCACCTCGGCTCCGCGCAGCCTCCTCACCCACGGCAGCTGCGCCACGATCAGCGCCATCGTGGTCAGCCACAGGACTTCGGGGACCACCGGCCACATTCCGTTCAGCATCCGGGCCAGCCACAGCGCCAGCAGCGGGAGCGCCCCCAGGATCGCGAGGTCGGTGATGCTCATGTCGGAATCGGTCCAGCGCCGGCGCATGGCCTCTTCGTCGACGTCGTCTCCCCCGGCCACCGCCGCCGTCCGCGCCCACGCCCCCGCGAGCTTCGTCCGCCGCAGGAACATCGACGCCAGCACCCCCGCCAGCCACACCTGCAGCAGCAGGTAGGGGACGGTGGATAGGTTGTCGGCCAGCGCCGCCGCGGCGAAGGTGCTCGGGTCCGTGCCGAGGCCCTGCCCGACGGCGGCAAAGTTCATCCCGCCCCCCGCGAACGCCGCCGAGAACGCCCCGGCCAACTTCCAGGTCTCCGGTCCGACCCATCCGGACATCGTGATGCCCGCCGCAAAGCCGCCGATCAGGCTGCCCGCGCACGCCGCGATGTACGCGACGAGCAGCGGACGCCCCGCGGCGGCCAGTTCCCGCAGCTGCGTGCCCATGATCACCAGCACGATCGCGTACGGGATCGCGAAGGTGAACACGCCCTCGTGCACCGGCCCCGTGTGCTCGATCACGCCCACATTCGCGAGCGTGATGCCGAGCAGCGTGCACACCACCGCCGAACTGATCTTCTTGATGGGCTCGTAGCGCTCCTCCAGCCAGCGCGCGAACGCCACCACCGCCAGCATGAAGGCCAGGACCAGCACCGGTTCTCGTATCATGGGTTCACCGTGGATCGGGTTCGCGAGTGGGGGGTCGCTGCGCTCAGGGCGATGCGGTCCTTGCGCCGACCAGTCCGCGCACCTCGCCCCCTTCGCGCACGGCTACGAGGTTAGCCACCACGTCGCGGGCCATGCCAACCTGGCCGCCCCCCGTGCCTCCGCCCACGTGCGGCGAGAAGAGGACGTTGGGCGCGCCGATGAGCGGGTTGTCCGCGGGGAGCGGTTCGTCGAGGAAGACGTCCAGCCCGGCGCCGGCAATCTGCCCCGTCTGGAGCGCGTCGAGGAGCGCGGCTTCGTCGACGAGGCCCCCGCGGGCCGTGTTCACCAGGATCGCGTCGCGCTTCATGAGGCTCAGCGCCTTGGCGTCGATGATGTGCTCGGTGTGCGGCGTGTGCGGCGCGTGCAGGCTGACGACATCGCTTGCGGCAAGCAGGTCGCGCAGCGGGAGGTAGCGCACGCCCGCCATCTTCTCGTGCCGGCGCGGGAACCGCCCCCGCTTGTAGTAGGCCACGTCCATATCGAACGCGCGCGCGCGCCGGGCGACCTCGAGGCCGATGCCGCCCAGTCCCACCAGGCCGAGGACGCGGCCGTGCAGCTGCAGGATGTCGTCGTAGCCGAGCCAGTTGAAGGCGATCTTGCGCTCGGTCGTGCGGACGGGCTCGACCCCCTGGCCCAGGTACTCCGCGTTACGTGTCCCGCGGTGGCCCGGGACCACCTTGCGGTACAGGCCGAGCATCAGGGCAAGGGTCTGTTCTGCCACCGCGATCGCGCCCCGGTGCGGCAGGACCGACACGGGGACGCCCGCCGTGCCCGCGGCCTCCAGGTCGACCGCCCACCGCGCCCGGCCCTGCACCTGGATCAGCCGGAGTCCGTGCGTTGCCTCGATCAAATCGCCGTCGACGGGCCGCGTTGCCGTGACCACCCCGTCCACTCCCGCGGCCGCATCCCGGAGTGCGGCACCATCCAGCTTCCCGCCCCAGGTGATTCCGACTCCGGCTTCGTTGGCGATACGGTCAAAGAGGGTGCGGATCCAGTCCGCCAGGGGCTCGATGTGGAGGATTTGCACGGGTGGTGACGGATCGGTTGAGGTGGCTGGAAACGGCGGGGGAAGTTAGGGAGGGGCTCCGGGGTGCGCGAGGGCACTCGAACTCCAGACAGCCGGGTTGGCGACGGCCGGGCTAGCCCAATGCCCGATGGTCCGTCACCCGCCGCGCCTTGACCGGAAACCGCGGCAGCGTCCCGGCCGGCACGGCCCGGACATCGACGCGCAGCCCCAGCGTTTCGCGCAGAGCACGGGCAATGCGCGCCGTCCGCGCGTCGGTATCGCCGCCCCCCAACTCCACCCGCACTTCGACCTCGTCGCGGCTCCCCCGGCGGTACAGGTCCACCGCAAACTCCCCCGTTTCACGATGCCCCCGGACCACGTTCTCGACACCGCTGGGGTAGAACTCGACCCCCCGAGCGATCACTTTCTGGTCCAGTCTGCCCAGAACGCCGCCCGCCAGGCGACGGTAGCGACTGCCGCACGCGCACGGCCGATCGTGCAGCCGCCCGAAGTCACCGGTGCGGTAGCGGATAGCGGGCATCCCGACGCGGCCCAGGTTGGTGACGACGAGTTCTCCCTCCTGCGCCGGTGCGCCGGTTACCGGATCGACCACCTCGAAGATGTACTCGGCCTCGTTGAAGTGGACCCCGTCCTGGGCATGGCACTCGAACCCCCACGCCCCCACTTCGGTGGCGCCCGCGTGGTCGAATACTGCCGCGCCGAAGGCTTCGGCGAGCCGGGCCTTGGTGGCCGGCAGGCTCGCACCCGGCTCGCCCGGGTGGATAGTGACGCGCAGTGCGGAACCACGCAGATCGATCCCGGCCTCGGCGGCGACCTCGGCGAGCCGCAGCGCGTAGGTGGGCGTACAGACCATGACGGTCGGCCGGTCCGCCATGATGGCCTTGACGCGCTGGAGCGAGTCCTTCCCACCGCCCGGAAGGACGAGGCAACCGACACGGCGCGCACCCTCCACCCCACTCCACACTCCGACGAAGGGCCCGAATGAGAACGGGAAGAAGACCCGGTCGGCCCGGGTGACACCCGCGGCGCGGAGGACCCTGGCCCAGCATTTCGCCATCCAGTCCCAGCTCTCCGCCGTGTCGAGCCAGCGCAGCCCCTGCCCTGACGTTCCCGAGGTGTGGTGCTCCTGTACATAGCGCTCCGGCGGGAATGTCGGGAGCGTGCCGTATGGCGGGGTCTGCGCCTGGTCGTCCAGCAATTCGTCCTTTGTCGTGAAGGGAAGGCGGGCGAGGTCGTCGAGGCGCGTCAGGTCGGCGGCGGTGCCCACCCCGGCGCTGGCCAGTTTGTTGCGATAGAAGTCGTTGCCCTTCAGGACCGGGTCCAGTTTGGCGCGGAGGCGGGTGAGCTGGGTGCGCTCCAGCGCCGCGGGATCGAGTTGCTCTTCGGGGTCCAGTGTGGCCGCCGAGTCGGCGCTGTCGGGCAAGCGTTCATCGCCTTCGGTCGAGTGGGCTTTCATCTGGTCAGGTCGGAAGGAGGGGTTGTAATGTCGATGTGACAGTGCGGTTCGGCGAGCGTAGCGGTGCTTACGGCTGCATCGGCGCTCGAGTAGCCGAGAGATTTCCGGGACAGGACACTACCAATAGCGCCAGCTGAATGAAAACCGTGGAAACCACACCTGCGTTTCAGCGGACGGCAGGTGCATGAGACCGGACGAGGCTCTCCGCTACCAGGCGTCCGACCCGGTCGCACGGCCGCTCGCCTTCGGTCTCGGGCTGCAGCTCGCCGTTCTCACGCTGAACTCGGCGGTGTTGCTGCCCACCATCGTCTTTCGGGCCGCGGACGCGGAGAGGTTCCTGGTGTGGGCGGTCTTCGCCGGTATGGTGGCCTGCGGCATCATCACCATCGTGCAGGCGATCCGGTTGAGCCGGTTCGGCGCCGGATACCTGATGCTCCACGGGGCCTCCTCGCCTTTCATCGCCGTTTGCGTCGCCGCGCTTCTTCAGGGGGGACCGACGATGCTCGCGACGCTCGTGCTGGCGTCGGGGCTGGCGCAGGCGGTGTTTTCCGAGCGTCTGGCGCTGTTGCACCGACTCCTTACGCCGGTAGTCACCGGCACGGTGATCATGCTGCTGCCGGTTACCGTCATGCCGATTCTCTTCCGCATGCTCAACGAGGTGCCAGGCGGGGCCCCGGCGGTGGCTGGCCCGCTGTGCGCCTTCGCAACGCTGGCAACGGGCGTGGGGATCTACCTCAAGGGAACCGGCGGGCTGCGCCGATGGGCGCCCGTGGCTGGGATCGCGGCCGGATCCGTGGTGGGCGCGTTCTTCGGGATCTACGAAACCGGGCTGGTGGCGAATGCGGCCTGGATCGGCGTGCCGCAGGGCCGCCCACCGGGCCTCGATCCGAGTTTCGGCCCGGCTTTCTGGGCGCTCCTGCCAGCGTTTCTGTTCATTGCGCTCGTTGGGGCCACCAAGTCCGTCGGTGTGGCCGTCGCGACCCAGCGGGTATCGTGGCGCGGCCCACGCGCTGTGGACTTTCGTTCCGTACAGGGTGCCGTGGCGGCCGAGGGGGTGGGGAACGCCGTGGCCGGCCTGGCGGGCGCAATTCCCAACACCCTGCATCCCACGCCGATCGCCGCAATCGAGACGACGGGCGTCGCATCCCGCGGCGTGGGTGTTGCCGCCGGGCTCGCGCTGGTCGCCCTGGCGTGCCTGCCCAAGCTGGTCGCGGTGATTCTCGCAATACCGGACGCCGTCGCGGCGTCGTCGATCGGCGTCGTCATGTGCATGTTGTTCGTGGTCGGTATGCGCGAGGCGGTCTCCGGAACCCGAACCAATCCGAGAAACGGTCTCATCGCGGGGATCTCGGTGTGGGCGGGAATCGCCGTCGAGTTCGACCTGGTCTTCGCGGATTACCTGGCCGAACTGGCCGGGGGCCTGCTGAACAACGGGATGACCGCGGGCGGCCTGGTGGCGATCCTGCTCGCAACCGTAACGATGCCGCGCACGGCACGGTTCGCGGGAAGCCTCGACGTGGCCGAACTGCCCAGGATGAGAGACTTCATCGCCGGCTTTGCCCGCCGTCATGGGTTCGAGGCGTCTGCTGAGCGCATGGTGGCTGCCTGCGAGGAGACGTTGCTGATGCTCCTCGAGTCCCGTGGTGCCGGAACGGGGCAGGCCGACGACGCCGACCACAGGGAACGCGCGCTTCTGATCACCGCGTCCAGGGAGGACGGACACGCCGTCCTGCAATTCAAGGCGGCCGCCCCGGGGCAGGAAGAACTGAACCTGCAGGATCGATTGGCATGGCTTGGGGAAGAAGCTTCCGGCGCGCCGGAAGAGGCGGAGATTTCGCTGCGGCTGCTTCGACATCTGGCATGTTCCGTTCGGCATCAGCAGTTTCGCAACGTGGATATCGTCACCCTGAAGGTTGCGGCCGAGCGGCGGGCCGGCGGGAAGCGCTGACGTGTTGAACTCACGGCCGCTTCGCTGCGCGCCGCTCGCGCTCCTGCTGTTCCTTGTGGTTCCGGGCTGCTCACCACGGGCGGATTACGATTCGGACGGCAGATCTCTGGTCCTGGCGCATTTCATGTCGCCTCTGAGCAGCGTGCGAGTCGACGTGGTGGTCCCGTTTGCGGAGCGATTGGCGGAGCTCTCCGAAGGCAGGCTGACGGTGACCGAGTACATGGGGGGAGCTCTCGGCTCCTCGCCTCGCGGATACTACTCCATGCTGCTCGACGGGGTGGCGGACGTTGTCGCCACCCTCCCCGGATACACTTCCGCGGTATTCCCCATGACGGTGCTCAGCGTATATCCGGGCGTCTGCAACAGCGCGTTCGACTGCACGGACGCGCTGCAGCGGGCGCGCCCGGTGTTGGAGAGTGAATACCGGGCGAAGGTGCTGGCAATCTGGTCCGCGACCCCTCCCGTGCTGCTCACACGTGACCGGCCCGTCCGCAAGCTGGAGGATTTGCAGGGGCTCAAGCTGCGCGTGTCATCGCGCCTCGAGATGCCATTTGTCGAAGCGCTGGGCGCGAGCCCCGTGATGCAGCCGATTTCGGAGGTCCAGCAGAATTTGTACAACGGGGTCATCGACGGTGTTGTGATCACCGCCGGGGGGATCCTTCCGTACCAGTTGCAGGAAGCGGCCGCGTACGTGACGACCTGGCTGCCCCTCTCCGCCGCTCCGTTTGTCCTGTTGATGAACCAGGATACCTACGCGTCGCTTTCCGCGCGGGAGAAAAGCTGGGTGGACCAGGCGTCGGACGCGTCGCTGTCCCTGTCGGGGGCCCGGGGTTACGAGGCCACCAGTGCCCGCGGGCTCAGGGTGGCCAGCGAGGCTGGTGTTGAACTGATCGATCTCCCGAACCAGGAGAAGGCGCGTTTCGAGGACGCGGTCGCGGGCACCTACCAGGCACAACTCTCCCGAAAGCTCGGTGACCTGACCGTGGCCGAGGTCATCGAGCGGTTCCGCGCGAAGTGACGGGTTCGCGCCGAAACCCGGGTCGGGATCGCAACCGGGTCCGTGACGCGCTCCAACGGAGTCTGGCCACCGCCTGTTCAATCACCGGAGGGACGGCGCTTCTCCTGCTTCTGGGCATCACCGTGGCCGAGGTCGTCGCGCGCTATCTGATCGGTGTTTCCCTGCTGGGCGCCGAGGATCTCGTGACGATGAGCCTCACGGTGCTCGTTGCGGCCGCGGTGGTCTGTGCGGCACAGGAGGGCGGACACGTGTCCGTCGAGCTTGCAGGGCGCTTCGACGGCGGCCGCGCCAGGCGAGCGGCCGACGCCGTCGCGCGGCTTCTGGGCGCAGGAGCCACAGCGATCGCGGCCCTGGCACTCTTCGTCAAGGGCAGCTGCGGTCTCGGGTGCGGCGAGGTTACCGGGAGCCTTGCCATCGTGCACACTCCGTTCTACTACGCGCTGGGTGTGTCCATGGCGACGTACTCGCTCCTGCTGGCGGCCAGGATGGTTGGGCGGCCAGCCGCGTCCGACGAGGATGACTCGCGCGGGCAGGGCATCTGATGGACGGCGCAACGGTTGCCCTCCTCGGCCTCGCCGCCCTCTTCCTTCTCCTCCTGATCCGGGTGCCGGTCGGGCTATCCATGCTGATCGCCGGCGCGGCCGGGATTGCCGCTATTCGCCCCCAGGCAGTGCTGCCCGTCATCGCGGGGGAAACGTTCGCGGTGTCGTCGCGGTACGCGCTGACCATCATCCCGCTTTTCATGCTTATGGGGAATCTGGCCGTCGTCTCGGGAATGAGCCGGGAATTGTACCTCGCGGCCAACCTGTGGCTGGGCCGATTCAGGGGAGGGCTCGCCGCGGCCTCGATCGTCGCCAGCGCCGGGTTCTCGGCCCTGTCCGGATCGTCGCTGGCCGCCGCTCTGACGATGGGACGCGTCGCGCTCCCCGAAATGCAGCGGTTCAATTACGACAAGTCGCTCGCGGCAGGCGCCGTCGCCGCGGGTGGAACCCTCGGCATCCTGATTCCGCCTTCGGCCGGGCTGGTGCTCTACGGCATCCTTACAGAGGAGAGCATCGGCCGCCTTTTCATGGCGGGACTGATTCCCGGGATTCTGCTCACGCTGCTTTTCGTCTCGACGGTTTTCCTGGTGGTGAAGCTCCAACCGCACAAGGTGCCGTCCGGCGGGCCCCCGAGCCCGAGCCCGGAGCGGCAGCGGGCGCCTGCGGGAGCCTACTGGATCCTCGGGCTGGTCGTTGTGACCCTGGGCGGGATCTACGCAGGTGTCTTCTCCGCCATGGAGGCAGCGGGCGTGGGGGCATTCCTGACCCTTCTGGTGGCGCTGGCGCGTCGCTCCCTCACTCGGGACGGGTTCAGCGAGGCCGTCCATTCCACATTGAGGGCGAGCGGAACGGTGTTCCTGATCCTGATCGGAGCCTATGTGTTCAAGGTCTTCCTCGGTTTCACCGAAATGCCGTTCGCCGCGGCCCGGTGGGTGGCCGAGCAGGGATGGTCGGGGGCCCAGGTGGTCGCGCTGCTTCTCGTGATGTTCATCGTTTTGGGCACCTTCCTGGACGGGTTCGCGATGCTCGTCCTCACGATTCCGCTGGTTCAGCCGATCCTCGCCTCACTCGGCGTCGACATGGTGTGGTTCGGTGTGATGATCGTCGTCACCCTGGAGATGGGGCTGATCTCGCCACCCGTCGGCCTGAACACGTTTGTGGTGAAGAGCGTGGCGCCGGACGTCCCGATGGGTGCGATCTTCCGCGGAATCATCCCGTTCTGGCTCGCGATGCTGGCGTTGCTGGTGCTGATCGCTTTCGTGCCCCAGATTGCCACGTTCCTGCCCGAGGCAATGTACGGATTTCAGCGATGACCATGGACCGCAGACAGTTTGCCGCCGCCACGGGAGCCGGCGCGATGGCCCTCCTTTGGCAGCAGGCGTGCACGGAGGTAGCCGACACGGGTGAGGTCTCGGCCGCGACCGCCCAGACCCTCCTCGACCACCAGGGCCCGCGCGGCATCTATGAGGACGCCGAGGAACTCGAGCGTCTCCGGGCCGCCCTGGCGAACATGATCAACGTGCAGCGTCAGTTGCGGGAGTTTCCGCTGGACCCCGACGAGCCGCCCCTCACCGTCTTCTGGAGGGGCTGAGGGATGAACAAGTCCACCGACGCGACCAGCCCGGCGCCCGAGGCGCGCGCAAGCATCGTTGCCGCGCGGCAGTCCACCGTCCCGGAGGACACCCTCTTCGGCACGGTGCGAGAGTTGGCCGACCTGCTGGCCAGCGGAGCCGTCACCTCTACCGATCTCACCCGGGCCTACCTCGATCGCGCCGACGCCCTCGACATCCCCCCGTTCGACCTCCCCAGCGAGCCGCGCACCGATCACGCGGGCAAGCTCGCCACAATGGTCACGATCGCGCACGACCATGCGCTCGAGGCCGCCGAGCGCGCCGACCGCGAGCTCGCGGCCGGCCGTCGCCGCAGCATCCTGCACGGCATCCCCTACGGCGTGAAGGACCTGCTCGACACGCGCGGCATCCGCACCACGTGGGGTTCGGGGATCTTCGCGGACCGCGTCCCGGACCGGAATGCGACCGTGATCGACCTGCTGGAATCCTCCGGTGCCGTGATGATGGCCAAGATGTCCCTGGGCGAATTCGCCGGCGGCAACACGAGCTCCGCCCTCAACCCCTGGAAACTCGACCGCACCAGCTTCGGATCGTCGAGCGGCACGGTTTCGGCAGCCGTAGCCGGGCTGATCGGCTTCGGCATCGGCACCGAGACCGGCGGCTCGATCGTCTTCCCGGCCTCGGCGGTCGGCGCGTCGGGCCTGCGGCCGACTTTTGGGCGCGTGAGCCGCTTCGGCTGCATGGCGCTGTCGTGGAGCCTCGACAAGATCGGGCCCGTGGGGCGCTCGGCGGAGGACTGCGGGCACATCCTGCAGGAGATCGCGGGGCGCGATCCGCGCGACACCTCCACCGTGGAACACCCCTTCGTCTTCCGCGCCGATCCCGGGGCGATGCGCGGGCGGCGGCTGGGCGTGCACCGCGCCGAGTTCGAGCTGTCGGGTTCGGAGACGACCCGCCGCGTCTTCCAGGAGGCGCTCGACGTGTTCGCGCAGATGGGCGTCGAGGTTGAGGACATTGAGCTGCCGCTGCGGCCCACCGGCGCGCTCTTCACCACCATCGTCACCGTCGAGAGCGGCACCAACTTCAAGTCGCTCTTCGACGACGGCAGCGCGGCGAACATGTTCTCCTTCAACGAGGACCGGCGCGCGGGGTGGATGGCCGGCCGCATGTTGCCCGCCGCGGACTACCTGACCGCACAGCGCATCCGAAACCAGCTGGTGCGCGAGGCCGACGAGATCGTGTCGCGCTACGATGCGGTGATCGCGCCGACGTGGCCCAACGGCGCCGCCATGCGCGAGGTGCGGGACGGATGGCCGATCCCTGCACGCAACGAGTGGGAGCCCCCCGGAGAGGTCAGCGCGCGGACGCCGCGGTTGAACTACATCGCCAACCTGGTGGGACACCCGGGGCTGGCGATCCCCTGCGGATTCGACGAGGACGGCCTGCCGCTGTCATTGCAGATCGTCGGGTCGCCGATGGACGACCAGAGCGTGCTGGATCTGGGGATGGCCTATCAGCGGGAGACGGACTGGCACCGGCGGCGGCCGGCGTATCCGTGGAGGGAGTAGCGGGACGGTCGCCGGATCAGGGCAGCCAGTGCGCGGGGTCCGGCACCCCACGGCTGAACAGCACCTCCAGACCCGGGACGGTCGGCCCGTAAGCATCCGCGGCCGCACCGATAAGGTCCATCGCGTCGTCGCCGCGCAGGATCCCGCGCACCTGGCCGCTGTCGCGATCACGCAGAACGACCAGGGAATCGTCGGCTGTTCGATCGGTCGTGACCGATCCTCCCGGCCCTGACAGGGTGATGCTCTCGAGTTCGGGCGCCCATTCGGCCTGGACGGGGAGCGCGACGACGAAAAGCGATCCCTCGTCCCCGTCGGCCACCTCGATCATGTCCAGGCCCAGCGAAAACAGTTCCCGGCCGTCCGCATCACGGCCCGTCAGCTGGTAGGCACCCCCGAACGGTGGCATGGTGGGCGGAGCGTCCGTGACAAAGGCGGGATCGAGGAAGGGGTTCCCTTCACCGTCTTCCCCGCCCCAGAGAATCAGACTTCGCGTGGGGGCGCGCTCGACGGCCCGGGCGAGCCGGCTGGAGCTTTTCTCCGTGGCCAGCCGATGGTTCAGGGCAATGTTGTAGTTGTAGTCGCTGATCCAGTGGGGAGCACGGCAATAGGACATGAAGTCCGAAGTGTGGGGCGGTACAAGCGAGCCGCTGCCCCGCGGATCGTACCCCCAGGCGCCGATCGAACCATCGACCTGGGGATAGTCGGGATCCGTTCCGAAGGACAATCCGCAGGGTGCGTGAAAGAGTCCCATGTTGTGTCCCAGTTCGTGGGCCAACACTCGGGGCTCGGCCACCGAGTAGGCAATGGGGTGGCCCTGACTCGCGAGCCCCAAAACGCCTCCGGCAATGCGCCTCGCGATGAGGCCGACGTAATAGCCCGTGCCCCCTTCCATGTGTCGAATCAGGCTCGTCTGACGGAGAATGCTGCTACTGCTGTTTGTAGAGGTTGTGACCGCTGCGTGAGCCGTGACGAAGATATCGGAGACCGGGAGCATGAGGCGGGCGTCTTCCAGCACCTCATGTGTGTCCGGGTTCGCGGCCATGGCCTCGACCCTGTGGATGACCGACGAATCCGGGTCGCTCACCCACTGGAACGGGATTGCCGTCATGTGCAGCACTGGCAGGGGTTCCACACGAATGCTCGCTCTGCCCGTCTCCGGGATCCGATCCGACACACCAAGCTGGGGGTCCAGCACCCCGTCCGGATCGATCTCTATTGCCATCTCCAATCCGGGTTGAATGACCGAGCCTGGAATCGTGACGTTCGCCGAATTGGCGAGCGAGTTCTCGGCATCCTGCACCTCGGTCGGAATCGGGGTCGCCGAACCGGGGATTTCGACCGTGTGAACCGCCCCTCCATCGATGAAAAAGGTCGCCCGTACCTTCGGAATGCGCTCGCTGGTGGGACGTGCGGCGGTCACGAAGACCCGCAGCAGGGCCTCCTTGTCCGCGATCAGTGGAACCGGGAAGTAAAGCGACTGCACAACCTGGGTCAGATACGCCGACGACCGGGCTCCCACCTTGCAGCTGCGCACCCGTGCAACCTTCAAGCCCGACAACCAGCTCTGGAAGCCGGCATCGTCGGGAGCGCACACACGAGTACCGCTGAGCTGCAGGTGCTCCATCGAACCGAGACTTGTCAGGCTCTGGCCAAGCTCCCCGGACAGGGCGGCATTCCCCGCGAGATCCAACCGCTCCAGCCTGGTCATGCCGTCCCATTCAGACGGGAGGGTGCCGGTTAGCTGGTTGGCTCCGAGCCTGAGCGACACCAATTGGGAAAGACGGAGGAGCTGGGGTGGGAACGGCCCCGATAGCTGATTGTTGCCCAGGTCCAGATGCCAGAGGTTGGAGTCCGGATTGCCCAACTGCGAAGGGATTGGACCGGTCAGCTGGTTGTCACTGAGATTGAGCAGCCACAGTTGGGACCGGCCGCCCAGCCCTGCGGGTATGGATCCCGTCAGATCGTTGTCGCCGAAATGGAGTGCTCCCAGCCCCTGCAGGCTGGCCACCCATGACGGCAACGGTCCCGTCAGATTGTTTGCTGCCAGGCGGAAGTCGCTGATGTCGGACAGGTTCCGGAGTGTCGAAGGGATTGGTCCCGTCAACCCGTTTCTGGACAAATCCAGCTCTCTGAGTCGGATGAGGTTGCCCAGCTCGGGAGGAATGGATCCCGAGAACCCGTTGCGGTTCAGGGTCAGGGACGAGAGCCTTGTCAGGTTGCCCAGTTCCCGCGGGATCGGTCCCGAGAGGCTGTTATTGTTCAGATGCAGCACGGCCAGGTCGGTCAAGGTGCTCAACTCCGCTGGGATCGATCCCCGAAGACGGTTCACAGACAGGTCCAACTCCTGCAGGCTTGACAGTCGGGCCAGCCGCGGCGGAACGGGTCCCGAGAGACGGTTCCAGCCCAGATTCAACTCGCGTAGCCGTTCGAGATCGCCAAGTCGGGGTGGAATGCGCCCTGCCAGTCTGTTGCGGTGCAGATTCAGTGATACGACCCGGCCCTGGCTGTCGGTCTCCACGCCGTACCATTCCCCGAGAGGTCGGTCGGACAGCCAGCCGCCGCTTTCGTCCCAGTCGGCTCCATCCGTCTCACGGTATAGCGCTTCGAGGATTCCCCGGTCGGAGATCGGCTCGCATTCGGTATCCGTGCCTTCGCGGGACGGAATGGTGGCAAGCCAGTCGCCAAACTCCGCGTCGGGTGGAATGCACAGGCCGGTCTGCCGGATCCGCAGCTCCCTGAGCGGGAGCGCGGACAGAGAGAGCGGCAGGGGACCAGCCAGATGCTCGTTCCCATCCACCAGGAGAGAGGTCATGCTCGTCAATTCCGCCAGCGTCCAGGGCAACCGACCCGTCAGTCCGTTGTTGGACAGGTCGAGAGTAGCAACCCGCCCCAGCGAATCGACGCCCAAGCCGTCCCACTCACTCAGCGGGCCGTCACCAAGCCAGCCGTCGGACCGGGTCCAGTCTTCCCCTCCAGCGACCTCGTAGAGCGATGCGAGTGTCTGTCTGTCGGGCTGGCTGCACAGAGGTCCGATGGCTACGCCAACCCGCACCATCCACTGCGCGAATACCGGTGACTCGGGGGCACACAGGCCCGGATTGCTCGCAAAGTGGAAGAGCCGGAGGCGCCCAAGGCGCAGCAAGGCAGATGGAATCGGGTCCGTAAGGCGGTTGTACGCTACATCGAGCGTTGAGAGGTTGCTCAGGTTGCTCAGTTCCGGCGGGATCGATCCCGTCAGGTCGTTCCAGCGGAGTCGCAAGCTCACCAGATTGGTCAGGTCGCCCAGCTCGGCCGGGACCTCGCCGAACAGCTCGTTGTATCGGAGGTCCAGGATCTCAAGCCCTGACAACCGAGCCAGCTTCTGCGGAATTGGCCCGGTCAAGCCGCTCGATCGAAGATCCAGTGCGGTCACGCGACCATCCGGGCCGGTGGTCACACCGTGCCATTGCCCGATGGGTTGGTCCGACATCCAGCCATCGCTCTCCAGCCAGCCCGGACCACCTGTGGCGTCATAGAGGGCCACGAGCGCGGACCGGTCCTGGTAAGCTACTCTGATCTGCGCGCTTGCCTGGGCCTCGGTCGACGTTGCCGTGATCGTGACCGTGCCGAGGACGATTCCCCGAACCAGACCCGATTCGTCCACGGTCGCCACCGAGGGATCGCTCGACGACCAGGCGAAGTCGATGTCGGATACCGCGTAGCCGTTCGCGTCCGTGGCCTGTGCTGCGAGGCGGAGCGTATCACCCGCCGACACCGTAGCGTCCCGGGGCGAAACGTCCGCTCCCGCCACCTCTTGCGCCACAGACACCTCCGCGGTCGCCGACAGCGTCCCGGCCGTGGCGGTTATCGTAGCCGTCCCGTTGCCCTGGGCCGTCACCAACCCGGTTTCGGTTACGGTCGCCACCGTACCGCTCCCGCTCGTCCAGTTGACCCGTACCCCGGTCATGGCCCGGCCGTTCTGGTCACGGACTTCGGCGGTCAACTGGACGGTCTCACCCAAGGCCGTCATCGCGGAGGTGACCGGGCTTACCGTGATCGTCGCCGGAAGCGGAGGCTCCGACGGCGGTGCCATCGTAGCGTCGCCGCAGCCCGAGGCCCAGGCGATTCCTCCGAGCAAGAGCGAAACGAGGATGAAGGTGCGCGGGCGGCTCATTGTGCTCCTCCTGTCCTGCGTGGGGGCCCGAGGTGCCCTGCGTGGGGGCCCGAGGTGCCCTGCCCGGCGGTCCGGTCGACCAATACCGAATGACGCGTCCGTAGCTTGATAAACCGAGGTCCTGTTTATCCTCGATCAAGCAATATAATAATATACTTATCGTTATATTTACAACATTAATCGGCAAAATCTAGTTATATGGCCGTGTCTACGCCGTAGGGTGGCAGACGCCCCGGCGTAACGGATTGACGGGCTATGCCCGGTGACTGTGCCAGGAAACCGGGATACTCCTGGTCGCCCGGGTCCGCATCATCGCGGCCATGCCTCCCTGTCCGGAATCCCGCGACTGAACAGCACCTGGAGACTCGGCCCGGTTGGCCCGGCGGCATCGGCAGCTACACCGATCACGTCCGTTGCGTCCTCGCCGCGGAGAATCCCCCGCACCTGACCGCTGTCCGGATTGCGCAGAATCGCCATGGGCACGGTGGTTGCCTGGTCCATCGTCACCGAGCCGCCCGGCCCGGTCAGGGAGATGCTCTCCAGCGCGCCCGCCCACTCGGCCTGCGCGGGCAGTGTGATGACGAAAGACGACTGTCCGTCGGCATCGGCAATCTCCAGCATGCCGAAGCTCACCGAGAACAGTTCTTCGCCGCTCGCGGTCCGGCCGGTGAGCTGGTAGTCCCCTGGGGGGGCCGGGTCGGCTGGCGGTGCGTCGACGACGAAGGCCGGCTCCAGGTACGGATTGCCCTGTGCATCCGTGCCGCCCCAGAGCAGCAGGGAGCGGGTGGTAGCGTCGGGGTGGGCGCGGCGGGAAGCGCCGGTGCCGCTGCTTTCGCTGGCAACGCGATGGCCCAGCGCCTTGGCGAAGCTGAAGTCGCTCACCCATCGCGGCGGACCGCAGTAGGACATCAGATCCCGGGCATGCGGCGGGACCAGCGAGCCGCCGTCGCGAAAGTCGTAGCCCCAGTTTCCGATCGCCCCGTTCCGGTGGGGGAACGCCCGATCGGGGCCGGCGGCACCGCCGCACGGAGCGTGGTAGAGAGCGAAGTTGTGCCCCAGCTCGTGAGCGATCACGAACCCGTCGGCGGCCGAGAACCCGACCCCGAAACCCAGGTAGGCGACCCCCGATTGGCCTCCGACGATGTGCTCAGGCATAATGCCCATGTAGTATCCGCTTCCGTCCTCCAGACGCCGGATCATCCGGGTCTCGATCAGGAGGTCGACCACGTCGTTGGTCGACGTGAGAACGGATTCGTGGGCCTTGACGTCGAGTTCGCCGACCGGGAGCATCGCCCGCGTATCGGACAGCAGCTCGTGGTTATCCGGGTCGGCCGCCATGGCCTCCGCGATGTCTGCAATCGACGGATCGGAATCACTGATCCACTGAAACGGAACGAAGGTGAGGTCCAGGACCGGCACACGCTCGACCTGCAGCGCGGCCCGCCCCGTCTCCGGAATCCGCCCGGGCACCCCGAGTTCCGCATCCAGCGTGCCGTCCGGATCGATCTCGATCACCATCTCAAGTCCCGGCTGGATCACCGACCCCGGTATCCGGGCGTTGGCCGACCTCTCGAGCGCACTCTCGGCGTCCTGAACCTCGGTGGGGATCGGAATGCTCGAGCCCGGGATCTCGACCGTATGGGCCTCCACGCCATCGACGTAGAAGGCTGCTCGCACCTCCGGGATGCCCGCGTCCGTGGGCTGCGAAGCCGTAGGGTAGACCCGCAGCAGCGCTTCCCTGCCGGCCACGAGGGGGACGGGGACGCCCGTGGACTGCACCGCCTGCGTCAGGTAGGCGGACGATCCGGCGGCGGCTTCGCAGGTCCGCACCCGGGCCAGGTTGAGCCCGGAGGTCCATTCCTGGAAGCCGGCCTCCTTGGGCGCGCACAATCCGGTGCCGCCAACCAGGAGCTCGCCCAGGTTGTCGAGCGTCGTCAGGCTCGAGGGCAGCGCGCCGGCGAGTGCGGGGTTGCCGGTCAAGTGAAGCCTTCTGAGCGATGTCATGCCGCCCAACTCGGGCGGGAGAGGGCCCGCGAGTCGATTCTGCATTGCCGACAGGGACTGCAGCCGCGACAGGCTGCCGAGCTCGGGGGGCACGGCGCCCGTCAGCTCGTTCCGGTCCAGATACAGCGTCCACATGTTGGACAGGTTGCCCAGTTCGGCGGGGATGGGTCCCGTCAGTTCGTTCCCTTCGAGACGCAGAGTCCGCATGTTGGGCAGATTGCCGAGTGCGGACGGGATCGGGCCCGTCAACTCATTGTCGCTGAGCGCCAGGTACTCCAGGCTGGACAGGTTGCCCAGCGTCGCCGGGATCGATCCTGTCAGGCGATTGCCTCCCAGGGTCAGCGCTTCCAGGTATACTGCCGTGCCCAGCTCGTGTGGGATGTGACCTTCCAGCCCATTGTCGTGGAGAAGCAGCTCGTTGAGGCCGGGGAGGCTGCCCAGAGCTGGCGGGATCCGACCGGTCAACTCGTTGTCGTTGAGATGCAGCTGGGCCAGGGTGGAGATGTTGCCCAGTTCGGTGGGAATCGGGCCGGACAGCTGATTGGCGCCGAGCGTCAGCGAGTACAGGCCGGCCAGGGTGCCCAATGCGGGCGGGATCGGCCCCGTCAGTTCATTGCTGGAGAGGTTCAGCGCCGAAAGGCTGGACAGACCGGCCAGCTCGCCCGGGATCGGCCCCGTCAACTGGTTGTAGTCGAGGTACAGGTAGGCGAGGTTGGACAGGCTTCCCAACTCGGGGGGGATCGGCCCGGTCAGGTCGTTGCCGCCGAGGACCAGCACCGACAGGCCGGCCACTGTACCCAGTTCGGGCGGAACCGAGATATAGCGACGTGATAACGTTCTAAGTAGTTGTGCTACAATGTCTTATACAACGAGGCTGACGAGCCGTGTATCACTTTAGATATGCAAACCTGAGCAGGAATCCGTCGTGCCGTAATGGAGGTCCTCGGACGTAAGCGTTCGGCCAAGCCGTGGAGTCCGTCCGCCGCCGCGGGAGGCGGGGCTGCAGAAGCGAAAGGACCGCCTGCGATTGCAGGCACCTCCAACGACGCGTGCGAGGACGTGGGATCCGAGGTTGGGGATGCGGATCCAGAGGCGGGATTAGGAACCGGGGGTCGTCGATGACGAGCGGCAGGTTCTTCCTGCGCAGGGTCGGAGTCCATCCGATGAAGCGGTCCCGTGGAGCGAGCGCCCATGCGGCGGTGCTGAAGCCGATCATGGCGAGCGGCCAGCCGTTGCGGTCGTGGACGGCGTAGCGCATCTGCGCGACGACGAAGGTCTTGCAGCCGAGATAGTGGTGGCGGGCGACGAACTCGTTCCAGAGCTTCCCCTGCCGCGTACCGCCGACGACGGTGCGGATCTCCAGCGGCCTGACCTTCGTCGAGGGTCGTGGGTGGCGGGAAGAGTGGCGGCTCGGTGTCTTGTCCGAAG
The DNA here is from genome assembly GCA_022826565.1 of Gemmatimonadota bacterium. Lineage (GTDB taxonomy): Bacteria > Gemmatimonadota > Gemmatimonadetes > Longimicrobiales > Gaopeijiaceae > Bin94. The sequence goes on along the minus strand of JAJDUP010000050.1, from coordinate 4,717 downwards.
ACGATGGGTCCGGGCCGGTTCTGTTTCCACTTCGGGGGTGACAGGACGATGAGGCCGTCGTCGTGCATGGCGAGCATGGTGACGCGCGCCATCATGTCCTTGAGCCCGCCGTCGGGCTTGAGCCAGCCGATGCGGCGGCAGAACTCCTTCGACAGGCCGTGTCGGTTGGCCGCGGGCGGCCCGGCGATCAGCTTGCGCAGCCACGCGATCTCCCCCTCCGGGAAGTCGCGCCCGTGGTAGCGGCACTCGATGCGGTCACTCATGCGGGAGCCGTCATCCCGCTCCTGCGTCCGGGCGTGCCATCGACCAAGGAGCGTGCGCCGGTCTCGCTGTCGGAGCCGAACGACAGGCACCGCCCGACGACCGGGCCGCAGCAGCACCCGCTCGGCGAGGTTGTCGTCGAGCGGCACGCGGGGCCGGTTCGAGGAAGACGCTCAGCCCCTCGCGGTGGTTGAGGAGCGAGCGGAGCGGCCTTCCCTGCCGCGCGTCCGGGGGCAGGCGGGCGAGTTGGCTCCTCGGCGGTCGCGAACATGCCGCCGAGCGCCTCGCTGCGCGTCTTGAGCCGCCTCGAACGCCGGGTGGGCGCAGGATTCGCCGGGGTGAGACAACCGACTCATGGCTGAGCTGGGGAAGTAGGGACGAAAGGAAGACCTCGCCGAATGCCGCCCTCCGACTTGACAGCCGCGGCCACACGTCCCATCATATCCTAGCCAACTGGTGACCGCGATCCACCCCTCAGGGGTCGCCGCTACCACATCCCCTACTAACCTGAGGAGTAGAGTTATGAAAAAGTCAGTAACAGGAGCCATCGCGTTGCTCACGACCCTCTTGGGTGCCTCCTACCTCTCGGCGTCCACGGACGATATCTGCGATGTGCAGATCGGGATCATCGTAGGCGTCGTGGCCGAACACTGCGATGACAACTACACATGCTCGTTCACATGCCAAGACGGAGAGTTGACCGAGGACGGTGTCGATTGCGAGTGCATCGAGAACTGACACCTAACGCGGTACCGTTCTTTCCTTGAGCTTGGCGTCGCAGCACCCACGACGCGGCCCTCGGTGACTGCATGCCGAGATGCCACACGGTTCGACTACGTGCGGAAGCCGCGCTCGAATCCCCCGCAGCGCCTGCCGGAGCCGTACATGCTTGTGTGGCCTGTTCGGTGAGTCGATTCGCGTCCGTGGGCCTAGCCATCTACCACTTTCTCACCATGTCGCCCGCAACCCTGACAACCAAGCCGTCTAAGTTGCACGTTAGCTACTCGGATCCTCGGCTCAGAGGCCGCGAGCATGGGTAAGGCGCGGCGCTATGGTTGGTCGGACTACTTGGTCTGGCTTCTAGTGGCTTGTGCGGGCGTCGTGGTTGTGTTGGTCCTGGGCCGCTTGGCTGAGACGCATTTGGGATGGCCTGTCGGGTCGGTGCCAGAGGCTCAGGGTTTTGTCAATGAGTGGCAGGATATAGCCGGAACACGTCACAGTGTCGGTGCCGGTGACCCTAAGGTAACGATGGTATTGTTTATGGACTTTCAATGCCCCTATTGTCGCACTTTTGCCCGATCAGTCGCTGACGCTAAGGAACACTTTGGGGATGATCTCGCAACCGTCTTCCGACACTATCCTTTGCCGATCCACCCACATGCAGAGGATGCGGCAGCGGCAAGTGAATGCGCGAGACGGCAAGGAGTCTTCCGGGAGTATCACGATGTTCTTTTTGAACGCCAGCAGGCCATAGGTTCAAAGTCGTGGTCCGCGTTCGCCATTGCGGCAGGCGTGCGTGATCTTGCACAATTCGACCAATGTTTGGTGGCTGATTCGGCATTGGCGACGGTTAGAAGGGATGTTCTTACTGGAGTGGAGTTGGACATCACCGGAACACCGACGTTCATCCTCAATGGTAGCCTGTACAAGGGCGCGATGTCGGCAGCGTCCTTGCGACGGGCCATCGCAAGGCACATGCGCGAAGAGGATATGCGATGATACTCAGGTGTGCGCTGGTAGTCTTGATTCTGTTCACCACCGCGTGTACTGAAAGGGACACGGTAGGCGGTGGATTCTCCGTCGTGGACAGTGCTGGGATCGAGATCGCAACACACTGGCACAACGAGGTGTCTGCGCGCTCTACCAGCATCGGTCTTTCCCCGACGCCTTCGGTTGAAATCGGGAGTCTTGGAGACGATGCCGCGGCGCTACACCGTGTCACAGATGTCGCGCGAATACCGGGTCGTGGGATCGCGGTCGCGAATTCTGGAACCGGCGAAGTGAAGTTGTTCGATTCGAGTGGCCGCTTCAGTCATTCACTCGGTGGTTTGGGTGGTGGCCCTGGGGAGTTCGGTCGCCTCACCAAGGTCGGTGTGTCACCGGACGGCAATGTGTTGGCCTATGACAGCCAGACTGGTCGAACCACCGAATTTGATTGGGATAGCGGACGTGCAATTGAGACCACGAGCCTCGCAGTAGCTGAAGGAATCTATGAACTCGCTGGCCTCAGGCGTGCGCAAGCAATCGGTTGGTTCAACGACGGACGTTTTTGGGGCTACATTAACGTGCTAGCGGGACCTCTCCTCCCGCCTACGGGTGACGGCTGGATCAAGCACGAGTGGGTTTCAAACCTCCACGTGTTTGAAGATGGAATGGCATCCGACGTTGTGGCCGCCACGCTAGGCACTCAGCGCTGGGTAATGGGGAGCAACCTCGGTGGTGGCAGTGTACGAGTTGAGGGCGTACGCAACCCTTTCTTGCCGACATTTGAGGCAGATACAGACGGTGAGTTCGTGGCATATGGCAGTACCCGCAGGTTCGACATCAGGTTGATCGAGAGGCGCCTGGATGGGATCGTTCGGATCGTCCGTCGAGCTGACAAAGCTCGATTAGTGTCGGCGGCTCATCGTGAGGCTTGGATCAATGCGACTTGGGGACAGGACGGTGATGGAGCCGGACGCTCTGCGAGGCGCAGGTCCCTCTACGAGAGTATTCCGGTTCCAGACACAATGCCTGCGTTCGAGACTTTGCTGCTCCAGCCAGGGGGACAATTGTGGGTCAAGGAGGCTAGCTTCGACAATCCGACGTCACCGAGCCGGCAATGGTCTGTGTTTGACGGGAAAGGGATTCCCTTGGGTTTTGTTGACATACCGACTGACCTCCGAGTGTTCGAGATCGGCCATGACTATGTGCTCGGCGTGTGGACTGACGACTTGGGTGTAGAATACGTGCGAATTCACGATCTAGTAGTTCGGGCTTCGGGAAGACCGTAGTCGCTCGTCGCGGAGGAATCGCAGCCGACGTCCCCGGGTGAAGCATGTAGGTCCAGATGAGGGTTGGGATTGCGTTGTGAACGAGCGCCGTCCGCCCGCTACGCGTGGTGAGGATATCAGTGCAGATCATGAAGCTGCGCGCAGCCAAAGGATGTAGAGAGTTCACGCGAGACTCCGAATCCACCCCGGAAACTCTGAGTTACGCTTGGGTAGCTCTTCGTAGTTGCCCTGTCGGAGCACTTCCACGGTCCGGCGATCCGCAAAGGCCACATCGCAATAGACGGCACCCGAGAGGTGCCAGAGGTCGGCGATGTCGCTAGCGCGCGCGCCCTTGGGGTCCAGATTGGACGCTTCGTGGAAGGCCCAAATCGCGCGGAAAGCGGGGCATTTGGTCAAGTCGACCTCCTCGGCGAACTTCTGCCTCTGAGCCACGTCAACCTGTTCGGGAAGCATCTTCGCCAGCCATGTTCGTAGTTCGACCTCGGTGAATCGCTTCTTGGCCCTTCGCGCATGGCGTTCCCTCACGATGTTCTGCCTGAGATCCGGGTAGCCAAAGCAGTCGGCGCGGTACTCTTGGAACTCCTCAATTCCTGCCAGCACATCCACTATTTCGGAAATCCGCAGAGGCGGCATTCGTTCGCCAACCGCCATGATGGGCTCTCGATCTGAATTCCGCACCGTGTCGTGGAACGTATCGAAGAAGACCGCCGGACATTCCCACTTGCCGTGGAGAATCTCGTTGAAGCAGGACGCGGCTTCGTTCCGAATCACGTCGCGGTAGTGCGGTAGCCACTTGACCGAACCGATCTCCTCGATCGAATCCATGCAGTTCGCGACACGTACCCTCCCATCCTTCGTGGGGTTCGAGGCCAGTTCGAGCAAGTGGGGCAGTGACAGGACGGGGACAACGCGGGCGCCGGCAATCGCGGTCGCAAGTGGTCTTGAATCCACGCGCCCCTCGGCCAAGTCGATCCAGTTCGCCATGTCGGCGTAGAGTGTGAGCGGTTGCATCTGACCTTATACCCCTGTTTCGTTTCTCCCCGACGAGCGCGTTCGGATGAGGAACATAGCGCTCCCGGTACTTGACGGCCCTGATTGTCCAGCACCGACCCCTGTTTGGCTACGAAAGAGGTGGCGCGAACATGTTGCCGAAGCCCACACAGGGTGAGATGGGCCGGGAATCTGCCGATGCGAGGCGTTCCCGATACATCCACCGCCGCAAACCCCTACCGGCTCGGCCCGGCATCGCGATCCGGCCCGCGCGTCGCCGGCCTTGTCACCAGCCGTCGCCGCGCGGTCTCGCGGCGCCAGATGTCCCGTAATACTCGGTCAAGCCTGTCACTTGCTCGTCGAGCCGCTCGATTTGCCGCCTCAAGGTGGCGTTCTCCCCGGTCTGCCGCTCGACTTGCCGCCGCAAGGCCTCGACCTGTTCGGAGTGCCGCCGCTGTTCCCGCTCGTACTGC
>JAJDUP010000024.1 GCA_022826565.1 Gemmatimonadota bacterium | reverse complement strand
AGGTTCACCTCGAACTGGTATCTGGCGTCTTCGAGCGGGATGTCCTCGACCGTGCCGTAGAGGCCGAAGCCCGCGTTGTTGATCAGAACGTCGATGCGTCCCTCGGCGTCGATGATCCGGCGCACGGCCCGTTCGTTGTCCCCGCCCTTCGAGACGTCCATCTCGACCGGGGTGATGCCGTGTTCGGACAGGTCGTCCATGCGGTCCGCCCGGCGTGCGCCAGCGTAGACGGTATGTCCTCCGCTGGCCAGGAGGATCGCGGCCTCGCGGCCCATGCCGGACGAGGCTCCCGTGACGAGTATGATCTTGCCCAAGGCGTTGCTCCTTCTCTCGGTGTTGGCTGAAGATCTTGAGTGCGGCAGCCGTCGAGGTGTGGGTCGAGGAGGGCACGTCCCACTGCCGCGAACGCTCACCGTCGGTCTGCCGCCGCCCAAAGTGGCGGCCACCGAATCTAATGGCGATCGAACCGAGGCGGCATCCAAAGCGGGCGGATTGCCAAGCCCGTCGCAACCGGGAGGTCCCCGAAGCCACGATCACTGGAACTGCGAATGTCGGGACGCTTATCGGGAGTGTCTACGAAAGTTGCGGATCGCCGGCGGGCTTTGCCTTACCGTAACGACCGGAACATCGAACTCGTCGGTTTCGACGAAGGCGACCAGTCCGCCCGGACCGAAGGCGTCCGGCATGGTGGGTTGCCCTGGTGCCAGCGTGCCGACGTATTCCCAGTGCGGCGCGATTACGTCGATGGGACCCGGCTCTTCCGCCCCCGGCTCCGTGCTGCGTTCGATCCACAAGACCCCGTTCCAACTGGTGCGCACGGCCGCGACCACCGGCACTTCGGCGAAAAACTGCATGTTCTCGACAGCCGCCACATAGGCCGCCCGCGCCCGGTTGAGCATCTCCAAGACCTGCGGAGGCGGTTCTCTCCCGCTCATGGTGGTGGCCGGCCGGTTCCGCTGCTCTTCGAGGCGGCGCTCACGCTCCGCGCTTCTCATCGCCTCCGTGACTCGCATCGGCTGTATCGGTCGGCGGAGGACATGCGATACCTCGCCGGATGGATCTGTGACCTTGATCGCATAGGCCGAGGAATCCGAAAACACGACGCCGCCCGACGCGAGCACGTCGAACAGAACGTCGGGTTCGAATCCCCACTCCTCGTCGATCAGGTCCTCGATTTCGCCGGTCCTCAGACCTTGGTCCTCTCGCCCCGGCGGCGTCCACCGTTCCACCAAGGGGCGCTCCGTCACCTCGTCCGACGACATGTCGATGCCGATGATCGAGCGACCGTTCCGACCGATCACCGCTTGGTGTTGTCCGATCCGTACCGGTCGGAGGCCGGGGCGACGTGAGATGCCGAAACCCAAGCCCGCGCCCGCTTCCCTCACCATCCGCTCGAACTCGCCGCCGGGGTCGAAGACGTGATGGGCCTGATGCAGCATGTCCTCGACTAGAGTGTGTCCGTCGGCCCACACCACGAGTTGCGTCGCCGAGCGGAACTCGCCCGGACCCTCGCCAGCGCGACCGAATTCGTGCAGGTATCGGCCTGAAGGATCGACCACCACGATGCGGGTGGTGCTCTCCACGCCTCCACCATCCATGAGGTAGAGGTTCCCAGCCGCATCGAAGCCCAGGTCCCGGATGGACGAGAACTGCTCCCATTCGGCCTCCGCCGCAGCCGATCCGATGCGGTACACGAGCTCGAAGTCCCCTGAGACGGGACGATCCTCGCCGGGGAGGTGTACTACTTCCTGAGCCTCAAGGACGATGGTTCCCATCGCCGCCACGAGCACTACGGCTAGCGAAGTGCCCCCGACAGAAACGGCTCGTGGTTTCCCGCCGTGCGCTCTGAGCATCATGGAATGGACTCCTTTCGGTGTGGTTGTCGTCGACATCGGGGACGACCACTCCCCCAAGAAGCCAATCTAACAACTCGCGGCACGATCCTCGTGCACGATTGCCATCGGCTCTGCCGAACCCCGGATGCGGCTGACCGGCTCGGAAGCCGCCTCGGCCGACCCATTGAAACCCGAACACCACCGAAGCCGTAATGGCTGTCATGGATCGCGCGGTCGCTTGGCCGACCAGCCAATGGAAACACTTCGGTTTGCCCGCCGCCTCCTCAGGCCGCGAAGCGCTGTCTCGTCTTGAAAGCAGGTTCGGTGTCCTACGGAGTGCGGGCGGAACAGGACGATAACGCCGGAAGAGGTGCAACTCGCCGGAGTCGCGTTCGGCGGCAGGCTACGCTCCCAGTTGGAGCCGTACCTGAGCGCGGAAACGACATGGGGGTTCGATGCGCACTTCGACCGTCCGGCGATGCGCACCGGCCTTCCCGTTCATCCGTGGCGCGGCACCGTCTTTCGGCCTCGCCGCCCCGTTCGCCCGTGGCGTGCTGGGCGTTCGGGCCGTGACGCTAGTGACCCCCCTCGCCGAGGGCTCGGTACGGGTTCGGGGCCGGGTGTGTTTGCGCACACCTTGCCTCCGCCCCCTGGGTCGCTAGCGGACCAGCGATCCCTGACGGGAAGGGGCGTCCAGTCCCCTTCCGGGGCTTGGCTGCGCCCGACCGCCGAACCCGTGGGCGACGGGGAGCACCATCGGCACTCAGAACGAAATGTAGCCGCCCATCTGGAAGAGCACGATGTTCGTGTCGCCGGAACCGTCTCCGACGTGGAGGACGAAGCGCGCCCCGTAGCGCCGTCCGAAGGTCAGGCTGGCACCGGCGGTAGGGGAAACGTCTCCCCCGTCGTACTCGATGCCCGCGCGCAGCGCCGGGCGAACGAGCCATCTGGAACGTCCGAGCAGGACGGACGCGCCGATCCGGTTGGCCGACCCGGCGAGGTCGGCGCAACGGTAGTTCTCCACCATTCCGTACAGCGACACCGGCCCGGCGACGCGCCCGCTGAGGCCGACGTAGTGTCCGGGACACGCGACGCTGTTGCCGCCCACGATCCCGGCTTCGAGAACGAAACGGCCCGGCATCTCCCGCGCCTCATCCGTTCCTTGCGCCTGTACCTGCGAAGGCAGCAGGGCCAGACAAGCCGCCAGCAGCGCTCGCATCTCGAATCTCCTTCCGCAGGTTCACAGGCTGCGGAGGCGGCCGTTGGCCCCTCCGGCGGGCCGGCTCTCGCTCCCGCCCGCCAAGAAATGGTCGCCGCGCTCCGCCTCGTTGACAAGCAGGATCAAGGAAGCAGCCGTCAATTTCGTTCCGGCCTCGTGTGGACTCCGGGGTCTGGTCGGCCAGTGGTGGCGCTTCCCGATTCCCGACCTGCAAGCCATGATTCGTGATGCCTGCCGAACGGGCAGCTCTGGAGAGTGTACGCGGATGTCGCGGTTTCGCCCGCATGCATCGCCTGCCACAACACCCACCCGGACAGCCCGCGCGACGACTTCCAGTTGGGCGAGACCATGGGCGGGATCGTCATCCGCATTCCGCTGGGCCGTTGAGAGCGGTTCAGCCATGCGACCGGAGCCTCGCCGAGGCGACTGCGCGAGGCCCATTGCGGCGCCTCAGCCAGCCGACGCGATGTTGAACATCGCGGCTGGCGAGGGGGACGCTGCGCCCCCCTTCGGGTCCCCCGGCATTTCGCGCTGCCGCCGAGGGGCAGCGGACGGCTTGGCCAACGACAGCCCGAAGGCCAGTGTGCCCATGTGCGAGCGCAAAATCATGGTCGTTCGCCGTCCGCGCTAGCGGCTGACGGGCTGTAAGACGCGCCGCCGGGCGGGTCCTCGACCCCACTTGAGACGCGGATGGGACGATGCCTACGTTGATAAGGATGATGGAAGCGGCCGCACGAGGTCTTCCCCAAGCCGACCTGAAACACAGCGTCGCGCCCGGTCCATAGTAACCATGCGAAGGAACCACAGAGTGAGAAGAGAGCGATTGCCCCGGCCCCGGCGGCTCGCGCATACGACCGGCGCTGCGTGGGTATTCGGTGTACTGCTGCCCCTTGCAGCCTGCGGAGACAGCGGGGAAACCCTGTCCACACAAGCCCAAGTCGCCGACTCCGCGGGCATCGCAATCGTCACCAATCCGCCCAGCGACGCCGTGCACGCCACCGTCGCCCCGGAACCGATCCTCTCAATCGGTGCCGTCGAAGGCCCCGACGAGGAGCTCTTCGGACGCATCGCCTCCGCCACGCGCGACGGCGCGGGCAATTTCATCGTCGCCGACGGTCAGTCCGGGGAGATCCGCGTCTTTGACGCGGGCGGCACCTACCTTCGCACCCTCGGCAACTCCGGTGAGGGGCCGGGCGAGTTCCGGGCGCTCGCGGGCGCATGGCCCACGGCGGAGGGCGTCATCGTCGCGGTGGACAGGCGGCTTGACCGCATCACACAATTCGGCCCGGAGGGCCAACTGCTGGCCACGGCGACCCTCAGGGGGCCTGGCGAGCAGCCCCTGATCACCCCGATCCGCCTTGCGGGTTCCGGCGCCCTGCTTAGCCGGGTGCAATCGTTGAACGTCCCCACGACGGTGGTGCAGGGCACGTTCAGCTTGGAGGACGCCCTCGAAGGGTTGGCGAACCCTCTCGGCAACAGACCCGAGTTCTTGGTCCGGCACGACTTGGCGGGGGCCTTGATCGACACCGTGGCGACAGTCCCCGGTCAGGCCACCCAGATTTCCGCCCAAGATCGCGGGGCCAACATGTCAATCATGATGATTCAGGTTCCCTTTTCGGCCGCACCCGTCGCCGCAGCATCCACGACGGGGCGCGTTGCCGTAACCGCCGGCCGGTCGTACGAGTTCTCCCTCCACAGCCCCGGCGGAACCCTTGAGCGCATCGTGCGCCTTGCCGAAGAGCCACCCGTCCGCACCGACGCGCACGTCGAAGCTTGGGTGCGCGGGGGCTCTGCCCCCGGTCGCGAGGCCCTCGACGAAACGCAGGTCGAGGCCACCATTCGCCGCTACGAAGAAATGCCCATGCCCGAACGGCTCCCCGCTTGGAACTCGCTGGTCATCGCCGACGGCGGGGAGATCTGGGCGCGGCGCTTTGCGATTCGGGGTGGCGAGACGGTCCCGCGAGACGTGTTCGGGGCGGATGGCAACTATCTGGGCCAGGTCGCAGTCCCCGCCAACCTTCGCATTCAGCATATTGCCGAGGGGAGGCTGACCGTCGTATCCACCGACGATCTGGGCGTCGAGCGCGTCGAGGTGTACGAACTGCAACCGATGACCTCGGCGCGCAGCGGCGGAATGCCTTGAAACGGAGCATCGGCGACGCTGGCGAACTGGAGTTCGCGACCGGGTCGGTCGGGGAAACGGCCCACAACACCGCTGCGTGGCGGACGGCGCGCTTGGCGGGGGCGGTCATGGTTCCCACCGGCAATCTCCGCACACTCGCGTACGCCTGCGGCAGGCGGGTCGCCTGCGGGGATCGAAGGGGCAACGTCCCTCGCCAGCCCTCGGGTTATACCGAGGGTAAGCTGGCTCACGGCAAGTAACAGGCCGGGGAGCCAGCCCGGCGGACGCTCGCGGAGCGACCGCCGAAGACGCCGCCGTTCGCCCGGAGGCGGGGACGACCGGGACGGCGGAGCCGGCTTCCGGTTCATCGAGGCGAAGGGACCGACCGGGGAACCCGTGTCAGCGCCCCGCACCCTTCCCCGTGTCGGCGGATTCCCCCGTCCGGTGCCGGACGTAGCTCTCCAATACGCGGTTCATCCGCGTCTGGTAGCCCTTCCCCGGTGCCTTGAAATACGCCAGCACGGAACGCTTCACGCGCATCGTGATCTGGTCGGTCAGGTCCGGCTCGACGAGTTCCGCCCGCTCCCAGAACCCCTCGTCCAGTTCCGGGATGTCGCTGAAGTCGATCCCCTCGTCCTTCACCGCCGCGATCTCGTCGGGCGTGAGGGGCCTATCGTAGCGTCCGCTCATGGTAGACTCTCCTTTCCTTCCGCGACGCCGGGCGGGCGGAGATCAGACGGATGCGCCCGCGGCGCTCGGTGTGGGCCACCACGATCAGCGCTCCGGGCTCGACCCGGCCTATGCTGATGCGGCGCTCCTCGCCGTAGTCCCGGCGACGGTCGGGCGACGTTGCGATGGTCCCCTCGAAGATGCGCTTCGCGGTGTCGAACCCGATGCCGTGCTTGCGGATGTTCGTCTGGTTCTTGGCCTCGTCCCACTCGAATTCCATCGACCGATTATACATATGAATTGTAGTTACAGCAATCGGCCTTGTCCGGCTCGCCGAACTCCGGGCCGCGCTTCCGGCCCCGCCGTCGGAAGCGATGATCGACGGGTTCACGGCGTGGCGTTACCCCCCGGCTTCCGAGAGACCCGTTTGGGGCGCCGGAGGCCCGTGCCGATGCCGATCCGCGAGTGTACACGGCACTTCGGGGGTCGCCGGACAGGAAATCGGGTCCTCGATGTACTCGCCTCCGGTTCCGCATGTCGCTGTTGCGATTGCGGTTGCGCCACGTCCGCCGGAACGGCGATGCCGATCCGGCCGTCGAAGCCGTGGCTGGGAGCGACCCCCATCTCGGCATGCCTCGATCGGCATCGGGCAGAATGGCGATGTACATCCCCATCCTCCCCTCCGCTTCGGGGTCACTCCCAACCAGCAGTCCGTCCGGAAGGGTGTCGGGCGCCGCTTCGAGTAGGCGGCGGGCCTGTTGGCCGACCGCTTGGCCATCGGGCTGTTCGGCGTCGCCCGCGCAAGGACGGGACGCGCTCGTCCCAGGCGTACAATGGCCTTCCTGCCAAGGACCGCTGGACCCGGAGCGACCTCCCGCAGAGGGTTGGGGATGGCGTGCACATCCCAACCCTCGCCGTGGCACGCAAAGCGTCCAGGGCGGGGGGTCGCTCCGGGCACGGCCTCCGATTCCGGCGCGGCGCAGCCGCCCCGGAGGCCGTGGTGTAACTGCAATCCTGCAAACGGCATGCGCCGTCGCTGGAGTGCACATCCGGAACGCGGGTCCGCGCACATGGACCCCGATGTCGATGTGCGCTCGCCGTCCGGCCCCGGTGACCGGATTTCCGGGACGGAAACCGCCTTCGAGCAACTGGCGGAGAAGCCTTTTATCCGCGAACTTCCCATCGTGCAGATCGTGCAGTCCATCGAATCGAGGGAGGAATCGAACGATGGCACGCACGAAACGAAGTCGGCGCTCGTACGGCGCCGGCGAGTGGGGCCGGAACCGGGTCAGGATTTTCCCGGACCCGAAGACCGGCAACTTCCAGATTGAGTGGCGCGAGAACGGGCGGAGGCTCACCCGGTCGCTTGGACACCGCGATTGGGCGAGGGCGAAACGGCAGGCGGACGAGTTCGCGGCCGGGTTCGCCGGACCCGAGATCGAGGGCAAGGCGGAAGCCGAGCCGGAGCCGCTCACTCTGGAGAGGCGGACTGTCTCGGGCGTGAATCACGGCAGGGAATCGTCTAACTACATACAGGGCCGCATGATCTGCGCTTTCTGCCCTTAGGCCGCACCTGCTTCCGTCGTCTAGTTATGGCGAGGAAATCGCGTCAAACTGCGGGAAATCCCAGTCGTCTCAGCGTACCCTATCCCACCGACATCTGAAGGCCTTCTGGAGGGGAGTTCCCAAGTTCGTTGCCCCGTGGGCGACGATGGAGTGTCCTTGGGAGTCCGCTATCTTCCGAACGCCCAACCAAGTCCTCACATCAGTCGGAGCAGACATGAGACCAGCGATCAAGGATCTCCTCCAGCTAACGGATCCTCGGCTATTCGAGGAGGTCGCTGAGGGAATCCGGCTCATTGTCGAACATGCCGAGAGTCTGGAGGCGACCGCAGTCCGTCTCCGTGTGATCGACGAGCACCGTGCCGCAGCCATCGTTGGTGGACTCGCGAAGGAGGAATCAGCGAAGGTCCTTGTCCTGTTGGACCTGGTCCGATGCCCACGCTACAACCAAGACGGGAGGTCCAAAACGGTAAAGGCGTTCGGCAATCATCTTGCGAAGGAGATCTACGCAGATTCCTGCAATTGGAGGCCAGTCGATTTTGCCGAGGTCACGAGGATCGTGAACCGCGAGCGACGGCCGTACTACCTTGATGGTCCCAACGACGTTGACTGGATCCTCCCGAACTATGCCAAGGCTCGGAGAGAGAACCGGATGTACGTGGACTACGTGCAGGACATGGCGGTAGAGAACGGTGAGTACGAGTGGGTATCTCCGCTGCCGGATAGCCTTTACCGAGAATACGGAGACGCAACACCACCGTGTCTGGCGGTAGCCCGCGCGCTGCACCACGTCGGAATGACGACGCCGGAAGGGCTGGCTGCGGTGGCAGATCTTTGGCGCGGCTTCGAGCCGCAGCCGCAGACAACCCGTCAAGAGCTACGAGAGCGGAACTACGACTCATTGGTTCGCGTGAGCCAGGCACGCCCGAATCGGGAGGTTGATTCGGGGGACGTGGGGGCGATCTGCGACCATTGGCAGTTTCCGCTGTGGCCGCTCGATCTACGGGAATCAGGGCCGGCCAAGGACAAACTCGCGGACCTTCGCCTTGAGAGAGCCGCACAGATCGAGTCGCGCTTGAAACGGGAGTCAGAAAGGGATCCGGCGCCCTTGGTCACTCGTGAGAAGGTCGAGGAGCTGACCAAGGCCCATTCGGACTTCGAGCTGGAATGGGATCGCTTGATCGCATCGCTGCCGGGCAACCGAGAATCGGGTCTTCGCATCGTGAGTGGGAGCGTCAGACCCTATGGGTTGGAATCGTACGAGCGCCTACGGCGCATGGTTGGCAACCTTGAAGTTGAGGAACTCATGGACTTGGCCGCCCTCGGGTGGTTCGGGAGACACCCTGAGTATGGATGGGTATACTGCCACCGCCATGCCCGCAGAATGATCTCGGATGGTTCCATCGGCTACCTGTGCGGACTTGGTCATCATTGGATGAACGGGTTGAAGCGTTGGGAAGGGCCGCCACGGCTTCCAACGCGCCTAACCATCGGTGGCGGAGACACGGCGTAGCGGCCAGTCCGGTTTTCCGTTCTCCACGGCCCCGCTCGGTCCCGTGTACGCGGCGTAAGTAGAGGGGCAATCGCAGCGCCAGTCCGGTAGGCGGGTCACGTTGGGGGGACCACCGACTGATGATCGGCAGGGTTGCTCGGATGCTACCAAGGCCGTTGCCGGGCCGGTAGCTTATGTGGAGGGTCCCTGCGGGATGCGGGACCCGGTCGCTTCCAGGAGAAACCCACGACTCCCACATGACCGCGCCCAACCTGAACTGGATCGCCAACTACATCTGGGGCATCGCGGACGATGTGCTCCGCGATGTCTACGTCCGCGGCAAGTACCGCGACGTGATCCTGCCGATGACCGTGCTCCGGCGGCTGGACGCGGTGCTGGAGCCCACCAAGCGGGCCGTGCTCGACATGAAGTCCACGCTGGACGCCGCCGGGGTCGCGAACCAGGACGCCGCGCTCCGGCAGGCGGCGGGACAGGCCTTCCACAACACCTCGCAGTTCACGCTCCGCGACCTTCGGGCGCGGGCCGGACGGCAGCAACTCCGGGCCGACTTCGCGGACTATCTGGACGGGTTCTCGCCCAACGTGCAGGACATCCTTCGCAACTTCGAGTTCCGCAACCAGATCCCGCGCCTCGACAGGGCCGACGCCTTGGGTTCGCTGATCGAGAAGCTGACCTCGCCGGACATCAACCTAGGCCCCGATCCGGTGATGGAGACCGACGGCACGGTGCGTCACCCCGGCCTCGACAACCACGGCATGGGCACGGTCTTCGAGGAACTCATCCGGCGCTTCAACGAGGAGAACAACGAGGAGGCGGGCGAGCACTTCACGCCGCGCGACGCCGTGACGCTCATGGCAAGGCTCGTGTTCCAGCCTATCGCCGACCGGATCGAGTCGGGCACCTACATGCTCTACGACGGGGCATGCGGGACCGGCGGCATGCTGACCGTGGCGGAGGACGTGCTGCATGGGTTCGCGGAGGAGCGCGGAAAGCAGGTGTCCACACACCTCTGGGGCCAGGAGATCAACGCCGAGACCTACGCGATCTGCAAGGCAGACCTGTTGCTGAAGGGCGAGGGCGAGGCCGCCGACAACATCAGGGGCGGCCCGGAGCACTCGACGCTCTCGAACGACGCGTTTCCGACGCGGGAGTTCGACTTCATGCTCTCGAACCCGCCGTACGGAAAGAGTTGGAAGACCGACCTCGAACGGATGGGCGGCAAGAAGGACATGCGCGATCCGCGCTTCGTGATCGAGCACGCGGGCGATCCCGAGTACTCGCTGGTCACCCGTTCCAGCGATGGCCAGATGCTTTTCTTGGCCAACAAGCTCTCGAAGATGAAGCGGGACACCCCGCTCGGCAGCCGGATCGCCGAGGTCCACAACGGAAGCTCGCTGTTCACCGGGTCGGCGGGACAGGGCGAGAGCAACATCCGGCGGTGGATCATCGAGAAAGACTGGCTGGAGGCCATCGTCGCCCTGCCGCTCAACATGTTCTACAACACGGGGATCGCCACCTACGTCTGGGTGCTCACGAACCGCAAGCCCGAGCACCGGCGGGGCAAGGTGCAGTTGATTGACGGGACCAAGTGGTTCCGTCCGCTCAGGAAGAACCTGGGGCAGAAGAACTGCGAACTCGGGCCGGACGGCATCGAGAGGATCTGCCGGACGTTCCTCGACTTCGAGCAGTCGGAGGAGAGCAGGATCTTCGGCAACGAGGAGTTCGGTTACTGGAAGGTGACGGTCGAGCGGCCGCTCCGGCTGAAGGTGGACCTGTCGCCGGAGCGCCGCACCGGGTTCGCCGAGGCGTGCAGCGATGCCGGGGAGGAACCGCTCTCGAACGCTGTGGAGCGGGTGGCCGAGACGCTCGGTCGCGGGCCTCACTTGGACTTCAACGTCTTTCTCGACGTTCTCAAGGCCGACCTGTCCGGTCGTCGCGTGAAGCTCACGGCCAAGCGCAGGAAGCTGTTGCAGACCGCGCTTGCCGAGCGGAACGAGGCGGCGGAGCCGGTGGTCAAGAGGGTCCACCGGCGAGGCACCGCGCCCGACCCCATCCGGGGGATGTTCGAGTCGCGCGATGGCTCGAAGACTCGCGTCGTCGAGTACGAACCCGACACGGCGCTCAGGGACACCGAACAGATCCCTCTGAAGGAAACCGGCGGGATCGAGGGGTTCCTGCGGCGCGAGGTGCTCCCCTACGCCGGGGACGCGTGGTACGTCGCGAAGAGCGTGAAGATCGGCTACGAGATCAGCTTCAACCGGTACTTCCACAAGCCGGAGCCGATGCGGACGCTCGATGAGATCCGTGCCGAGATAGCAGCCGTTGAGCGCGACGCGGAGGGACTGCTGGAGGGATTGCCGGGGCGCGAGACGGTTCCCGTCCACGCGAAGACGCGCGTCTACGCCGACACGTCCGTGATCGGCGGCTGCGAGGACGACGAGTTCAGGGAGCCGTCCCGGAGGCTGATGGAGCGGTGCGCACGGGGCGAGGTGACGCTGGTTCTGTCGGCGGTTACGCTTCAGGAACTGGAACGTGCGCCCCAAGCGGTCAGGAACGTGCTCCGGGCCGTAGGGGCCGACAACTTGGAGGTGATCGCCATCACGGGCGAGATCAGGGAACTCGCGGACCGCTACGTCGAGAGCGGCGCGCTCGGCAAGGGAATGCGCGCCGATGCCCAGCACATCGCCGCCGCAACCGTGTCCGGCGTCGATGTGCTGGCAAGCTGGAACTTCCGCCACATGGTGAACCTAAGTCGGATCCGGCAGTACGGCGACGTGAACCGCCGGATGGGGTATCTTCCGGTGGAGATCAGAAGCCCGAGGGAGCTTGAGAATGAAGACTGAAGCAGGAGAAGAGAAGGCGTTCGATTGCGTGAGGTGGATGCGTAGCACCCGCGACCGAATCAGCGCGGAGATCCGGGACATGTCCCAGGAGGAACTAGTGCGGTGGTTCGAGGAACGGCGTCCGGCGGATCCGTTTCTGGCGGAACTGTTCGATCGCCGCAAAGCGCCCTCTGGTGACCGCGCCTTGGCTGATGCCGCCGGTGGACGTGGCGCAACCCTCTCGTCTTGAGCCGGGAGCCTGCCGGCCATGACCGCGCTGCAATCCTATCCGGCCTACAAGGACTCCGGTGTGGAGTGGCTGGGCGACGTGCCGGAGCATTGGGAGGTGCGGCGGCTGGGAGCCGTTGGTCGGTTCTTCAAGGGGAACGGAGGAACCAAGGCGGACGAAACCGAGCACGGGGTGCCGTGCGTCCGCTATGGCGACCTCTACACCAGACATCGGTTCCACATTACGGCAAGCAAGGCATGTGTTCCCTACTCCCGCACGGGAGCCTACACGTCCGTGCGCTACGGCGACGTTCTGTTCGCCGGGTCGGGCGAGACCTTGGAGGAAATCGGAAAGTCGGCGGTTAATCTCATCAGGGGATCGGTGGTATGCGGCGGCGACGTGATCGTTTTTCGGCCGACCATCGACCTTGACGCCGAGTTCATGGGTTGGAGCACCGACTATCGGCACGCAGCTTCCCAGAAGGCTCGCATGGGAAGAGGCATCACGGTGATGCATATCTACGCTGGGGAACTGAAGTGCTTGGCCGTCCCTCTCCCACCTCTCCCCGAACAACGCGCCATCGCCCGCTTCCTGGACGACGCCGACCGTCGCGTCCGGCGCTACATCCGGGCGAAGGAGCGGCTGATCGAGCTTCTGGAGGAGGAGAGGCGGGCGACCATCCACGAGGCTGTGACGGGCCGGATCGATGTCCGAACCGGCCAGCCCTATCCGGCCTACAAGGACTCGGGCGTCGAGTGGCTCGGGCGGGTGCCGGAGCATTGGGAGATCCGCCGCGTGGCAACCGTTGCCCACCTGCGGGTCAGCAACGTCGATAAGCACGTCCGTGAAGGGGAATCCCCCGTTCGGTTGTGCAACTACATGGACGTGTATCACAACGAGCGCATCGGTCCCGATCTTCCGTTCATGGCTGGAACAGCAACGGAGCGGGAGATTCGGAGGTTCCGGTTAGCGGAAGAGGACGTGCTCGTCACCAAGGATTCCGAGGATTGGTCTGACATTGGAGTGCCGGCCTTCGTTGAGTATTCCGCACACGATCTCGTCTGCGGATATCACTTGGCGATGCTCCGGCCCGACGAGACATCCCTCGACGGGGGATACCTCTTCCAAGCGCTGGGGGACTCCCATGTGGCATGGCAGTTTCAGGTCGCAGCGGCAGGCGTGACGCGGTATGGCCTGTCGCAGAATGCGATCAGATCGATTAGGATCCCCCTTCCACCCCTGACCGAGCAGGCCGCCATCGCCCGCTTGCTGGAGGCCGCAGGTCGGCGCATGTCAACGCGCCGCGCGATGGTCGCACGCCAGATCGACTTGCTCCGCGAGTACCGGACCCGCCTGATCGCCGATGTCGTGACGGGAAGGCTCGACGTGCGCGAGGCGGCGGCCAAGCTACCGGAGACAGGCCCGCTCGCCACCGACCGCGACCGGCCCGACACGATCCCCACCGAGTCCAACCCACTTTCGACCGAACGCGACATGGATGAAGGAGGCAATGACATGACGGATTGGAACGAGTGCCCGGCCGTTGAGCGGACACCGGGCAAGGTGAGCGGAGCTTGGGTCTTCTCGGGCACGCGGATTCCGCTCTTCGCGCTCTATGAGAACTTGGCCAGCGGAGCGACCGTCGAAGAGTTCGTCGAGTGGTTTCCGGGGGTCGAGGAGCGGCAGGTCAGGGCGGTGCTCGAACACGAGGCGAACACGCTGAGAACGGCGTTGGCTCGTTGAAGCTGCTCTTCGACCAGGGCACGCCCGCGCCGTTGCGGAGACACCTGCCCGGCCACTCGGTGGACACGTTGGCGGAGAAGGGCTGGTCCAAGAAGGGTAACGGTGAGTTGCTCGATCTTGCCGAGCGGGAGGGATACGAAGTCTTGGTGACGACCGACCAGAGCCTTCCGCAACAACAGAACCTGCCCCGGTGGCGGATCGGGCTCGTCGTGCTGCTGTCCACGGACTGGAACCAGATTCGCCTCCGCACCGAGGAGATCGCCACGGCCATCGAGGCGGTGCGTCCGGGCCACGCCGTGCAAGTGCCGATCCCTTTTGCCGGGTGACATGACCACGGACACGTCCGAACGGGGTCTCGAACGCCTGATCTGCGAGGTGCTGACCGGCGACCCCTGCGACCCCCCACCGAGCGGCACGGTCGGCGAGCCCGCTCCCGGATACGGCGGCGTCGGCTGGTCCCCCGGCAACGGTCGCGACTACAACCGCGAGTACTGCGTCGATCCGGTCCAACTCCGAGCCTTCCTTGAGGCCACGCAGCCTGAGTCCGCCGCCGCCCTCCGGCTCGCCGAGCACAGCCCGACACGCCGCAAGTTCCTGGCCCGGCTTCAGGGCGAGATTAACAAGCGCGGCACCATCGACGTGCTCCGGCGCGGCGTCAAGCACGGTCCCCACCACCTGGAACTCTTCCACGGCACTCCGTCGCCCGGGAACGAGACCGCCCGGCGGCTGTTCGAACTGAACCGCTTCACGGTCACCCGCCAGTTGCGCTACAGCCGGGACGAGACCCAGCGTTCGCTCGACATCGCGCTGTTCATCAACGGCCTTCCGGTCTTCACATTCGAACTCAAGAACAACCTCACGAAGCAGACGGTGCACGACGCCATCCGGCAGTACGAAATGGACCGCAACCCGAGGGAGCCGCTCTTCCGGATCGGGCGCTGCGTGGCGCATTTCGCGGTCGACGAGAGCGAAATCCGCTTCTGCACCCACCTGAAGGGCAAGGCCTCGTGGTTCCTTCCCTTCAACCGGGGCTGGAACCACGGGGCGGGCAACCCGCCCAACCCGCAGGGTCTCAAGACCGAGTATCTGTGGCGCGAGGTGCTGGCCCGTGGGAGCCTGACGGACATTCTGGAGAACTACGCGCAGCTTCTGGAAGAGAAGGACACGAAGACCGGCAGGAAGAAGCGGAAGCAGATCTGGCCCCGGTACCAACAACTCGACGTGGTGCGCCGCCTGCTGGCCGACGCGGCGCGTCACGGGGCCGGGAAGCGATACCTGATCCAGCACTCGGCGGGCAGCGGCAAGAGTTTCTCGATCGCGTGGCTGGCGCACCGGATGATCCCCCTGAAGAAGGACGGCGGCACCGTCTTCGACTCGATCATCGTGGTCACCGACCGCCGGATCCTGGACAAGCAGATCCGGGACACGATCAAGCAGTACGCGCAGGTCGGATCGACCGTAGGCCACGCCAAGCGGTCGGGCGACCTGAGGCGGTTCATCGAGCAGGGCAAGAAGATCATCATCACGACGATCCAGAAGTTTCCGTTCATCCTCGACGAGATCGGGAGCGCGCACCGCGACCGCGGCTTCGCGATCATCATCGACGAGGCGCATTCGAGCCAGGGCGGCAAGGCCGCCGGAGCGATGGCGGCCGCGCTCGGCGAGGCGGGTGGCGGGGATGGGTACGAGACCTACGAGGACCGGATCAACCGCGAGATCGAGCGCCGAAAGATGCTCGACAACGCCAGCTACTTCGCCTTCACCGCGACGCCCAAGAACAAGACGCTCGAACTCTTCGGCGAAGCGGACCCTCGGAGCGACGGCACGGTCGGGCGGCTTCCGTTCCACAACTACAGCATGAAGCAGGCGATCCAGGAGGGGTTCATCCTCGACGTGCTCGAACACTACACTCCCGTCGAGAGCTACTACAGGCTCGCCAAGACGGTCGAGGAGGACCCCGAGTACGATGTCCGCAAGGCCGGGAAGAAGCTCCGGCGCTACGTCGAGGGCCACGAGCACGCGATCCGGCTCAAGGCCGAGATCATGGTGGACCACTTCCACGAGCAGGTGCTGGCGCAGCACCGGATCGGCGGCAAGGCGCGGGCGATGGTGGTCACGAACGGTATCGAGCGCGCCATCCAGTACTTCCACGCCATCCGGGACTACCTGAGGGAGCGCAGGAGTCCGCACGCGGCGCTCGTCGCGTTCTCCGGCGAGCACGACTTCAAGGGTGATCGAGTGACCGAGGCCAGCCTGAACGGCCTGCCCTCGTCGAAGATCGCAGAGACCTTCCAAGAGGACCCGTACCGGTTCCTAGTCTGCGCGGACAAGTTCCAGACCGGCTACGACGAGCCGCTGCTGCACACGATGTACGTCGACAAGACGCTCTCGGGCGTCAAGGCGGTCCAGACGCTGTCGCGGCTCAACCGGTCGCACCCGGAGAAGCGGGACGTGTTCGTGCTCGACTTCCTGAACGACACGGACACCATCACGAAGGCCTTCTCGGACTACTACCGGACCACGGTCCTGTCCGACGAGACCGACCCCGACCGGCTCCACGACCTGCTGGCCGACCTGGACGGGGCGCAGGTGTACTCCCCCGATCAGGTCAAGGAGTTCGTGAGGCTGTATCTGGACGGCGCGGACCGCGAACGGCTCGACCCCATCCTCGACCGGTGCGTCGCGGCGTACCTGAGTGACCTGGACGAGGACGGGCAGGTCCGGTTCAAGGGCACGGCCAAGGCGTTCACTCGCAGCTACGCGTTCCTCTCCTCGATCCTACCCTACAACAACCTGGATTGGGAGGAGCGCTCGATCTTCCTGGACTTCCTGATCCCGAAGCTGCCGGCGCCCGAGGAACCCGATCTGTCGAAGGGCATCCTCGAGAGGATCGACATGGACAGCTACCGCGTCGAGAAGCACGAGATGCGGAAGATCATGCTCGAGGACGCGGACGCGGAGATCGATCCGGTCGGGACGGGCGAGGGCGGAGGCCGGGGCGAGATCGAGACCGACCGGCTGTCGGCGATCATCGAGGAGTTCAACGACCTGTTCGGCGGAATCGAGTGGGGAGATCCCGACCGGGTCATCCGGACGGCCACCGAGGACATCCCGGCCGCCGTTGCGAGGGACGCGAGGTTCAAGAACGCGCGGCGGAACTCCGACCCGGAGAACACCCGCGTCGAGTCCGACAAGGCGACGGAGCGGGCGGTGCTGGACATGATTCAGGACGACACGCGACTCTTCCAGCGCTTCTCCGACGAGTCGGATTTCAGGCGGTGGGTGATGAGAACCGCGTTCCGGCTGGCCTACGAAGCGACGGGCTGACGAGCCCAGGCCATCGGCGAGAGCGACAGCCCGCCGAAGTCGCAACGGGGGTGTTTCTTCGCCCCGTTGGCGACGGCCTCCTCCGGCTGCTTTACGTTATCGAACATCCTTGAACGTTATCGGACAGTAGGACATTTCCGACTGCTTGACTTGCTTGCGAGCGGCCCTTCAGCGTTCGAGGCATGGAGACGCAGAGGCAGTTGTTAGGCACACGGGTGAACGTGCTTCTCGGGGACACGGCCCCACGTTCCGGACGGCCTTCGTGATGAAACGTCCGATCCGGCCTCCAAGGACGGTCGCGCCCCCCAAGCCCCGTGAGATAGGCGCGGATCAGCGTCGGCGGCTGTCGTCCCCGATGGGTGGATTGAAACCATTTGCCGATGGAATCCGTAATTTGCCGCCCTTCGGGTTACCGAAGTGCGAAGGGCAGCACGAACGAACGAGACGAAGCACCGGAGGAGTCGCAAGTAGTCAGGTCGATCCACCCCCAAGGCGGAACCGGTGCCCGTGTCCATCGACATCGGCGCTTGCGGGATCGTTCGCCGCATCGGTCTACGTCCCACCGCCAGCCGCTTCGCGAGGTCCGTCTGAACGGGTTCCCCGGAGCGCTCGCGGAGGTGCCCCGCCACCGCATCGGCGGCCGTCGCCGGGTCCCGGAGGCGGTCCCCACGGGGTCTTCTAGCGTCGCTAATGTCAGGGAGCCAGCATACCCTGGGTATAACCCAGGGGCTGGCGAGGGACTCCGCCCCTTCGAACCCGAACAGACCCGCGCTCCGGTGGATTGCGCGGGCGGGGGCGTGGCCCCCCTTCCCCCCGTGACGGCGCTTCGCGATGGCTAGACGCCGCCCGGTCCTCGTCGCCGTCCGCCTCACGCCAGCCGAGTCCGCCGACTGGCGGAGCAAGGCCAAAGCCGCCGGTGTACCGCTTTCGGTGCTGATCCGCCGGGCGATGGCCCGCACGCGGACTTGGACGGTCCCGGCAGCCAATGTCGAGCGCGAGCGCAACCGTCAGGTCTCCCGGATCGGGAACAACCTCAACCAGATCGCTCGATGGGCGAACACCCACAAGGGGGCGGTCGAGGCCGTCGAGGTGATCGGCCACCTCATCGCCATCAAGCGGGCGGTCGCGGCCCTGTCTTCCCTTGAAAGCACGGACGCGGATGCTGGTTAAGTTCCTCTCTTCTTCATAAATCTCGTAACATACATATATGACAACAATTTATGGTAACATATACGACTGCCATCCCCATTTTACATCCCTATTACTGAACGAGATTATGTGCCACCTTGGCGGACGCTGGTGGACGTAACTGTTCGGTCAGCCCGTGGTGAGCGTCCCCCTGAAGCGGATCGTGGGGGGCTAGGCCTAGCGGTTGAGGATGCACCTCCAGTGCTTGGCGAGCGGGCAGAGCCAGACATCCTTGGCGGGCTTGCCGTACTGCTTGGCGGTGTCGTAGCGCCCGCGTCCCTTGGTGGTTCCGACGCGGATCCAGCCGGAGGCTCTGTAGACGCCGCCGTTGAAGCGTGGGACCTCGACGAAGGTCTCGACGAGGACGGGG
>JAJDUP010000045.1 GCA_022826565.1 Gemmatimonadota bacterium | reverse complement strand
ATCGCTGCCCGTCGACGACCTCCACATCGTCGAGTCGCGGGCGGCCGGCCTCGATGTCCACAAGATGTGCATCACTGCCGCCGTCCGCCTCTACGAGTCCGGCACCGGCGTGGCGCGCGCCGTCGTCCAGGAGTTCAGCGTCCTGCCCGACGGACTGCGGGCGATGACCGACTGGCTGCGCGCGCATGGCGTCACCGCCGCCGCGATGGAAGGCACCGGGGTCTACTGGAAGGCGCCAGACAGCCGCCGCGCGCGATCCTCGACGGCCTGACGAACCACGTACGGGCGAAGCTGGAGCCGCTGGCCCTAGCCGCCACCCTCGCTGCTCCTGTTGAAGATGCAGATGGCCGACATCGACCGCACCGACACCGCCCTCGCGGCCCTCGACACCAGCATCCGCGCCGAACTGGCCGACCACGAGCGTCCCCTGCGGCTGCTGCAGACGATTCCCGGCATCGACTTCGGCAGTGCCGCCACCATCTTCCTTCGTCGAACTCGGACCCGACCTGGAGGCCTTCCGCGAGGCGCGCCACCTCGGGCGCCTGGGCCGGCGTCGCCCCCGGCAACAACACCAGCGCCGGCAAGCGCCGCTCCGGGCGGGCGCGCCGAGGCAACCTGACCCTGCGGGCCACCCTGGCCGAATGCACCCACGGCGCCGTCCGCACCAAGGGCTCCCAGTTCTACGGCTATCACCGCGCGCAGGCCGGCCGCCTCGGCTACAAACGCGCCATTCTCGCCACCGCCCACAAGCTCTTGCGCGTGATTCACACCGTCCTGCGCGACGACCGGCCCTACACCGACCCCGGCATCGACTACCAACGGCTCGCCGTCAAGCGCAACGCGCCGCGGTGGCTCCGCATGCTCAAGCAGTACGGCTTCGTCGAGGAGGCGCAAGCAGCCGGACGTTCCTGACCCCACGTTCCCGGATCCCGCGACGAACCATAGTCGGGGCTGTCCGCACCGTTGATCCGATCCGGATCCTCGTCGGTGCGCTCAAGGCCGTTCCAACCGCGGTCACGCTCTCCGTGCGCCCGGGTCCAGGTGGCGTTTCACAGCAACAGAGACTGTGGGGCGAACCGACAGACCGGCAACCGGCCGTCAGCCAATGCGCTTGAGCCTATGCCCTCTTCGGGTCCGTGTCAAGGGCACGCGAGGAGGCTCGAGCGCCCTGATCCACCCCCTGATCCACCCCTGGTCGTGATCCAGACCGTGAAACCATCCAGTTGATCCAGAATTCACGTTCGGGATGGCCCTGATTTCACGCTCGCCTGCATCTAAACGACTGAAGAATATCCATTTAGGCTACTGATCCAGTGCCTTTTGGATCACGGCCCCAATGAGAACAAGTACCTGAGCGACCCCGCTACGTACTACTCGTTTCTGATCCAGAACGTGAAACCAAGGTTCACTTCTGGATCAGCACCGCGGGGTCGCTCAGGCTGGAACTTGTCCGCTCCGCGGAAGTGAAGAATGAGGCAAATGCCCCGACCACGGCCCCGGCCGCAGTCCCGGGGCGGCCATCGACACCGCACCGTCTGGACGGCGGACGACCGGCGCCAGATCGATCGAGGAGCTCATGGTGCGCTGGCGTCACAACGTCCCGGCGATCGAGTGGGAGCGACTCGCGAGGCGCATGGGCCGGACGGCGGCCCCGCGACCCTCTTGACGCAGTTCACGACCGGCTCGACCACGCTGTCCAGACCACCCTCCCCGGTCAGCCACCACACGCCGCCCCCACGGCCGGCCACGAGGCTCCCGCGTCGATGCTCGACCCTTCCACGGCCGCGTTGACCGCCCGGGGCGACTTCCGCTCGACTCCGCAGATCCCCCCGGTTCGGCGACGCTCTCCTCGCCCGCCTGTTCGATGGTCTCCCGCTCCTCCCACGCAACTCGTACGCGTCGCCCACCGACACCACGCCGTCGCGGGCGGCGGTTCTCGACGGCTCGGGGCCCTTCTCGACCGCGGCCGCCCGGGCCACCGAGGCCCGCGATACGCCCATCATCTCGCCAGCCTGACTCAACGTCACCTCGCCGCTCAGTGCCGACAGCCGGCTCGCCAGCAAGGCCCGCCGCGACGCGCCCAGGTGGCGCCGGTGCACGTTCACCGACATCACCCACGACGCCACGTCGGTCCCGTGCGCTAGCTCGCGGACCTCCGGCACGACGCCGGCAGCCGCGCACGCCCGGACCCGGTTCCGCCCGTCTATCAACTGGTCGCCCCGGACCACGACCAGCTCGCGCAGGCCGTTGACGCGCACGTCCTCGACCAGCTCCTCGAACTCGCGGCGGACATGATCGGGGAATACCGCCGCCGCCGGATGGACCCGGAGGTTCCGGAACGACCCGGAACGACCCGGCCGCGCGGGGTCGGCTCTGCCGCCCGGGTCGGGAGACCGAACATCAGCGGCGACCCGGCCAGGGGTCGAGCTTCGTCGGACGGCCCGGCCTGCCGGGTCGAGACCACGACCACACGGGTCGAGCTTCGCCGAACGACCCGGTCTGCCGGGTCGGGGCTATGGCCAGACGCTGTCCCGCGCGCGTCCCGGACGACCCCCGGTCGAGACGACGCTCGAAGGGATGGTCGACGCTGTCCCGCGCGCGTCCCGGACGACCCCGCGGTGTCTTGCGAGGTCGGAGCGACCGCCCATCACGAGCGACCGTCAACCACGGTCAGGGTCGAGCTTCGCGCGGACGACCTGGCTTGCCGGGTCGCGATCCCGCAATTGCGCTGCTGGTTGCGGCCTGCGGGCACAGGAGGGGAGGGAGGCGTAGAGTGGAGTATCCATGTGTCAAGCCTCCGAATCGAGGGAGCTCGTAGAGACCCGATCGGCACGCCGCAACTCCTGTCGTCTCGGCCCGCCCGCGGAGGAACCAGGCCGTTCCTGGGCTGCCACCAGCAGTCTGCGGGCCCGCCGCTTCGGGGGCGTGCCGCCCGTCCTCCCCTGCCCGCGCCGTGCCAGGTCGGGAGGTTGGCTTGCACGCACAGTCCTCCCATCCGCCCCCGGAGCGGGTAAGTACACCCGCTCCGAACGCCGGCAGACGCCGGCGGGGCGGACGCCGCCCCCGGCCGGACCTGGAAC
>JAJDUP010000043.1 GCA_022826565.1 Gemmatimonadota bacterium | reverse complement strand
CATCGGGCACTTGCTCCGCCTCGTCCGCCGTCGTCTCGGCTCCCTCAGCGCGACTCTCGGCTCTGCAACCCCCGAGACCGGCCATAGCCACTTCCCCCGCACGGCGCTTCCGCTACCCCATTGTTCCACGGCCTGCTAATGGACTACATCCGTCAGGGAGGCCTCTCGGTCCTTCCAATGGACACCGAGCTGTTGAGCCGCTGCTTTGAACTGATGCTTCGGTACGCGGACATCCGGATGGATTTTGCGGACGCCTCGATCGTCAGTGCCGCGGAGCGTACAAGAACCGAGAAGGTCTTTACCGTTGACCGGAAGGACTTCGCCACCTACCGGATACGGCGCGGCTACCACCAGGTGCCCTTCAGGATCGTCGGGGATTCTTCGGGGCCGCAGTTGGTGCGGGAAGGGGTCGCAGAGACAGAAGCGGTGAGCGCCACGGAGCCCGGCACCGAAGACCCGGTCGGCTGACACCCTTTACGGCAATCACCGGGCTGCCATATGTGCCCGGCCTCGATTCATCCGCCACCGGTCCCTTGACCCTGACGTAACGTCAGCCCTTACCTTGCTCCCATGAACACCACACCCGCCACCACCCAACAACTCCACACTGTCGGCGAGGTCGCCGCGCTGGCCCGCGTCACGGTGCGCACGCTGCACCACTACGACCGGATCGGTCTTCTCGTCCCCTCGGGGCGCACAGAGCAAGGCTACCGGCAGTACGACTACGGCGATCTCGAGCGGCTGCGCCAGATCCGGCTGCTGCGCGAACTGCGGTTCAGCCTGGATGCGATCGGCCAGATGCTCGACGCCCCGGCCTACGACCGGCGGAGCGCGCTCGAAGCGCAGCGGGAGTTGCTCAGGGAGCGGCAGGAACGGACAGACAGTATCATTCGCGGGGTCGACCGGGCTCTGCGGGCGATGGAAGAGGAGACGGAAATGGACAGGACGGAGATGTTCGAAGGGCTGGAGGAGTTCGACCACGCCCAGTACGAGGACGAAGTGAAGGAGCGCTGGGGCGACAGCGACGCATACAGGGAGTCGATGCGCCGCACCCGCAGCTACGGCAAGGGCGATTGGGCGGCAATCAAGGAAGAGGGCGAGACGATCATGGCGAGGCTCGCCGAGCTCATGACCGAGGGCGCCCACGCGGCCGGCCGCGCCGCCATGAACCTGGCCGAACAGCACCGCCACCACATCGACCGCTGGTTCTACCCGTGCAGCCACGGCATGCACTGCAACCTGGCCGAGATGTACACGGCTGATTCGCGCTTCGAGGAGTACTTCGAGAAGCGCGCGAAGGGGCTGGCGGCGTTCGTGCAGGACGCGATCCGGGCAAACGAGGCGCGCTGGAGGAATCGCCAGTGACGCGTGACGAGCAGAGCACCCGCACCCGCTTCCGCAAAACGCTGGTGCGGGTGCTCCTGGTCCAGGTCGTGACGCTGGCGGTCCTGTGGCTGATGCAGGCCACCTACCACTCCTGAGTCCAGCCCCTTCATGCACCCCGTCAACTGGCTGATCGTCGGCGTCTACGTCGCATACGTTCTCGTCGACGGCATCCGCCGCGCCCGCGGAACCAGCGAGATCGAGGGCTACTTCCTGGCGAGCCGCAGCCTCCCGTGGTGGGCGGTCGGCCTGTCGGTCATGGCCACCCAGCTCTCCGCCGTCACCATGATCGGCACCACGGGACAGGGCGCCACCGACGGTCTCCGCTTCGTGCAGTTCTACTTCGGGCTGCCCCTGGCGATGGTCATCCTCGGCGTCACCCTCGTGCCGTTCCTCCGCGGCGCCGGCGTCTACACCGCCTACGAGTACCTCGAACGCCGCTTCGACTCGCGCACCCGCGCCCTCACCGCCCTTCTCTTCCTGCTCTCGCGCGGGATGTCCTGCGGCGTGATCATCGCCGCGCCCGCCGTGGTCTTCTCCGCGGTATTCGGCTGGCCGCTCGTGTGGAGCGTCGCCCTGATCGGCATCCCGACCGTCGCCTACACCATGCTCGGCGGCATTCAGGCGGTCACCTGGGCCGACGTCAAACAGATGATCCTGATCGTCTTCGCCCTGCTCGCCGTCGTGGTCGTCCTGATCGTGCAGATGCCGGTGTCGCCGGGCGAGGCACTCCACATCGCCGGCGCGACGGGCCGGCTCCAGGTCTTCGACTTCTCGTTCAACATCAACGAGACCTACACGTTCTGGTCGGGCCTGATCGGCGGGACCTTCCTCATGCTGTCCTACTTCGGCACCGACCAGTCCCAGGTGCAGCGCTACCTGGCCGCAAAGTCCGTCGACGCCGCCCGCACCTCACTGCTGATGAGCGCCTACTGGAAGATCCCGCTCCAGGCGCTGGTCCTCCTCGTCGGCGTCATGGTGTTCGTCTACTACGAGTTCAGCCCCGCGCCGCTGCTGTACAACCCCGCGCACGAGGCCGCGGTGGCCGATGCCCGGGGCGCCGAGTACCAGGCTCTCCAGGATCGCTACGGCGAGGCTTTGGAGTTGAGGGAGGGCGCCGCTCGCCGCGCGGCCGGGCTGCCCACGCCCGCTGCCACCCCCCCGGCCCCGCCGGGAGCGGCTGCAGCGCCGCAAGCGGCGCCGACGCCGGCGCCGGCCGCCGCCCCGAACGATCCCGCCGCTCAGGACGCCAGCCGCCAGGCCGCCATGGACGACTTCCTTGCCCGCGAAGCGTCCGTCCAGGAGATCCGCGCGGAGGCCCTCGCCATGGCCGAACAGGTCACCGGCGAGCCCTCCCGCGACGTGAACTACATCATCCCGCGCTTCGTGCTGGGCGAGCTGCCGATCGGGCTCGCGGGCCTGTTCATCGCGGCCATCATCGCCGCTGCCATGTCCAGCATCTCGTCCGAGCTCAACTCGCTGTCGACGACCAGCATCATCGACTTCTACCGGCGCTGGTTCCGCCCCGAGGCCAGCGACGCCCATTACCTCAAGGTGTCCAAGGTCGCGACCGCCTTCTGGGGCGTGTTTGCGTGCTTCGTGGCGGTCTACGCCGTCAGCCTGGGGTCGCTGATCGAGGTCGTGAACCGCTTCGGGTCGTTCTTCTACGGCTCGATCCTGGGCGTCTTTCTGCTGGCCATGCTGCCGCGCGCGCGGGGAATCGCCGCGTTCACGGGTCTGATCGCGGGGATGGGAGCGGTCGCGGCGGTCACGTTCGGTGCGCCGTCCGTGTCGTTTCTGTGGCACAACGTGATCGGCGCGGGGGTGGTGCTGGCGGTGGGGATGGCGCTGTCCGGGCCCCGGCGCAACTCGAGCT
The DNA here is from genome assembly GCA_022826565.1 of Gemmatimonadota bacterium. Taxonomy (GTDB): domain Bacteria; phylum Gemmatimonadota; class Gemmatimonadetes; order Longimicrobiales; family Gaopeijiaceae; genus Bin94. Next base: position 59,042 of record JAJDUP010000043.1, on the reverse strand, counting down.
AGCCCGACAAGACCGGGCCCGTGCTCCCGGTGCCCGGGCGGCTGCTACAAGCCCGTCTTTTCGGCGAAACTCAGCGGCTGGACCAGCTCCACCGGGGCCGGGAACTGCTCGGTGGGGAGCCAGCGGTACCAGAGGTCGCCCGCCACCCTCGTCAGCGTCGCGTCCCCGCAGGGGAATCCGGTTGACCGCTCGACCCCCAGGACGTCCACGCGGCCCGTCGCGTTCACCCTGAGGCGCACGCTGCCGCGGGCGACATCGCCCGAACCCCGGATGATCGCGCGACAGGTGACGGGGAGAAACACGAGCCTGTCCACCTCGAGCACCCGTTCCGGCGGTTCGACCGAGAATCCGCCGGTGGCGTTGGTGATCGCCGGCGGCCCGAAAAAGAGATCGAGCGGAATGGGCTTGCGGTCGGTGATCTCGACCGACTCGATGTTGTATTCCCGTTCCTCGACCGTGATCCGGGTCTGGCGCAGAACGAAGAACAGACCGACGTGGAGCACGGCCGCCAGCGACCAGCACAGCACGTAGAGCCTCCGCTCCGCCTTCTTCCGTCGTTTGATCCGGTCGCTCATCGTCGATTGCTGCTCCAGGCCGTGGTCGAGGTGCCGGTGGTATGCGCCGGTCCCGCAACGTAGCTTCCGCAAGATATCGCTTCTCCGCTTCCGGGAAACCCGTCCATGACCTGCTGCCAGTGCCAGGGCATCGAGCAGATGTTCAATGACAGGATGGCGCTCCGCCAGCTGCGCCACTACCGGCGCAAGGGTCCGGCCAAGGCGACGCGGCAGCTCCTGGAAGCGATCGCCGCTGGCGGCATCGGTGGCCGCACCTTCATCGATGTCGGCGGCGGCGTCGGGGCCATCCAGCACGATCTGATGGGCCGGGGCGCGGCGAGTGGCACCAGCGCCGATGCCTCGCCGGCATACCTCGCGGCGGCGCGCACCGAGGCCGAGGCACGCGGCTACGCAAACCGGATGCGTTATGTGGACGGCGACTTCGTGGAGCGGGCCGGCGAGCTGGAAGCGGCCGACATCGTCACCCTCGACCGGGTCGTGTGCTGCTATCCCGACATGCCCGCGATGCTGGGCGCCGCCGCCTCTCTCGCCGGCCGCACGGTGGGCGTGATCATCCCGCGCGGGACACGGCTGATGCGGTTCGGCGTGGGCGTCGCGAACCTCATCCAGCGGCTGCGGCGCCACCCCTTCCGCATCTACGTCCACGATCCGGACGAGGTCGAGGCCGTGCTGGCAGAGCACGGACTGTCACGCCGCTACCTGCGCGACGGGCTGGTGTGGCGAGTGATGGTGTTCGGGCGCTGACGGGGCGCCCGTTGACGTCCGTCGCCGGCGCGCGCCAGATTGCTCGCATGAATCGCCCCGCAGCTTTCGTCGCGTTGCTGGCCCTGTCGTGGTCGCAGTTGGTCGCTCTCCATTGCGACATGGGGAGCGGAGCGCGCGGGGGTGTCGCCGGTTCCGCTCCGGCGAGTCATGCAGGGGCGGTCGGGCGCGCGGCCACCACGGACGCCCACCGGCACGGCGGGGAAGAGACCTCTGCGGCCCAGCACGGCCAACCGCACGGCGGCGATCACAGCTGCCTGATGATCATGGCGTGCGGCTACGCTTCGGTCCGAAACGCGCCGTCGGCCGCGATGACCCGCTTCCCCGCCATCTTTTTCCGTTCGGCGTTCCTCGCCAACCCCTCTCCCGTCACCGCCGAAAGGGCGGTGGAAACGCCGCCACCCCGTCTGACTGGCTGAGTTGACAGCGCCCCTTCCCGGGCGCACAAACCCCGGAAGGGCGCCGCACTGAAGGATCCGTGCACCCTGCGTGCCGGCGGCGTGCACCTTCCGGGGAACGTGACTCATCCATGGCGAGGCACCCATGTCGATCATGCGAATCGTGGCGATCGCGTTTGCAGTCGCTGCTACCGAATACAACATCGCGGCGAGCGCCCAGGCGCAATCGCCGTCCTACTCGACCAACGGCGACGCCGCGCTCGCGGCGCTGATCGGCGAAGCCCTGGAGCGCAATCCTCGTGTTCGCCAGGCGCTGCTGGAGCATCGGGCCGCCGAGTTGCGCATCCCCCAGGCGGGGACGCTTCCCAATCCGGCGCTGTCGCTCACCCAACATGTCTTCGGTCCCCAGACCCGGGTCGGCCCACAGACGTCGAGCCTCTCGATCAGCCAGGCATTCCCATGGTTCGGGACACTGTCGGACCGCAGGGAGATCGCCGCGGCCGAGTCGGCGATCAGGGGCGAGTCATACGACGAACGGCGCGCCGAGACCGTCCGCGAAGTCAAGCTTGCCTACTACGACCTCGCCTACCTCGATCAGGCGCTGCGCATCACGGAAGAGGAAGAGGAACTCCTGCTCCACTACGAGGCCCTGGCCCAGGCCCGCTACTCGCAGGGGTTCGGACAGCAACAGGAGGTCATCAAGCTACAGGCGGAAGTCACGCGGGTGCTCAACCGGCGGCAGGAACTGCTACGGCAGCGGGTCGACCTCGAAGCGATACTTAACATTCTTGTTAACCGCTCTGTAGAAACCCCCATCGCAGCCGTCGAGATCGGTGCGGGACCGGTCGCATCCGTCGATGACCAGCGACTGCATGCCACCGGGCTGGGCGCAAGGCCGGAAGTGCGCGCGGCCCGGCTCGCGGTCGAGGGCGGCGGGCACGCGCTGGGTCTGGCCCGGCGCCAGTATCGGCCCGGACTGACCGTTGGGGTCGCCTGGGGCAACGTCCTGGGCCGCCGCGACGACGCGGGTCTGGCCGCGCCCCCGCCCGACAATGGTCAGGACCTGTTCAGCCTGACCTTCGGGGCGAGCATCCCTGTGTTCCGGTCCAGCTACGACGCCGGGGTCCGGGAGGCGAGGGCGCACCTCGCCGCAGCGGAAGAAGCTCACCGCGATGCGGTCAACGGTGTGGCGCTTGCCGTCCGCTCGAGCGCCTTCCGGATCAGGACCATCGAAGGGCAGCTGGCCCTATTCGAGCGGGCGCTGCTCCCGCAGGCGGAACAGGCGCTCCGCGCGACCGAGGAAGCATATTCGGCCGGAGTCACCGGTGTGCTGGAGCTGCTGGACAGCGAGGAGGTCCTGCTGGACGTCCGTCTCGGGCTCGCGCGCCTGCAGGCGGACTACATGAAGGCACTGGCGGAGATGGAACGGGCCATCGGCTCGGCCTTTCCGGAGGAGGAAGGATCATGAACGGGACCAGGAATGCGCACAGGCTGCTATTCGTGGTGCTGGGCGTCGCGATGGGCGCTGGCGGTACCGCGTGGCTGGTCCGGGACCGGGGCGAAGACCCCTCGGAAATGGCCGGGCAGCACGACGCCCGCGAGGGGATGACCATGCCCGCCGGCGGCGAGTCGGCCGGCGAACGCGAAATCGTCTACTGGCGCGCCCCGATGGACCCGACCTACACCTCCGACCGCCCCGGCAAGTCACCCATGGGGATGGACCTCGTCCCGGTCTACGCGGACGAAGCCGTCGCGGACGGCGGCATCCGGGTCAGCCGGGCATTCCTGCAGAACTTCGCGGTGCGCACCGCCATGGTGCACCGCGGGACCCTTCCCGTCTCCATCCGCACGGTCGGGATCCTGGCGCACAACGAGGAGCGGGTCGTCTCGGTGCAGACCAAGTACGAGGGATGGATCGAGCGGGCCAGCGTCAACAACGTCGGCGAGACGGTCGCCAGGGGCGACGTGCTATTCGAGATCTACAGCCCGCAGCTGGTCACCACACAGCGCGAGTTCCTGGGCGCGATGGAGTACGTGGGACGGCTGCGCGAGGGTGGCGCCTACCAGGAGGCGATCGAGCGGGCGCAGTCGCTCGTCGAAGCGGCGCGCGATCGGCTGCTTTACTGGGACATGACCGACGAGCAGATCGACCAGCTGGCAGCGTCCGGTGCCGTGACGCGGACGGTCATGGTGTTCGCGCCCGCATCGGGGTTCATCGTAGACAAGATGGGTGACTCGATGGAGGGGATGAGGATCAGCCCCGGGATGACGGTCCTCAAGATCGCGGACCACTCCACACTCTGGGCCGAAACCGAGTTCTACGAGGACGACCTGCGGCGCGTCCGCGAAGGCCAGGCCGTGGTGATCGATGCCGACGCCTTCCCGGGGCGCGAATGGGGCGGCCGGATCCTGTTCTTCCGCCCCGCCGTGAACCCGCAGACGCGGACGCTCACCGCCTTCGTCGAGGTCGCGAATCCCGACCTGCTGCTCAGGCCGATGATGTACGTGAACGTAGCCGTGCGGACGAGCGAAACTGCCGGCGTGGTGACGGCACCCGCCGAGGCGGTCCTGCACAGCGGAACCCGCGCGGTCGTGATCGTGGAGCGGGGTGGCGGGTTGTTCGAGCCGCGCGAGGTGGTGCTCGGTACCGAGAGCGAGGGGATGGTGGAGGTCGCTTCAGGGCTCGCCGCTGGCGAATCCGTCGTGGTCTCGTCGCAATTCCTGATCGACTCGGACGCGAATCTGCGGGCGGCGATTTCGCAACTGCTCGGCGGCGCCGGGGAGGCGGGTCCGGGCATGGCCGACACGCGGCCGGATTCCGGCGCGTCGCCACCCCACTCGCACTGAGGCAGGCCGATCATGTTCGCACGCATCATCGACTGGTCGGTCGGCAATCGCCTCCTGGTCGTCCTCGGCACGCTCTTCATCGTCGTGGCGGGCATCTTCGCGCTCACGCGCACCCCGATCGACGCCATCCCCGACCTCTCCGACGTCCAGGTCATCATCCGTACGGAGTACCCCGGACAGGCCCCGCGCATCGTGGAAGACCAGGTCACCTATCCCCTCACCACGCAGATGCTGGCGGCACCCTTTGCGCAGGTGGTGCGCGGCTACTCACTGTTCGGCGTGTCGTTCGTCTACGTCATCTTCGAGGACGGAACCGACCTCTACTGGGCGCGGAGCCGCGTCCTCGAATACCTGAGTTCGATCGCCGGCCAGCTGCCGCCCGGCGTGACGCCGGAACTCGGCCCCGACGCGACCGGAGTCGGCTGGGCCTTCATGTATGCGCTCAGGTCCGACCGCCACGACCTGAGCGAACTGCGCTCGATCCAGGACTGGTTCCTGAAGTACGAACTGACGGCGATTCCGGGCGTCTCGGAGGTCGCCAGCGTGGGCGGCTTCGTGCGGCAGTACCAGGTGACGGTCGACCCGAACCGTCTGCGCGCCTTCAACGTGCCGATCTCGGCGATCCGCACCGCGATTCAGGAGAGCAACAGCGATGTCGGGGGCGGGCTGATCGAGGTGGCCGAAAAGGAGTTCATGATCCGGGGCCTCGGGTACATCCGCTCGGTCGATGACATCCGCCGGATCGGCCTCGGCACGGGCCACGACGGGACGCCGATCCTGCTGCAGGATGTAGCGCGGGTGAGCCTGGGGCCCGAGAGCCGGCGGGGCCTGGCCGAATGGAACGGCGAAGGGGAGACGGTCGGCGGTATCGTCGTCGTGCGTCCCGGAGCGGACACCCGGCGCGTGATCGCCGCAGTGAAGACACGGCTGGACGAGATCCGGCCCGGGCTGCCGGAAGGGGTGGAGATCGAAGTCGCGTATGACCGCACTTCGCTGATCGACCGGGCCGTCGGCAGCATTCGCGCGAGCCTGGCCCAGCAGCTGCTGATCGTGGGGCTGGTGTGCCTGGTCTTCCTGTTCCACCTGCGCAGCGGGCTGGTGGCGGTGATCGCGCTGCCGGTGGGGATTCTGCTGGCGCTGATCGTCGTCCGGCTCCAGGGGCTGACGCTGAACATCATGTCGCTGGGGGGGATCGCGGTTGCGATCGGCACGATGGTCGACGCCGGGATCGTGATGGTCGAGAACGCGCACAGGCACCTTGCTCGGCATGGCGGGCGGCGGCCGCACTGGCAGATCATCGCGGGCGCGGCGCGGGAGGTGGGGCCGTCGCTCTTCTTCGCACTCCTCGTGATCACCGTGTCGTTCATGCCGGTGTTCACCCTGGAGGCGCAGGAGGGGCGGCTCTTCAAGCCGCTGGCGTTCACGAAGACGTACGCGATGGCCGCAGCGGCGCTCCTCTCGGTCACCCTGGTGCCGGTGTTGGTGGGATACTGGGTGCGGGGCAGGATCCGTCCGTCGTCGGAGACCCCTGTCGGGCGAGTGCTGGCCGGTGCGTACTGGCCGTTGCTCGGGTTCGTGCTGCGGTTCAGGCGGTGGGTGATCGGGGCCGCGGTGGTCGCACTCGCGGTGACCCTGGTGCCGCTGTCACGGCTCGGGTCGGAGTTCATGCCCTCGTTGTGGGAGGGCGACCTGCTCTACATGCCCACGACCCTGCCCGGCGTGTCGATCACCGAGGCGCGCGAGATCGTGCAGCAGACGGACCGGATCATCCGGACCTTCCCGGAGGTGCAGCATGTGTTCGGGAAGGCGGGCCGGGCGGATTCGGCGACCGATCCCGCGCCGCTGTCGATGATCGAGACGACGATCGCGCTCAAGCCGCGCAGTGAATGGCGGCCCGGGATGACGCCCGAGAGGCTCGTCGAGGCGCTGGACGCGGCGCTGCGCATCCCGGGTCTCACGAATGCGTGGACGATGCCGATCCGCGCCCGCATCGACATGCTCTCGACCGGCATCCGCACCCCCGTGGGGATCAAGATCGCGGGGCCGGATCTGACGGTGCTCGAACGGCTGGGTCGCGATGTCGAGGCGGTCGTCCGGGGGGTGCCCGGCACGGCCAGCGTCTACGCGGACCGGGTGATGGGCGGCAACTACCTCGACTTCGCCATCGACCGCACAGCGATCGCGCGCCACGGACTGACCGTGCGCGACGTGCAGGAGGTGATCCAGACCGCGATCGGCGGCATGAACGTGACGACGACGGTGGAAGGCCTCGAGCGCTACCCGGTCAACCTGCGCTACGGTCGCGAGTTGCGTGACGACATACCCGCGCTGAGGTCGGTGCTGGTCGCCACTCCCGAGGGCCACCAGGTGCCGCTGGGACGGCTGGTGGGGATGGAGTACGTGGTCGGCCCGCCGGGCATCAAGAGCGAGGGCGCGAAGCCGAACGCGTGGGTCTACATCGACATCCGCGACACCGATGTCGGCAGCTACGTCGCGACCGCGCGGGAGGCGGTGGCGGCGCGGGTCGACCTGCCGCCCGGCTACACGCTCGCCTGGAGCGGACAGTACGAATACCTGGACCGCGCGCAGCAGCGCCTTGCGTACGTCGTGCCGCTCACCCTGCTTCTGATCTTCGTCCTCATCTACCTGACGACCCGGTCCGTTACGGAGACCTTCATGGTGCTGCTGGGCGTCCCCTTCGCGGTGGCCGGGTCGTTCTGGCTGCTCCACCTCCTGGGCTACGACCTGAGCATTGCGGTGTGGGTGGGGATCATCGCGCTGGCCGGCCTCTACGCCGAGACCGCGATCGTCTTCCTCCTCTACCTGAACGTGTTCTGGAAGGACTACCGCGACCGCGGCCTGCTCACCGACCGGGGCGCGCTGCTGCATGCCATCCGGCGCGGTTCGGTCCAGCGCGTCCGCCCCATCATGATGACGATCGCCACCGACGTGATCGGCCTGCTACCGATCATGTGGAGCGCGGGCGCGGGTGCGGATGTGATGAAGCGGATCGCGGCGCCTTTGATGGGCGGGGTGGTGACGTCGGGGGCGGTGGTGCTGTTGCTGTTCCCGGTCGCGTTCTACCTGTGGAAAGCGCGAGGGCTGCCGCGGGCGGGTGAGGCCACCGGGGGTGTTGCGCCGGGGGACTAATTCGACCCTGACGCAACGTTAGGGTTGAGCGGGATAGCCCCTGCGGTCGCATTTTGGCATCACTGCTGCCGTTTTTCGACCGAAAACGGCAGCTGCCATGCCAGAATCCCTTCGGAAAAGCTCCCGGCCAGAATCCCTTCGGAAAAGCTCCCGCTCCCCCTACTCCGGCAACTTCAGCGCCACCAGCCTCCCCGGCCGCCCCACCTGCACCACCACGTGCTGCTGCCCCTCGTGCCGGTACGTCATCATCCCGTACTGGCCGGCGCCCGGCATCTCGACCGTGCCGACCGGCTCGCCCGTCATCTTGTCGAAGGCGTTGAGGACCGGCGGCCCGTTGGCGCCCTCGGTCGTGTAGAGCAGGTCGCCCGCCACCATCTGGATCGAGAGGCCGCCGCCCCCGGCGCGTGACAGGTCCACGCCCTGCGTGGCCGGATGATCGCGAATGGCCTCCGCCACCTCGCCGATGGGAATCCACCAGAGCCGTTCGCCGGTGTTCATGTCGTAGGCGGAGAGGCGGTTGTACGGGGGCTTCGGGATCGGCAGCCCCTGCACGCGCGGCAGTCCGCCGCCCGCGCCCGCGACCCACTGGGATATGGTGATGCCCGTGGTCCTGGGATTGTCCTGGTCGTCCGCGTCGGCGCCGAGACCCACGCGCCCGCCGCTGCAATTGCGCCGGTGGGAGGCGTACAGGATCCCGGTGGTGGGGTCCAGCGTGGCGGGATGGGTGATGTTCAGGCCGCCGTAACAGCGGATGTTCTCCGCTACGGGGCCGTCGTACCCCTCGTAGAGCCGTGGCACGAATGGCCCGCCGACCCGGTAGCGGCCCAGGATCTCCATCGCTTCGGCGCGCAACGCGGGGGTGAAGTCGATGATGTCGTCCTCCGTGAGGCCGATCGGCTCCATCGGCTCGGGATGCGTCGGCACCGGCTGCGTGGCCGCCGTCCAGTTGCCGGGCACCTCGGTCTGCACGACCTCCACTTCCTCGATCGGCCAGATCGGCTCGCCGGTTTCGCGGTTGAACGCGAAGATGAGCCCCGTCTTGGTGGTCTGGATCACGGTCGGCACGGCCTCGCCGTCCACCGTCAGGTCCACGACGATCGGGACGTTGGGCAGGTCGTAGTTCCATTGGTCGTTGTGGACGACCTGGTAGTGCCAAACGCGCTCGCCGGTGGTCGCGTCAAGTGCGATCACGCTCGTGCCGAAGAGGTTGTGGCCGGGGCGGAAGCCGCCGAAGTAGTCGATCGTGGGCGGATTCGTGGGGATGTAGACGATCCCGCGCTCGTAGTCGGCCGACATCGGGGCCCACGACGACACGTCACCTGTGTACTCCCATGCATCGTTCTCCCAGGTGTCGTGCCCGAACTCACCGGGGCGGGGGATGACGTGGAACTTCCAACGGTGCTCGCCCGTGCGCGCGTCGAAGCCCAGGATGTCGCCCGGCACGTTCTCGATCCGCGTCTGGTAGTACCCCTGCTCGGCGGAGTTGCCGACCACCACAACCCCGTCCACCACGATCGGCGGCGACGAAGTCGTGATGTACCCGAGTTCGCGCGGAATGCCGTAGTCCGGATTGTAGTCCTCCTCGGCGCCTTCCCACGGTCCCCAGCCGTCGAGGAGGGGCGGCAGCATGTCGACGACGCCCGTCTCCGGGAAGCCATCGATGGGAACCGGCTGGCCGAATCCCTCGATGTGGCGGCCGGTCTTGGCGTCCAGCGCGTGCAGGAAGAAGGCGGGCGACGTGTAGTAGATGACGCCGCGGCCATCGAGTTCACCGTACGCGACGCCCTTGCCGTAGTTCTGCCGCATCGAGCGTTCCCAGCGCATCGTGTTCGGCTCGCGGTAGGTCCACACCGTCTCGCCGGTCGCGGGATCGATGGCTGCCACGGTGCGCCGCTGCCCGGCAACCGTGTACAACATGCCGTCGATGTACGTCGGCGTCGACTTCATCTGCTGGTCGACCTCGGGCCCGAAGTTGTTCGCGTGCCAGACCCACGCCACCTCGAGGCTCTCGAAGTTGCCGGCGTTGATCTGGTCGACGGGCGAGAACCGCGTGCCCCACGCGTCGGCGCTCTGAAAGCGCCATTCGCCGTCGGGATTCTGGCGATCCTGGGCGAAGGCGCCGGCGGGCGCGGCGAGCAGAAGGGCGGGGACGATTACCAGGACGGACCGCATGCGGGGACTCCTGTTCATGGGGAGCTGGGTGTCACCCCAATGGTAGGGTGGGGCGTGCCCGTGCGCTATGTGGCGAGGGGGCCAAACGTCATGCACCCAGGCGGCTAGTCTGTCGCGTTCCAGCGAACCCCGGTTGACATGATATCTCCCCGGACTTTCAGCTTGTCTCGCAAACTGCCGATCGGGTTCGCGGAGTCTCGATCGAAAGAAGACGCCCCCGCCAACTCCGCCAACACCCTTTCCGGCCTGAGCGGCAACCGCCGCATGCGCACGCCCGTCGCGTCGTGGATCGCGTTGGCGATGGCCGCGGGCACCGTCCGGTGCGACGGCTCGCCCGCGCCGTACGGCAGCAGATCCGGGCGGTCGGGGTTCGGGTCGCCGTTCACGATGACGACGTCGATGTACTCGGGGCAGTCGGTGTGCGTGATCGTGGGATGCGTGCGCCAGTCCACGCTCGTGACCCTCTCGCCGTCGAACTGCACCTCTTCGTGCAAGGTGCGGCTGATGCCGTGCAGCAGGTTGCCCTGAACGGTGCTCTCGAGCCCGTCCGGATTGATGACGAGCCCGCAATCGTGCCCGCACACCATCCGCCGGACCCATACGCGTCCCGTGTCGCGGTCGACCTCGACCTCGGCAATCGTGGCGACCGTCGTGCGGGCCCGGTACGCGTACGCGATGCCGCGCCCCGTGAGGATCCGCCCGCCGGCCATCGGTTTGGGCGACGGACGGGGGTCCCATCCGTACGCTTCGGCCGCCGCCTCCACCACCGCGATCGAGCGGGCGCGGCGATGCGCTTCGTCGTCGTCGGTCGAGCCACGCAGCAGCCTCAACCGGAACTCGACCGGGTCGGCGCCGGCAGCCGCGGCGAGTTCGTCGATGAACGACTCGCCGGCGAAGGTCGTCTGCGGCCCGTTGGGGTCGCGGAGGTTCCCGGTGCGGAGCGGCGTCTCGAAGGCCTGTGCAAAACGCACCGGCAAGGTTTCCTGGCGCCGGTTCGGGATGTGGTACATGTCGTCGGGCCCGCGGCCGCCACCCGGTGACGGGCGCTCGGGCCGCAGCCCCATCAACTGGGCGATGAGTACCGTCCGCGCCTGGTTGTAGCCGACGTGCGCGTAGTTGGCGATGCGGGCGCGGTAGTCCAGCGCGACCAGGTTGCCCTCGGAGTCGAGACCGCCGCGCAGATCGAAGGCGAAGGCGGGGCCCTTGGTGTCCCAGGCCGTCTCTTCGTGGCGCGACCACTGCATCCGCACGGGACGGCCGAGTTCCTTCGCCAGGTAGGCGGCCTCGAAGCCGGCGTCGTCCGCCGCGGTGCGTCCGTAGAGCTGCGGGCCTTCCATCCAGATCACGCGCACGCGGTCCGGCGGCATGTCCAGGAACTCGGCGATCCCGGTGCGGTGGCTGTACGGCTTCATGTCGTTCGTGTAGATCGTCATCTGGCCGTCGGAGGGATCGGCCAGGGCGTGCGCGGGACCGATCGCGGTGTGTCCCTGGAAGGGCACGTCGTAGGCGGCCTCGAGGACCGTCGCCGCGCCTGCCAGGGCCGCCTCGGGGTCGCCGACGGGCCGCGGCGGGGGACGTCCGCCACCCGGCGCGGCCACCGGATCGGAGCTCCGCATGTAGTCGAACAGATCCTCGGAGCGCGGGAACGGCGCCGCCACCGGCTTCTCCCACTGCGCCACCAGCCGGTCCGCCGCCTCGATTGCCTGCTCCTCGCGCTCGCACACGACCGCGACGTAGTTGCCCCGGCTCACCACGCGGATGAACCCGGGCAGGCCGCTCACCGACGACTCGTCGACGCCCACCAGGGTCGCGCCCACGAACGGCGGTCGCACGTTGCGCGCGTGCACCATCCCGGGCAGCGTCACGTCGACCGCCCATTCGAGCGAACCGTCGACCTTGCCCGGGATGTCGTACCGGGGAATCGATTGCCCGACCAGCTTGAGGTCCTGGACCGGCTTGACGCTCGCGACACCGGTCGTGGCGTTGACGTTGTTGCCGGTGAGCGCGATGTCGAAGCGGCGTCCACCGACCAGCTCGCCATAGGTCACCGTTCGCGCGGGGTCGTCCCGAACCGAGATCACGCCGTCACTCACGTCGAGCGCGCCCACGGGGACGCCCCAGCGCTCCGAGGCCATCTCGAGCAGCACGCGCCGCCCTTCCGCCGCCACGCGGCGGGCCACCATCGCATCACGCTCGATCGCATCGGATCCGCCCGACCCGCCCTGATCGACGGTCTTGTCGGTGCGGCCCATGACGAGCGTCGCCATGTCGTAGGCGATGTCGAGCTCGTCGCACATGATCTGGCGCGTGGCGGTGCCGGTGCCCTGACCGCCGTCGGTCTTGCCGACGTAGAAGGTCGCGGTGCCGTCCTCGTGCACGACCAGCCACGAGTCGAGCTGGAGGAAGTCGGGGTCGGGGTAGAGGGGAGGTTCGCCCGTGCCGTCGCCGGGGGCACCGCGGCGCAACCCGGCCGCCCCAAGGCCCGTGAAGCCGAGGACGAAGAGCCCCGATGTCTTGAGGAAGTCGCGGCGTGAGGAGGTGCCGTCCCAGGGCGCCAGGGCGCGGTCCACCTCGGCTGGAAGCTGTTGCCCGCCACTCATAGCTCCACCTCCCCGTCCGCCATCGCAACGGCCGCGCGCTTCACCGCCGCCTGAATCCTGTAGTAGGTCATGCAGCGGCAGAGGACGCGGTTCATCCCCTCGCGGATCTCGGCGTCGGTGGGGCTAGGATTGTCGTCGAGCAGCGCCCTGGCCGTGAGGATCTGGCCGTTCTGGCAGTAGCCGCACTGTGGCACCTGCTCGTCGATCCACGCCTGCTGGACGGGATCGAGTTCGCCGCCGGCGGAAAGCCCTTCCAGCGTCGTGATCTCGGTGCCCTGCGCGCGCGATACCGGCCGCGAACACGAACGGACAGCGGCGCCGTTCATGAGCACGGTGCATGTGCCGCACTGGCTCAGGCCGCAGCCGAACCGGGGCCCGCGAAGGCCGAGATCGTTGCGCAGGACGTACAGCAGCGGCGTCGAGGGATCGACGTCGAGCGTGTGCGTCTCGCCGTTGACCCTCAGTGTGATTTCACTCATCGAGCCGCCTCCGGTTTCAGATGAAATTCCAGCCTGCCGAATGGCGCTATTGTGCCGCCCCGGTGACCCCCCGGCAAGTCGAGTGACCGTGCGGGGCGCCGGTTTTGCCCGACGCCCCGCGGATTGTCAACTGCCCGATCCCATCCTGTCGACCGGAAGCCCGCTGGGAACCTCCGACGGCGTCATCGCCGAGAGGTCGCGCGCGGATTCGTCCGTGAGCGCCTTGAGGAACTCGAGCAGGTTGTCGATCGTCGCCTCGTCCAGCCTGATCGGGAGGAGGAGCGTGTCGCGGGTGACGAGGATCTCGTCGTAGTTGTCCAGCAGGGTCGGCTGGAGGAGGGGGTCGACCCGGGTCACGTCGTACGCGTGCAGCGTGCTGTCGACGTTGTTGTAGTGCTCGACGAATCCTCGCAGCGTTGTGAACTGGCCGACGTGACCGTACGGTGCCGTAAGCTCGACGTTGCGTAGCGGGGGCGTCTTGAAGCGGCGGCGGTCGGCGGGGTCGCCGGTCACGCGCTCACGCCCGAAGTCGTCGCGTCCGTCGATCCCGTCTCCCTTCCCGGGGCCGAACTGCGCGAGGGCATCGTTGTGGAATTCGTTACCGGGGATGGCGTCGAGGATGTCCGTCTGATGGCAGTTGGTGCAGCCCACGGTCATGAAGTCGGAGGCGCCCTGCAGCTGCCGGTCGTCGAGGCGGGCGTCGTCGCCCTGCAGGAAGTGATCCCAGGGCGAGTCGCCGAATGAGAACTCCGAGATCATGAAGCCCATGATGGCATTCGAGGCATGCGCGTACGTCATGTCGTCGAAGTCCGTGCCCGGGTAGGCGGCCTCGAAGAGCTCGCGGTATTCCGGGATCGTGCCGAAACGAAGCATCAGGCGCGACCAGAGCTCGGTAAAGTTGTGATCCTCGCCGAATCCTTCGGACAGCTCGTTGCCCGTGCCGAGCATCTCCTCGGGCGCGCTGATTGGGAACATCGCCGGAGCGGACGAGATGCCGAACTCGAAGACATCCTTCATCTCGTCGGTCAGGTGAGCTCCGGCCGGAGTGCTGATCCCACCGTCCGCAAGCGCCTCGATCTCGCCGCCCCAGAGGAACTTGCGCACCCGGTGAAGGTTGAACAGCGCCATCGAGTGCCTGAGCGTGAAGTTGCCATCCGGATGCGAGCGTTCCGGACCGAGGCCGGAGGCCCCCGGCCCGATGGGCAGCGACTTGCCATCGCCGGTGGACATCGCGGGCAGGTGACAGGTCATGCACGACACGTCGCGGTTGCCGCTCAGGATCTTGTCGAAGGCCAGGGAGCGTCCGAGTGCGACGAGTTCGCCGCGCACGGGCGGTGGAGGGGTGACGGGCTGAAGGTTGTTCTCCCGCACCAGCTCGCGAACCTCCGCGATCAGTTCGGCCCTTGGGTCGACGGGATCGGCGGGGTCCACGGGCTCCGTGGGCGCAACGAACGGGTCATCGCTGCACGCCAGCAGGAGCGTCCCCGCGAATGTGCATGCGATGATGGCCAGGGTTGTGGGGTGATGGAGTTTCGGAGGGGAGGAGGTGGTGGTCCGGCTTGGGGATTTCGGCCAGTTCGAGGGTGTCATGTGGTCCTGTTCGAGTAGCGTGGCGGTGCGAGGGTTGGTCGCGGTGCACGCACGCACCCCACCTTGGACCGAGAGTTAGGCGGAAAGGCGCACGGAGGGCCGGGAGGAAGGCACGGTCAGGCGCACAACAGAGAAGGGAGTGGCGAAGCGACACCGCGAAGTGAGTGTGCTTGAGTGCGTTAAGCGCCGCCTATGGGGTGAAGGTTTTTCAATGCCCCCGTTTGGGGGACGGGCCCTGCCAAGCACATGCGATCGCGCTCGAAAGATGGCACTCGCGCCCTATCTGTCAATGGCCGACGAAAACAGCACATTCGAGCAGGTCTCGAAGACAAGCCGTTTCGGGAGACTCCGTGAAAGCAGACGGTCATCCAGCTCCTCCGTCGGCTAGCCGCTAGCCCTGCCGATTCCTCCACTCCCGCGCCGCCTCCACCACCCGCTCGACATCGTCCTCGTTGTTGTAGACGCCGACCGAGAAGCGCAGCGTCCCATTCCGGATCGCCAGCCGGATCCCGGCCGCGCGCAGATGCCCCCACAGCGATTTCATCGCCGGATCGTCGACGCTGTAGTGCCGGCCGCCGCCGCTCTTCCCCACGCATACGATGTGCGCCAGATGGGGTCCGGGCCGTCCGCCGGCCACCGGAAGCCCCAGATCGAGCAGTTTGTCCGCCAAAAAAGCCGCAATTCGGCGGACAAACGCTTCAATGCGGTCGACCTGCCACTCTGCGAGCAGTTCCAGCGCCGCGCCAGCCGCCGCAGCGCCCAGGTAGTTGTAGTTGCCGATGTCGAACCGCAGGGCGCCAAGCGCGTACCGCAGTTCGTCGTCCACGTACTCGGTCTCGTGGGCGCCCAGGGCGACGCCGAAGCGGGCGAGATGGGCCGGAACCAGCGTGTCGGCGAGTTCCCGCCTGACGTAGAGGAAGCCGAAGCCGTACTCCGCCAGCAGGCACTTCTGGGTCGCGACCGCCAGTGCGTCGATGCCGAGTTCCTCGACATCGGTGCGCAGAGCCCCGACCGACTGCGCCGCGTCGACGAGCGTCACCGCGCCCACCCGCCGCGCCGCTGCCACGATCCCCTTCACATCGGTGACGAACCCCGGTGCGAAGGAGATGCTGGGGATGGTCACCAGGCGGGTGCGTTCGTCCATCGCCGCCGCCATCGCCTCGGCCGGGACATGGCCGTCTTCGGAGGCTACCGTGCGCACCTCGATCCCGCGCAGCCTGGCCAGGTTGTGCCACGGGTAGATGTTGTTGGGGTGTTCCAGCGCGGGGCAGAGCACCACGTTGTCGTCTGCCTCCCACGGCAGGCTCGTGCCGAAGAGGTTCAGCCCCTCCGACACGTTCTTGGTGATCGCGATCTCGTCCGCGCGCGCCCCGATAAGCCCGGAAAACGACGACCGCGTCTCCTCGACGACCGCCCGCATGGCATCCTTGTCTCCCCCGCGCAGCATCCGTTTCCGCAGGTGGTCCGCAATCGCCGCCCGCACCGGCTCGGGCACGAGCGCACGCGCGGAGATGTCGAGGTAGACCTGCTCGTCCGCGCCGGGGAACAGCGCCCGAATGTCGGGATTCATGCTCGTCTCGCCTCCGTCATCGTCGTGCCGGCCCGCGCGCCTCGAAACCCCCGTCTCAACCCCGCTTCGCCTCCGACCTCGCCACCAGCGACGTTCCCACCATGTCGCCCATGATATTAATAGTCGTGTTTCCGATGTCGACCAGCCTGTAGATCCCGCCGACAATCGCCGCGACCTCGATCGGCAGCCCGAACGCCTGCACATAGATCAGCGCGATCACGAGCCCGCCGCCGGGAATGCCACCGGATCCCTCCGACAGCAGCAGCCCCAGCAGCAGGATCGCGACAAAATTGGCCGGCGTAAACTCTACACCCGCCGCTTGCGCGGTGAAGATGAGGACCGCGCCGAGCATGGCCGCCGTCCCGTCCTTGTTGAGTTGTGCCCCTAGCGGGAGGGTGAACGAATACACACCGCGGGGCAGGCCAAGCCTACGCGCCGTCTCCATTCCCACGGAGAGCGATGCGAGGCTCGACGTCGTGGCCGCGGTGGTCGCCCACAGGGACCCCGTATCGCGCAGGAAGCGGCCCGGGCGGAAATCGCTGAAAAGGCGCAGCAGTGTCATGTACCCGGCGAAGATGACGAGTTGCGCGGCCCACAGCCCACCCAGAAAGCGCGCCATCGGCCCGATGAGCTCGGCCCCGTAGCGCCCCACCGTCACCGCGATCAGTGCGCCGATCCCGACCGGCGCCGTCCACAGAATGAGGTGGACGAGACGCCGGAACAGGCCGGCGAGGTCCTCATACGCGGTCGCGAGGCGTTCGCGCGCGCCGCCCCGCAGCGCCATCGTCGCGACCCCGAGCAGCAGCGCGAGGACGACCAGCTGCACCACGTTCCCGTCGCTGAACGCCCTGAAGACGTTCGTCGGGATCATCCCGAGCAGGATCGCCGCCACCCCCGGCACCTCGCCCACCGGCCCCGCGACCTCCTCGGTGAGCTGCATGCCGTCACCCGGCCGCAGCAGCACGGCGGCTCCGATCCCCAGCGACAGCGCGATCAGGTCCGTCGACAGGTAGTAGCCGAGCGTCTTCCCGGCCAGGCGGCCCAGCGTGCGCGTGTCCCCGAGCGCGGTGAGTCCTGCGAGCAGGTTGAAGAAGACGAGCGGCACGGCGGCCAGAACCAGCAGGTTGATGAAGAGGTCGCCGACCGGCTGCAGGACGGCGACCCGTTCGTCCATGACCGCGCCCACCACGACCCCCGCCAGCATTCCGATGAGGATGCGGGTGCCGAGGCCGGTGCGGCGCTGGCCGTCGCCGGGGTCCGACTCGGCGGGCGTTCTTGTCATCGTGCGGACGAGCTCAACCCTCGACCCCCATCAACTCCAGCACCCGGGCGAGCATGTCCTCGTAGTACGTCGCCACGTTCTCCGGCGTCAGCGGCATCCACTCGTCCACGTCGGCGGGGTTCCCCTCGGCGATCTCGCCGTTCGGGCGGACCGTGTGGCCGATGTTCCACATGAACTCGACGACGGGCTGGTCGGTGCCGGGGAAGGTCAGCACCTCGTCCCACTCCCAGGTGTTCGAGTAGCCGCCGGGCGGCATGCCGACCACCGGACCGAGCCCGTTGTCGACGACGATGGAGACGAACTGGTCGAGGTGGGAACCGCCGGTGGGCCCCGAAATGATGCCGAGCGGGCCACGGAAGTGCACCGCCGCCGGCTCCAGAACGCCGTCCGAGTCACGCGGAGCGTGCGCAAGCTTGAAGGGGACGTTGTTGCTGTACGCGTCGCCCCGCTCGAGCGCGCCGAGGACGTCGTCCTCCAACCACTCCATCAGCCAGGTGCCGTCGTCGATCGTCTCGGGCACGCCGCTGTCGTTGATGTCGCGGGCGGCGAAGTCGCGGCGCTTGTCCTCGATGAAGGGGAGCGTGACGTCGCTGATGCGCAGGTTGCCGAAGGTGGTCCTGAAGGGGCGGGGCTGCAGGCGCTGCATGGCGTAGGCGCCGAGCGAACCGCCGCGGCTGCGGGTGACGTCCATGACGAGGGCGTGGTCGAGGAGGCCGCGGTCGGCGGCGAAGGCGATGAGGGCGTCGACGTCGGCGACCATCGTCTCGCGGAAACCGCGCCAGATGAGGACGAGGAAGGGGCGGGCGTCGTCGGGGGTGAGGAGGTCGTAGGTGGGGGTTTGCAGGGCGAGGGAGAGGCCGGGGTACGAGGGCTCGCCGGTGCCTGTCCAGGTGAGGTCGCCGGGGGCGTGGAAGGGAAGGCGGTAGGTGGTCTCGGTGCCGTCGGGGGCGGCGATGCCGAGGGTGAGGGGGTCGGTGCGGAGGCGTGGGGGGAAGGCGGCGGTTGCGATGGTCATGGCCTCGGCCAGCTTCCAGCGCAGCGCGGCGGTGGTCGAGTGGCGCATGAAGGCGGTGGCGGAGTCGTGCCAGGCGGCGACGGGCACGCCGTTGACGGTGACGATGCGGTCGCCGATCGAGGGGAGACTTCCGGTGGCCGCACTGCCAGCGGCAGCTGCCAGGTCACCGATGAAGTAATCGGCCACGCCGGCGCCGTCCGAGTAGTCCGGGAAGACGCGCACCGGCGCCTGTTCCGGAGGATCGGGGTCGGGACCGCCGGTGACCTCCAGTCCCGCCGCGTAAGACGGCGCCGGTCCCCCCGGCACCAGCATCACGTCCAGGTGGCGGTCGCGGCGGGCGTGGCTGAGGCGGGCGAGGGCGTAGTAGAGCGCTTCTTCGGTGTCCGCGGCGACGACGTCGTCCCGCAGCGCCCGCATCGCGGCGAGCGGATCGAACCCGAGGCGCTCGTTCTTGACGGGCGAGAAGGCTTCGCGGCGCTCGGTGCGCGCAACGATCGTGTCGAAGAGGGAGCCGCGAAGGGCGGGGGTGCCGGCGGGGCCGGGGGGATCGTCGGGAGCGGTGCACGCGGCAATCTGCAGCGCAAAGAGGGCGGCCGCGGCGCTTCGGAACTGCGACTGGAGTTCGTTCATCCCGACAACTTGCGCCCTGGACGGGCGGCTGGCCAACTTCGAGCGGGCGCCCCGCACGATGAGTCCGCAAATGCCAGACCATTGGAATCAAGGAGAAGAAAATGAGTTCTGCCCGTTTTGCCCGGCTGGCTTTAGCCGTTTGCCTCGCCCTGCTTCCCCCCGGCGCGGCCGCACAGTCGATCGACGACGCCAATGCCGCCTACGCCGAAGGCCGTTTCGTCGAAGCAGCCGATATGGGCGAAGGGCTGGGCACCTCCGACGGCTACGCCCTGGCGGCGAAATCAATGGCGGTGTATGCGCATTACGAGGCGTCCGACGAGGAGTTCAGCGAAGCCATCGAACGCGCGATACGGATGGGTGAGGAGGCCATAGCCGCCGACCCGAACAACCCGGACGCGCATTACGAGTCCGCCCACGCCGTCGGCCGCTACGCTCAGCGGGTGGGTGCGTTCACGGCTCTTCGCGAAGGCCTCGCAGGCAAGATCCGCGACCTGCTCGAAGCAACGCTTGCCCTCGATCCCGATTATGTCCATGCAATGCTGGCCCTTGGCGGCTGGCACGCCGACATTGCGGCCGAGGGCTTCGTAGCACGAACGATGTACGGGGGAAGCGAGGAAGAAGCCGTCACCCTCTTCGAGCGGGCCCTCGAACTGGCCCCGGAGTCGAGGGTCGTGCTGCACGCATACGGGATCAGGCTGCAGCGACTCGACAAGGAGAGTGGCACCGAACGGGCCAGGGAGATGCTGGAAAGGGCTCTCGCCCTACCGCTGGGAGATGCGTACGACGACTATGTGTACCTGGACGTCCTGGACGGTCTGGACGCGCTGAACGAGGGCTGAGCGCAGGCTGGCACGGAACCAGGGACAGTCGAACTGATTCGCCGCCGGCCGCGCCTCCAATCACCCCTTCGGGCGCGCCCCCTCGCTACTGGACGATCGTCGCCCTCACCACGTGGTCGAGCCGGGGGAACTCATCGTTCAGATACGCGTTCCCGCGGTACTGGATCAGCCCCTGCATCGGGCCGCTGCCGCTCGGCGCGCCTTCTCCGTACCCGGAATAGATCTGGTCGACGACCTCCATCCCCTCGACCACCTGCCCGAAGGGCGGGAATCCCATGCCGTCCAGCCGGCTGTTGTCGCCGAAGTTGATGAAGATCTGCGTCGTGCGGGTGTTGGGCCCACCCATCGCATAGCTGACGAACCCCCGGGTGTTGCTCTGCACCACCTCGTCGTCGGGGATCCGCGCCTCGCGCCAGCCGGCCGCAACCGCCGAATCCCCGTGGATCCCGAACTGGGCCATGAACCCTTCGATCACGCGGAAGAAGCGCACGTCGTCGTAGAACCCGTTGGACACCAGGTTGTAGAAGCGGTCGGCTCCGTTCGGCGACCAGTCGCGGTGGACCTCGATGACGAAATCGCCCTTGCTGGTCTCGAAGCGGGCCTGGAAGACATCGGGGGCGGTGGCGGTGAGTACATCGGGGGTAAGTAGCATGGGATTGTAGGCTGGTCCTGATTCGCAGGCGGAGAGTTGGGCGGCGCCCGCGAGCGCGAGGGCGACGGCGAAGAAGCGGGTTTTGGGCCGTGCGGTGGTCACGTTGGCCTCCGGGGCTCGAGTGCATGGGCCTGGATGGTGCCCGGCGCATGCAAGGCCACCAAACCATCGGCGTATGAATACCTGATCAATAATGTCGGACAACCTGGCCCGACGGGTAGGGTGTCCAAGGAAGAGGCCGACCGCCCGGTCGCGGCCGGCGCCCCGCCATCACCGGCCCCCATCAAGCCACGTCAGACCTGCAGGAGGCAACCCGCAATGAACCCGGCCCGCCTGAACGCGATCATTCCGACTGCCGTCGCACTCACCCTTGTCGCCACCGCCCTGCCAGCCCAGGAGGTCATCGAACTTCCCGGCCGCGACCAGCGCATCGATCCCGATTTCGAGGAGGTGTTCCGGATCGGCGTCCTCGACGGCGAGTCGTGGGAGATGTTCGGCAACGTGGTCAAGGTAGCGTTCGACGCACGGGGCAACCTGCATGTGTTCGATCGGGCGCCCGATTTGCGGGTACTGGTCTTCGACGCCTCCGGCGCCTTCGTGCGGGAGTTCGGCACCTCAGGCGAGGGACCCGGCGAATTCAACCTGCCCATGAGCTACGCTGTCCTCCGCGACGGCACCACCGTCGTCGGCGACATGGGTCACCGAGCCTACCAGATCTTCGACGCGTCGGGCCAGTTCGTACGTATGGTGCGGTCCAATCCCGCCACGACGGAGACCGGGCCGGGGGCTGCGCGGTCGACGACCAGCGTAACCGGGGCCATTCAACCGGATCCGCGAGGAGGCGCCGTCTACTCGGCGTCGTCGGGCATGAGCATCAACCTCGGGGCCGGCCAGTCCCCCCGCGAGTCGCCGTCCATCCGCCCGATCACCCGATACCGTCTCGGCGGGGAGGCGGTGCAAGCGGACACGGTCGTGCGGGGATGGTTGCCGCCGCGGGCCGAGGGACAGGATCTGCTCAGCGGCGACATGGTCACGGCAGGCGGACAAAGAGTCGACATCAGTGGCATGCTCAGCGGCCTGTCGACGCCTTCCACCTTCGAGCCGCGGTTGCTCATGGCCGTCCTGCCCGACGGCGGCCTGGTCTACTCCGATTCGTCCGCATACGCGCTGAAGATCACGCCGCCCGGGGCCGGCGGTATCGCGCGTACCATCACGCGGCCCCTCGAGCCGGAACCGGTGACCGAGGGGATCGAGGAGGAATACCGCGAACTGCGTGAAGCGAGACGCGCGGAGGGCCGCGGGAACCCTGGCGGCGGAGGGGTCAGGATGGTCGAGTTCAGGACCAGTTCCAGCGGGGGCGGGGGCAATCCCACACAAAGCGCTCCGGCGTCGATGTCGTTCAGCCTGGCGGATCCTCCCTTCTACCACGAGATCCCCGTCCTGCGAAGCCTGTTCACCACGTGGGAAGGGCGGATCTGGGTGACGCGGCAGGGGGATGACCTCATGGGCGACGGGCCTATCGATGTCGTTACCGCCGCGGGCGAATACGTCGGCACCTACCGCACCGGCGCGACAGAGATGCCCGACGCCTTCGGCCCCGATGGGCTGGCGGCGTTCATCGAGCTTGACGACTTTGACGTTGCCAGTGTGGTGGTGCGGAGGCTGCCGGCCGAGGTTCGCTGAGTTCCTGCGGCGCCTGACGCCCACCTCCACCGGCTGCCCGGTGCGCGGCCCACACCGGCCGCGTTGCCCGCACCGCAATCCGTCATGCATGCAGCCCGGAGAGATGTCCGTCATGCCCAGCCATCCCCTGCCGAACCCGCCCCGCGCACTCCTCGCCCTCGTCACGCTCCTCTTCGCCGCGGCGAACGCCTCCGCCCAGACGTACTTCCCTGACCGCCACCCGAACTGGGAGCGCCGCACCCCCGCCGAAGCGGGTTTCGACCCGGCACTGATCGAGCGCGCCGTCGAACTCGCGATCGCGGGCGAGTCGCAGTCACCCCGCGACCTCGCCTTCAACCACCTCGGCACCTTCGGCCGCGAGCCGCTGGGCGACGCCGTCGGCCCCTTCACCACGCGCGGCCCCCAGTCCGGGCTGATCGTCCACAACGGCTACATCATCGCCGAGTGGGGCGACCCGGCGAAGGCCGACAACACCTTCAGCGTCTCGAAGAGCTTCCCGTCCACATCCGTCGGTCTGGCGTGGGACCGCGGCCTGATCCGCGACGTGAACGACCTGGTGCGCGACTACATGCCGCCGATCGTCCTCGATGTCGGCGACGGCGAGCCCGGCGACGAGAACGGCCGCCGCCCGAAGCTACTCTTCGAGTCCGAGCACAACCGCAAGATCACCTGGGACCACCTGCTCAGGCAGACCAGCGACTGGGAGGGCACCCTCTGGGGCAAGCCCGAGTGGGCCGACCGCCCCGACCAGGACCGCTCCACCTGGGGCACCCGCCCGCGCAACGAGCCCGGCACCGCCTACGAGTACAACGACACCCGGGTCAACCTGCTGGCCCTGGCCGCCACCGCGGTCTGGCGGCGCCCGCTGCCCGAGATCCTGCGCGAGCACGTCATGGACCCGATCGGCGCGTCGTCGACCTGGGGCTGGCACGGCTATCACAACTCGTGGGTCACCCTCGACGGCCGCCAGGTCCAGTCGGTCAGCGGCGGCGCGCACTGGGGCGGCGGCATGATCCTCAGCGCCTACGACCAGGCCCGCTTCGGCCTCTTCACCATGCACAAGGGCAACTGGGACGGGAAGCAGCTTCTCGCGGAGGACTGGTTCGACATGGCCACCACCCCCGGAGAGGTCAACCGCAGCTACGGATTCATGAACTTCTCGCTGAACACCGACCAGCGCCGTTATCCGAATGCCCCCGAGTACACGTGGACGCACACCGGCGCCGGCTCGAACCTGATCTACGTGGATCCGGAGAACGAACTGGTGATCGTGTGCCGGTGGATCCGGGGCGGCGCGTTCACGGACGTGGTGCACACGGTGCTGGAGGCGATGGGGGAGGTGGCGGAGAACTGACGCGAACGCCCGCGGCTCGACCCCTGTCCGCGCAGCGCAGTCCGCTCACCTCACCCGCAGCGACACCCCCGTAGCCGTCCGCACGATGTCGGGCTGAATCCGCGGGATCGCGCGGCCCCGGAAGTGCGCCAGGAGCTCCTCGACGGTCGCGAAGTCACAGAGATCCTCCAGCGTGCGGATGGTGGGGAAGATCATGGGCAGGCGGCCGCGCCGGTGCCGGGCCAGCGCCGCGCGGGGCGTCAGCCACACCGCGTCGGTCATCTCGCGACGGTCGTAGACGGCCCGTGATCCGCGCGGGACCCTGGCCGCGAAGAATCGCGTGTCGTAGCGGCGGGGTTCGATGGAGGGTGTGACCCAATGGGCGATGTACTCGATCGCGGCACCATCAAGGCGCGCATCCAGCTCCTCGAGCACGGCCGCGAAGGATGCTCCGCGCCCCAACAAGGCTTCCCTCGCCTCGCCCACCACCTCCTCACCGGGCTGCCCCTTCACGGCGACCACCCCAGCCAAAAGCCCGGTCTCCTCGACGGCTTCCCTCAGCGCGGCAGCGTAGTACGCGATCGCCGGCGGGTCGGCGTCGCGGGCCAGTCCCAGCCGCCCCGCCGCCGCACCTCGCGTCAGCCCGTCCCAGCGCCGGACCAGCGCGTCCTCCCCATCGGCCGCATCCACCCGCCCACCCGGGAACACATACGCACCCGGCACGAACCCGGTCGCGCGATTGCGCCGCAGGAGCAGCACCTCGGGCCCTCCCTCGCCCTCACGCATGAGCACCACCGTCGCCGACGCGTGCGGCACGGCCGGCGTGGCGGGCGCATGGTCGAGCGTCTCGACGAACCCCGGCGGCAGCCGCTCTTCGGGGATTTCGTACGGTGGCGTGCTGTCGCCCCCCTCCTCAATTCCCCGCCGCATGCCCATCCTTCCGCGGCTCCGACGCCGCCGCCCACCCCTTCTCGAGCCGCAGGATCACCTGCGCTCCACCGAAGTCCGTCCGCCGCCAGTCCGCCAGCTCATGCCCCCGCGCCTCCAGATCGGCTGCCACCTCGTCGCTGATCCGCTCGATGGCGACGCGAGTGCCCGACAGGTGCCGGAACCGCGCGGCATCCACCGCCTCCTGCGGGTCCATCCCGAAGACGAGCATGTTGAGGAGCAGCTGGGTGTGGCCCTGCGGCTGCATCGACCCGCCCATCAGCCCGAATGCCATGAGGGCCTCGCCGTCCTTCGTGACGAACCCGGGGATGATCGTGTGGAACGGGCGCTTGCGCGGCGCGACCTGGTTGGGGTGGCCGTCGTCGAAGACGAAGCCGGCGCCGCGGTTCTGCAGCGCGAAGCCGAGCCCGGGAATCACGACGCCCGACCCGAACCCCGAGTACACCGAGTTGATGAACGACACCATGTTGCCATCGGAGTCGGCGACGGAGAGGTAGATCGTCTCGGAGTCGGTGACCGCGCGGCCCGGACCCACGCGGTCAGCCGCGACTCGCGGGTCGATCAGCGCGCGCCGGGCGTCGATGTACGACGGGTTGAGGAGCGACATCGGGTCGATCTCCATGTGGTCCGCGTCCGACACGTACCTGTGGAGGTCGGCGAAGGCCAGCTTCTTGACCTCGATGAGGTGGTGGAGGTAGTCGGCGGTGTTGTGACCCATCCCCGCCAGGTCCATCGGCTCGAGGAGTTCCAGCATCTCCAGCGCGGCGATCCCCTGTCCCGCGGGCGGAAGCTCCCAGACGGTGTAGCCGCGGAAGTCGGTGCTGAGCGGCTCGACCCAGCGGGGTTCATGCGTGGCGAGATCCTCCAGCGTCAGAAAGCCGCCCAGCTCCGCAAGCCCGTCGACCAGCTCGCGTCCCAGCGAGCCGCCGTACAGCACGCCAGGCCCCTCGTCGGCGATCCTCTGAAACGAACGGGCGATGTCGGGATTCGTGTGCCACTCCCCGGCGCGCGGCGCCCGCTCGCCGTCGACCAGGTAGGTCGCCCGGGCGCCCTCGTCGCGCGCGAGCTTCTCGGTCGCGCCCGCCCACTGACGGGCGATGACCGGCGTGACCGGGAACCCCTCGCTCGCGATGCGGATCGCCGGCTGGAGCACCTCGCCCAGGGTCAGCTTCCCGAACCGCTCCACCAGAGCGTGCCAGCCCGATACGGCGCCCGGCACCGTGACCGCCTCCGGCCCCGACCCCGGCACCCGGTCGTGCCCGCGCGCCCTGAGCGTCTCGACGGACATCCCGCTGCCGCTCCGCCCGCTGGCGTCGATACCGAAGAGCTCGCCTGTTTCGGCCCACCACACGATCGAGAAGGCGTCCCCGCCCATCCCCGTCATGTGCGGTTCGGTCACGTTGAGCACGGCAGCGGCCGCCACGGCGCCGTCGATCGCATTGCCCCCCAGTTGCATGACCTCAAGGGCGGCGGCAGTTGCGAGGGGCTGGCTTGTCGCCGCGACGTTGCGCGGGGCGTAGACGGTGGAGCGTCGCCCCATGTCGGGTTGTTGCGAATTGAGGTTCATGGGCAGCGTGGCCGTCACGGCGACGGCGAGAAGGAGGTGTCGGGTTGGCATCGCATGTGTCCTTGGCGTGCTGGGGGTGGTGCCGGAGGCGCCGGCGGAGTGCGAGCGACGATTGATCGCGCATTCGCCAGCCGCTTGCAAGTTAGGCCCCGACGCGGGCTGACGGCCACCTGGTGCCTGCCAAAATGGCCGTGTTCAGCCGCGGGTCCTGTCATAATGGCCGATTCGCTGATGTGTTTCTGCCAGTATGGCAGTACTATGACGGGTAACCGATGGCCCGGCTTCCTCGTACGAGGTGGCAAGGTTTGTGCAGGTTCACGCGTTCTTCCGGTCGCGCGGACGAATCCTGGTGGCCGCGGCGGTGTATGCCACCGGGTTCGAACAGCGACAACCGACATCGGGCACCGCCCGCGAACGCGCCCCCCGGGGCGACGAGAGGTAATAGCACATGAGCCGACGGTTTTCCTTGCCGGTGCTCCCACTCCGAGATACGGTGGTGTACCCGGGAGTCGCGGTACCCATCTCTGCCGGGCGCCCCGGGACGGTCGAGGCCGTCCAGGAGGCGCTCGAAGGCGACCGGCGACTTTTCGCTGTCGCTCAAAACGAGAATCAGGACGATCCCGATCCGCGGATTCTGTACGCGGTCGGAACCGTCGTCCGCATCATCCAGACCCACCGGGTGCGGGGAGGCATACAGCTCCTGGTCCAGGGCGAGGCCCGCGCCCGCGCGATCCAGTACGCCGACTACGGCGAGTCCATGCTCCAGGCCACCCTGGTCTCGATCGACCGCCATGGGCCCGTCGACAAGAAGGATCCCGGGTTCAAGGCGCTCGACCAGGAGCTGAGGGAGCGGGCCGCCGAGCTGGGGACCCGGCGCGGCGTCTCGGCCGAGGCGCTCAACCAGCTGATCCAGGGTGTCGACGAACCCGGCGCCTTCGCCGACCTCGTAGCCTTCTACCTGGACCTGCCGACGGCCGAGAAGCAGCGGTTGCTCGAAACCCTCGGCGACGAGGACCGGATGCGGGCCGCGCTGGTTGCGGTGGAACGCGAACTGGTCCGCATCGACGCCCACGAGGACATTCAGGCGAAGGTGCAGGAGGAACTCGGCGAACGCCAGCGAGAGATGCTCCTGCGAGAGCAGATGAAGCAGATCCGCAAGGAACTCGGTGAGGAGGGCGAGCGCGACGAGGCCGACGAATTGAGCGACCGGATCGCCGCGCTGGAGTTGAGCGAGACCGCGCGCAACGAAGTCGAGCGCGAGCTGCGCCGGCTCAACCGCACGGCGCCCCAGTCCGCGGAGTACCAGGTCATCCGCACCTACCTGGAGTGGATCACCGAGCTGCCCTGGAGCGAGCGAACCGACGACAAGCTCGATCTCCACCGCGCCGAAGAGATTCTGGAGGAGGACCACTACGGGCTGGAGGACGTGAAGGACCGCGTGCTGGAGTTCCTGGCTGTGCGCAAGCTGCAACAGGAGCGGTTCGCGGAAGACGAGGAGGAGGACGACGCCCCGGATGCCGACGATATCGCCGGTGCCGAGGGCGCGTCCGATCCCGATGTCACTGCCGAACCGGCCGATGCGTCCGACCCGGAAGACGGATCCTCCAACGACGACTCGTCCTCCCTCGACGACCTCCTGCCCCACGATGGCGGCAAGGGGCCGATCCTGCTCTTCGCGGGACCGCCCGGGGTCGGCAAGACGAGCATCGCCCAGTCCATCGCGCGTTCGGTGGGCCGGAAGTACGTGCGCATCTCGCTCGGCGGGGCGCGCGACGAGGCTGACATCCGCGGACACCGCCGCACCTACGTTGGGGCAATGCCGGGCAGGATCGTACAGGGAATGAAGGAAGCGGGCACCAAGAACCCGGTCTTCCTGCTGGACGAGGTCGACAAGCTCGGCGTGTCATTCCAGGGAGATCCCAGCGCGGCGTTGCTCGAGGTGCTCGATCCCGCGCAGAACTCGACCTTCATCGACCACTACCTGGGCGTCCCCTTCGACCTCTCCGAGGTGCTCTTCATCGCGACGGCGAACTACGAGGACCGCATCCCGCCACCGCTCCTGGACCGCATGGAGACCGTCGACTTCCGCGGCTACACCGAGAAGGAGAAGCTGGAGATCGCGCGCCGTTACCTGCTGCCTCGCCAGATGCGGGAATCGGGCCTGCGCGAGGAGGAGCTCACCATCGGCGACGATGCGATCCTGAGCGTGATCCAGAGGTACACTCACGAGGCGGGCGTGCGCCAGCTGGAGCGCGAGCTCGGCAAGCTCGGACGCAAGGTGGCCCGCAAGATCGCCGCGGCCGAGAGCGAGGGGTTGGAGATCACATCCGCGGTGGCGAAGGACCTGCTGGGGCGTCCGCGCGTATTCCCGGAGCGGAAGGCGGCCGAGGACGCGGCCGGCGTCGCCACGGGGATGTTCTACACGCCCATGGGCGGGGACATCATGTTCGTCGAGGCCAGCGTCATGCCGGGCGAAGGCGGCCTGGTGCTGACCGGACAGCTGGGCGACGTCATGAAGGAGTCAGCCCGGGCGGCGCTGTCCTACGCGAAGAGCCACTACGGACCCCTGGGGATCGAGGAGAACGCGCTCGACAAGCGCGAGATCCACATTCATGTGCCTGCAGGGGCCGTGCCGAAGGACGGGCCGTCGGCCGGGATCACGATGGCGACCGCGCTGATTTCGGCGGTGTCGGGGCGCAAGGTGAGGGCGGACCTGGCGATGACGGGCGAACTGACGCTCACGGGCCGCGTGCTGCCGATCGGCGGCGTGAAGGAGAAGGTGCTGGGTGCGGTGCGGGCCGGGATCCAGGAGATCATCCTGCCCCAGGAGAACGAGTCGCACCTGGAAGACCTTCCCGACGCGGTGCGGAATACGCTGACGGTGCATCTGGTCGAGGATCTGCACAGGGTGGTCGAACTCGCGATCCGCCGGCCGGCGAAGAAGGCGCTGCCGGCGCGGACTACGGTGACGACCGAGGAGGTGGCGCCGATTCAGGCGTGAGGGGCGCGCGCCAGGGCTAGGCGACGTCGATCCGTCCGGCGGGTCCTTCGGTCACGCTTCCGAACAATGCTCCCCGCTCACCCATGGCTTCGAGCTCGGCGAGCAGGGCGGCGGTGCGCCCCGGTGGGCTGGCGATCACCAGGCCACCTGACGTCTGCGCGTCGGCGAGCAGGGTGCGGGTCACCTCGTCCACCCCATCGGCATGGCTGACGCTGTCGGCCGCGTCGCGCTGATTGCGGCGTGTTCCACCCGGGACGTAGCCAGCCTCCACCAGTGCCCCCACACCATCCAGCACCGGCACGGCGGCTGCATCGATCCGCGCCGCCACCCCCGATGCGCGCAGCATGTTTCCGAGATGGCCGATCAGCCCGTACCCGGTGACATCCGTTGCCGCCCGCGCTCCGGCGGCCAGCGCCGCCTCGGACGCGGCCCGGTTCAGGTGGGCCATCATCTCGACCGCAGCCCGCAGAACGCCGGCCGGACACGCGCCCGCCTTGATCGCCGTCGCCACGATCCCGGACCCGAGCGGCTTGGTCAGCACCAGATCGTCGCCGGGCCGGGCACCGTCGTTGGTCAGCATGGCGTCCGGGTCGACCTCGCCGACCGCGACCATCCCGTACTTGGGCTCGGCGTCGTCGATGGAATGGCCTCCCAGCACCGGAATCCCGGCCTCGCGGGCCTTCTCGGCGCCGCCGCGGACGATCTCCTCGGCCAGTCCCTCCGCGAGAAGGTCGCGCGGGAAGGACAGCAGGTTGAGCGCAAAGAGCGGCCGCCCCCCCATCGCATACACGTCGGAAAGGGCGTTGGCGGCGGCGATCCGCCCGAAATCGTACGCATCGTCGACGATCGGGGTGAAGAAGTCGAGGGTCACGACCAGCGCGCGCCCGTCGGCGAGACGATACACGGCGGCGTCGTCCCTCTGGCTGGCGTCCACCAGAACCCGAGGGTCGTCGGAAGGGATCATGTGACGCAGCACCTGCGCCAGCTCGGCCTGCCCGAGCTTACACGCTCAGCCGGCGCCGTGCGACAGGGTGCTGAGCCGGATCCTCCCTCTCTGATCGCGGTCTTGACTGGTCATGGTGAGAATGTAAGCGAATGGTGCCGCGGCGGGGGGTTTACATCGACCGATGCGGTGCCCATCCTCATGGCATGATGACGGCAGGATTCAACCCATGAACGCACCCGCCTGGTCGGCCCGCCAGGAGTTCGCCCGCGAGGTGGAGCGCCCGGAAGAGGAACTGAACCTCGCCCGGGCGGCGCTCCTCGTCGCGCGGGAGGAGTACGTCCAGGTGCCGGTGGACCGCTACCTGGTGCGTTTCGACGTGCTCGCCGAGGAGGTCCGCGACCGGCTCGGGTCGGAGCGGGCGCAGCCGATCGTCCTCACCGAGGCGCTCCGGCACCTCTTCGCGGTGCGCAAGATGCGCGGGAACCGCAACCACTATCACGACCCGCGCAACTCCTTCCTGAACGATGTCCTCGACCGGGGGCTCGGGATCCCGCTGACGCTCGCCATCGTGCTCCTGGAGGTGGGATGGCGGCTCGATCTGCGGCTCGAAGGCGTGAACTTCCCGGGCCATTTCCTGGTGCGCTACCCGGGCGAGGCGGTGGAATTCCTGATCGACCCCTTCCACGGCGGCAAGGTGCGTCTGCGGTCAGAGGCGCAGAAGATCCTCGACCGGCAGCACGGCGGTGTGGTGCGGCTGGATGACCGTCATCTCAAGACCGCGACCAAGCACGACATGATCGTGCGGCTGCTCCTCAACCTGAAGGGGATCTACCACCGCACGCGGGATCACAGTCGGGCGCTGGCTGCCGTGGAGCGCATCCTCGTCCTCCGCCCGACGGCGCCCTCGCAGATCCGCGACCGCGGGTACCTGCTGGCGCAGCTGGGCCGGCCCGAGGAGGCGGTCACGCAGCTGGAGACGTACCTGACCTTCGCGCCGGCCGCGCGGGATGTGCAGCGGGTGGAAGCGCTGGTGCGGGAGCTCAGGGCGAACGGCAAACCCGGCAGTCAGTGGTAGGGTCGCCGGTGAGGCGGCACTATGGGGATCCCGCGGCGGAGTATCGGGCGGCGGTGGAGGGGTGCGGGGTGGTGGTGCGCGGGGATCGGCGGCTGTTGCGGGTGTATGGGCGGGCGCCGGTGCAGATGCTGGATGGGATCGTGACGAGCAGGATTCCGCAGGTGCCGGTGGTGGCCGGCGGCTTGGCCGATTCGACGACCCTCACTGGCGATGCCGTCTACGGGACCATGCTCACCGCCAAGGGGCGCATGGTCAGCGACGTGGTGACCCTCTGGCTTGGGGCGGGTGAGGAGGAGGGGTTGGGATTGAGTGTTGCGGAGGTCGCGCACGAGGCGGTCCTGGCGCATTTCAGGCGGTTTCTCCCTCCGAGGCTTGCGCGGGTTGAAGATCTGGGCGCTGGGACGCGATTGCTGACGGTGGTGGGGCCTGGGGCGGGCGAGGTTGTTGCGGCGGTGTTTGGGGACGCGCCGATGGACGGGTTCATGCTGGTTGACGGTGGGCCGCTCGACGGCGGGGCGCTTGTGGCGCGCGGTGTGCGGCAGGTGCCGTCCTGGGATGTGTGGGTTGCGGCGGACGCGCTGTCAGACGTGCGGGATCGGCTGCGGGAGCACGGTGCGGTTCCGCTGGGTGCGGGAGCGTGGGACACGCTGCGGGTGGAGGCCGGCTTCCCGGAGTTCGGCATCGACATGGACGATGGCACGATTCCGGTCGAGGCGGGGCTGGTGGATGTCGCGTTCGATCACGGCAAGGGATGCTATACGGGACAGGAAGTCATCGTGCGTATCCGGCACCGCGGGCGGGTGAACTGGCATTTGAGGGCGTTGCGGTTCGGGGACGTGGCCGCCCGGCCCGGGGCGCAGCTGTTCGAGGCGGGCGGCTCCAAGGTGCGCGGCCGGGTGACTTCGGTGGCGGATTCGCCGCGGTTCGGGCAGGTGATCGGGCTCGGGTATGTGCGCCGGGAGATCGAGCCGCCAGCCGCGGTGAGGTTGGGAAGCGGGGAGGGGGCGGAGGTTGGGGTCGAGGAGTTGCCGGGCAGTTGAGCTGCTCCTGCCGTAGCCGACCAACCCTGACGTTACGTTAGGGTTACCGCTGGTGACCCGGTTGGAATGACTTGATGATGAGTCCCGTGCGCCTGCGGACACCGCGCTCAGAATATCCGAAGTCGAACTCAAGGTGTCGGAGGTCGAACTCGCCGTGACGACGGCGATCAAGGACTCGGAGATCAGGACCCTCGAACTGCTGGCGGAAATGCGAAAGGAGAACCAGCTCGCGGACGACAGGATCGAGGCGCTCGTTGCCGATCTGCGTGTCGACTTTGCAGAGTTTGCGGCGTCCGGCGTCGATGGCTTTCCGGCCGTGGATGGGGGGAGCTAACGCCGCCGGTCCCAGAAATCGTCCGCGCGCACATCCGTCCGCGTGATGTCGTCGTTCGTCCACGGGCGAGGCCCGTAGTCGCGCTCGATCGGCCACGTCTGCCGCAGCGTGCCCGCGTCGAAGAGGTTGCCGCCGACCAAAACCAGGCTGACTTCGGACGACAGGCGGAGGTCCTCGAGCGGGTTGTTGTCAAGCACAGCCAGGTCGGCAAGCTTGCCCACCTCGATCGACCCGATGTCCTGCTCAAGGCCGATGAAGCGCGCGGCGCTGATGGTGCCGGTCTTGAGAGCCTCCAGCGGGGTCATGGCTTCGCCGAACGCCCACATCTCCCAGTGCCCGCCCAGGCCGTCGACTTCGCCGTGCGCGCCGACCGCGACGTGGCCGCCCGCCCGCGCGATGTCGGCCGCCCCCTCTGCAATGAGCGGGAAGATGAACTCCCGGGCGGGCTTCTTCACGAAGCTGCGCCGCACCGCGATCTCCTGCCACGGTGACCACCTGAGCTGCAGCGGGTCGAGCCACAGGTCGCTTTCGCCAAGCCAGAACTCGATCGCAACGCCCTTCGGGTAATCGGTCAGGGTGATCTGCGGGGAGTAGGTCGCGCCGGCCAGTCCCATGAACGTCGTCACGTCGCCGTAGGTGGGCACATTCTGGATGGGGTGCTCCCATCCGGTGTGGCCGCCCATGATCAGGCCCAGGAGGTAGACGAAGTCGCCGTTCTCGGCCGTCAGGGTGACGCCGCGCTCACGCGACGCCTGCGCGAGCATCTGCCGCTGGACGCGTGTGCACTGCTTGTAGTCCTTGAGCGACAGGGCGCCCTGGTCGGCGAGGCGGTTGACGTGGTTGCGCGCGTCGTCGTACGAGGCGATCTCGCGCACGGGGCCGTGCGGCGGGCAGACCAGCGTCTGGCCGGTGGAATAGGTGCGCGGGCCGATTACGCGGCCGGCCTCGTGCATCTCCGCGATCACGAACGAGGGGTCCGGCTGCGCGGAGGGGTCGTGGGTGGTCGTGACGCCGTAGACGAGGTAGCGCGCGGACTCGTGGCGGCGCTGGGGCGGGATGAACGAGCTGCCGGCGAAGGTCAGGTGATGGGCGTGCACGTCGAGGAGGCCGGGGATGATGGTCTTGCCGGAGACGTCGACGACACGGTCCGCGCCCGAGGTGTCGCAGTCGCCGACGCACGTGATGCGGCTGCCGTCGATGACGATCGTGCCGCGCTCGATGACGTCGGGGAGGGGGGCGCTGGTGCCGGCGTCCGGCCGCGCAACGGGGGCCGGGTCCGACGAGGCGGCCGCCGAAGCCGCCATGGTCACGATGCGGGCGCCCTCCAGCGCGATGGTGCCGGTGGGGCGGGGTCGGGGGATGCGGAGTGCGAGGTCGCGGACGCTGGAGGACACCTCGCCGCCGTCGATGGTCACGGTGGCGTGGCGGGCCGCCGAGGCGTATTCCAGCGTGCGGTCGTCCCGCCAGTGGGGGTAGATGCCGCCTTCGTGCAGCCGCACCACGCCCGGCGCGGCGGGATCGATGGTGAGCGGGCCGGACGCGGTCAGGCCGGGTGGGGCCGGGGCGACGTGCATCGACTGGAGGTGCCGGAAGGCGATGTGGCGGCCGTCGGGGGACAGGGCGGCCTGTTCGGTGCCGGGTGGGAGCCGCAGATGGGCGCGCTGGTCGCCGCCGTCGGGGGCAAGGGAGAGGATTGCGGGGGCGCCGCCGTCGGTGCCGGCGAAATAGAGGCGGCCGTCGTCGCCGATCGCGATGTCGCGCTGGGGGCCGGTAGGGGTGAGTGCGCGCGCGTCGCCGCCGCCGGCCGGGATCTCGACGAGCTGCCAGCCGCCCGCGCCGAAGGTGACCCAGGTGAGCGCGGGATCCCAGCGGTTGACGACCAGCGCGCCGCCGTCGGGGCGCCAGGCGAGTTGGGCGTATCGGCCGGGGGTGGTGGTGAGGCGCGTCGGTGTGCCGCCCTGCGCGGGGACCTTCCAGACGTGGCCGCCGTGCACGTCGTCCCAGGACGTGTAGGCGACCCAGCGTCCGTCGTGGGACCAGGCCGGGCCGGTTTCGAGGGGCTGATCGGCGGGATGCGGGTCGGCCAGCGCGGCCGTGCCCGAGGGGGTGGTGCTTCCATCCGACCGGTCGGCGGTCAGGTAGCCGGCGTCGTCGGTCAGGCGGCGGGGAGGGCCTTCGCCGCCCTCTTCAATCCACAGCCAACCGGCGGCCTCGAATACGACACGGTTGCCGTCGGGCGAGGTCACGGGCGTGCGGGCGAAGCGCACCGCGAAGTCGTCGTCGGCGATCCGGCGTGAGGCGCGTGCCATTTCGGAGATGGTTCGCTGGACGCGGGCGCGGAAGGGGATCGTTTCGACCTCGCCGGTCTCGACGTGGACGCGGCGGATGCGGCCGCCCT
Organism: Gemmatimonadota bacterium; assembly: GCA_022826565.1. Taxonomy (GTDB): domain Bacteria; phylum Gemmatimonadota; class Gemmatimonadetes; order Longimicrobiales; family Gaopeijiaceae; genus Bin94. Next base: position 24,156 of record JAJDUP010000043.1, on the reverse strand, counting down.
GGGTGATCACGAGCGAGCGGCCGTCGGGGGCCCAGCTGTAGCCCGGCAGCACGCCGATGTTCCAACTCGGGTGGTGATCGGTGGCGGCGGGCGTGATCGGGTCCATGAGGATGCGCTCTGCGCCGGTCTCGAGGTCGCGGATCCAGAGCGCGGTGCGGCCCATGTACTCGTGGCCCCGGTACGAGGTGATGCCGCCCGGGAGCTTGCGCGCGAAGGTGAGCCAGCGGCCGTCGGGCGAGACTTCGGCGCCGACCTCGCCCAGGCGGAGCGGGTAGGCGGGGCGGCCGCAGCAGGCCAGATAGCGGCCGGTACTCTCGGTGATGTCGTCGATGGTGCCGGTGGCAAGGTCGAGGCGGCGGATGCGGCGCTCCTCGCCGGTGAAGATCGCGGAGCCGAAAAAGAGGGTGCGGCCATCGGCGGTGAACGACGGGTTCTGCGCGCGGTCGGCGCCCTCCCAGAAGCCGGAGCGGGCCGGCGCGGTGGCGCCCGATGCGCCGAGGATGACCAGGTCGGTCGGCGGGCCGCCCTCGGCGGGGAAGACGGAGATGACGTCGGTGGTGCGGTAGAAGCCGACGGGCCCCTTGAGCTTGCGTGTGACCGCGATCCGGCGGCCGTCGGGGGTCCATTCGGGCTCCTGCAGACGGTAGTTGACGTCGAGGTGGATGGCGCGCGGGTTGGTGCCGTCGGCGTCCATCACCCAGAGATTGTCCTGCCCGCCGCGGTCGGAGACGAAGGCGATGCGGGCGCCGTCGGGAGAGTAGCTCGGGTGGTAGTTGACCGCGATGCCGCTGTTCTGCGTGAGTGACTCGGCGTCGCCGCCCTCGGCCGGGATCCGGTAGATGTGGCCCAGGAGGTCGAAGACGATCCAACGGCCGTCGGGGCTGATGTCGAGCGACATCCAGGTGCCCTGCTCGGTGGTGAAATCGATGTCGCGGGGTGTGCCGCGGGCCAGCGTGGCGTCCCACTCGGTGACGCTTTGTGCGTGCGCCGCCGTGGGGGAGACGAGGAGGGCGGCGGTGAGGCTAAGGCACGATGACGTCCAGGACTTTGGTCGAGACCACATGGTTCATGAGCTCCGCTGTGTCGAAATAGGTCGGCTTGAGGCGCCGCTCGCTGGTAAGCTGGGCCTGATCCACATAGTGCGGCGAGTCGGGGTTCTCGCTCTGGCCGAAATTGTGGAGCGTGTACGACCGGATCGGATCGGTGAACTGCACCAGGCGCAGGAGCCGCGAGCCGATCTCGGCGTGGCGCAGGCCCAGCGAGTCGGGCGGGCTGAAGGTGCTCATCGCGCGCAGGGTGAAGATGCAGGTGAGTTCGAGCGCGCAGCCCACCCCAGCCGTGCCGGGCGGCATGATCGAGAGGCCGCCGAGGGGCCAGGTGCGGCCGCCGCGGCCGATGCGGAAGACGTCGCCGAGGGTGCGGTCGATCGAACCGTAGGTGTCGAGCATGAAGGCGGCGGTGGCGTCGAGGGCGTCGAGCAGGCGCGGGAGGTGTTCTGCGGGGACGCCGCCCTTCTCCCAGAGCGGGTCGGTGAGGGCCGCGCGGGCCGCGTCGTCGAGGTCGGGGAGCGCAAAGATCTGTTCGCGCCAGACGAGGTAGGCGTGGGCGGCGCGGGACTCCTGGCGGGCGTGGCCGTCGAAGCCGAGGATCCGGGACGCGAGGGTGCGGACCTGCGGCACGGCCGCCTGGAGGCGGTCGAGATCGGCGTTGAGGGCCTGCCGGAGCGCGTCCTGCCAGGCCGGGGTGCCGACCCACATCTCGTCGAGGGAGAGTTCGACGGCGTCGTCGAAGGTGAAGTCCCACGCGCCCGAGAGGACGTCGACGGCCCGCACGCTGCGTGAATTCCGTCGTCCCGGCGTGTCGTTGTAGATGTACGGCGGGTAACGGTCGGCGGTGAGCGGGCTGTCCTCGAGCATCACGTCGGGCGCGATGTTGTTGTTCTGCATGTAGCCCGCAGCGGGGGTCGCGAGCTGGACGAGGTCTTCGAGTGGGTGGATCCCCAGCCAGGCTGTCGCCGAGGTGTTGCCGGGCACGGGGCCGTTCCAGTTGTAACCTTCCGGACGCATCGGGGTGCGGCCCGCGCGGACGTACCACGAGTCGCCGTGGCGGTCGCCGAACATCAGGTTCTGGGGGAACATGCCCAGCCGTCGCATGGCCTGCTTCACCTCGGCGATGCTGGTCGCGTGGTTGATCTCGTAGACCTCCTGGTCGAAGTCGCCGGCGGTGTGCATGTAGGACGTGCTCACCGCGTAGGCCTTGCCGTCCTGCCGTGCGACGACGGGCGAAAGGATGTTGTTGTGGCGGGTGTACGCGAAGGTGCGCGTGACCGGATCACCGCCGCGCACCTCGATGGTGACGTCGTGCGTCTCCATCCGATGCCACTCGCCGTCGTAGCGGTAGCGCAGCGAGTCGGCCGGATCGACCTCGACCTCGTAGCAGTCGGCGACGTCGGGGGCGCCGGTGGTCATGCCCCAGGCCACGTGGCGGGTGTGCGTGAGGATCAGCATGGGGCCGAGCGAGTAGGCCGCCGCGTGGAGGTCGCCGGCGTGCATGCGCGACTCGTAGGTGAACGCGCCGTCGATACCGCCGTGCGGGTCGCTCAGCACGATCATCGCGTTCGCGCGGGTCCGCCACGGAGCCAGGATCCACTCGTTGGACGCGTGCTGGTCGGCGCGGGCGAGGCCGTCCCGGTCGATGGCGGCGAGCTGGACACCCCCGCGCGCGCAGTCCTGGAGGCCCTGCCCGGCCTGGTAGCCGGGCCAGAGCACGAAGCGCGAGAGCACCACCGGGTCCCAGGGTTCGAGGTCGGGGGCCCAGTCCGGCGTGTCGTCCGGGTGCTCGGCCATCCACGCCTCCATGCCCGCGACGTAGTGGGTGTAGTTCTGCTGCAGTTGCGGGCCTAGCCGCTCAAACCCCGCCTGCGCCTCCTCGACATGCCGCCACATGCGGGACTGGATATCCGTGGCGACGGCGTTTGCGGTCGGCGGTCCGCCAAAACCGGAGGTCGTCCCGTCCCCGAATGCGGCTGCAAGCTCGCCGCGTCCCGCGAGAAACATGCTCAAGATAAACTCAAGTTGATCTTCGGCCTGGGCGTACCCGAGACCGTAGAACGCGGGTTCCTCGGTGTCGGCGATGATGTGGGGGACGCCCCACGGGTCGCGGTGGATGGTGACCTGTGCAGCGACTGTGGATGCGCCCGTCGCGGCCATCGCCAGCAGGACCGTGCAGACCAGGAGCTTGCGCGTGCAGTTCATGGAAATCACTCCCTCGCTATTGTGGAAACCTGATCAGCTGATTCTGCATCGGTGTTTCATGCCGCCGCAGCTCCGGCTCGCTCATCTCGCACGGACCCAGTCGGCCTTCGGGGCAAAAGCCCACCAGCTCGAAGGCGTCGTGCACGTACGGCAGCCCCTCGCCGCCAAGTGGACGATTGTCGTCGGCGAGCTGGAAGTGGAGGTGGGGTGCACTCGAATTGCCCGAGTTCCCCACCCGGCCAAGGACATCGCCGCGCCGCACGCGCTGGCCGACCCGTACCTGCACGCTTCCCGGAATGAGGTGCGCATACGCCGCGTAGCGACCATCGCCGAGGTCCACCATGACGTGGCTCCCGGCTACGGTCGTCAGGTTGAACAACTCCGGGCGCGTCGTCACCCCTGGAGTGTTGTCCGGGACCCCGTCCACCGCGGTGGAGACGACCCCGTCGGCGACCGCGATGACCTCCTGGCCGTAGCCCGGGTAGGTATCGTTGCCACCGCCCTCGACGGGAACCGCCCGCCCCTCGGCGTCGACGAGCAGATAGTCGATCGCGTAGCGCTGGCTGAAGACCGACCGCCCAAAGACCTGTGTCTGGATGCGGCGGTGGTCGCCATCGTTGGAGAGACCCGCGAACGCGGCCCAGGGTCCGCCCTTGAGCGGCGGGCCGATTTCGATCGTCGACGAGTCGACAGGCGTCACCAGGTCCACATGGTCGACCACGGTGGAGTCTTCCGAGGGAGTCGCGAACCACTCTTCCTGGTAGGGGAGATCGAACCATATGCGGTGAAACAGCTGACGCGGGACCGTGGCCGACCGGGAGATGGAGACCAATACGTACACCACCCCATGGGACCGGGCACCGATGGTCCGCTGCCTGACGGGATCTTCCTCCGGGAATACCGGGAAGACCATGTTCTCGCCCAACTCCTCTCCCGTGTACTCCAGGAGGCGCGGTCCGGCGGGCGATTCGGCGAAGACCTCGACCCGCGTTACCTGCACCGGTGCAGGCACGTAGCTCTTGAGCAGGAGTTCATAGAGCAGATAGTGGTTGGCGCCGGAGGCAACCGGGCTGGGCGGCACGGGCACGTGGATCCCGACGTGCGGCGGGAAGGGACGCAGGGACTGGGCGGACGCGGTCGCCGCGATCGCCAGCGCGACTGCCAGCGCGAGCGCGCCGCCGACGGATCCCGGGGCTGGTCCCGTGCCGTTCACCCTACCTCGGAAACCGTATCAGCTGATCCCGCATCGGGGTCTCGCCTCGCCGCGCCTCCGGCTCGTGCATCTCGCATGGCCCGGCTGGCCCCTGGCGGCAGAAGCCCAGCAGGTCGAAGGCGTCGTGCACGAACGGCAACCCTTCCGCACCGAGCGGCACGTTCTCGTCGGTGATGTGGAAGTGCAGGTGCGGGCCACCCGAGTTGCCGGAGTTGCCGACCTGGCCGAGCACCTGGCCGCGCCGCACCTGCTGGCCGACCTGGACCGGCACGCTCCCGGGCAGAAGGTGGGCGTACAGCGCGTAGCGGTTCTCTCCGATGTCCAGAATGACGTGGTTGCCGATGGCGGTGGACAGGTTGAAGACAGCGGGGCGCGAGGTCTCTCCGGGTCGGTTCTCCGGGACGCCGTCGAGCACGGAGGAGACGACCCCGTCCGCTACGGCGATCACCTCCGCGCCGTAGCCCGGATAGGTGTCGTTGTCGCCGCCCTCCACGGGACTGGCGCGACCCTCGGCGTCGACCAGCATGTAGTCGATCGCGTACCGCTGCGCGAACGCCGAGCGTCCGAAGAGCTGGAGCGGCATGCGGCGGTGCCCGGAGTCGTTGGAGGGGCCGTTGAACACCGCCCACGGCCCGCCCCGGAGCGGCGGCCCCACCTCGATCACGGAGCCCTCGTGGATCGGCGTCTCCAGGGCCACGTAGTCGGCCTCGGTGGAGTCGCCCGCGGGAAGGTCGAACCACACGCGGTGGAAGAACTGCCGCGGGGTGGCGGCGGACGCCGGCAGGGACAGCATGACGTACACCACCCCGTGCGACCGGGGCTCGATGGTTCGCTGCACGACCGGGTCGTCCTCCTGTATGAACGGCGGAAGCATGTTGCCGCCCAGCTCCTCGTCCGAGTACTCCAGCAGGCGCTGTCCCTCTGCCGATTCGGCGAAGACCTCGACGCGGCTCACCTGCGCCGGGGCGGGCAGGAAACTCGTGATCAGGAGCTCGTAGACGAAGTAACGGGTGTCTCCGGAGACGAGCGGGCCGGGCGGGACGGGCACGCGGATCTCGAAGGGTGGCGGGAAGGGGCGCAGGGACTGGGCCGCCGCCGGGACCGCGTCAAACGCGAGCGACGCGGAGGCCGCGAGGGGCGCCGCGCATAACGCAGGCGCGATTGCGTGGCTCAGCGCGGCGCGAAGGCGCGCGGAGATCGCTCCGGGAGAACAGCGGCGTACTCTCATCCCTCGGACTCCTGTGCCGGGAAGTAGTAGGTCATGTTGTCGAAGTCGATCGTCCAGGATCCGAGGGGCCAGAGGTACTGGTGGGACATGAGGGCGTCCGCCATGAAGCCGGCCTGCCAGAAGAAGTTCTGCTCGACGAAGACGTTGCCCATGGCTTGCGTGGCGCCTTTCACGAGACCGTTCAGGCCGTGGGACTCGATGGACGTCCAGTAGTACGGGGTGCCTTCGATGGCGTTGGTTTCGAGGCCCAGGAGTTCGACGGTTTCGTCGACGAGGATCATGGGCATGCTCATGGCGAGGCCCGAATCGAGGAAGTAGTTGATGCCCTCGTGGCCGTTCAGGCTGCCCTTGGCGAACATGAGGTGGGTGGTGGTCATGTAGAAGCGGAGCTGGACGGGCGGCGCTTCGCCGAGGGTTTGCATGGCCTGCGCGAGGGCTTCAGGGGTGCGTTCGCGCAGGGTGATGCGGCTGTTGTCGTAGTCCATGGTGCTCAGGAACTGCTTGAGCAGCTGGGTGGTGAAGACGCCGTCGCTGGTCTGGCCGAGCTCCTTCCAGGTGGCGCCGACTACGGGGACGTTGGTGAGGGTGACGTCACCCATGGTGGCTGTCTCGGCGACCCCGAGGGGCTCTTCGACCGTCTGGCCGCCGGTGTAGGCGTAGCTTGCCTGGCGGTTGGCGAGCGTGTTGAGGCCCAGGCTCTCGTAGATGCCCTTGTCGAGATAGAGGCGGTCGCCGCCTGTGTCGAGGATGAGCGAGACGGTCTGGCCATTGACTTCGAGGTCGACGATGGGGAGGGCGCCGGGCACGGTGATGTCGTTGGTCATCGGGAGGTGCGCGATGCGCTCGTCGGTGGCCCACTCGATGCCGTAGGGCTCGCCCTCGAAGGCCTGCATGAAGGTGATGAGGCTCGATGCGCCCTCGCTGTCCTCGGGGGTGGGGAGTTCGCGTGCGCTGGCGAACCGGTTGGTCTGGTAGAAGGTGAGGGCGAGGCCCCGGGTCGCGTCGTCGTGGGCTTCGGAGCCTGCCTCGGTGAGTTCCATCATGCGGCGGTAGAGGGGCTCGGCGCGGGCGTAGTCGCCGAGCACGTAGGCCAGCCGGGCCGCGAGGTAGAGGTCGTCCACGTTGGACGAAGAGGGGCTGGCGAGCGGCGCGATGATGTCGTCGGCCTCCCACATGTCGCCCTGCTTGAAGAGGATGTCGGCGTAGGCCCAGCGGGCATCGTCGTCGCCGGGGTCGGCGGCGAAGGCTTCGGCGCGGGCGGGAAGGGCTGCTTCGACGTCGGACCTGATGCGGAAGTCTTCCTCTGTCGCAGCGGCTTCCCGGTAGGTGGGCTCACTGCCGGTGTCCGGCTGGCAGGCACCGATGGCGAGGGTGGCCGGCAGTGCCGCAAGTGTGAGTGCCGCGGTGCGCAGCGTGCGTGACATGAATTATTCTCCTGTTGAGTTGCTCTCTGAGGGCTGCTTGCCGTAAGCTCAATCGGCTCACGGCATTTGGTGTGCAAATCAGTGTACAATACTGCGGGGGCCGTGCAAAGTTTCCGGGCGAAGGGTGGCACACGCGCGACGAAAACGCCACCGCTGGACAAGCGACTTGATCGAAGAGGAGGGCTGGAAAATGCGAAGTACCGGATCTGCCGGGCGCTACTCACATACTCATATACTCATATACTCACTTCGGCTGCTTCGGGCCGGCCCCGCCCCGCTGGCTGCGGCCGCCCTCGTGGCCAGCGCCCCGCCCGCCGCCGCCCAGCAGGAGCTCATGACGCGGTACCCCTACGAGGACCGCGCCGACCTCGACCTCGGGGCCATCTTCGAGCCGAAGTGGGACGTCATGGTTCCCATGCGCGACGGCGTGCGGCTGCACACCGAGATCTACATCCCGCGGGGCCGGACCGAGCCGCTCCCGATCATGCTGGAGCGCACGCCCTACTACGCCAATCCGCAGGACCAGGAGTACTCGATCCGGCTGGACTGGTACGAGGAGTTCTTCGACGAGGGGTACATCTTCGTCCTGCAGGATCTGCGCGGGCGCTACGAATCCGAGGGCGAATTCGTCACGCTGCGTCCCAACCGCAAGCCCGACGACGTCGACGGCATCGACGAGTCCACCGACTTCTACGATACGATCGAGTGGCTGGTGAACAACATTCCCGGCAACAACGGGCGGGTCGGCACGTGGGGCATCTCGTACGGCGGCTTCCTGGCCACGCGCGCGATGGTCGACCCCCACCCCGCGCTGGCCGCCGTCTCACCGCAGGCGAGCTGCGCCGACATGTTCATCGGCGACGACTTCCACCACAACGGCGCCTTCCGGTTCAGCTACGCCTACGAGGCCGCGGTGCGGTTCGAGATGCCGCCCGAGGAGTGGCCCCCCGACGGCCCATGGGACAAGTACAGGCGGTATCTGGAGATGGGGCCGCTGTCCCGGGTCACCAACGAGATCCTGCGCGGGCGGTCGCGCATGTGGAACGACTACGTGGCCCATCCGAACATGGACGAGTACTGGGAGACCGAGATGTGCGGCGTCTTCCCGTATCTGCAGGGCGTGACCGTCCCCGCGCTTCACCTCACCGGCTGGTACGACGCCGAGGACTTCTACGGTCCCATCGAGGTCTACAAGCAGCTGGAGGCCGACGATGAAAACAACGAGAACTTCCTCGTGCTCGGCCCCTGGCGCCACGGCGGCTGGACCTTCGACGAGGTCGGCGACAAGGTGCTGGACATCGACCTGGGCAGCGCCACCGCCCGCCACTTCCGCGAAGAGATCCACGCCCCCTGGTTCGCCTATTGGCTGAAGGACAAGGGCGCGCTGCCCGCCGCCGAGGCGATCACCTTCCAGACCGGCTCCAACGAGTGGAAGCACTACGACAGCTGGCCCGCCGAGGGGATGGTGCCGCGCAACGTCTACCTGCGTGCCGACGGCGGCGTCTCGTTCGACCCGCCGCCCGAGTCCGCCTCCGACGACACCGCCTACGACGAGTACGTCTCCGACCCCGACAACCCGGTGCCCTACCAGTACCGCCCGATCCACTACGACCGCTGGCACTTCTGGCAGGCCGAGGACCAGCGCTTCGTCGACGGCCGCCCCGACGTGCTGACCTGGGAGTCCGAGCCCCTCGAGGAAGGGTTCGCGATCACCGGCGACATCGTGGCCCACCTCTACGCCTCGACCAGCGGCAGCGGCGCGGACTGGATCGTCAAGCTGATCGACGTCTACCCGGACGATCACCCGAACCCGGCGCTGCGGGGCTATCAGTACATGGTGGCCGGCGAGGTCTTCCGCGCGCGCTTCCGCAACAGCTTCCGCGAGCCCGAGCCCGTCGTGCCGAACGAGATCACGCCGTATGCGATCAGCCTGCGCGACCGCGACCACCGGTTTCTGGCCGGCCACCGGATCATGGTGCAGGTGCAGAGTACGTGGTTTCCGATCATCGATCGCAATCCGCAGAGCTGGGTGCCGAGTATTTTCGAGGCTGTGGAGGGGGATTTCGTCAAGGCGACGAAGCGGGTTTATCGGTCGGCAGCGCACCCGACGCATGTGACGGTGTTGGTGAATCCGGGGGGGTAGGGGGGAGGCTAACATGAGCATCCGTCGTTGCTGGCTCGTGACGTACCGTGCCATGGCAGTCATCGCGTTTCTGCCCGCAGCCTGCGGTGTTGACCCGGACCCGCGCATGTCGGCGGAGGTCGATACCATCGACGGTGTGGTGGTGGTCCGAAACGGGCCCGCCGGTCTCTGGCGGGAGTCCGAGCAATGGCAGGTTGTCGAGGAGTTCAGGGTCGGCCGTGTCCGGGGAGCGACGGACGAGGATCTAACGACTCCCAGGAACAACAGCGTGTCCCTGGGACCGAACGGCCAGATCTTCGTCTTGGAGTATTCGACCGACCGCGTGGTCGTCTTCAGCGGCGAGGGCGAGTTCGTACGGAGTTTCGGCGGCCCGGGCGAGGGTCCCGGGGACCTTCGGAGCCCGATGGGCATGGCGTGGGATGGAACAGGCCGGCTATGGGTGGCGGCCGGGTACAGCGGGCGGTATCACGTCTTCGATTCGACGGGTGTGTTCCAGAAGTCCATGCGAAGACCGGTTCGCTTGGTCAATCGCATTCAGCATCCGCTGTTGTGGGAGGAGACGGGGACGCTGGTCGACGAGACCGTAACGATGACAGGACCCTCGAAGGTCCTGTTTCTGCGCGTGGATACATTGGGACAGGTCGTCGACACGGCGTCACTGCTTGCGAAGCCGGCTCGATTCCGCAGTGGACTTTCGGGCACGAGCACGATGTTCCGGCCGAACCGGGATGCTATTCGGTATCTGACCACGCACTACCTGGCGAGTGGGCGATGGAGCAGGGCTCAGGACGGGACTGTGTGGTCGGCGATGAACGGTCGGCTTAGGCTGGTCAAGACGGATTCCAACGGCGACACCCTGCGAATTGTGGAGACGTCGCATCGGCCCGAGTCATTCGACCGGCGAGACCGGGAGGCGATCTCGAAGGGCCTGGCCGCAGCGGGGCTATCGAGACAGGATGTCGAGTTGGTCCGTCCATTGGTGAGCGAGATCTACCTGATGGACGACGGGCACATCCTGGTTGGGATCTTTGAACAGGTGGGGGAAGATCCCGGCACATTCGATGTGTTCGACCCGGAGGGGTTCTTCCTCGGCAGCATCGATCTGGGAATCACCATTCCCCGACGCAACAGACCGGCGCTGGCAGGCGATACCCTCGTCGTGGTTAGTCCGGGGCTGCTCGACGTGCCTTTTCTCGTGCGTCTCACAATACGGCGACCGTAGGCGGGGGAGCCTGGTGTAGCCGCCCCTACATGGTCAGCCTGCGCGACCGCGCCGCAGCAGTACGTAAAACGCCCCCTCGCCCCCATGCCTGCGCTGCGCGGGCACGCACGCCAGCACAAGCGGGCGGGTTGCGGGCTGGTTGAGCCACCCTTCGAGTCCCCCGCGCAGCACGCCCTGGGCCTCGGCGAGCGGATCACGCCTTCCCTGCCCGGTAATGACGAGGACGCAACGGAGGCCGCGCCGGGCGGATTGGACCAGGAATGCAGCCACCTTGCCCGCAGCCTCCCTGCGTGACAAACCATGCAAGTCCAGCCGGGCGTCGATCGCGATACTGCCGCCACGCAAAGCGTCGGCTTGACGTCGGTTGAGCCCGGCGACCGAGCCGATTTCGATGCGGGAGCCTCTCCGCGCGGAACCTGCCGGGCGCTCGCGGACCGTCGCGCCGTGACGCGTCTTCACTACAGTGTCCTCGACCAGTCGGTCGCGTCCCGGAAGACGCGAAACGCCTGCCATCCGCTGTTCGAAATCGTCCTGTCCGGTCTCGTCCCCGTCTTCCGTCCGGTGCTCAAGTTTCATGTCTCCGCGAGCTCCGTGAGGGACCGTGGCCGTTCTCGGGCAATCAGCTCCAGGACATGCCGGTTGTGCTCGGACAGCAACCTCGCGAAGCTCTCGATCGAGGTGAACCAGACCTTGGGCTCATCCTTCGCTGGCGTGCGCTCCCCGCGTGCAATCGCCATGATGCGCGCCTTCATCTGGTCGTAGCCAGCGATGCCAATCTTCAGTGTCTTCATGGAATCGTGTCCAGCTCCGGCTCCCGGTCGGGTATGGTCATCAGACAGGTTGTCATTTGCTGATAACCATAGCAAGGCGAGGCCGTTCCGCGAGAACGACCAGCGGAGCCGCCCACCCCAACGATCACCCCGAGGAGTTCAGCGTCCTGAGGGACTCCCAGAAGCCTCGCGGTGTGACGATGTCGACCGGGGCTTCTCCCGCGACCTCCAGGAGATCCCGATCGCCGGTTACGAGGACATTTGCCTGTCCCCCGACCGCTTCCTCCAACACCACGACATCGTCGCAGTCCCGCACGGCGATCCCGAGCGACGGCGCCTGCCCGATCACGATTCCCTGGCGCCGAAGGAACGCTTCCGCGGCTTCAACCGTCGCGTCGGGTACGCCCAGCTTGCTGCGAAGAACACGGCACAACTCGTCGAGCACCGTCTCGCTGATGACAAGGACATGGTCGGCAATGACGACCCGAAGCACGTCCGCGCAGATGCCTCGCGTGGCCATTGCGCTCAAAAGGACGTTTGTGTCGAGCAAGACCCTCAAGAGAGATGGCGGAAGATGTCCTCGTCGGTCAGATAGCCACGAGCCTCCGCGAAGGGAACGATGCGGCGGCGCAGATCAGCGAGCTGATCCAGCGCCAGTTGACGCTCCAGGGCGTCGCGCACGACGGCGCTTCTGCTCCGTCCGCTCCGGCGGGCTGCCCGATCCAACCGGCGTCCGAGCGCCGCATCGATTCTGATCGTCACGGTCTGCGTCTTCATGTCATACATTGTAGTACATTATTGAGTCGCGCGCCTGGGCTGCCTATCCTGCTCGCAGGACACCGCCCCTACTCCCCCAAGGAAGCACATGATGTCAGGAACTGGTCATTGCCCGGCGATTCGTAGCCGACGGTTCGGGCTGCTCGCCGGGTCCGCCCTGGCGCTCGTCACCTTCACCGTGGTTCTCCTCGCCGCCGCCGCCGCCCCCGCTTCCGCCCAAACCACCCGGGTCAAGCGCATGTTCGACGTCCGCACCCCCATGCGCGACGGCGTCGAGCTCTCTGCGGATGTCTGGATGCCTGCCGAGGGCGGTCCGTTCCCGACCATCATCATGCGCACGCCATATCTGAAGACGATGGTCCTCGGCGACTTCACCACGGCTGCCTGGGCGACGTACTTCGCAGAGCGCGGATACGCCGTGGCGATCCAGGATGTGCGGGGCCGGGGCGATTCGGACGGCGAGTTCGGCTTCTTCTTCCAGGAGGGCGAGGACGGCCACGACACCATCGAGTGGATGGCGGCCCAGCCCTGGTCGAACGGCGACGTGTGCACTGCCGGCGTATCCTACCTGGGAACCGATCAGTGGCTGGCGGCACGCGAGCATCCGTCCGCGCTGAAGTGCATGGTCGCGACCGCTTCGGCCGGCCGGTGGATGCACGAGGCGCCGTACTACGGCGGTGCCTGGATGATGGCTTGGGCTCTCGACTGGGTGAACGCCACCTCCGGACGGAATGACCAGTCGGCGAACACGCTGGGGGTCGACCGGGAGTCCCTGTATTGGCACCGGCCGCTCATCACCCAGGACGACGCGTTGGGCCGGGACATGCCCCTCTTCGACGACATGCTCGAAAACTCGACCATGAACGAGTACTGGAACCGGCTTCACTTCACCGAAGAGGATTTCCGGGGACTGGATCTGCCGGTGCTGCACGTCACGGGGTGGTTCGACGGCGACCAGCCGGGCGCCATGTTCTACTGGGACGGCATGATGGCCCATTCCCCGGCGTCGGACGAGCAGTACATGCTGGTGGGACCCTGGGGTCATGCCGAGACCTTCATCGGCGGCACGCTCACCCTCGGAGACATGGAATTCGAGCCCCACGCCCTGGTCGACAACAAGGCCGAGCACCTCGCCTTCTTCGATCACTATCTGAAGGGCACCGCCGACAGCTACGACCAGCCCCGGGCCCGGGTCTACGTGATGGGCGCCGAAGAGTGGCGCGAATTCGACCAGTATCCTCCGGGCGACGTCCAGGCGACCAGTCTGTACCTGTCCAGCGGCGGAAATGCGAACTCCATCGTCGGAGACGGCGTGCTCGGGTGGACGCCCCCGGACGACGATGCACCGCCGGACCGGTTCACCTTCGACCCCAAGCGACCGGTCCCCGCTTCCGCCGGCGAGATGTACCTCGGCGATGACCGGACCCCCCTGCAGCGCCGCGACGACGTACTCGTGTATACCAGCGAAGAGATCGACGAGGCCGTGGAGGTCGTGGGCCGGGTCGTGATCGATTTGCACGCCGCCACGGACGCGCGCGACACCGACTTCGTCGCGAGCATCATGGACGTCTACCCGGACGGCAGGGCAGTCAAGCTGGGACCCAGCATCGGCGTCGTGCGCGCGCGTTACCGGAACGGATTCGACCGGGAGGAACTCCTCACCCCCGGCGAGGTCGCACGCTACGAAATCGACCTGGGACACATTGCCCACTCGTTCGAGCCCGGGCACAGGATCCGCATCGACCTGACCAGCAGCGCCTACCCGTCGATTGCGCCCAATCAGAATACCGGCAACCCTGTCGCGACCGATACGGAGTGGAAGACCGCGCGACAGATCATCCATCACAGCCGGGAATACCCCTCACGGATCATTCTGCCGGTGCGTGGACGCCGGCGCGCGACCGAACAGGAGGATTGAGATGACCAGCATGCGCCCCCCCGGGGGAATCGGCTTCGCCCTGGTGCCGGCAACAGCGGCATTCGCGTTTGCGTTTGCGGTGTTGACCTCGGCTGCGACGCCCGCCCCCTCCTCCGCCCAAACCACCCGGGTCAAACGCATGTTCGACGTCCGCACGCCCATGCGTGACGGCGTCGAGCTGTCGTCGGACGTCTGGATGCCGGCCGAGGGCGGTCCCTTCCCGACCATCATCATCCGCACGCCGTACATGAAGACGATGGCTGTTGGCGACTTCAGCCTCGCCGGGTGGGCGACGTACTTCGCGGAGCGCGGCTACGCCGTGGTCATGCAGGATGTGCGCGGCCGGGGTGACTCGGACGGCAGGTTCGACTTCTTCTTCCAGGAGGGTGAGGACGGCTACGACACCATCGAGTGGATGGCGGACCAGCCCTGGTCCAACGGTGACGTGTGCACCGCCGGCGTGTCCTATCTGGGCACCGACCAGTGGCTGGCGGCGCGCGAACACCCGCCCTCGCTGAAATGCATGGTCGCGACAGCGGCGGCCGGGCGCTGGATGCATGAACTGCCGCATTACGGTGGCGCGTGGATGATGCAGTGGGCCCTCGCATGGATCAACGACACCTCCGGACGGAACAGCCAGTCGGCCAACATGCAGGGGATCGACATGGACTCCGTCTACTGGCACCGGCCGCTCATCACCCAGGACGACGCGATGGGCCGCGACATGCCGCTCTTCAACGACTTCCTCGAGAACTCCACATTCAACGAGTACTGGCAGCGCCTGCACTTCACCGAGGAGGACTTCCGGGGACTCGACCTGCCGATTCTGCACGTCACCGGGTGGTTCGACGGCGACCAGCCCGGCGCAATGTTCTACTGGGACGGGATGATGGCCCATTCCCCGGCCGCGGATGAGCAGTACATGCTGTCCGGACCGTGGGGTCACGCCGAAACGTTCATCGGCGGCACGCTCACGCTCGGGGACATGGAGTTCGACCCCCACTCGATCGTGGACAACAAGGCCGAGCACCTCGAGTTCTTCGATCACTACCTGAAGGGCACGGCCGACAGCTACGACCGGCCGCGGGCCCGGATCTACGTGGTCGGGGCCGAAGAGTGGCGCGAGTTCGACGAGTACCCGCCAGCGGATGTCCAGGCGACCAACCTCTATCTGACGAGCGGCGGCAGGGCCAACTCGATCGCCGGCGACGGCGCGCTTGCATGGACGCCGCCGGAGGCCGACTCCCCGCCGGACCGCTTCACCTACAACCCCAGGAGGCCGGTCCCCGGTTCGGTCGGCCAGATGCCTCTCGGCGAAGATCGGACCCCGCTTCATCGGCGCGATGACGTCCTGGTCTACACCAGCGAGGAGATCCAGGAAGCGGTCGAGGTCGTGGGACAGATCGTGGTCGAATTCCACGCCGCCACGGACGCGCGCGACACCGACTTCGTCGCAACCATCATGGATGTCTATCCCGACGGCAGGGCGGTGAGGCTCGGACCGCGCACCGGCGTCGTGCGGGCCCGCTACCGCAACGGCTTCGACCGCGAAGAGCTCCTGACCCCCGGCGAAGTCGCGCGCTACGAGATCGACCTCGGACACATCGCCCACTCATTCGAGCCGGGGCACAAGATCCGTATCGACCTGACTAGCAGCGCCTACCCGGAAATCGCACCGAACCAGAACACGGGCAACCCGGTCGCGACCGACACCGAGTGGAACACCGCGCGGCAGATCATCCACCACAGCCGGGAGTATCCGTCACGCATTATCTTGCCGGTGAGGGCGCGCAGGCGGGCGACGGAGTAGACGAATCCGGCGCGAAGCAAATGATGTAATGTTGGCCTTACAATATGACAAGTTGACATTACATGTTGATTTTATGTGCACAGCTCCCGGAGCCATTGGCGGCTGATGAACCGGACACTTGAAGGCGAAAACGCGAGTCGCATCCCCTGGTACCTGACCGCCGTCCTGTTCGCGTCCACCAGCGTGATCGTCGGGATCATCTGGGACATCTCGTGGCACCGCACGATCGGCCGCGACACCTTCTGGACGCCGGCACACCTCGCGATCTACGCGGGCGGCCTGGCGGCGGGGCTGTCCTGCGGATGGCTGGCGCTGAAGACGACGTTCGCCGGCTCCGGAACCGAAGTCGGGCGCTCGGTGCGGATGTGGGGCTTTCGCGCGCCGCTCGGAGCCTGGGTGGCGATCTGGGGCACGATCGCGATGCTCACCTCCGCGCCCTTCGACGACTGGTGGCACAACGCCTACGGACTCGATGTCGAGATCCTGAGTCCACCCCATGTCGTGCTCGCCATGGGCATCTGCGCGATCCAGCTGGGGGCCATGCTGATGGCTCTGTCATGGCAGAACCGGGCATCGGAGCGCGGGCGGCGCCTGCTGGGGTTCGCCTACGCCTTCAGTGCGGGTTTGCTCCTGCTGACCCTCGCGGTGCTCATGATGGAATACTCGATGCCGAACGACTGGCGCGGTCCCGTGTTCCACATGATCTCGGCGGGAGTTTACCCGCTGGTGCTGTTCGCGGTGGCCCGGACTGGACGCCTCCGCTGGCCGGCGACCTGGGCGGCGGTGGTCTACACGGGAATGACGCTGGTTATGATGTGGGTGCTCCCGCTGTTCCCCGCGGAGCCGCTGCTTGCGCCCATCCTGCGCGACGTGGATCGGATGGTGCCGCCGGAGTTCCCCCTGCTGCTGGTCGTTCCCGCGATCGCGCTCGACATGCTCCTGCGGCGGGCGTCGCGACCCGGCCAGGCGCCGGCCCGGCGGAGCGCCTAAGGTCTGAATTGGGGCAGGAAATCGTCTAAAGTCAACCAGGACTGCACGATCTGCGTTTCCTGCCGTTGGTACCGGACCCTGCTGGACCGTACCGCCAAAGCGGGAAAAACGCACTGAATGGCGGGACTCGCGCATCCATGCCGCCACTTCGCCAAGGGTGCCGGAAGGCGACCGCGTTCACGTCCTGAAGGCTCGGTAGTCCGAAGCATCGGCGGGCCGACCTGCCGGAGCGCCGCGCCGGGGTGTGGGGCCGGGCGCGAGGCACGCGCTGGGTTCATCGTTGAGTTTTCGCCCAACTGGGCCGTTTCATCGGGTCGAGTCGGCGACAGATCAGAATTCAATCGCTATTTTCTAGGGTTGTATCGTAGGCGCTCAGGCGAACCGACCTTCGCGACATCCTCGAACCTCCCCGAACGGGCGATGCGACAGTGGACTCCGATTACTCCCATCGTAAGAGCGGCGTTTCATCGCCAAGATCCGATCCGATCCGTATCGGTATGCTGCGCGCCCGCTACTCCCATATTTCTGCCCTCGCCCTCCTGATACGGGCCACGATGCCTGCATGACCTTCACTCTCGCGTGGATTGACCAAGATCAAGAGGCCCGCAACCGGGTCCACGAACTGCTTGGCCTCTTCAGCCAGCCGGGATCCCGCGACGAGATGGGACTGGGCACGATCCGCGACGCCTTTTCCAACCTGCTGTTCCCCGGAACCAACACCGCCCAGACGCGGCTGCGCTTCTCGCTCATAGTGCCGTGGGTCTATCGCGCGCTGGAACGGGAGAGGATGCCCCGCGGCGACTTCTGGCGACTGGGCAGGGAGCGCGAGCTGGACGTGCTTGAGCACTTGTGGGCGACGACCGAGGACGGCGTGTACGGAAGGCGCTCCGGACGCAGGCTCAAGGGGCTCCCGAGCTGGTACTTCGGACTGGGCGATGCCTGGGGGTTGCGGTTGCGCGCCGCTGGCAGCGGCAATGGGGCGCGGACGTGGCATGCAGGGCTGCCGACGCCCCCTCGCGGGTTTCCGAAGCTGGACACGCTGTCGCTCACCGCAACCGAGGCGGAGTATTTGCAGGACCGGGTGGCGCAGTCGCTGCCGCAAAGCCTGCTGGCGCACCTCTTCAGGCAGGTGAGGGCGAAGAACGCCGGGGAAGCGGACGGGTGCGGCTTCGTATGGGAGCATCCGGGTTACGCGGATTTTGCGCCCGAGCACAAGGAGCAGGTGGAGCATGCCCGGCTGTTCTCCGAGGTGATCTACGGCGCGCCGGTGCTCTACAACCTGCTGCTGGCGCGGAGGGTCCATGCCGGGACGCGAGGCGTGGAACGGCCGGCCAGCGAAGACAAGGCCGCCCACTACGAGGGCCAGCTGGCGAAGTGGTCGCGGGGGCTGGATCGTTCGGCGCTGGCGGCCTGGTCGGTGGACGACTTCTGGGCGACCGTCGCCCTCAGCGCACGAATCAACCACGGCACGAGGGCATTCGTCAGCGAGTGGATGGCTTTGGTCAAGGCGGGTGTTCTTGATGTGCAGGAACATGGCGCTCCGGCCGACGACTCTGAAGCGGCCACGCTGGTTCGCCGCCGCGAGAAGGCGCTCAAGGGCGTGCGTTCGCGCTTCCGCAACGAGAAGATGCTGGCTGAGTGGGGAGGGGGGTCGGGGATGTACCGGCTGAGGTACCGCTGGCCGGTGGTGCGCCGGTTCCTGCGGGAGCTGGGTGAGGGGCTGGGAGCTTCCGCATGACGCTGCTCGATCCGCATCGGGATCGCACGCTGTACACGCGGGCGCTCACCCCGCCGCCGGGCTGTCGCTTCGACTGCGCGGTGGCGCTCACGTACTCGCTCAACCTGGACATGCTGCTCGCTGTGCCGTTGCACCTGCTCCTCCACGCGGGGGATCGCCCGGATTCCGAACTCCTCGCCGACCCGGTGGCGCTCCTCTACGGACTGCGGCAAACGACCGACCGGATCACGATCTTCCATCAGCGTGGCGGAATACACCCGCCCCGGCGGAGCAACATCCTCTACTCAATGCTGGAAGACTCGCTGCACGCGGCTGCGCCCCGCGGCGGCGGCATCTTTCATCCCAAGGTGTGGGTGCTCCGGTTCGTGTCGGCGGACGATGGCAATGCGGACGGAGGGGCGGGCCGGCTCGTCCGCTTGGCCGTCATGTCCCGCAATCTGACCGGCGACCACTCGTGGGACGTGTCCGTAATGGCGCAGGGCCATCCTCGAGGCGACGCCGTGCCGGAGAACGCGGAGCTGGTGGCGCTGCTGCGCGCGTTGCCGGGCATGTCCCCTGCTCTGCCGGAGGCCCGCGCCGCCCAGGTCGCGGAACTGGCAAGCGACGTGGAGCGCACCGTCTGGGAGCTCCCGGGTCACGTGGACGAGTTCCGCCTGCACGCCATCGGTCCGGGTCTCAAGGAGTGGCGGCCTCCGAGGTCGCGGCGATTGGTGGTGATGTCGCCGTTCTGCACCCCGAACGCGCTGTTCGAGATGGCGCACGAGAACGATCCGCCACCGACGCTTGTCTCCCGCTCCGAGGAGCTGGCGCGCATTCACCGCCAGGCGCCTGCCGCGCTGGAACGCTTCGAGCGGTGCCTGGTCCTGAGCGAGCTGTTGGATGACAGCCTCCACGCGAAGGCGTACCTGTGCGAGATGGCTGGCCGGACGCGGCTGTTTGTGGGGTCGATCAACGCCACGCATCACGGTAGCGGCGGCGTGGAGGTGATGGCGGAGTTGGTCGGGCGGCCAGAGGCGCTGGGAACGGCGGAGACCTTTCTGGGCGATGACGGACTCGGGGCGCTACTGGAGGACTTCGTTCCGCCGGACGGCCCCGACCCCGATCCGGCCCTCGACCGGAAAAAGAGGATCCTCGAAGATGCCTGCGGAGCGGTCGCGGCCGCCGACCTGGGCCTGATCTGCTACCGGGGAGACGGCGACGGGGGAGACCGCTGGCATCTCCGCCTCCGCAGCGCGAACTCGGTCGATCTGTCGTCCGACCTTGAGGTCGGCGTCTGGCCCATCACGCTCCCCCGCAAACGCGCAGCGGACGGTCGTCCTCTGCTGAATGGCGGCGATATCGATTTCGCGCCGATGGACATCGCGCGGGTCACCCGCTTCGTCGCCTTTAGAGTCGCCTTCAGGAAGAAGGATCCCGAGGTTGCGCCGGCGGTCTTTGTTCTGTGCGTCCCGGTCGACGAATTTCCCGTTCGCGAGCGCAACGAAGAGATCGCGCGCCGAATGGTCCGCAACCAGCGCGGCTTCCTGCGCTACATCCTCTTCCTTCTGGGCGCGTTCGACCCCTATGCGACCACCGGAGTCTCGCGGGACAGCAGCGGGACGATCAACGGGGGTTCCGGAGCGGGCGCCGGAGGCTCCGGCTTCAGCTCCCTTCCATTGCTCGAAGAGATGACGCGAGCCTACTGCCGCGACCCCGCGCGACTGGACACGGTGCGTCGCCTGATCCAACACCTGCGCGAGTCGGACCTTGAGGGGGACGCCGACGGCATCATCCCCGACGAGTTCATGCAGTTGTGGGCCACCTTCGAAGCCGCGCTGGAGGCAGACCCGTGAGCGATCCCCGGCGCAGCGCGGACCAGGCGCTCGGCATCCTCAAGGACTTCCAGCGCCGCACCGTGGACTACGTCTTCAATCGCCTCTGGCTGGACGACGACCCTGCCCACCGATTCCTGGTCGCCGACGAGGTGGGGCTGGGCAAGACCCTGGTCGCCCGCGGCATCGTCGCCCGGACTCTGGAGCATCTTTGGAACCGAGTGGGCCGGATCGACATCGTGTACATCTGCTCCAACCAGTCGATCGCGCGCCAGAACGTCCGGCGGCTGAGCGTCGAGGGGCTACCGCACGCGGTGCTGCCGTCGCGTCTCACGCTGCTTCCGGCGCACGTGCGCAACCTGAATGCGCACAAGGTCAACTTCATCAGTCTCACCCCGAGCACATCGCTCAACACCACGCGTGCCAACCGGGGTGGAGTCATCGAGGAGCGGCTCGTCCTGTGGCAGATGCTCAAGCGGCTCAGCCACCCGCGCGGGCGGCCTGCCATGGCGTGGACCCGGCCGACCAAGCCGCCCAGGACGACCGACCATCAGCGGATCCGCACGCTGCCTCGAATCGCTCCCGCGCTCAACCGGCGCGGCCTCTACCGGCTCCTCCAGTGCGGAGTCGGCGACAAGAGCTACCGCTCGCACATGCGGCGGAACCTGCCGGCGGTCGACAACGGCCTCACCGACGCCTTCCTCGCCCGGCTCTTAGAGGACGGCAAACTCTACCGCAAGCTTGTGGCCTTCTGCGAGGCATTTGCGCGGGGCGAGTCGTGCGACCAGTACTGGATGGTCGGACAGTTGCGCGGCATGCTCGCTCGCGTCTGCATTCGCGCGCTTGAGCCCGATCTGATCATCCTGGACGAGTTCCAGCGCTTCCGCAGCCTCCTGGATTCGGAAAGCCCCGCCGCCCATCTCACCCGCCAGCTCCTCGACTTCCACTACGACCGGGCCGCTCCCGAAGCGGGCCTCCGCACCCGGGTCCTGCTCTTGTCGGCCACGCCCTACAAGATGCTGACCCTCTACGGCGAGGACGGCGAGGACCACTACGCCGACTTCCTGCGCACCTGCCGGTTCCTCTGCGAAGACGATGAAGAGACCATGCGGGGGCTGCGCGCGGCCATCCGGCGCTACCGTCTGGGGCTGCTCGACGGTGCCGCCGGAAACGTCGAAATGGAGGAAGCGCGCCGCGATCTCGAAGGCCGCCTGCTGCGTCACATGGTGCGCACCGAGCGGGTGCGGGCCACCGCCGACAGCGATGCCATGCTTCGCGGATGCCCGTCCGAGCCCGCGCTCCGGCCCGAGGACCTGCGCCAAGCGCGCACCGTCTACCGCGTAGCCGCCAGCTTGAACGCCCGCGACCCCATGCAGTACTGGAAGTCGGCCCCCTTCCTGCTCAACGTGATGCGGGGCTACAAGCTCAAGCAGCGGCTGAGGGACCGGGTCGCGGATCCGCCGCCCGGGCTGACGGAGGCCGTGCGCGAGGGGGATGCCTCGCTACTCAAGCGGGAGGCCGTGGAGCGGTATGCTCCGATCGAGCCTGCCAACCCCCGTCTGCGGCAGCTGCTGGATGAGACGGTGGGTCAGGGGCAGTGGAAGTGGATGTGGATGCCCCCCGCGCTGCCGTACCTTGAGCCCGGCGGTCCGTACGCCGGCACCGGCCAGACCACCAAGGCTCTCGTCTTCTCGTCCTGGAACGTGGTGCCCGACGCCATTGCCGCGCTCTGTTCCTACGAGGTCGGCCGCCTCATGCTGGGGCGGGAGTCGGGCCGCACGGACCACCCGGTCTACTCGGAACTCCACCGCTCCCGCGCCCGCCTGCTGGACTTTCCCATGGGCAGGGACTCGGGCGAGCCCCGGCAGGGAGACGACTCCGCGCAGCGGGATCGACCGGGCGCCATGAACATTCTGCCGCTGTTCTACCCGAGCCCGTCGCTGTCCGAAGCCGGAGATCCCTTGAGCCTTGCCGGGGAACGCGGAGCTCCCGTTACCTCCCGCGAGGCTCTCGAGGCGGTGATGGAGCGACTGCGACGGCGCTTCCACGATGCCGGCGTCGTCGTGCGTGCGGATGCGCCCGGCGAGGCTCGGGCCGGCCAGACGGACCAGCGCTGGTACTGGGTCGCGCCCGCCATGCTCGACCGCGTGCTCCATCCGGGCGTCCGGGACTGGGTGATCGCCGGGGACGGCTGGCCCTCCGCCACCTCGGGTGGTGCCGAAAACCGGGGGTTCCGTCGGCACGTTGCCGAGTTCGGTTGCGCAATGGCCGGGCAACCGGATCTCGGAGAGCCCATGGGCACTCCGCCCGAAGACCTGTTTGAAGTGCTGGCCCTGGTGGCGCTCGCCGGCCCGGGCGTGTGCGCGCACCGGGCGCTCCGGCGCATCGCCGACGTGCCGCCGACTTCACCAGAGCTGCTCGCCGGGGCGTCTCGCATTGCCCACGGTCTGCGCGGCACCTTCAACATGCCCGAGTGCATCTCCCTGGTCCGGGCCCTCGAGGACGAGTTGAATGAGCGGCCGGCGCAGACGCCGCGTCGGCCACGCGATCATCACACGCGGTACTGGGAGCTGGTGCTGCGTTACGCCCTCGCCGGGAATCTCCAGGCGGTGCTCGACGAGTACGCGCACGTGCTGGAGGAATCGCTGGGGCTGATGGGCCGTACGGCCGCGGATCGCGTGGTCGGCATCTCCAGGGAAATGGTCGAGGCGCTGTCCATACGCACGTCGCAGGTGCGAATCGACGACATCCGCTGCGGGGGGCCCGGCACCCCGATCGAGATGAGTCCCTTCAACATGCGCACCCGTTTCGCGCTCCGTTTCGGCGACCTGCAGAGCGAGCGCGGCGAGAGCGTGCAGCGCGCCGACACCGTGAGGAAGGCGTTCAACTCGCCGTTCCGGCCCTTCATCCTCGCCACCACCTCAATCGGTCAGGAGGGCTTGGACTTCCACACCTACTGCCACGCGGTCTACCACTGGAACCTGCCGCGCAACCCCGTGGACCTGGAGCAGCGCGAGGGACGTGTTCATCGCTACAAGGGCCACGCGGTGCGCAAGAACGTGGCAGAACGGTACGGCGGCGACGCCTATCGCAGCACTCGCAACGGAGGTGCAACCGCCGCCCGCGATCCGTGGAAGGTCCTGTTCAGGCGCGCAAGGGACGAGCGTCCGCCGGACTCCAGCGACCTGGTACCCTATTGGATCTTCGAGCATGGCGACGCCCGCGTGGAGCGCCGTGTTCCCATGCCTCCCTTCAGCAGTGAAGTGGACCAGCTTCCCCGTCTGCTCGGCAGCCTCGCCGTCTACCGCCTGGCCTTCGGGCAGCCCCGCCAGGAGGACCTTGTCGAGTATCTGCGCAGAGTGCGGCACAAGGATGCCGACGCGGTGGACCTGAACCGGTTTCGGATCTCGCTGCGACCGCCCAGGGTGACCTGAGCGTCAACTGTCGGCGCGAAGGCGACAGAGGGGGCGAAGAAGGGGCGGAGCACCCCTCGCCAGAGCGTCCGTGTTATACACGGGACTCCCCATCTCCTGTCAACGTTCTTGAAGGCGAGGCGGTAACCCTGCATCGGGGATGCGAATGGGCTCGGCGGTGTATCGCCAGGCGTGCTGGCGGGTCATTGGCCCGAGCATCGGGCGGTGGAACGCGAGAAAGTGATCGGATGCACGGTCGATCCCCTTGCCGGGGAGTTGGCTCTCGGCCTGTTAGTGGCCGGGAGCCAGCCGACGCCGTGTTGAACACACGGCGGTCTGGCCAAGGGGGCTGTGCCCCCTTCTAAACCCCCGCTTTTCGCTGCGGCTGCCGCCGCCGCGGTCGCGTGTCGTAATGCCGTTTCCCCGACCCCGTCGCACGATATGT
>JAJDUP010000037.1 GCA_022826565.1 Gemmatimonadota bacterium | reverse complement strand
CCCCACGACCTAACTTCAACCCTCAACCCCCCACACCCAGCGTCCCTATGGACCTCCGCTCCTCCAAGGTGATCGGCTTGGCCTGGAATCCGCGATCGGCTTGCTGGAACAGGTGGTCGGCATCGCCGGAATGGGCACTTCGGCATCGGCGACCCCGACGTGATCGCGTCCGAAGAGGAGTTCCTCTACAACCTGAGGCGTTTCAACGTCATGGCCTCGCGAGCCAGAGCCAAATTGATCGTATTCTTGACCGAGTCTCTTATTGAGCACCTGTCGAACGATCAAGACGTGCTCGCGGAGTCATTGTTGGTGAAGCGGTTTGCGGAGCAAACATGTGCCTCCGAAGGGATCGTGACGTTGTATGAATCCGGCCTGGGAAGGACCTGCGACCTTCGGAGAGCCCCCTAACCCTAACGGTGCCTGCTACTACCGTCACCTTGGTTCCGCCTTGCGCAGGACGCGGGATAATCGCCATCGAATGGCGGCGTCCCGGTACGTTCTCGGCCGGGCCGGCATGCATCGGGGAGCTATGTCCAAGGCAACGCCGTCCAGTCCGATGTCAGACGATGGCCTCAAGAGCAATACGACGATCCAAGTAAGGGTGGGCAAACTGATTACGGTAGCTGCGCAGGCAGCCGTAGCAGCTGGAATCGCAGCCGCAGTGTCCCTGAACCCGCTCTCTGGCGTTGGCGAGCACTTCATCAAACATGGTCTCTTGCTCCAGTTGGGCCACCAGCCCGGCGCCGCCCGGAACGTTGTCGTACAGCACAATGGCGGACTCGGCTGGATTGGCGCCGCCGGCTATAGTTGCGTTGAGGTCCGTGTCGGGCACATCCAAGGCCTCCGCCGCGCCGAGCAGCATCGCATACGCGACGGAATAGGCTACCCACTCGCTGTGTATGCCCGGAAACTGGAGACGCACGACATCGGTAACCAGCTCGTGCCCCAGCGAAAACCGTCCCAGCGTTCCGTTGCATGGAGAATCCGACGGCGACTTGTGATTCGCCTTAGGCGCAGTCATGTGAGCTCCGCAAGAACGGCAGATGAGGAATCCCTCGCGTTTCCTCCCCTCGCAGAGGACGACGAGTATCCCCGGTTGAGCTTTCGTGACTTGAACACCGGACATAGTCCTCGTTTCGGGTACGTCAACGTTGTCGAAGCCCCGAAAAAACGGTCGTGTAGTGTACAGCCGACGCGCCCTCCCGTACGGTTCCTTGGGTTGCTTGAAGAGCGGCGTCACGAACCCGAACTCCGGAATGATGTACTTTCTCGCATGCGGCGGTGCGTTCGGGTCGCCCTCGTTCCACTGCCTGAAACTGCGTGCGTCGTCGTACCGGTAATAACGAACTGGCCATTCCTTGCCGGAGACCTTCTTCACCCCGCAGGATTCCCACTCCAGCTTCTTGGCGACTACCTTGCCGCCGGGCGCGTATTCGGCGATTGCCTGCGACAGGTCGCGCTGGAGTGCAACACCCGTGCGGTTCCCGTCCCGGGGACGAGTGTCGAGTTCGACTACATCTACGGGGAAACCGTATTTCGGGATAACGGCTTTGCGGGACAGAAAGTTCAGCGTCTGCTCGCCTGCGATGGTCTTCATGCGAGCTTCCACTCTGTTCGTGCCCTTACGTCGGTCGAACAGGTCTCTCCGGTGACGCTCCATGTCGAGGTAGTCGGAACACACTTCCATCTCCGCGGCGCCTAGCCGACTGTCGGATCCGGCAACTTGCTCCGTCCATCCGTCCGCATCGAGGCCAGTACTCTTGTGCAGTGGTTGGGGAACGATCTCGCGCAGCGACGCCATCAACGCAACGTTTTTCTCACAGAACGCTCTCAGGTCGATCGTCGCTCGTGGGCTTTGCCAGTCCGCAACCAAGTCCTCCACATGCTTGAAGCGCGTGGCGTTGCCGCTACATCTGAAGAAGGCGGACAGGGCGGTGGCCACCATGTGTCGGAGGACGATCTTCCGGTTCGTCAACCGCAGGCGCGGGGGGTTCACGGCGCCACGGATCACCCGCTGTTCGGGATCTTCGTAATGATACAGATCATGCGGATTTCGGCGGCAGTACGTGAGGGCCAGGCCCGGAGTCGCCGCCCGCCCCGCCCGCCCGACGCGCTGCGTGTAGTTGAAGGGCTCCGGCGGCACGTTGCGCAGAAACACCGCATCGAGATCGCCCAGATCGACACCGACCTCGAATGTCGTTGACGAGCTAAGCAGGTGGATCTCGCCCTTCTTGAACCGGTCCTGCCGACGGCGTGCCTCATCGCTGTCGATCTGGGCGGTATGCTCTTCCGCACTCAGTGCTGGGGGAAGGTTCACGGCATCGTAGAGAACCCGATAGTGATTCTCCCCAAGACGCCCTTGATTGACGGGGACTAGGTGCCCAGGACAGCCATTGCGGGGGCAGACACTACGGATGTTGTGGGTGCTCAGGCTGGCGCAGATACCGCATTCCCAGACGCCAGCAGGATCGGCGGGCATGATGCGTAGCCAAGCCGAATCGAGTCGAAACGTCCCGTTCGCCTTGCCACGCGATAGGATCGGATGTGTCCGGTCCTGCCGCAGCGCCCGCCAGACCTCATCCATGAGCTTGATCGACGCCCGCCGCGTCTGCTCGGCTGACAGGCCGGAGTCGGCCAGCAATCGGTGAAGGAAATGGCTGATTACAGCCGACTGTGGACCTCCCCATCGGAGAACGTTCTTCTGCCTGCCTGGCGTTCCGATGCGGTATGCCTGCTGTGGCCAAGGCGATACGTCGGACCAAGGGAGTGACGGTCGGGACGGTAGATTCACGGCCCGGCGGGGGCGCAACTCGTCCAGTACGTAGCCGATCAGACGGCGCGCTTCTACCTCTTTGAAGTTCCATGGCGGGTGTAGCATGGATTGCGGCAAACGCAACGAATCCGGGACGGCAACGAACCACTTGACCAGGCCGACGCCGCTCAAGGACAGCCGCCTCTCGTCGGTTACAGCCTCACGTATAATGGCGGTCAGCACCTTCCGGCTCTTGCTCTCGCCGGTGTCGGACGGCTCAAACAAGCCAGCGTGTTCCCACTGGACGAGCAAACGGCTTTGAAGGTCGCTGATGGACAGCCCGCCGTGGTCGACAGGCTCCGCCTTGATTGCCCTCAATATGAGGTTTCTATCCCGCAGTTTCTCGTACGAATTTTCCGCATACCAAGCGAAGAACGCCGCTTCCTGGCGGCTGTCAGCAAAAGCCAGCACCTTGCGCCGCGCTTTCGGGAGCAGTTCGTGCAGGGCGGTGGCGATAACAGCGTTCGGTCCATCGGAGCCGTGCACGATCTCCTGAACCGGGTCACCGATGCTGCCGCGCCGGTATTGGCACGCTTCGCATCGCTTCAATTGGTCGGGGTGGTCCTTGTGGTTCGAACATCGCCGCACGCGGACCGTCGCTCGACATCCGCAGGTGAGCGACGTGCGCGACAGCGCGCCGCAGCGACGGCACAGAAGTTGGTCTCCATCCTCCGTTGGCAGGTAATACTCCACGCCGAAGTCCGAATGGCTCGGATCGCGGATGCCCTCCCGCAGCTTGCCGTCCTCACATCGACCGACGTAGTAATGCTGGCCACACTCCTTGCACAGAGCGATTTCCAACGGCTCCGCCACAGTGCGATCCCCGTCTCGACCCCTACGGTTCAGCACCACCGCGTCCGTGCCGTCTCGGTGCACTAGAAACGCACCCTCGAGAGCCCGCAAGAAGGCGTGGTAGCGACGCGGAGGCCCGTCGGTGGGAGTTTCTCGCGATTCGCCGAAAACAATGCTGCGCGTGGAAAAGGACTCTCCGAATAGCTCGTTGGCGAACCCGGCAACCGCTTGTCTGTCGGCGTCGCTCTCGCCGGAGGACAGCGTCGCACTCGTTGCGATGCAGCGGAGCGGTTCCCGTCGCCCCCCGTCGCGAAGCCGCTGCTTGAGCCGCCGTAGCAACATGCCCATCTCCATGCCCTTGGCACCCCGGTACTGGTGCGCTTCGTCGAGCACGATGAACTGCCAGCGTTCGCCTCGGCCATCGTCAAACAGTGGGCTGTCGTCGGGACGGATGAGCAGGTACTCCAGCATCGAATAGTTGGTGAGCAGGATGTGGGGCGGAGCGTCGCGCATTTCGTCGCGGAATATCATTTCTCCCGGGAGGCGGTTCTCGGCCCACCAATCGGCATTGCGCCACCGGTCCCGGCTGTTTTGGGGTGTCTGGCCGATGTACTGACCGAATGTCGGACAGAAATCCGACCTCGCCTCACGCAAACCCCGACCGATGTTGCCCAGCCGGTCTCGCTGGTCGTTGGCGAGCGCATTCATCGGGTACAGGATCATGGCCCGAACCCCTGGTTGGCCCAACTTGCCAGCGAGATGCTGGCGGTACAGCTCGAACAGGATCGGGTAGAGGAAGCTCTCGGTCTTGCCGCTCGCGGTGCCGGTCGCGACGACGGTGTTGGCGTCTTGTTGATGGACGGCGCGGATGGCTCTCTCCTGATGCACATACAGCGGAGCGTCAATCAACGCAGGAAGCAGGTTGGTGGCGGAACCTGGAAAACATTCCCGGGCCAGGGCACGCGCGTTCAATCCCGTACGGAAGCTCCGAGACGGTTCCGGATAAGTGCCCTTCAGCAGGCTTTCTTCCTCTTGCAGAGCGGTCTGGAACGAGGCGCGAAGGCCGGGATCCTTGAAGAAGAACGAGGTCTTCAGATAGCTTTCGTAACGCTGGCGGATTTTCTCGGGCCACGAGCCCATGTCCTGCATATCAGACATCGGTTTTCTTCCGAAGCGTCTCGACGTTGGTCGGATGCTTACTGCGTCGGCGTCGGTCGATGCTAATCGAACGGCGTCCTTCCCCGGTCGAACAACTGCTTGAGACTGGTCGTCCGTATTGGCGCAGTTCGTTGTCGAAGCAGGTCACGATGTGCTTGCCCCGGTAGCTGAGCCGCGCGACTTGCTTACCGCTCTGGTGGTCAATCAAGCTCAACTCAACGATGGTGCCCTTGGGCACCTTTTTCCCTTCCTCGTACCAAACGGTGCGCTTGAGCCTGAACTGACTGGCAAGTTGGTCGGCAGCGCGCACTTCTCGGTGGCTGAAGCCCTTTCCGAGCCTCCAACCGCCGCCGCCTCGCCTGACCTTGGCAACGGGTTTTCTCACTGGAACGGACGGCGGGTCGGCGGCGATCTGGACCAAGCTCAGCTTCGTGTGGCCACGCCGGTCGTTCGATTGACCGAATCGAACGCTGAATCGGGTGTCCTCTGCCAGACGATGGTCAATCTCGACGTGATCGACGAAGTTGGCAAGCGGTAACTCGAACCCACCGTCCTTCCTCCTGTACTTGATGTCCGGTTCGTCCCCCAACCCCACGAAGACGGAACTGATTCGCTTCGGTGAGCGAAGCCGCAACACCGCGTTCGCGGCGGCGAGCTCCCGGAAATCATGGCGAGTCATCTTGAGGGGTGTGCTGCACCACTCGCCATCACCGCCGTCTCGCTCCATCCGCCACCAGATGCGTGGCAAACGCAGGGCGATGTCTACGCTACCGCCCTCGCCTCTCAGCGTACACAAAATCGCGTCTGCTTCAGGGCGTGGCGCTGCGGTCAGACCGCCCATTTCGTTCACCACGGCTGCCGTTCCTGGTAGCGGTGAAGCATGGATTGGTGACCCGCCGACTCCCATGAACCGCACGGATGTTGGTGGATAGCCAGTCGCGCTCGGCACGAGCAGCGTGTCTTCCGAGTAGCGTTCACCGTTCACCTGAATCTCGCGAAGGTCGCTCAGGTACCGGAACTGAGCACCATCCAGCATTGCCAACTGCTTATCGTAGACGCGAAGGAAGAATCGTCCCTGTCGAGCGTCCATGACTTCGGCGAGGAGACTGCACTCGGACGGTTGGAAGTTACGGCCCTTCCAGCCGTTCTCGCCCTCTTCTCCCACCCGAGCCCAAAGGACTCGATCTTCGCAATCCAGTTGCGGAGGCTCGCCCACGAATAGATCGCCCTCGTCGGAATCGTCGAAGACAGTCCTTCCAATCAGCGTGAAATCGGGTGCGCTTGAGGGGACATCATGTTCCCGAAAGCCGCCGAGGTCGCTCGCGGACTCACTGCCGTCACGGAAGAAATAGTGTGCCATGAACGCCGGGTCCGAGCAGCCTTCTGGGTCGACGGGAGCATGACCCAACCGCACCCACTCCACCGGCGCAATCACGATGAAGTGGCCCTTCGTGACTCGGGGCACCCTGCGTCCGTCCCCGCCCCAATCCTTCTTCAGCCTGAAGACCAGTGGATGCCGGTCGAACAGCGGGACGGTGACCAGCGAACGTCCCCTGAAATCGACGGACAAATGACCGGCGAAACAAGCGAGAGGCCAACTTCCGTTCCTCAAGCCGAGCGGCTCGCCGTTCTGTTTCACCGATGTAGCGGAATCATCTGCGGAGAGCGCGATTTCCCACCGTACGGAACCGGGTGTCTTGCGGCAGATAAGCTCTGGACCGGGGTTGAACGACGCGCGTTCGACAGGCGCGCTCTGCGTCCTGCCCGTTCGTCTGCCTCCGAAGCGGCGTGGTTTCTTGACCCTCGTCGGACCTATCGAGGGAGCCAATTCCTCGCTGCTGCCCGTATTGTCACGTCCCTTGGTGTCGACCTCTGAGCCAGAGGTGGGTCCGGCATCGCCGGATGTAAGAGAAGTACGTCCGGGCTCTCGAGGTTCGGTGAGTCGCTTGCCGTCATCGCCCTGGTCTTCTTCGGGCGTTCCATCTGGTTCTGGAGTCTCGGGGAGGTCGGGCTCGTTGGCTCCTTGCCCTCCCGGAGAAGTCGAGCGTGGGCTCTCATTCTCGCGATCTTGACCGGCGGAAGCGCCCACGCCCTCCCGAGTCGATTCGTCATCGGCGGCGGGGGCCGGAGAGAACGAATCTTCCTCTTCCGGTGGGTCATCCGGTCGCGGTCCCGGAGGCGATCCCGAGGAAGCATGCTCGGGCATGGGTGTCCCCGCTCGGGGCTCCGCAGCCTCGTCAGGTTTGTGGTTGCCGTCTTGGTCCGCGTCATACGGTTTGTCGTCGAGCATCTCGGGGGCGTCGCGTTCTCCGGCCCCTGGGCCCGTTTCCGCACCGACTGTAGGAGCAGCCGAACTCTGGCTCTCGCGATCACTATCGCCGGAAGCGCCTGCGCCACCGGCAGGTGAACCGCTAGAAGGAGGTGACGGTCGGCGCACGACGGCCGGTGCCGGTGGGCTGGGGAGGCCCATGAGGCGGCACATCCACTTCCAGCCCCTCTTGAAAAGCCTCAACACGGCACGCGGACTCCACGGCGGGAGAAGGCTTCGATCCTGGGTCTCATGCCCCGGCCCAAGGATTCACGATCACGATCCCCATGTCCTCGAAGTCGCGAACGTTGCGCGTCGCGAGCCTCATGCGGCCAGCCGCCGCAATGGCCGCAATCTGGCAATCCGCCGAAGCCACGGGACGCCCGGCGGAGCGGCGCCCGGCGGCAATGTAGCCGTAAGCACGAGCGGCATCGCTGTCGAACGGGAGCACCCGGTCCTCGAAGGCGTCGCTCAGCATCGACTCGATCTTGAAGAAGAGCGTCTCGCGGCGCCGACCCGACGGGAGGATGGCGGCACCGTAGCGCAACTCCGCTTCGCTCACAGCGGACAGGAACAGGTCCTCCACGGGATGGTTCGAGACCCAGCGTGCGACGGAGCGGTCGGGAGACTCACGCATCAGTTCGGAGACGACGTTGGTGTCAAGCAGCGTGGGCATGGATCGCGACGTTACTCGAAGGACGGCGGCTCACGCCCCGGGTCGCGCTCGGGCAACTCCAGGTCCACCCCGTTATCCGGCCCGAAGTAGGATCGGATGATGCTCGTCAGATCCCGGGATCTCTCCGCGCGGCCGACGGCCTTGCGAAGGATCTGCCTGACTTCCTCCTCCATCGAACGGCCGTTGCCCGCCGCCCGCACTCGCAGGCGAGTCCGTATGTCGTCGTCGAGGTTCCGGATCGTGATGCTTGCCATGGGCTGTGTCTCCTTGGGCGGAAGAGAACTCGCGCGGCAAGAAAGCTAGTCCGACGCTTGCGTTGCAAGCAAGGTCCCGCAGGGCGGCGGGTGGCAAGGGAAGCTCAAGCTGGGTGTACCTAGGCGCGTGAGCACGTCGCAGCGGCCCGATGCACTTCGTGGCATCCCTCGCCGACGGCAGCACCAGGGCGCTGCACCCTTGGCCCTGGTCGGGTCGTCGGGCCGGGCTCCAGCCTCGTTCGTCTTTGAAGGCGTCGCGGAGCGGGTCGAACGTCCTCTACCAGCCGGGGGCCGCGACCTTGAGGCTCCCGCCGGTCTCCAGGTCGCACCATGACGGGAGGACGCGGACGTGAGCGCCTCCGCCGCGCTCGCGGTACGGCACCGCCGCCCATGCGTAGCGGTTGCGCCCCGGTCGCGCCCAAGCCGTCTCCTCGAAGGCATCCAAGACCGCCTCGATCTGCTCGTCGGTCAGCTCGTCCCACGGTGCCCAGGCGGTCATGCCCGGACGTGTACTACTCGAAGTCGAGCGAGTCGGCCACCGCCGCCACCATGTCCGAGCTCGCGCGCAAAACCTCGACGGCCCTCACGCGGCGGTCCGGTCGCGTCCCGCTCCCCGAGGAGGTAGTCGGCTCAACCCACAATTACTCTGTCGATCAACGATGCGATGGCCGCTGCGTCCAGTCGCCCACCCGCGTCGTCGCGGGTTTCGATCAGCGTTCCTTCCGGGCCTCCACCGTCTTCCGGTGGTCGGATACCGTTCTCCAAATACTCGGCTCGCTTCTCTTCCCATCGGGCTCGGTACCCACGGTCGTCGAGCATCCCGAGATGCTCCCAATAGAAGGTTACACCCAGCGCGTGATCCGCGATTGTGAAATCTGGGTAACGGGTACGCCCATTGGACAGAACGAGTGGATCCTCGTAGGCGTAGTCGATCCCGCGGGCGTGAAGCTTGTCGGCAATTACAAGTTCGGACTTCGAGCGAACGAGGTGACCACGCTCGGTTCGGTGAATCAGGCCTTCCTCAAGGAAGCGTTGCTGGGAATTGACCGGTACTTCGCGAGGGAGCGGATCCACAAAGAGATTCGTCATGCGCCGAGCTATCTCTGAGTGTTCGTCGCTTGCGTAGCCGCGATACCTGACAAGCGGCCCCTCGTGAAGGATTACGAGTCGATCTTCGTGACGGGTGAGCGCCGTGTACAACAGCTCGCGGGAGAGCAGCCAACAGGGGTTGGTGAGCACGACGAAGGTCTTGTCGAACTCGCTGCCTTGGGTCTTATGTACCGTCAGGCAGTAGGCCAGCTCGAGCGGGTTGCGAGCTTCGTCCCCGAACTCTCCAGGGTAGTACTGGTACTTGAAGCCCGATTGGCCCGAGAACTCGACCTCGAGCTTCCGCGGCAGGCCTCGGAGCCTGCTCGTCTGGTACTTGTATTGTCCAACCACGATTCCGATGTCGCCGTTGGCGAGGTAAGTCTCCCCTTCGGGCCTCGGCCACACATCGCGTCCGCGCTGATTAGCGACGTTGATGACCTTGTCGCCGTAGAGGAGCATCTGCGGCCCGACAGGACGCGGCACTTTGCGACCCCAGCCCTCTGCTTCGGCAAGCTCGCGCACCTTCGCCCGGAACCGCGCTTGAAGCATGCGATTGAGCGCATCTACACCCACGGGACCCGCGCGGACGGGCGAGAGCATCTGCCAAGCTTCCGCCTTCGTGGCGGCTCCCGGGTTGTCGCGGAACTGATTCTGGAAGAAAGCCCACGGAGTATCCCCCTTACGCACGCCGCCCAACGATTCCTCGAAGCCTAGTTCGTCGCGCGGCCCGTCTAGATCCAACACCTCGACCAACTCTGCGACAAGCTTCTCTTGAAGCTCCTCCGGGTGGTCCCACCGCACAAGCCGAAGGCCACTGTCTGTTCCCATTCCCCCTTCGTCCAGCACGGCATCTGCGCCAGGATCGAGTGGCTGTCCGCTGAAATGCGATGCCAATAGGACGTCGGCTCGGCCCGTGCCCCGCTGGCGTCGCGGGATCGTGAGCTCGGCATAGCCCGGCCCACAGCGTGGAAAAGGGGTCTCGAAGGTATCGGGCTCAAGCTCTTGAAGAATGTCCACGAAGGGACGACCTGCCCCGATAGGCGGGAGCTGGCGCGGATCCCCGACCAGCACGAGACGCTCGACGTTGCTGAGGGAGTCGATTAGCGCTGCGAGCTGTTCTTCGGTCAGCATCGAGCACTCGTCCACAATTACGGTCCGGTAGTGGCCACAGCGAGGCGCCCTCGACTTAGGAAAGTAGGCGCCCGTCTCCCCATCGTAACGCTGCTGCTGGATCAGAAACTGCGCCAGCGTCTGGCCCGAACCCCGCATGCCCGTCTGGTCTTCCAAGCGCACACGGGCCTTACCGGTGGGTGCGAGAAGCAGCAGACCCTTCTTCGCAAGTCCTGGTATCGAGCAGAGCGCCCGTAGCAGCGTCGTCTTGCCCGTCCCTGCCGAGCCGATCAACACACACACACGCGTGAACGGTACAGCTGTTCGAGCGCCGCGGCCTTCTCTCGCCGTGCGCGCCCTTCCAGCGCGCGCTCGTCCGGATCGTCCACGGGCAATTGGTCATCAATTACCACGTCCACGAGTCCACGCCAGTCGTGATCGCCCGTGTGCTGCCTACCCCTTTTTCGGCGCAGTATTGCGCGGCGGATGATGGTCCGACACTCCGCGAGCCGGTCCACCTGATAGGCAGGCTCGTTCGCTCGGGTCGCCGCGCGTGTGACCATTGGCGCGAAACTATTCGCGCACGCGTCGAGCACGCTTTCGCCGAGCGGGCACGGCGGCTGGAGCGCGCGCTCCCGTGCCCTGCGGATGACCCAGCTACGAGGGAGTAGAGTGTGCCCTTCGACCGCCGCATGCTCTAGGAGATCAACAACCAGCGCACGCACGCGCCGTTCGTCCGACGGATCTTCGATGCGGCTCGGCTCCGCCAACGGGAACTGCGCCCGCACTGTCTCGTCCGGGAACAGGCCGCGGTCCACACTGCCGAACGCGATGGGATCGGCAGAGTGCCTGTCGCGTTCAAAGAGTAGGTACGGATTGCGCAGGAGTTCAGCATCGCTGATCTGGAGACCGGCCTCCGCCCGCTCCGTCGCGTCGTAGAAACGCAGCGCCTGGTCTTCTGAGATCGTGCAGCGGCTGAGGAGTTGAAGTAGGCATCGCCGTTCTTCAGAGAGCCGCTTCCAGCCCCTCCGCAACCCGGGCGTGAGGAGCTGTACTGTGGGTCCACCCAGCTTCGCGGGATCTGCCATCACGGCGTCCACAACCGCCCAGGGGTCGCCGCCGCCTTGGCGCTCGCGCAGCAGTTCGATCTCGTAGGCGAGCAGACTACCGTGCTGGAAACCCCATTCGTAGCCAAACGCGGAGAGCGCCGATCCCAAGCTGGGAAACGCACCGCGTGCCTGCCAAAGTCGATTGAGTTGCTTGCCGACCCAACCGACCGCCTGGTCCCACGGACCGTCGATTCGTCCGCGGATGCGGTGCAGTGTCGTAGCGCAGGCCACGAGCGACGCCACGGCACCGTCGTGAGTTAGGAGTTCGGAGCCGTAAGAGTAGGAGCCAAAGTACTCATGTGGAGCAAAGGCCACGAACTCCTCGGGATCGACCCCCTCGCGCTCGGCAAGAGCCAGTGCCTCGCGGTACGGAAAGAGAAAGCCGTCCCGAAAGCTTGGTCGAACAGAATGGCCCACGTTGCGCTCCCAAAGCACGGACCGCAACGGCCGTTTTCCGCCCTTGTAGGCATACTCCGTATGGTCGCCTACCGAGAGAATACGGCCCACCCCGAGAATCACACGTCGGGACTGTTCCGACAGCGGGGTGCGCTTCGCGTAGAAGAAGCAGAGCGACTCCTCTGGCCGAAGCGCGCCGAAAAAGGTGTCGAGCAGAGCGAGTTGGTTCTCACGCTCCTGCACCCAAGCCGTCTCGACCTGCTTGCCTTGCTGATTGCGGATGTCGGGCTCGCGGTCCGGCACCCAGTCGATCTTCAGTCGCTCAGCGAGCCCGATCTCACCGTCCTTCGCGTTACCCTCGACCTTCTCTCGCAACATCCATCGGAAGGGTACGCAGGCGGCAGAGTACGCTGGCTGGGCGAAGCGGGTTGGAGCGATGTGGCCGTAAGTCTCAGGGGAGAATCCTTGGTACGGATGACTCTCTCTTATGCGCGTTAACTCAAAGGGGGCCATGAACGAGACCCGCTCGTCCACACAGGGCGGCAGGTCAGCGCGGTCGAGTTGGTCTAGTCGCTGGCCAGCACAACGCGTTTCTACCTCGTCGCGTCGGCCCGCGCCAATACGGGGCAGGATTAGGCAGCTCGAATTGGCCAGAGGCTGGGCACACACCGTCCCGGCCCAGCCACCGTCGTGCCACGGTACGCGGATGGTAACGTGGTGCGGCGGCAAACGGCGGGCGCCAGTGCCAATAGCGCTTTTCATGAAGTCTCCCCGCCGTCGTTGCGTCGTATGGCCGCGATGACTCGGCCACCCTCAAGAGCGCGGGGGACTCCTCGGCGGCCCACAACGTCTGGAAGGTGTGGAGACGTCACTGTCAGCCTGAGGGGTCCGAGCCACTGCCGCCTCACGACGCCGCCCGGATGCGGCCGGGCGTGCAGGGCCCTGATCTTCTCTTGCTTCTCAGTGATTGGTCCACGTAGTCCACATCGACCGCGGGGTCGGGGCGCGATCCTGTGCTCCGTCCTGGCCTCGTAAAACGCCTTCAGCACCATATGGCGGAACGATGCGATCACCTACGAGACCCTCGAAAGAAACTCAGAAGGTCGGCCAGACCACGACAGAGTAAGCTGGTGACGCGCTCGCGTCACAGCAACGTACAAGAGGCTGCGTTCCAAGTTGGTTGCATCGTCCCGGGCGCTTTGATCCACGGCTGCCTGAAGAGCTTTGGACAGAGGAAGCAGACCCGCCTCCACGCCAGCCACCCAGACAGCCTTGAACTCCAGTCCCTTGGCGCGATGCATCGTTCCAACCCGCACGCCCGGCCTGTCAAGGTTGGTGTTCCTTCGAAGCCGAAGCACCTCGATTCCCGTTTCGGTCAACCTTTTCACTATCTGGTCGGCCAGGACTTTGGTCCGGACGAATACTCCGATGTCGGCGTCCTCGTGGTTGGATCCATGCTCCACCCATTCCTTGACCTGATCGACCAATGCACGGTGCTCCTCTTCCCTAGTGCGGAATGGCCGCAGCTCTGGATCAGGACCACCAAGGCGGTCGTCCTTGGCATCATTACGGTTCTCAATCCCCGAGTCCATGTCGTCGACTCGTGGGTGACCAATCGTGTCCGCCAGCAGCCGAATCTCCCGTGTCGTCCGGTAGTTGGTCGTGAGCCGCGTTGAGCGACCGCGGATGTCAATGCCCAATCGTTGAAGACTATATCCGCCAGGATAGATTCGCTGACCAGCGTCGCCGACCACCATGAAGTTCTCGGGACAATGCTGAGCGAGCTGCCACAGGAACCGGAGCTCGGGGACACTAAGGTCTTGAACTTCGTCCACAATCACGGCACCGAAAGGGCTTGAGATCTGCCCTGCTTGAAGCAAGGCAGCGGCTGAAAGGCAGAGGTCAGGCCAAGTCACTTGACCTTGATCGGCCAGCCAACTTCGGGCTCCCTCGAATATGGGCCAAAGGACTTCTCGGTTCTTCGCATTCATCGCCTTGCCTCGACCGTGCCGCCGGGCATCTCGGTACTGCTCCCACTTCACGATCCCTTGCAGTTGGATCACCTCATCCCACTCAGCAACAACATCGGAGCGTGAGAACAACTCCAGCTTCCCAACCGTAGACTCACGGAACTCTGCTTCCAAGGCGGCATGAGCATCATACCGTCCAATCGGCTCGACATCTTCACCGACTTCGCGCACCATGGCCCACGCCCGAGCATGCACCGTTGACACCGTAATCCTGTTTCGCGCATTCAGGTCGTCGATAGGGTATCTTAAACTCCTGCGCAGGTTCTGGGCCAGCGTTCTACCGTACGTCGTTAGCAGCACCTTGTGGCCGGCTTCCGCTAGCCGCCCCGCACGGTGGAGCGCCACCAGCGTTTTTCCGGTTCCCGCAGTGCCCGTGACCTTCGCAGGTCCCCGGAACTTCCGCTCGACGATTGCACGTTGCTCGCGACTCAAGAAGGTGATCCACCGCTCCCACGGCGCGTCCAAATGGCGCTTTAGCCTCTCATCCTCGATCACATAGACGGGCGGCCCCGTATCGGATGCCTCATCGCGCTGGTCCACAGTGTCAACATGTGGTGGAACGACATGCTTGCCTTGGGCCAGATTGTAGAGTCGTTGGGCCACATCGTCTCCGTAGGACCCTCCGACCCAAGCCGTTTCTATGTCTTCAAGGTTGCGGAATTCACGGACACTCGAAAGGACAGCCGCGGGTACACCGAGGCTGAGCAAATATCGATCCTTATGGCCATCGAACAGTCGCGCATCGGGTGGCTTTACTGGGAATGTTGGGCTCTCACGCGGATACTCCGGCGGCTCCGCGTTCGCAGGTGCGACAAACCCCGACGGCATGTTCTTCTTGTACGCATTCCCACGTACTAGAACATCCACAAGATGAAACAGCTTCCCGTCTCGCTTGAGGTAAGCTCGGAGATCGCCCTTCCTGGCTCTATATAAGTCTCTTTCGCCCTTCAGGAGGCTAATGTCACGGTTCTTAGTGCGTTTCTCAAGTTTGGCAACAAACGCCATTATCTTTGCGGACAGCGACGGGTACCTCGAATAGATCCGGGACAGCACCTTTGGACGGATGGGCGCCAATTCCCAAATGGGCTCGTTACTCATGTCGTTTCGTCAACTCGGCGTCGAGCGTGCCGTCGGAGACCAGTGCGTCGATCCATCCGCCCGGCTCGATGTTCGGATTCAGTTGGACCAGCGGCGCTGGCCGGAAGCGCCCCGCGGCATAGGCCGCGTCTACCGCCCGCTTGATTGATGTCATCCGCCCGGATGCGGGTGAGCTCCGGGAGAAGCGGTCGTACTCGCCTACGAATTCTTCACGGAAAGCGATGACGTCCATAGTCGGGACTATTGGTCCGTTGCCCAAGCCGCGTTGGCCCGTTCCTCGATCAGGGCACATCGCCGCATGAGCGTATCGAACGGCTCGTCCTCGTCCAGTAACATCCCGATAGAGTGCATCCTGGCGTAGTCTTCGGCAAGAGCCTCCTGAGCTGTGCCCGAGGGAACGAGCCTGAGGTTGCCCGAGACGGCGGCGTGGTAGTCGATCCGCTGACGGTTGGAATCGTTCTCGCGGAAGAACATCCCCTTATGACGGGCGACCGACTGGGCGAGTTCGCGGTCGACCAGTGCCTTGGCCGCGATCCCGGCATCGTCGAGGCGGACCAGATCGTGCCAGTGCCGGGACCAACGCTCGCCACGGACCCGGCCCTGAAGGCAGTAGACATGCATCGAGGTCGCCTTCTCCCAAAACGTGCGCTCCGCAAGCATGACGGCGGGCCGGGCTTCCGGGAATCCGAGGCCGGGAAGATGGGCAGCTGCGTCGCACACGACGGTGCGGCGCACATGGGGCTCGCCGGTGGACCGGGCTCCAAAGTCGACCTGCACTTCCGGCCGCATGGGTCCGAGCGGAACGAAAAGGGGTTCGTAGGCAACGTAAAGCCGCTCGGCCTCGGCACGGACCCGCGCCGGAAATCCGCTTCGTCCAAGCTCTTCCTCCACGCGGGGGTGCGCGACTTCGCGGACCCATTCGGCGAGGCGGGGCCGGATCGCCCGTGTCCAGCGCTTTTCCTGGCTGCGTGTTGGCGGTAGCGCTTCATCGTCACCGCCCATCACCAGATCGGGTGCGAATCCTCGAATGTCGTAGGTGATGTCGATGTCCTCGGAGAACCGCCGGATCGCCTTCCAGACCTTTGACAGCGACGTGCCTCCCTTGAACACGAGATGATGTCCGAATGGCGCTTCGAAGAGGACTCCCAGGGTTGTAACGACCCAGGTGTCCTTCTCCAGGAGGTAGGTCTGCTGCCCGCACTCCCGTTCCGCGACCTCCAGTGCGTCGCGCCGTGCGGCCGGGGAAAGGCGTCCGTATCCGGCCTCAGCCATGGGTCAGACGCCTCCCGAGCGGTTCGGCCATCCAAGGCGGCATGACCGTCCTCGCGGCGAGAAGTTCGCTCAGGTCTTCCGCCGAGAGCTTCGGGAGCACGGCATCGAGGCTCTTCTCAACCTCTCTCGGGCCAAGCCACGCGACCGCGCGGATGACCGTACCTGCGTTTCGGTTCGGCGCCGCCAGTTGCCAGCTTGGCGCGTGTAGCAGCTCGACCCGGTGAGCCCCGAAGTGCAGAATGCGGTTGGGTCCGGAGGTAAGGTAGACGGATCGCACGGTGTTTTGCGTCGTCAGCCCAAGCCAGTTCGCCGCATCGCCTCCATTCGGTACAATGGTCTCGCCCCACAGCTGGCATAGGGCGGCGAGCGCCAGTTCACGGCGCGGACCCCTGAGGCCGAACCGGGTTTCGATCGGACGCATGTAGATGCCCCGGTAAACCCGCATGAGGCGCTCGCAATGGGCGAGACGCGAGAGCGCCCGGCTCACGGCGGCCCGGTCGCCGAGGTGCAGGAGGTCTTCCGCCTGTATCGGCGTAGCCTCCGGCTTGGCTTCGGCGTACCCCATGATCCGCTCGGGCAGGCTCTTCATGGCTCCATTTCTCTCGGTCAGGATTCCGGCAACCAGGGTAATCGCCCCCTCAAGGGACGCATCCAACACCGAAAGATAACCGGCGGCACGGAGCACCGCCTCATCCGGTGTGGTTCCACGAGCTGTGGTAATAGGGGGTTGCCCCCTCCTACAGCTTTCTGGAGACCCAGACGACCCGTCCGACGATTCTGACCTCCTCGGCGGCGGACTCGTGGCCGACGTATTCGGGGTTGAGCGACTTGAGGATCACGCGGGAGGGGTCGGAGTGCGGCACGTGCTCGATCCGCTTCGCGACCAGCGCGATGCCGTCCCAGATGACGAAGATCCCCGGCGGCGCGGGCACCGTCCGGCTCACGTCGATCATGAAGTGGTCGCCGGTTGAGAGCATCGGCTCCATCGAGTCCCCGTCGGCCTCGATCATCCACAGGTCGCCGGGCTCGGCCCGGAGCCGGTGGCGGATGAACGAATCGGCGAACAGCCACCCCTCTCCGGTCTCGCGCAGCTCGCCGTTCCAAGCTTCCACGCCCGCTTCCACTCTGACCTCGGCCTCAGGAATGACGCTGTAGCCCTGCGGCGCGGCGTAGGCGTCGGCAGGCGGCGGCTGTCTGGCGTGCGTCGCGAGCCGGTAGCTCCGGCCGTGCTTGAGGAGCTCGGGCCGGCAGCCCAGATGCTCGGCCAGGATCTCGCGGTCGTCCTCGGCGAGGATCTTCGGCGTGCCCCTGTGAACGAACTGTTGCAGGTAGGCGTCGTTACGGCCCATGGCGATCGATGCGGTCCGCAGGGTCGAGCCCTTCGTAGTCAGAAGCTGGAGTAGCCGGCGGCGCACCGGATCGAGCCGCTTCAAGGCCTTCTTCCCTTTGTTTTTCATGGATTGAATAGTCCCGATTCCGGCCAGCTTCGCAAGGCGGAGAGGGAACCACCGGCCGACGGCCCGGCATCGCCCTCCACGTCCGGATACTGTGGCCTGTCACTCGCTGGCCGGCGACGCCGAGTCCGCGGTTTCCGCGCCTGCCGCCCGGTCCAC
Source organism: Gemmatimonadota bacterium (assembly GCA_022826565.1). Classification (GTDB taxonomy): domain Bacteria; phylum Gemmatimonadota; class Gemmatimonadetes; order Longimicrobiales; family Gaopeijiaceae; genus Bin94. The sequence continues at coordinate 13,858 of JAJDUP010000037.1, read as the reverse complement.
CTTCAGATCGTTTCGGGAGACTGCCCGCAAGCGTGCGCGGGGGTACTTCACCGCCCCGCTGGCGGCGGAGTCCAGCGCCGATTTTACGGTATTAGACATCCTCGACGTTATCGACACTTAGGCGATCTCCTAGCTGTTGACTCCCTTGCGGACAGGTCTTCACCGTTTTCGCCATGAAGACGCGAGAGCAGTACGGCCATGGAGACGTTGGAGCGGTACTTCAACGCGCGCGTCGCCGCGTTTCTCGACCGCACGGGCATGTCGCCGACGACGTTCGGCATGAGGGCCGTGGGCGACCCGAATCTTCTGCGCGAGATCGCCGCCGGGCGCTCGCTATCGCTGCAGCTGGCGGACCGGGTTCTGGCGTTCACCGACGGCTACGACGTGGACTCGGACGGCGCACGCGCTCCACCACACCACCTCCGGCGCCGCTGGCCGAAAGCAGCCGCAGGACGAACGAGAAGGAGTGGAGCGATGGTCGATAGGCCGAGCGAGAAGAGAACGGACGAGCCGATCCGCTTCATCCGGGCATCCGAGATCGCAGCCCGGCTGGGCGTGGCGCGACCGACGATCTACGGCTGGGTGGAGGCAGGTCGCTTTCCCCCTCCGATCCACCTGGGTCCGCGCGTGGTCGGGTGGATCAGGTCGGAGTTCGACGCGTGGATCCACAATCGAATTGCCGAGACCCGGGGCGGTGGAGAGTCCGTCGTCCCAATGACCCTTCAGGGAAAGGAAGACAGGCGATGAGAAAGATGCCAACGAAGATGGGAGCAGTCGTGTGGGCTGCGCTGTGGCTGCTGATGCCCGCCCGGCTCTGGGCGCAGGGCACGAGTCCGTGGGTGGACGCGGTGACCGAGCTTCAGACGCAGTTCACGGGACCGATCGCTCGGGGCCTGTCGCTGATCGCGATCGTGGTGGGCGGGCTGATGTTCGCGTTCGGCGAGGGCGGGAGCAAGCGGACGCTGGCCGGGATCATCTTCGGGATCGGGATGGCCGTGGGCGCCGTGAACTTCCTGGCCTGGCTGTTCTGATGCGGGGCCTGAGGCGCTGGGCCGGCTACGCGGCGCTGAACCGTCCGCTGACGGTGCTGGGCGTCGAGCGGCGACTGTTCCTGCTGGGCGCGACGCTCGCCGTCGCGGTGTGGAACGCGACGGCCTCGCTCGTGGCGGGCGGCGCGGTCTTCGCCGGCTGCTACGGCACGGGCTGGCTCGCGGGCCGGAGGGACCCGGCCCTGCTCGCGGTGCTGCGCGCGGCCGCGCGTTACCCGGCCCGGTACGATCCGGGCAAGTGGGCGGCCGAGCCATGGCACCTGAAGATCCGAGGTCGCGGCGAGTGAGGGTCGCCGAGGAGCTTCGGGCCTACGAGGCGGCGGGCTCGCTGGCCGAGGAGCTGCCCTACTGGGGTTGGCTCGACGACGGCCGCACCTGCCTGACCCGTTCGGGCGAACTGATCGCGGCGGGCCGGATCACACCAGCGGTCACGGACGGCCGCACGCCGGAACAGATCGACCGCGTGCTGGGCCTCTGGCAGCGTCTGCTGTCCGGGCTCGGTCCCGATGCACGCCTGTACTTCCACATGCTCCGGCGTCCGCCGCGCAGCCCCGAGACGACCGTGGGGAGCGGGTCGAGTGTCGCGTCCCTTTCGGCCCGGAAGCGCCGGGCGTTCCTATCTGAGCGCGTCCAGAGGCTTGACGCCTACGTCATCTGGTCCTTCGCCTCCGGCCTGCGCACGGCCTCCCGGGGCTCCCGAGCGGGACTGCTCTCCCGGCTCGCCAGGTGGAGGAAGCGCCGGAGGAAGGGCGCGCCGACCTACCTGGCCTCGGAGATCGAGGCGGCGGCGGACCGGTTCCGGGCGATGATCGACGCGGGCCGCTCGCTCGTCGCCGAGCACACGCCCGTCGAGGTGCTGGGAGCTGTGGAATCGTCCCGGCTCCTCTCCGATCTCACCAACAAGCCCGGCACGTTCTGGGACGGTGCAACGGGCAGCGGCATGAACTGGCGGCTCGCGCTGTCGGAGCTGGAGGCGGAGCGCTCGCATCTTCGGCTCGACGGCGAGCCGGTGGTCCTCTACTCGCTGCTGTCGCCGCCCGGCCAGGCGCACGCGAACCTCCTTCGCGAGCTGTACTGCCTGGACGCGGTGACGACCGTCTCGCTCGAGTGGCGGCCGTGGACGGTGGAAGCGGCGCGGCGCCGGATCCGAAGCGCGCAGCGCCACTACTTCTCGCGGCGCTACTCGATGATGGCACACGCGCAGGACGCCCAGGGCACGGCGGCGGCGATGGTCGATTCCGCGGCGGCCGCCGAGTCCGACCGACTGGGAGCGGCGCTCGTCGAACTGGAGGCCGACGGCGTGGCCTACGGCGAGGCGTCGCTCACCGTCGCGCTCCATGGTGAACTCGAAGGGATCGAACGGCTGGACGGCGACGTGCGCCGCCTGTTCGCCGCGCACGACGCGAAGGTGATCCGGGAGGGCTACGGGCAGATGCCCGCATGGTTCGCCCGGCTCCCGGCCCAGCCGCGACGCCGGCAGGTGCGGAAGGTGTTCGTATCGGCCGGGCTCGCGGCGTGCCTCGCGCCCGTCTTCGGGCCGCCGAGGGGAGAGAAGAAGAGCCGGCATCTGGACCGCGAGCCGCTGGCGATGTTCGAGACGCCGTGGCGCACGGCGTACCGCTACGACCTGTTCGCGGGCGACGTGGGCCACACGCTGATCCTGGGTGCCACCGGCTCGGGCAAGAGCTTCACCCTGAACTTCCTGCTGGTCGAGGCGCTCAAGTACGATCCGCGCATCCTGATCCTGGACCTGGGCGGCTCCTACCGCTGGCTGACCCGGTTCCTCGGGGGCCGGTACCTGGAGCTCGCGCCCGGCGAGGCGGAGCCGACGCTCCGGCTTACACCCTTCGCGCTGCCCGCCACCGCGCGCACGTTCCAGTTCCTGACCGGCTGGCTGCTCCGGCTGCTGAAGCTGGGCGGCTTCGAGGCGAGCGGCGCGGACACGAGCGAGATCCGCGCGCGGATCGAGGACCTCTACGCGCTCGGGACGGAACGCCGGACGCTCAGCGTGCTGGCGGGCTCGCTTCCGTCCGCGATGTGGCCCGCGCTGAGCCGGTGGACGGAGGGCGGCGCGTGGGGCGCGTTCTTCGACAACCCCCCGGCGGGCGCGACGGACATCGAGTTCCGGGACTGGCAGGTGATCGACCTGGCGGGGGCGGCCGAGCACGCGGACCTCTGCGAAGCGGCGCTCTCGTACCTGCTGGAGCGCATGCGGCTGGAGATCGAGGACCCGGCCGAGACGGCGCGGCTCAAGCTGATGGTCGTCGACGAGGCATGGCGGTACATGCAGGACCCCGCCGTGCTGAACTACCTCGCCGAGGCGGCCAAGACGTGGCGGAAGAAGAACGCCGCGCTCGTGCTCGCCACGCAGTCCGCCGTGGACGTGACCGGTACGCCGGGCGCCTCGGCCCTTCTCGAATCGATCCCGACCAAGCTGTTCCTCGCCAACGCCGAACTGCCCGCGGAGGCCGGGGCGCTGTTCCGGCTGAACGAGTCGGAGGTCGACCGGATCCGGGAGTTGACGCCCAAGCGCGAACTGTATCTCCGCCGCCCGGACGAGGCGGCGGTGCTCCGCCTCGAAGTCGACCCGGAGAGCTACTGGCTCTACACCTCCTCGCCAATCGACGCCGAGAGGCGCGCCGAAGCCGTGGCGAGGCACGGGCTGGCCCGGGCGCTCGAAGCGCTCGCTCACCCGGCCCACCCCACTCCACCAACCGAGAGGACGTGAACACCATGAAAGCAACCCCAACCGCGGCAATCCTGCTCGGGATCGTCGTCGTTCTGCTGACGCTGCTTCTGACGGCGCTCCCCTGCGATGCCGCCGCGCAGCAAGCGGACGGCGATGAAGCCGTTCTTCCGGCGCCCGGCGAGGCCGGGGACCGCATCCACCGGCTCCGCGCGCGCGTGCGCCACACAACCCTGATCGTGCTACCGGCCGGAGAGCGGATCCTCGACTTCGTGGTCGGCGACTCCGAGTACTGGCACCTGACCGGCGCGGCGAATGTCGCGTACCTGAAGCCGCTGGCCGAGGACGCCGTGACCAACGTCGCGCTCGTCTGCGAGTCCGGCCGCATCTACTCGTTCCTCGTCTCCGAGCACGCCGAGGACCCGACCCACCTCGTCTTTCGCGTCGAGGCGGGCGCGGAGGCGGCGGGGATGGCCGGTGGCAGTGCCGGCGGACCGGCGTTCGTGGCCCGGAGCGAAGTCGCCGCCTACCGGGAGATGGCGGCCGGAGCGGCCGAAGCCGCCCGCCGGGCACAGGAACAGGCCGAGGCGGGGATCCTCGAAGCCCGGCGGCGGGCGGAGGCGGAGATCGAGGCGTTCCGCGCCGCCTATCCCGCATGGCTCGCGTTCGAGTACCGGCTGGACCGGAGAACGTCCGAGCGGCCGTTCCTGGTCGAGGCGATGTGGCACGACGGCGAGTTCACCTATCTCCGCTCCCGCGCGCAGGAGTCGCCGGCGCTCTACGAGATGAAGGACGGCGAGCCGAGCCTGGTCGCCTACGACCTCACCGAGGACGGGCTGTATGTCGCCCGCCGCGTGCTGGGCGACGGATGGCTCCAGATCGGAGACCGGCGGGCCGGCTGGCGGTTCGAGCCCCGGGAGGGCTCCCGATGAGCCGCTGGAAGCAGTGGGTGAAGGAGCCGAAGGGCGCGCTGCCGGGCGGCCTCGTCACGAAGGCGGGGATCGTCCTGATCGCCGTGCTCATTGCCGGACTGCTGTTCTCGTCGTCGCTCTCCGGCCCCGCTGAAGACGCGGCCGCGACCGGAACGACGAGTGAGCTACGGGCGGTGAACGACCGCGAGGGCCGGTCGTTCGACGAGGGCATCCGCGACGAGACGCAGCGCGAGACGCAACGGGCCGCCGCCGAGGACCGCGCCGCCCCGCCGGACCGGGAAGCCGGAACCGCCTCCGGCGCGACGTCGGCTGGAGCCGCGTCCGCAGGTGCGGATGCCGGGGGAGGCGGCCGGGCCCCCGGAATGGGCCGCGCCGAGTTCGAGTTGCGCGAGGCGCTCCTGCTCGAGGAGGTCGAGCGCCAGGCGCGCTCGCTCCGCTCGTTTCCCGTCGCGCAGTCGCACCGGGATCCGGACCGGGCTTCGGATGCGGCGGCGGCTCCCCCGGCGCCCGGGTCTCCCGATGCAGCACTCGACGGCGCGCTCGCGTCCCTCGGGCAATCCCTCTCCGCACTTGAGGCCGAGATGGCGGCCGGGCTGGCTGCCGGAGAGTTCGCGCCCGGCGCCGGCGGCCCGGTGCCGCAGACCGGTCTTCCCGCGTCCGGCACGTCCGAGCCCGGCCGTTTGGTCCGGCCGCATGATCCGCCGGGCTGGGAACGCATCCACGAGGGCACGTTCCTGGAGGCGGTGCTGGTCACCCAGTTGTCCGGCGAGTTCCCCGGCCCGGTGCTCGCCATGGTGTCGGTGCCGTTGTATTCGGCCGACCGCCAGCGCGTCGTGGTCCCGCGCGGCGCGCGCGTCGTCGGCACGGCCCGGGCGGTTCAGGACCGGGACCAGACCCGTCTCGCCGTCGGGTTCCACCGGCTGCTCCTGCCGGACGGAAGCTGGGTGGACCTTGAATTCACCGGCCTGAACCAGGTGGGCGAGAGCGCGCTGCGCGACAAGGTGAACCGCCATTACCTCTCGACGTTCGCCGCCGCCGGAGCGGTCGGCGCGCTGAGCGGTCTCACCCTTGCCGGAGCCTCGCCCTACGGACTCCGGGCGGGCGTCGGCCAGGGGCTCGGAGGCAGCGCCACCTCGATGCTGGACCGGTACCTGAACCGGATGCCGGAGATCACGATCCGCGCGGGCCACCGGCTCCGCGTCTGCCTCACCTCCGATGTCCTGATCCCCCGCAAGACCACAAATCGCTGACACGAAAGGACTCCCCCATGCATCACCGCATCCTGATCGCCGCCCTTCTCGTCCCGCTGCTGACGCTCGCGGCCCCCGCTCCCGCGAGCGCGCAGATCGATTTCGGCAGCTGGTTCCAGCGGGCCACGATCATCGCGAACCAGATCACGCAGATCTCGCACCAGGTCACCCAGATCCGGTCGTTGGCCCGCCAGCTTACGGAACTCGAAGACCAACTCGACCACATGGAGCGCGCCGCCAAGGGCGAGATCGACGCGCTGCTGGCACCGTTCTCCCGGCTCGCCGCCGATCCCGTCGGGCTCGTCCGCGACGGACTCGGTTGGCGCTCCGACTTCACCGGTCAGGCCCGCGGGACGGTCGACGCCGTCCGTCAAATGGGAAGCGGGCGCTCTTTCACCGGACTCTGGCGCACCGCCCACGGGACCGCCGACCGGGTCACGGAGGCCGACATCCTGGGTCTCTTCCGGGATCTTGCGCCCGAGGCGGCGACGCAGGCGGCCGAGGATTACCGCCGCGCCCGCGAGGCCGCCGACCGTCAGCGCGTGCTCGACTACGCGGCGCTCGACGCGGCTGCCGCCCTCGCCGAGACCATCGAGAGCGCGCAGGGCTCGTTCGGCGACCTGACCGCGAATGGCAATCTGTCGAACACCGCTCTCCAGCAGGCCGGAGTCGCGGCGGCGCTGAGCCAGGGGCGCATCAACGCGGCCGCAGGGCAAGTTCTTGCCCACCAGGCCGCCCTGGAGGCGAGCCGGGCACAGCAGGCTGAACTCGCGCGGCTCGAATGGCTCGGTCGTTGGCATGACGACCGGGCGCGCGCAAACGCGATGGCCTTGACGCTCCGCGACGCCGCATCCCGGAACCGGACCGCGCTCCGCGACGGGCTCCTCTTCCGCGTCCCGTCGTTCTACCGGTAGGGGCGCGCCGGCCATGCAACTGCCGCCGCAGTCCATCGACCCGAACGTCCCCACGCAGATCCCGGGGGACCAGCTCCAGGACTTCAAGAGCTTCCTGGACGTGGTGCTCGACACCGTGGTCGGCGGGGCTGCGCCCAACGTTCACACGCTCGGGCTCCAGCTATGGGGCGGGCTCGCCGCCGTCATGGTCGCATGGACGGGACTCAAGATCGCGTTCAGCGGCACCTTCCAGCCCTGGGAGATCATCAAGCTCGTGATCGGGATCGCGATCCCCCGCACGCTGCTCCACTACTACGTCGTCCCGATCCCCGGCGTCGGGCTCACGTTCCCCGCCATGGTCGCCGGAGGCGGGATCTGGCTCCAGAACCTGTTCCTCTCCGACGTGGTGTCGGCGGGCTACACCGAGATGGCTGCGCTCGTGCAGGCGTACTCCGCGCACCTGAGCGCCGCGTGGTCCACGGGCAATCTGCTCTCGATCATGACGGCGGGCGTGACCGTGATCTTCTCCTCGCTGGTCACGCTCGTGATGGGCGCCTCGCTCGTGCTTTGTCTGCTGCTGCTCTTCTGCATCACCTACGCGCAGGTGATCTGGGCGCAGGTCGCCATCGCCATCGCGATCCTGGTCGGTCCCGTGTTCATCGCGTTCCTGCTCTTCGAGCCGCTCTCGTTCCTGTTCTGGGGATGGTTCCGGACGATGATTGTCTACACGCTCTACGGCGTCGTGGCCGGGGCCATCCTGCGGGTCTTCATGGGCGTCGGCATGGGCTACATCACGACCTACGCCGACGCGCTCATGGGCACCGGCACGGCCGATCCGGCCGAACTCTGGCTCTGGGCCGTCGTTCTTCTCCCGCTCGTCGTCTCCGGCCTCATGGCCGGGCTCAAGGTCGGCGAACTCGCCTCGATGCTCGTGTCCGGCTCCGGCTCCGCCGGGTCCGGGTTCGTCGCGCTCGTCATGCAGGGAGCCAGCAAGGCTGCCGCTCCCGTCAAGCCCCCCGTCTGAGTCCGAAGGAGAAACCGATCATGAAACGAGACCGTGACGCCGGCCGCGAGTACGCCGAGATCTGGGGCGAGGCCGTGCAGGCGAACCGGAAGCTCAGGACGATCCTGATCTTCCTCTCGGCAAGCTGCGTGCTCGGTGTCTTCGTCCTGCTGCGGATCGCAGGCGCCGAGCCGCCCAAGCCCATCGTCATCCGGGTCGACGACGTGGGCCGCGCCGAGGCGCTCGCCTACGAGGCCGCAACGGCGCAAGCCGATCCGCTCGATCCCACGACCAAGTACTTCCTGAACCGGTTCGTCCACGACTTCCACTCCCGGCGCCGGGCGACGGCGCAGGAGCACTGGACCCGCAGCCTCCGGTTCCTCTCGACGGACCTCGCGAACGCCGCGTTCCAGCGGGACGGCGCGGAGGTGGCGGCCACGGCGGCCGGAACCGCCGAGACCGAACTCGAGGTCGAGCAGGTCGTGCTCCGCATCCATCCCGCGCCCGAGCCGCCGCACGGCGCGACCGCCGACTTCGACCTCGTGCATCTCAGGGGCGAACAGGAGATCCGGCGCGAGCGCTGGTCGCTGACGCTCCGGTTCGAGTTCCTGGACTCGGTCCCGCCCGAACTGGTCGTCCACAACCCGATGGGGCTCCTCGTCACCTACATGCGGGCCGACCTGGCGCTCGTGACTGGGGAGTCGCCGTGATCGCCCACCTGAAGGACCGCGAGAAGGCGCTTGGCGACTTCGGCTGGGCCGGTCGGAAGGCGGAGTGGATCGCACTGGTGTGCCTCCACAGCGGGGTGTTCACCCGCAGGCAGGCAGGGCGGCATTTGGATGTGCATCACGAACAGGTGCGCCGACTGGTGCACACGCTGATCTCGCAGGGACTGGCCGCCGAGGAGACGGTGCCCGGCGTCCACGGCATCGGCCGCGTCTGCCGCATCTACTCGCGCAGACTCTACCGCGCGTTCGGGGCCGAGCACATCCGGCACCGCCGCGCGGCATCACCCCGGGTGCTCATGCGCCGCCTGCTCTCGCTCGACTATGTGATCGAGCACGCGGATCTGCCCTGGCTCCCGACGGAGCGGGAGAAGATCGCCGCCTTCGAGGCGCTCGGGATCGAGCGCAAGCTCCTCCCGTCGCGCCTCTACCGGGGCGCCGCGAGCGACACCCGCCGCTACTTCCCGGTCAAACTACCGGTCGCGCTGGGGCCGGACCACGCGTTGTTCGTCTACGCCGAACCCGGCCACGACACCACGACCGCGCTGCGTTCCTGGGGCCAGGCGCACCGCGGGCTCTGGAGCGCGCTGGCGCGGCAGGGCAGATCCGTCGAAGCCGTCGCCCTCGGACGCAACCGCACCGACACGCAGCGCGCCGAGCGCGTCATGCGCCGCTGGACCGAGCCATCCGGCGCCGGCGAGGCGCCCGCGGAAGTCCGCGAGGAACTGGACCGCATCGAGCGCGCGATCCTCGAGGGCGCGGTCGAGGTGCTCGACGAGTACGGCGGCCTGCAGGTCGCGCTGAAGCGCGCCGTTGCGCTCGAGAACGGGGCCGCCGGGAAGACCCCCGGACAGGCCGTGTTGCACCGCGCTCGCAGTTGGCGGACCACGCGGCTCGCGGGAGTCGTCTACCAATGATCCGGACACCTCGAGTGCCCGCGCTCATGGCCGTAGCCGCATGTGCAAACGACGTGGGGGGGCGATGCACACTTCAGCGCCCGGAACGTGCACACCCGCCCAACCCTGCAAGCCGCTCCACACCAACGTCTTGCGCCCTCCCCTCCGCGCCGGCCGGGGCCGCAGCGCCCGTTTGGGCGGGGCTGGGAGCGACCCGGCAGTCCGAGGGCCTGCTACGGGTTCGGGGCCGGGTGGCTTTGCACACCCCGGACCCGCCCCCTTCGGGTCGCTCCCAGCCAGCAGTCCTTCCAGGAAGGGGGTTCGACCGATGAACTCCGGTACCCTGGCCATCATCGGGGCCGCCGTCGGGGCCGTGAGCGGCCACGCGCTCAAGGCGCCGTTCCCCGGCGTCGGCGCCAACCCCGCGCTCGATCTGATCGCTTCGCACGATCCACGCCTCTGGGCCGCGCTTCGCCTGTGGCACTACGCATGGCCCGCCATCGCCGTCGTGCTCTCCGGGAACCTCTGCCTTTCCGTCTGGCGGGTCTGGTTGCAGCCGCTCTTCAGGCTCCGTCGGCGCGGCAAGCTCCCCGATTGGCCCGTTGCGCCCACCGACGAGACGCCCTCGCTCGTGATCGGCGAACTGCACCACCCAACCGTCTCGAGAGAGAGCGAAGAGCCGTCGTGGCTCGTGATTCCCGAGAAGGGACTCTACACCGGCACGCTCATCGTGGGAGCGGTCGGCACCGGCAAGACCAGCGGGTGCATGTATCCGTTCGCCCGCCAACTCCTCACCTGGCGGGCCGACGATCCCGACCGCCGCGCGGGCGCGCTCGTGCTCGAAGTCAAGGGCGATTTCTGCCATCAGGTCCGCGGCATCCTCGAAGACGCCGGGCGCGCGGACGACTACCTCGAGATCGGGCTCGGCGGGTCGCTCCAGTGGAACCCGCTCGACGATCCCCTGCTCGACTCCTACTCGCTCGCCTACGGCGTCTCATCGCTCATCAACCAACTCTTCGGCAAGTCGCGCGAACCGTTTTGGCAGCAGGCATATGGATGAACGTATCGTCCAGTTGCATCCCATGATATCCATAAACTACTTTGATACAGAGAGTTATGAGTTATTCCGTCAGCTGTCGCTAGTCCTTAGCCGTCTGCTGGCGTCCCACTACATCCATGTTTTTAGGATGGTATAATGGTAGGTAGACTACTCCCGAAACGACCGCCGAAACGCAAGCCGCGCGGGCGTCATCCGCACAACGCGCTCACGCCCGCCTTCGTCCGCAACGTGAGCCGGGCCGGCCGGTACTGCGACGGCAACGGCCTCTATCTCGATGTCCGGCCCACGGGCAGCCGGGGCTGGATCCAGCGCCTCACGATCCGGGGACGCCGAACCGAACTCGGGCTCGGCGGCTACCCTCTGGTCTCGCTGAAGGAGGCCCGCGAGAAGGCGTTCGCGAACCGGAAGCTGGCCCGCGAGGGCGGTGACCCGCTGTCCGAGAAGCGGCGGGCCGAGTCGATGCCCACCTTCGCGGACGCGGCGCGGAAGCTCGTGGACCAGTTGAGTCCGGGGTGGCGCTCCCCCCGCCATGCCCAACTGTGGCTCAAGGGCATGGAGCGCCATGTGTTTCCCCGAATCGGCAAGACGCCGGTTTCGGAGGTGACGAGCGCCGACGTGATCGGGGTTCTGGCTCCGATCTGGCACGAGAAGGCGACCACCGCCCGGAAGCTGCGCCAGCGGATCCGGGCGGTCATGGGATGGGCCGTGGCGATGGAACTCCGGCCGGACAACCCCTGCGACCGGATCGGCCCGGCGCTCGGCGCGCAGAACTACACCGTCAAGCGCATGAAGGCGCTGCCGCACCGGGAGGTCGCATCCGCGATCGAGAAGGTGAAAGCGTCCAGTGCGTGGCCGGTTGTGAAGCTGGCGTTCGAGTTCCTCGTGCTGACGGGGACTCGCTCGGGCGAGGCGCGGGGGGCCGCATGGAGCGAGATCGACGAGGACGCGGGAGTGTGGACCATCCCGGCCGGGCGCATGAAGACGAACCGCGAGCACCGCGTCCCGCTCAGCGGGCGTGCGCTTGAGATCCTCGAAGAGGCGCGGTCGCTCCGTCGAGCGGGCGGTCCGCATGTATTCCCGAGCGTGCGCAACAATCCGGTTGACGGCACCGCGTTCTCCAGAACGCTCCGGCGGCTCGCGATCGAGGCCGTGCCGCACGGTTTCCGGTCGTCGTTCCGGGACTGGGCCGCGGAGGAGACCGACCACCCCCGCGAGGTGGCGGAGGCGGCGCTGGCACATGTGGTCCGGAATCAGGTCGAGGCCGCCTACCGGCGAACGGACCTGTTCGAGCGTCGGCGGCGGCTCATGGCCGACTGGGCCGACTATCTGGCGGGCCGGAACTGAGAGAACGCGCCCGGCGAGGCGCGCCCGTTCGCCGCGGGTCGGCGCCGACCCGGTCGGGTGCTCGCGTTCATGCCGGGCAACGACGCAACCGAGGATCGAGTGGTTTCGGAATTGACCATCAAGGGAGAAAGGCGGAAAAACGATGACGAGTGTGATCGAGAGCAAGAGGCAAGTGGCGGGGCGGTTCCTGAGGCTTCCTGAGGTGATGGCCCGCACGGGCCTGTCGCGGAGCACGATATACGTGCGGCTGGAGCAGGGGTGCTTTCCCCGCCCGGTCTCGCTGGGATCGCGCGCCGTGGGCTGGATCGAGGCCGAGGTGGACGAATGGATGCGCCAGCGGATCGTAGAGAGCCGCAGCAACGCGGAGTGAGGACATCACGGGCATAGCGGTTTCTGACGGTCCGCGGTTTCACGATAATCGCCGGTACGTGGCACCCTGCATGTCGCTGCCCGCGTTCCGGTTGTGCCTCGACCGCCGGAGCGGCGATGCTCGGTCCGGGCCTTAGGGCCGACCGTCGACGGGAACAAGGAGTGGTGCGGGGTGCCGTGCCGACTTCTCAGAGATCGGAGTGTCCGGCAAACCAAGCGGCGTCCACTATCCAGGGAGCCGCGAGCGCGGCGTTCAGTTTCAGTGCGAGGCCACGGATCCGGCGCGCGTTATCGAGGTAGTTATCGAGGGAGGGAAGTTCTGTCCTGTCATTCTTTTTCGGGGCTTCCAAGAGTGCGCGACCGTCACGGGAGCTAACAAGCGCATAGCTGTGAGCCACAAGGTTGCGCTCTGCAAGGCAAGCCAAGCCGTGGCGGCGAATCTCGACCACCAGCTCGTGGCGTGGATGAGCATCCGCCACATTCCCCAGGAAGTGCAGCTTCTTGCCGAGGCTCCAAGAGCATATCTCGCGGCGCATCGATTCGTCCGTAACATCGAACATGAAGTTCAGCGAATTGCCGATGAAGAAGTCCGCAGCACTCCACTGCAAGACGATCTCGCCCATCTTCCTGAGGTCACTCTCGCTGATGCCGTGCGACCATTCAAAGCCATCGTCGCTCAATACGTCCTGCTCCTCGTCCAGACCGCTGCCGCACCTAGGCGACTGGGGTTCGCCGTGAGGGTTCCAACCTAAGCCATTTGCTGGGTCGTCGTGGAGTGGCCACCCGTCGTAGCGCCAAGCTGACCCGCCAAGTAGTTGGTCCAATCCTCCACGCCTTCTTGCCGTCGCTTAAGCAGGTCTCGAATCGGCTCGTGCACCTCCAGCGCCAGCGCCGCCTCCGACTCCTCCGGCCATCGGTGGTTGCGCTTCCCAAGGAGAGTGCAGATCCGAGTCCTTCCTCTGCGGGGCCTTGAGATGCTCAATACACGGCCTCTCTACCTAGTCGTTAGCATGGGCATGGGGCCATAGCGGCCAGCGAACTCTCACCGGCTCGGACCATGATCCCGGTCCGGCCCGGGCCGGCGAATCCGTTCCAGCAGTTGCCTCGTCATCGCCACCTGCTCCCTGGCCCTGCGCCGTACGTCCCGGAGTATCCGGTCAAGTCCGTCACCCGCGCGCTCAGCCGCTCGACTTGCCGCTGCAAGGCTTCGACCTGCTGCCGCAACGCTCCGATCTGCTCGGAGTGCCGCCGCTGTTCCGTTTCGTACTGCTCGGACAACCTTTCCAATGCGGCCGTCAGCCGCCGCTCCATATCGGTCACGAAGCTCCCTCCTCACTCCCTCGACAGCTTCAAGTAGGGCCGCCCTTCCAAGGTGAACGCCGGACGGACCACCGTCCCGGCGGGCAGCGACACGTACCGGTCCCCGCTGCTCTCCACCAACTCGACGCCCCACGTCGTCTCCTCGATCTCGGCCAGCATCGCGCGCGCCCATTCGGTCCTCGTGTCCAAATCCCCCAAGGTCTCGATCCGATCCTGGATGCTCCTCGACAGCCAGTGCATCGTCGCCCAGCTTCCGAAGCAGATACCCAGGAAGAGGCTCATGCCGACCACCAGCGGCCGGAGCCAGGCCTTCATCAGCAACTCGCGCATC
>JAJDUP010000059.1 GCA_022826565.1 Gemmatimonadota bacterium | reverse complement strand
CCGGTAGTTTCGACCGATACACCAGCGGAAGACGGCCGTGATCCGGTGCTGGGCCTTCCGCGCCGCCGCGGGCTTCGAGTTCCAGATCGGCGCGAGACACGCGAGCACGTCCGCGCTCTCGATCCGGTCCACCCGCTTGTCGAGGAGCGGAGCGGCATGGAGGCGGAACGTGGATTCCCACTGCTCGGGAAGCGGGCTCCCGGCCTTCCACGCCTCGCGGTGGAGCTTGATGGTCCGCTCGGCGGCTTCGGCGAACGTCGGGATCCCGCGCCCGCGCGGGTCCTGGCCCAAGAGAACGCCCCGGCTGTTGTCCAATGCCTTCTGCCGGGCCTCGGCGAGCGTGACTTCGGGATACGGCCCGAGTCCGATCGAGGTCAGGCGGCCCTCGATCCTGACGCGCTGACGCCACGTCTTGGTGATCCGGCCATCGCGTGTCCGGTGGACGCGAAGGCTCAGTCCCCGCCCGCCCCGCCCGTCGCCGTAGACGCCGGGCCGGTTGACCGTCCGCACGAACGCGGCGGAGAGGGTTCGCGGTCGCTTCATGGTGTCTCCGTCCTTGTAGTGTATCACTTATTGCAGCACTACATCGGGAAGAATACACCGGATGGCGATGGACCGCAAGGGACGGTAGAGCGCCGTGGATGCCACAGAACACGTTGTTCAGTAACGTGTTATGATCTACTCAGTAGACCTTGGTGGATTACACTGGAAGAGATGTGCCGAGTTCGGGCGGAATCGGGCCGGTCAGATCGTTCCTGCGAAGCCTCAGCACCTCCAGGTTGGCCAGATCGCCGAGATCGCCCGGAATCTGCCCCGTCAGGTCATTCACCCCGAGGATCAAGGTCCTGAGATTCTGAAGTCTGCCCAGTTCGGGGGGAATCGGCCCGGCCAGGCTGTTCCTCTCGAGGCTGAGCGTCTCAAGGTGCGACAGGTCCCCCAGCCCCGGCGGAATCGGTCCGGCCAGGTTGCTCGCGGAGAGCCTCAACTCCGTGACGTGACCGGTCTCGTTCGTCGTCACCCCGTGCCACTTGCCGATCGGCAGGTCCGAAAGCCAGCCGTCCGCTTCGATCCAGTTCGGACCGTCCGCGCCTTCGAAGAGCGCCACCAACTCACCCCAATCCTCGTGGGCCACGGTGAGAACCACTTGTCCCTGCACGCTCGCCGACGATGCGGTGATCGTCACTGCGCCCTCCCTGACGCCACTCACCAGACCCGACCCATCGACCTCGGCGACGGCGGAATCGCTCGACGACCACGCAAGTTCCGCACTCGGCACGGTGTATCCGTTGGCGTCCCAGGCCTCCGCCGTCATGCGGATCGTGTCGCCCGAGGACACCTTGCCGGCGGCGGGCGACACCTCGATCCCCAGAGCCTCCTGGGCCACCGTCACCGCCGCGCTCCCCGACGCGGCACCCGCGGTCGCGCTGATCGTCGCCGCCCCGTTCGCTACCGCCGTGACGAGGCCGGTCGCATCGACCGTCGCCACATCGGTGCTGGTACTCACCCACGCGACCGCGGCGCCGGCCATGACGTTCCCGTTCTGGTCACGGACTTCGGCGCCGAGTTGCACAGTGTCGCGGAGCGCCGCGAACTCGGCCGTGGGGGGGCTCACGGTGATCGCGGAGGGCACGGGGATGACTGGCGGCGGCGGCGCCGTCGCACCGTCGCCGCAGCCGAACACCGAGGCGACGACGGCGAGGAATGCCGACGTAAGGACGAAGAGGCGCGCTCGTCTCATTGTGATTCTCGTGTCATGCGTGCACTCGTCACCGGTGGCATCAGGGCCGCCAATCCTCCTCGTCCGGGATCCCCCGGCTGAACAATACCTGCATACGCGGCCCGGTGGGCCCGACAGCCTCGGCCGCCACGCGCATCACGTCCATCGCGTCCTCGCCGCGCAGCACCCCTCTCACCTCACCGCTCGCCGAATCGCGCAGGATGGCCATGGGCTGGTCGGTCGTCCGGTTTGTCGTGGCCGATCCGCCGGGGCCGGACAGCGTTATGCTCTCGGGTGGGCCCACCCAATCGGCCGGCACGGGCAGCGCAAGGACGAAAGACGACGCCGCTTCCGCGTCCGCCAGTTCCGGCATGTCGAAACTCAGCGAAAACAGTTCGTCGCCGGTGGCGCTGCGGCCGACGAGTTGGTAGTCGCCACCGGATTGCGGCACGCCGGGCGCGGCGTCCGCCACGAAAGCGGGTTCCAGGAACGGATTTCCGCCCTCGTCCGCGCCACCCCACACAATCAGGCTGCGCGTGGGCACGGCGCCGGCGGTCCGTGCGAGCGGGTCCAGGCGACCGTCGCCCTCAAGCCGAAAGTTCAGAGCCTTCGTAAAGCTGAAATCGCTGATCCAGTTCGGAGGACCACAGTAGGACATAACGTCCCGGGTCCGCGGCGATACCAGTCTGCCGCCGCCACGAAAGTCGAATCCCCAAGCGCCAATCGAACCGTCTGTCTGCGGGAACGCCGGGTCCGGACCGCCGGCACCTCCGCACGGCGCATGATGGAGACCCAGGTTGTGTCCGAGTTCGTGCGCGATCACAAAGGGATCGGCGACCGAAAAGCCAATGCGGAAGCCAAGGAACGCGACCCCCACCGGGGCCCCGACAACGTGCTCGGGGAGGATCCCCAGGTAGTAGTCCGTACCGCTCTCCAACGTCCGAATCAGATGCGTCTCGCGAAGCAGGTCGAGCGAGTTGGTCGTCGAGGTCAGGACGGCTTCATGGACTTCCGCGTCGATATCGGCTACCGGGAGCATGGCCCGCACGTCGTCGAGCATTTCGTGCGTGTACGGGCTCTCGGCCATGCCGCTGGCGACCTCGACAATCCACGAACCGGGATTCGGCGCCCATTGGAACGGAATCAGCGTCATGTCCAGGCTGGGCACCGACTCCACCTGCACCTGTGCCCTGCCCTCCTCGGGAATCCGCTTTGTCACGCCCAGTTCGGGAGACAGCGTTCCGTCCGGGTCGATCTCCAACACCATCTCCAGCCCGGGCTGGATCACCGATCCGGGGATTATGACGTTGGCCGACCTGTCAAGCGCGCTCCGGGCGTGTTCGACCTCGGTCGGGATGGGAGTCCCCGAGCCCGGAATGTCGACCGCGTGACTCTCGACTCCATCGAGGTAGAAGGTCGCCCGGACCATCGGGATGCCCGCGCTCCCGGAACGCGACGCCACCACGAATACCCGGAGCAGCGCCTCCCTGCCGGCGACGAGGGGCACCGGGTAGTCCAACGATTGCACCGCCTGCGTCAGGTACGCCGACGACCCCGCGTCCACTGCACAGCCTGGCACGCGCGCCACCTTCACTTCCGACAGCCAGTTCCGGAAGGCGGTATCCGCGGGCGCGCACAGATCGGTACCCGTCAGAATCAGTTCCTCGAGTTCGCCTAGAGCGGTCAGACCCGCAGGCAGGATCCCGGTCATTTCGGCATTGTCGGTCAGGTGCAGCCGCTTCAGACGGGCGAGTCCCCCAAGGACGGACGGTAGTGGACCGGACAGCTGGTTCTCCGCCATCGACAGCAACTGCAACCCGGGCAGATCACCGAGTTGGGCGGGAATCCGACCGGCCAGCTCATTCCCGCTGAGGTTGAGGCGTTCCAGGGTGGACAGGGCTCCCAAGCCCGCTGGGATTCCTCCCGTCAGCCTGTTCCGCCCGAGATCCAGGTGAATCAACGAGGAAAGATCGGCCAGTGTTGACGGAATGGACCCCGTCAGATAATTGCGACCCAGAACCAGCTCGGTCAGGCCCGGCAGGCTGCCCAAATCGGGCGGGATCGATCCCGTCAGCCAGTTCTCTCCGAGCCCGATTCGCGTCAGGTTCGGCAGGCTGCCCAGCCATGAGGGAATCGACCCCGACAGCCGATTGCGATTCAGGATCAACTCGTACAGGCGCGACAGGTTCCCGAGCTCCGGCGGAATCGGTCCCTCCAGGCGATTCCCGTCCAGGTACAGGTAAAACAGGTTGGCGAGGTTGCCCAGCTGCGGCGGGATCGGTCCCTCCAGTTCGTTGATTCCGAGTCCCAGCACGAGCAGGTTCGTCAGCCTGCCCAACTCCGGCGGGATTGGTCCCTCCAGTTCGTTTGCCCACAGAAGCAGCTGTGAAAGGCTGGTCAGATCGCCCAGGCGCGCGGGGATCGGTCCCTCCAGCTCGTTCTGGCCGAGATTCAGCAGCGTGAGGCCGGACAGGTCGCCCAGCTGGGCCGGGATCGGTCCCTCCAGGCGATTGCCGGACAGGTCCAGTTCGCGGAGCTGGTCCAGGTAGCCCAGTTGGGGTGGCAGGCGGCCGGCCAGGTCGTTGCCGGGAAGTCGCAGCGCAACCACGCGGCCGACGGTGTCGGTTTCCACTCCGGTCCACTCGCCGAGAGGCTGGCCGGAAAGCCAGTTCTCGTCGTCCTTCCATTTGGCGCCACCCACAGCATCGTACAGGAGCTCGAGGGTCTTCCGGTCCGACAGGGACAAACACTCGGCTTCGGTTCCCTCGTGTGATGGGATGGCCGCGAGCCACCGGGCGAACGATTCCGCGACGGGGACACAAAGGCCCGTGTCCCGGTATCTCAGCGCCTCGAGTGACAGCGCGGACAGCGTCAGCGGCAGGGGACCGGTCAGTCCCTCGTTTCCGTCGAGCTGAAGCGCAGTCAGGCTCGTGAGCGGTGCCAACAGCTCCGGCAGGCGGCCCGCAAGTCCGTTGTCGGAAAGGTCGATTTCGTGGACCCGTCCCACCGAATCCGTGCTCACCCCGTGCCATTCGCTCACCGGCACGTCGTCCAGCCAGCCGTCGGAACGCTCCCAGTCACTTCCTCCGGTGGCCTCGTAGAGAGACACGAGCGCTTTCCTGTCGTCTTCGTTGCACACCGGTCCCAGCGCAACGTCAAGCTGCGCCAGCCACCCGATGAAACCGGTTTCGTCGGGGATACAGAGATCCTCGTTTTCCGCGAAGTGGAAGAACCGGAGCCGTTCGAGTTGCACCAGGGCGGGAGGAACCAGACCGGTCAGGTCATTCGACTGGATGCTGAGCCTCGTGAGATTGGGCAGGTTGCCCAGCTCGGGCGGGATCCGGCCGGCGAGGAACGTGTGGTTCAGGCGCAGGTCCTCGAGGTTGGCCAGGTTGGCCAGTTCGGCCGGGATCTCGCCGGTCAGGCCATTGACGCCCAGGAATAGGCTCCTGAGGTTGGGCAGCCTGGTCAGTTCGAGAGGAATCGGCCCCCGCAACCGATTCCACTGGAGATTCAGGGTCTCGAGGTGTGACAGGCGGCCCAGTTTCTCCGGAATCGTCCCGGTCAGATTGCTCGAAGCGAGTTCCAGCGCGGTGACGTGACCATCCGGCCCGGTTGTCACGCCGTGCCATTCGCCGATCGGCCGATCCGACATCCAGCCATCGTCCTCGATCCAGACCGAACCCTGCGCGGCCTCGTAGAGCGCCGCGAGCGGGCCCCAGTCCGGGTGGGCCACCGTGACCGGCACGGTGCCCGGCACATCTGCCGACGTGGCCGTGACGTACACCACACCCTCGACGATGCCCCGGACCAGTCCCGACCCATCCACGGCGGCAACGGCGGTATCGCTCGAAGACCACGTGAATTCGCCGCCGGGCACCGTAAACCCGTTCGCGTCCCAGGCCTCCGCCGTCAGGCGCAGGGTGTCGCCCGCGGACACTTTCGCGGGGGCGGGCAGCACCTCGATTCCCTTCACCACTTGCGCCACTGTCACCTCGGCGCTCCCCGACGCCGCCCCCGCGCTCGCGGTGATCGTGACGGTTCCGTTGCCCACCGAAACCACGAGTCCGGCCGCGTCCACCTGTGCGATCCCGATGTTGGCGCTCACCCACGTCACAGCGGCCCCGTCCATGACCCGGCCGTTCTGGTCGCGGACCTCTGCGCTCAGTTGCACGGTCTCGCGTAATGCCGTGAACTCGGCCGCGGCAGGGCTCACGGTGATCGTCGCCGGCACGGGAGGCTCCGGTCGCGGCGCGGGATCCGTCGTGCTGTCGCCACAACCGACGGCCCAGGCGGCAGCTGTCAGAATCCCCCAGGCAAAGATGGATTTGCGGAGGTGGCTCATGGAGTAGTTCTAGCAAGTACGGACGACGTGCGTCAAGCACTGTTCCGCCGTAACCTGTTCCCTGTTTGACGGAATCGTCCGCCGGAGGAAGCGGTTGCGGAAAACGCCCCTCGGATCGAATTGCCTGCACGTCGCTACGAATTCCCCAAGTCCCGGATAGCCCTGCTCCACTCCTGCCTCACCCGGAGGAAACCACTTTCCCCAGTGCAGGCGCGCACGAAAGCGCGACGACAAGCCCTCGGCCACGAAGGCCGCCACGCGCTGAAACGGCTCCCGCGGCTCGGTCAGGGTGATCAGGCTGATCGCGTACCAGTCCTGCTCTTGCATCCCGTGGCAGGAGGCCATCGAGATCAGGGTGTCGTCCGGCAGCACCCGGCGAATGCAGATCGGGTAGTGGTGGACGTATGAACCGCGTTCGTCCTCCCGCCGCAGCACTTCCACGACGAAATCGACGGCTGCCGCGAGGTGCTCGCGCGTTACGAATGCTTCCATTTCCAGGTGGCGGAAGAGATCATGACGCATCAGGAGCTGACGGTCGCTCCGGTCGGTGACCCGCCACCGCGGAAAGAGGAATGCCGGAAGAAGGCGCCGGTACAGCAGGTGGACGAGCCGACGGCTGCGCATCAGCGAAGCGGAGAACTTCACGCACAAGTGCAGCGCGACATCGATCACGGTGAGCCAGTAGGCCCGGTACAACGCAGCCCACCCGGTCCGGCGAGCCTCGGCGGCGACACTCCGCTCGTGCACCAGTACCGTCCATGCATGCGGCATCAGATAGAGCTGCTGGAGCGGCGCTTCGACCTCGCTCTCGAGCGCCGCAGTCAATCCGGGCCGCCACACACACCGCTCGCGCACGAAGTACTGGGGCACGCAGGGCAGAGCCACCTCTAGCACGACGCCCATCGCCCCGACCGAGCATCGAGCCGCGCGAAGCTCGCGTCCCGCATCGACAATGCGCACCCGCGCCTCCCCGTCCTTCCGATAGCACGCGATCCGCATGGACGCCACGTAGTGCGACATCGAATGGCGCCCCGATCCGTGGGTGCCCGTCGCGACCGCCCCGGCGATCGTCTGGCGATCGATCAGTCCGATGGAGGGTAGCGTCAGTCCGCGTTTTGAGAGGTGTTTGAGGAGGGCGCCGATCCTGACCCCGGCTCCAGCTGTCACAAATCCGGTGTCACCGCACACGCGAATGTGGTGAAAGTGTGTCAGGTCGACGAGCACGTCACGAGTCTTGATGCCCGGGTTCCACGAGTGCCCGGCCCCGACCACGCGGATCGTGCCGTCACGGTGGTCGTTCAGGATCTGCAGCACTTCGTCCTCGGTGCGCGGTGCGTAACGCCGGCGGGGCGTGAAGCGGATGTTGCCGCCGAAGTTGGAAATCGGGCGGCCTCCGCTCGCGTCCGCGCAGTCTCCGCGCCGCGTACGGGTGCGGCCGCCGGTCACGATGCCCGCCCCGGCCTGCGCGGCAGCGCCGAAAGCAGGGCTCGCGTGTACGGGTGCCGTGGCTCCCGGAAGAGTGCCGCCACGGGGGCGGTTTCCACGATCTTGCCTTGATGCATCACAGCGACCCGGTCGCACAGGTGCCTGACCATCCGCAGATCGTGGGAGATGAAGAGACAGGTCAGCCCGAATCGCTCCTGGATGTCGGCGAGCAGGTTGACGATCTGGGCCTGGATCGAGATGTCGAGGGACGAGATGGGCTCGTCGCAGACGATCAGATCGGGTGTGAGCGCCAGGGCGCGAGCGATGCCGACTCGCTGCCGCTGACCCCCCGAGAACTCGTGCGGCATGCGCGCGGCGAGGCCGGGATCGAGTCCGACGATGCGCATCAGTTCGGCGACCCGGTCGCCCCGTTCGGCACGTTTCAGCGGCGTGTGCTGCAGCAGCGGCTCCGCGATCGAGCGGCCGACGCCGAGGCGCGGATTGAGCGACGAATACGAGTCCTGGAAGATCATCTGCATGCGGGGGCGGAGGGCGCGCAGCTCCGCGGCCGACGCGGTATCGAGATCGACGCCGTCGAAGACGATCCGGCCCGAGGTGGGGCGAGTCAGGCGAAGGACGGTGCGGGCCACCGTGGTCTTGCCGCTCCCGCTTTCGCCGACGAGTCCGAGCGTCTCGCCGCGGTGGAGACGAAAACTCACCCCGTCGACCGCGCGCACAGAGCCGCTGAGGCGTTGGCTGGCCCCGCGCTGCACCGGAAAGTGCTTTTTCAGGTCGGTGACTTCGAGGAGTGGCTCAGCGGACATCGTCCATCCCCGGCTCCACATCCCGCCAACAGGCCGCGCGCGCGCCTTCACCCACCGCAAGGAGCGGCGGTGCCTGCCGCCGGCAGCGCTCAAACACGTGCGGGCAGCGCTCGGCAAATGGACACCCATCCGGTGGTGTGGTCATGGCGGGCGGCTGGCCGGGAATCGCCGTCAAACGTTTCCGGTCGCGATCGTCGAGTGTCGGCAGCGACGCCAGCAGCCCACGGGTGTACGGATGCGCAGGCGCGCCGAAAAGCCTGTCCGCCGGCGCGGTCTCGACGATGGAACCGGCATACATCACCGCCACCCGGTCGGCCAGGCTCGCAACAACGCTCAGGTCGTGACTGATCCAGATCATCGCCATCCGCCTGGCGGCCGTCAGCTCGGCGACCAGATCCAGAATCCGCGCCTGCACGGTCACGTCGAGCGCGGTGGTCGGCTCGTCCGCAATGAGAAGCGCGGGATCGCACGCGAGCGCCATCGCGATCGTCACCCGCTGGC
Source organism: Gemmatimonadota bacterium (assembly GCA_022826565.1). Taxonomy (GTDB): domain Bacteria; phylum Gemmatimonadota; class Gemmatimonadetes; order Longimicrobiales; family Gaopeijiaceae; genus Bin94. The sequence continues at coordinate 45,831 of JAJDUP010000059.1, read as the reverse complement.
ACATCCCCCCCGAAAACTGGTGCGGATAGTCGTCGATCCGTTCAGCCGGGCGCGGTATCCCGACCGAATCAAGGAGTGCGACCCCGCGCTCCCGTGCTTCGCGACGCCCAAGCCCGCGATGCACCTCCAGGCTCTCGGTGAGCTGCCGCCCGATGGTGAGCACGGGATTCAGCGAGGCGCGGGGGTCCTGGAAGATCATCGCGATCTCGGCGCCGCGCACCCGCCGCATGCCCTCTTCGTCGAGGGAGAGGAGGTCGCGGCCCTGAAAGGACACCTCGTCCGCGCCGACATGCGCGCGATGGGTGGGCAGCAGACGGAGCACCGAGAGCATCGCGGCCGTCTTGCCGCACCCGCTCTCACCGACCAGTGCCAGGGTTTCGCCGCGCCGCACGGAGAAGCTGACGCCGTTGACCGCGTGGACAACCCCGTGGTCGGCCAGGAAGCGGGTGTGCAGGCCGCGGACGCGCAGGACGGGGTCGGTGGGGTCGGCCAGGTCGGTGTGGTCAGGCGGGGCGGTGTGGTCGGCCGCGCCGGGGACGAGACGGTCCTTCATGATGGGCCCCCGCCGGGCACCGGGCCTTCCCCGGTGGGTCGCGCCAACGCGGGTCGCGCAGCGAAGCGATCTCGCAGCTCCTGCAGGGTCACCCACCCCCCGCTCGCCAGCGACTCGATGCACGCCTGCACCACCAGCAGGCTCTCGAGGTGATCGCCGGCTGTCGTCACCGGCTCCAACTCCCCGCGACAGGCCCCCAGGAACTCGGCCAGGAGTCCCCGGGTGTCGTCGACGAAAGGCGTGCAGGGTTCGAGCGGTTCCACGACCGGCGTCTCGGCCTCGCCGTCCCCCTTGAAGTTGGGTCCGCGGAGCCCCAGCCCGCGATCGAAGTCGACGCGCACCAGGTCCTCGAACTGCTCGCGCTGGATCAGCGCGCCGCCCTCGAACTCCGTCCGCCACCGGAAGTGCATGCGATTCCACGCCGCGGTCCAGGTTCCCAGGTAGTTCGCGCGCACGCCGTTCGCAAAGCGGAAGAGCACCGACACGCAGCAGTCCCCCTCGTAGGTGCTCCACGACGGCCGCCAGGTGTCGCACACCAGCGACTCGACCTCCGCGTCGTAGCAGTAGCGCAGCAGATCGAAGTGGTGGATGCTCTGCTCCAGCAGCATCGGGTGCGCCATCGACATGACGTAGTCGTTCAGGTCGTCCCTGTTGCCGTCGCGCTGTCGGTGGTAGGTGAAGTGCGCATAACTCGGCGCGCCCAGCTCTCCGGTGCAGACGTAGCGGCGAATGCGCTGCGACGAGGGGAGGTAGCGGAAGTTCATCCCGACGAGGAGGTGGCGCCGGGCCGCCTTCGTCTGCGCGATCAGGTCGGTGACCTCGTCGACGTCTTCCGAGAGCGGCTTCTCGCAGAGCACGTGCAGGCGGTGCGCGAGGGCCCGGCTGACGAGTGCGTGATGCGTGGAGGGCGGGGTCGCGATGACCATCGCGTCGGCTGCGCCTCCGGAGCGGGCCAGCGCGGCGTCGAAGTCGCGGGCGACCAGGGCCCCCGGGGCGTGGTCGTCGCGGGCGCGGCTGGCACGGGCCTCGTCCCGGTCCACGATGCCGGCCAGGGTCGCGCCGGGGGCTTCGGCAATGACGCGCGCCCACATGGCCCCGCGCACGCCGGCCCCGACGAGGAGGATGCGGATGCCCCGGCTCCCGAAGGCGCTCGCGGCCGTGTTCACGAGCCGCGTGCCCGCTCAACGAAGCGTTCCATCCTGGCCAGCGCTTCTTCCATGGAATCATACGGCGACAGCAGCGTGATCCGGATGTGCCGGTTCGCCGGGTCGGCGAACATTGTGCCGGGGAAGACCATCACCTGCTCCCGGCGCAGCAGTTCGAGGCAGAACGTCTCGGCGTCCAGGCCGGTGCTCGAGATGTTGGCATAGACGTACATCCCGCCGCCGGGACGCCCGTATGAGATGTCCATGTCATCGAGGCGGCGGAGCACGAGCTCCAGTCGGCGTTCGTATTCGGCCAGCATCGTGGCGACCGCCGCATCGCCGCTCTCCAGCGCCGCGAGCGCACCGCGCTGCAGGGCCGGCGACGTGCATATGCTGAGCGTGTGCTTGATCTCGACCGCCGGCTCCATCAGCCACTCCGGCGCGGCGAGGAAGCCGACGCGCCACCCGGTCATCGCGTACGCCTTCGAGAAGCCGTTGACGGTGACGGTGCGGTCGTCCATGCCATCCAGCGCCGCGAGGCTGACGTGCTCGGCGCCGCCGAAAATCAGTTTCTCGTAGATCTCGTCAGAGATAACCGGCAGGTCGTGCTCTTCCGCCAGCTTCGCAATGCGCTCCAGTTCGGCGTGCGGCGTCAGTCCCCCTGTCGGATTGTTCGGGTTCGCGATCACGAGGAGCTTCGAGCGCTCGGTGAGCACACTCCGGATCGCATCGGCCCGTAGCGCGTAGTCGTCCTCCTCCAGCGTGGGCACGTCCACGACCCGGCCCCCAGCCACCTTGACCATGTAGTCGAAGGCGTTGAAGCGCGGAGCCTGGAGCACCACCTCGTCACCGGGATCGACCAGTGCAAGGATCCCGATCAGCAGCGCTTCCTGCGCCCCGTTGGTGACGATGATCTGCTTGGCCTGATAGTTAACATTATTGTTAAGTTTCAGCTGAAACGCGATCGCTTCACGCAGTTCCGGCAGGCCCGGAGGCGGGGAGTAGTGAGTGTAGCCGCCGATCAGCGCATCCGCGCCCGCCGCGACGATGGCGGGGGGCGTCTCGAAGTCGGGGTCGCCTCGGCCCAGTGCGATAATGTCGTCGAGGCCGGTGGCCAGTTCGAGCATACGCGTGCGGAAGGACGACTTCACGCTGCCGGCGCGAGCGGCCAGACGCGCGGCCATCAACCCAGTTCCGGCCGCGAGTACAGCACGCTCCCCCGTACAAACGTCATCCGCACCCGCTCCAGGTCGCGCAGATCCTCCAGCGGGTTCCCGTCCACCACAATCACGTCCCCCTCTTTCCCCGCCTCGAGCGTGCCGATCCGGTCGTCCATCCCGTTCATGATCGCCGCCTCGCGCGTCGCGCTCATGATCGCGGCGTGATTGTCGGCGACGACCCCCACCTCGATCATGAACTCCATCTCGGGGACCACCACCCCGTGCCGCACGGCCGGACTGCCCGCGTCCGTCCCGAAGACGATGCGCACTCCGGCCCGCGCCGCGCGCAGCAGCCCGTCGTACCGGCTTTTGTCGGCGACCGCCCGCTGGCGCTCCCGGATCTTCCACTCGGGGATGTTGTACTTGCGCGCGATCTCCGGCCTGGACTGAATCACGACCGGCGAGAATGTGGTCACGATCGGCACGTCCCGCGCGACCAGCTTCGCGATCGTCTCGTCGGACATGCTGCCGCCGTGCTCCACCGTGTCGATGCCGAAATCGACGGCTCGCGCGATCGCCGCGTCGAAGGTCGCGTGAGCGGTGATCGGTATCCCGCTGCGATGGGTCTCGTCGACGATGGCCTCGAGCTCCTCGTCCGTGAACTCCAGAAGATCGTGGCACATCATGATCTTGATGAGGTCGGCGCCGGCCTTTACCTGTTCCCGCACGGCTCGCCGCATCTCGTCAGGGCCCGTGGCCTCCCGGCAGCACCAGTAGGTGTGGCCGCCTGTCTGGACGATCGCCTCGGCGCAGATCAGCAGGCGCGGGCCCGCAAAGACCCCCTGCTCGACCGCCTGCCTGGCGAACTCACCGCTCCGGTTCATCCCCAGGTCGCGCACCATTGTGATGCCGCCCCGCAGGTTGGCCAGCATGTTGGCGGCCGCCTTGTAGGCGCTGATCTCGGGAGCGTCGCCCATCGACTGGGCCGCGAGGTCGTGGATGCCGTCCCACGCGAGGTGGGCGTGGCTGTTGATCAGGCCGGCCAGGATCGTGCCACCTGCCGCGACGACGGCCCGACCATCCTCCGGCGCCGCGCTCCATTCGCCGACCGACGTGATCCGGCCCTCGTGCAGCGTGACGTGGCCGTCCTCGATCACCTTATCTTCCACCCCGGTGATCACGCGGCCGCGGAGGGTCACGGATGCCGGCGGGCGCGGTGCCAGGTCCTGCAGGACGGGCTGGAACTTCCAGGCTGGTGCTTCGGGCATGTCTCCCCCGTTTGAATCGTGCCGGCTGCGTCAGATCCCCAGTTCCGCGAGCGCCCGGGCGCCCCCGTCGAGATTCGTGAGTTTCATGCTGGCGTAGTTGGGCGAATAGATGACGCCGGACGCCCCGGCCGAGTATGCGGCATGCACACTCTCGTACACGATTTCGGGCGTGCAGACCGCCTGGCCAGGGCTGGAGCGGGGCGCGTCGACGCCGACGCCCATCAGCACGGGAAGTTCGCCGCCCAGCGCCTCGATGGTGTCGCGGCATTGGCCGCCGACATACGTGGATGGGCGCATCCCGGCACCCAGCAGCTCGTCCCAGGGCGCCTCGTCGAGCCCGAGGATGCGGTACATGATCGGGGTCATCTCGGGCGGCGCGAGGTCGCGCAGCAGCGTGGCGTGCAGCTGCTTCATCTCGCCCAGGTAGATGCCGCCGGATTGGTGCTGGTAGGTGATCGGCTTCACCCAGTCGGCGTAATCCTTCGTCTCGGCCCACGGCCACTGGGCCTTGCGCAGCGGGTTGAAGTGATTGCGGTTCCACACGTTGAGCCCGAACTCGAGCGCCGGATCGCACCACTTGACGAGCCCGTAGAGCTCGCGGTCGAGGTCTTTGTTGCGCGTCACCCAGTACTTTTCGAGCAGTAGGAACTCGGGGTTGTCGAGGAGCGTGCGTAGGCCGGTGATGAAGGCGCCGTCGGTGAAGTGCTCGCCCGCGCGCGCCTTGCGGAAGTAGTCGTGAAGAGCGGCGGACGCCCGACGCGCGCCTTCCGAGTCGATTCCGGCGGCCCCCATGCTCGCCAGGCAGTGCCCACAGAAGCACCCCGGGGCCATCCCGCTGACCAGCTGGTCGAGTGGGCTCCGCCTCTCGTTGCACCACATGATGCCGTCGATGTCGTAGCTCCGGCAGTGGTCCTCGATCAGCGCGTGCCACCAGGTGCGGTAGTCCGGGTTTTCCAGACAGGGTGCGCCGCTGATCCGGCCCAGGTAGTCCACCTCCATGTATTGGACCAGACCCGGGATCTGCACGGTGTTCGCCGACCCGTGCCCGGCATACTTGAAGAGCGGCTCCATCAGCTCGGGGATCACCTTCATCCCCCGCTCGCGGGCTCCGGGAATGACCATCTCGAGTATGTCGCGGTCCCGCATCCCCTCGTCCGGCGCGCGGAAGTTCGTGATCGACGTATTGCGGTAGAACTCGGGATGATCCGCCAGGTACGAGCCGCCCTGCACCTCCAGTGGCTCGGGCACCCCGTGATCGGGCCAGCCATCGATCTTCCACGAGATGCTGCGCCCGATCTTGAGGCCGAGCCAACTCACCGTGCCGAGAAAGATCGCGTTCACCCCCACCCGCTCCTGCAGCGTGTCGAGCACGGCGTCCACGCCCTCGTCCACAAAGCTGGCGGGCCCGATCTGCACCCCCACGCACCTGTCGCTCACGGCTGATCGTCCTCCTTGCGTCCCGAATCGACATGTCGCTGGCCCTTGCTCGTCGTCCCCATCGGGCTCACCTCGCTTTCAACCTCGGATCCAGCATCTCCTGGAGACTGTCGCCGAGCAGGTTCGTCGCCATCACCACCGTGAATATGGCAATCCCGGGGAAAGTCGAAATCCACCACGCCCTGCCCAGCACGTCGCGCCCCACCGCAACCATCAGCCCCCACTCCGGCGTCGGCGGCTGCGCCCCCAGCCCCAGAAAGCTCAGGCCGGCGCCGACCGAAATCGCATGCCCGAACTCCAGCGTCGATAGCACCAGCACCGGAATCGCCGTGTTCGGCAGCACATGCCGCAGCATGATCCGGACATCCGGCACGCCGATCAGCCGCGCCGCGTCGACGTATTCCTGCTCGCGCACGGTGAGCACGGTGCTCCGAACCAGGCGTGCGTAACGAGGGATGGTGGAGACGCCGACCGCGACCATCACATTCGTGATACTGGGCCCGAGCGCCGCGATCACCACGAGGGCGAGAAGGATGCCGGGGAAGGCCAGCATGGCATCGACCATGCGCATGGCCACCGTGTCGACCGCGCCCCGGTAATACCCGGACACGAGCCCGAGCGCCGATCCCAGCGCGGCACCGATCGCGACGCTGATGAAGCCGAGGATGAGCGACACGCGGGCACCGTAAACGACCCGGCTGAAGACGTCCCGGCCGAGACGGTCGGTGCCGAACCAGAACTCGGACGAGGGGGCCTCACGGGCCCCCGACACGGTGGCGAGGGGGTCGTGGGGGGTGGCGGGCGCGGCGAAGATGGCGAGCAGGACCCACGCGACGAGAATGGTGGCGCCCGCAATGAAGGCAGCGGAGAGTTTGCGGCCGCCGATGGTGAGTCCGCCGCCTCGGCGAGCGACTCCGGGGGTGCGTGTGCGGCCGGCGGCGGTCATGCCGGGGCCTCGTCGCGGATGCGGGGATCGAGCCAGGCGGCCAGCAGGTCGACCAGCAGGTTCACGAGCACGTACATCGCCGCCATGAACAGCACGATCCCCTGCACCAGCGGGTAGTCCTTCCAGAGGATCGCGCTCACGACCAGGCGGCCGAGGCCCGGGCGGCTGAACACGGTTTCTGTGACGACCGCGCCGGCGAGCATGGCCCCGAACTGCAGCCCGAGCATGGTGAGGACGGGAAGGAAGGCGTTCCGGAGCGCATGGCGCAGGTAGACGATGCGCTTGGGCAGGCCCTTAGCCCATGCCGCGCGAATGTAGTCCTCGACGAGGACTTCGCGGAGGGACGCACGGGTGAGACGGGCGATGACACCGGCGGACACGAGGCCGAGGGAGAGGCTGGGGAGGACGAGCGAGCGGACTCCTTCCGAGCCGGCGGGCGGGAACCACGGGAGCCAGAAGGAGAAGACGAGGATGAGTAGGAGGCCGAGCCAGAACAGTGGAAGCGAGACGCCGGCGTACGCGAGGACGCGACTGAAGCCGTCGATCCAGGAGCCCTCGTGGAGGGCGGCGAGGACGCCGGTGGTGACGCCGATGATGATGGCGAAGAGGATGCCGCCGAGGCTCAGCGCGAGGGTGGAGCCCAGGCGGTCGAGGATGAGGTCGAGGACGGGGGCGCGGAGGCGGACGGAGGTGCCGAGGTCGCCGGTGACCGCGCCGCCGAGAAAGCGGCCGTATTGCACGGGGAGCGGGTCGTTGAGGCCCATCTCCTCGCGGAGTTGCTCCTGGCGTTCCCGGGTGACGGAGCCGCTTTCCGCGCCGGAGAGCATGAGCTGAACGGGGTCGCCCGGAAGGGCGTGCATAATGGAGAAGACCGCCACGGAGACGAGGAGGAGGACGACGCCGAGTTGGGCGAAGCGGCGGGCGAGGTAGGGGGCGAGCATTGGGGGGGAGCGTGAGGCGGACAGGCGCTGGTTCAGTTGTCCAGGCCTCGAAGGTACGACGGCAGGTCAGTGCTGGCGAGCACGCCGATACGAAGCCACGATTGCCGGCCTGCTCTCCGTGTAACTGGAATCCACGAGCCAGCTAGTGTATATATATCTTGTATATCATTGTGACGGTCGCCGAGGGTCCGATTGAACTTCCACAGAGGAGGAAGCAGATAATGAAGGATCACAGCGGCACGCTGCGCGGCATGCCGCGCAGAAAGCGTTCGGTTCTCCTTCCGGTCCGCATTACTCCGGAAGAGCGCGACGCGATCCGCGCGGTCGCGAAGCGGGAGAACATGACCGTCTCGGGGTTCATCCGGTCCGCAATCGCACTCAGGGCCCAGGCCCTGGACCGCGAGCCGCTCGGCCGCTGGCTGGTCGACAACATCCCCCGCGGAACAGGTCTTGATATCCCCCGTGAACGGGGATCCCGCCGGGAGACCCCCTTCGCCGCGGATGACCTCGGGTGAGCGGTGTCCTGCTGGATACCAACGTGATCTCGGAACTGACCCGGCCGGCCCCTGCCCCGCCGGTGGTCGCCTTCCTTGCTCAACAAGACGACGCCTGGCTGTCCGCGCTCGTATTGCACGAACTGGAATTCGGTCTGCTTCTCCTGCCTCGGGGAAGACCCCGGGCCTCACTCCGTGACGTGCTCTCGGAGTTCAACCGGCGATACGAGGATCGCATTCTGCCCGTGGGCCGCAGGGCGGCCCGCCAGGCAGCCCGTCTCCGAGCCGATGCGCGCCGGGGTGGTCGAACCCTCGACCTGGGCGACGCGCTTATCGCGGGAACTGCACAAGTGCACGGTCTGGGCCTGGCGACCAGGAATGTTGCGGACTTCGAAGGACTCGACATCCTCGTCACAAGTCCGTGGGATTCCTGCTGACGCAGAACGTGTCTTCCCGGGCTACTCTCTCACCAGGTGCGTGTTGTGCACAAAGTAGAACTGTCCCTCCGAAGCCAGCTGGAAGTCCCGCACATGGTCCGACACGGCATAGAAGATCGGCTCGCTCAGCGTGGGCAGCATTAGCGCGCTGTCCATGATGATCCGCTGGGCCTGACGCGCCAACTCGCACCGCGCTTCCTGCTCCGGGATCGTCCTGAGTTGACCTACGACGCCATCCAGCCCCTCATCCACAAATCCCGTCCACGCCCACCCCCCCACCACATCGTGCGACGAGTTCCACAGCATGTCCATCAACAACGGGTCCGGACTTCGCTGGCGCTCGTAGATGAGGTCGAAATCCCGCGCATTCACCCTCTCCAGCTGCACCGGGCCCGGCACGATCTCGATCACCAGGTCGATCCCGAGCGGCCGCCACTGCGCCTGCACCGCCTCACCCATTTCCTCGCGGTCGAGAATCGTCCAACGGACCCGCAGGGGCGTGCCGTCGTCGACGCCGGGGACACCGTACGCTTCCCGGATGCCGTCGCCGTCAACGTCGGTGTATCCGGCTTGGCCCAGGAGCCGTTTCGCGGTCTCGGGATCGTGGGGATAGTAGTCGGCGCTGCCTTCCCGGTAGCAGCGGTGGACCGTGTTGAGTGGGCCATCCGCGGTGAGGTAGTGGCCGTCGTAGAGGAGATCGTTGAGCGCCTGCTGGTCGGTCCCGTGCAGCAGGGCCTGGCGCACTCGGATGTCATTGAACGGCGGTCGCCGCACATTCATGACCATCTGCAGGCCGGTCCCGGCCTGGTAGCCGGTGAGCAGCGAGAACCCCTCGGCGTTGCGGTAGTCGTCGATGTAGGCGGTGGGCAGATTCATCGCGATGTGGGCGTTGCCGGTCCGCACGATGTTGCCCAGCACGGCCTCCTCGCCGATGAAACGGATCGTCACGCGCTCGACCCTGGCCGGGCCGGGTTCGTTGCTGATCGAGTTCCAGCCGCCGTAGCCGTCCCAGCGCCGCACGGTGACGTGGTCGTTGGGCACCCACTCCTCGAGCAGGAACGGTCCGGCACCCACCAGATGGCGGTCGAACTGTTCGATCCCCCAGCGCTCGGCGGCCTCGGGGGACCAGATCGGCACGCGCCGGAAAGCGTCGAGGACGGTGACCCAGGGAGCCGCGTAGTGGAGCGTCACGGTGGTGTCGTCGACCACCTCGACGCGCTCGACGGGGCCGACGTGCGCCGCCATCTCGCCGGACCGCGTCGCCGGATCGAGGATGCGCTCGACGTTGTACCTGACGGCCTCCGCGCCGAAGGGCGTGCCGTCCTGGAAGACGACATCGCTCTGCAGCGTGAACGTCCACTCGTCGGCAACGTCGTTGGAGGACCAGGCCGTGGCAAGAGCCGGGTGGAAGTCGCCGTCCGGGCCGATGATCAGCAGGGGGTCGGCGATCATGTAGTCGATGAGCCAGGCGGTCTGGTAGGGCTCGATGTGGCCGTCCAGGGAGGCGGGCTCGCGGGAGGCGGGCCAGGCGATGATGAGTTCGTCGGCGGGGTCGGCGGAGCCGGAATCGCCACAACCGGCAACGGCCAAGGCAGTCAGCACGGTCAGCGTCGCCATGGGTTGGCCGGTGCCGGAGCCGCGCAATCGACGACGGCCGCTCATCCCCGCAGCGCCTTCGTCCCGTCCTTCAGCGCGTACGCCTCGTAACCCACCGTCTGCAGCAGGTTCGCGAACTGCCCCGACTGAATCCCGTTATCGCAGAAAAGCACATACTTAACATCTTTGTTTAGTTTCTCGGCCAGATCGGGAAAATCGAGGGGCAGCACGCGGCGGGAGCCGGGATGACGCCAGCCGTCGTCCTGCTGCGGGGGCCGGCAATCGATCACGAGGGCTCCCGCCGGGAGGGAGTCGATCCACAGGTAGTCGCGCTGCAGGTCTGCATCGGCGGTATTCCGCACGTCCAGCACCTTGCGCGCGGCGACGGCGCGGTCGACGAGGCCGGGATCGAGCGGCGCCTCCTCGCGATCCACCGCCAACACCTTCGCGGCCGTGACCGGCTTCCCCTCCAGAATCGCGCAGTATTCCTTGATGCGCGCGGACAGAGCGGCGGTCCCGATCCGCTCGGCGATGCGGATGATCTCCTCCTTGTCGAAGCCGACCAGCGGGCGCAGAACGGGACGGGTCGCGGCGGCTTCGATCGCGCGCAGGTTGCGCAGCGTCTGGGACGACACCTGGCCCAGCGACTCGCCGGTGACGATGGCGTCGGCTCCGACCTTGGCGCCGACCTGGTCGGCAGCCCGGTACATGAGGCGCTTGAGGACGACCTGCCAGTAGCGCGGCGTGACCTGGCGCTGCAGCTCGCGCACCGGCTCTTCGAAGTCGACGATGTGCATGCGCAGGCGATTGCCGTAGCTCCAGTGGTCGGCGAGGACCTTGGTCACGCGGATCACCGAGCGCTCGAAGGCTGGCCCGGCCAGGTTGCAGAAGACGTAGTCGAGGGGGACCCCGCGCTTGAGGAGGAGCCAGGCCGCGACCGCCGAGTCGAAGCCGCCGGAGATCAGGCAGACCGCCCGGCTCTGGACGCCGACCGGCAGGCCGCCGGGGCCCTCGGTGCGGTGGCTGAAGAGGTAGGTGCGGTGGTCGCGGACCTCGACGTGGACGGTGACTTCGGGGGTGGTGAGGTCGACGGTGCCGTAGGGGTTGAGGGCGGCGCCGAGGTGCACGCCGATGTCCCGCGACGAGAAGGAGTGGCGGCCGGTGCGGCGGGCGGCGACGGCGTAGCGGCGCCCGGTGACGGCGTCGCGGTAGAGGTCGTGGCCGACGCGGACGATCTCGTCGAGGTCGGCGTCGATGACGGCGTCGACGCGGGAGTAGGAGTGCACGCCGAAGACGCGGGCGGCGGGGGCCATGGGGTCGTCGGAGGGGACTGGGGCGTGCGTGGCGGGTGATGAGACACCGGCGGATGCTCGCGGGCCGCTGTTACTCCCCTGGGGAGGTATGGTCACGAACAGGCGGCTCCAGCGGTCGCGGATGTCCGGGTGGGCGCCGGAGGAGCGCAGCGCGTCGCGCAGGTTGCGGATGAGCTGTTTGTGGAAGCGGCGCCGCGTGCGGTTGGACTTGCTCGCGACCTCGGAGGCGATCCGGACGATGTAGCTGGCGTCTCGCGCGCCGGGCTCGTGACCGCCACCGCGATGGGGCGCGTCTGCGGGGGACCTGCCGGTGCGTGCGGGCGCGTCAGACCGCATTGGCCCGGGCCTCGATATCGGCGCATCTGCTCATGACTTCCTCGAACGGTCCTGCGTCGTCGCGCAGCATGCCATCACCAACCATCCGATCACGATCGGCTGCGAGTTGCTCGTACAATGGAGCGGCGGGTATCAGTTGGAGACCGCCGGAGACAGCCGCTTCGTAGTCGATCCAGTGCCCCGATGTGTCCTTCTCTCTGAAGAACATCGACTTGTGGCGTGCGACCGCGAGTCCAAGCTCCCTGTCGGCGAACGCCGAGTCCGCGTAGCCGGCCTCGTCCAGCCGCACCAGATCGTGCCAATGCCGGGAGAGACGTGTTCCGCGGTGGCGCGCGCGACGGCAGAAGACGTGGATGGCCGTGGCCTTCTCCCAGAACGTGCGCTCGGGTAGCATCACGGAGGGTCGTGCGGTGGGGAAGCCGACGTCGGGCAGGAATCCTGCCGCGTCGCATTCCACCAGGCGCGGCCTTTGACAGCGATGTGCCCCCCTTGAACACCAGGTCCTGGCCGAAGGGTGCTTCGAACAGTAGCGACAGGGTTTGGACAACCCAGATGTCCTTTTCCAAAAGGTAGGCTCTGGTCCCTCCGAGCCTGGCGGCAACTTCCAGCGCGTCGCGCTTCCTTTCGGCCGAAAGGGAGTGAAACGGAGTCCTACCCACAGGAAACGAACTCACTGATCGGCTCCGCCAACCACGACGGCAGAATTGCACGGGCTGCGGCAAGCTCGTCAAGGTCTTCCTGGGCCAGCGACCGCTTGACCACGCTTAGACCGTCCTTGACCTCGTGTGGACCGAGCCATGCCATCGCTCGAACCGCGAGGCCCGCTGGCCGTCCGGGCGCAACCAGCTGCCATCGCGGAGCATGTCGCAACCGGATGACCTGAGCGAACAGTCTTAGCGTGCGCGTCGGTCCGGATGTCAAATAGACCGACGCCATTGGTACCTGGGTAGTGAGTCGCAGGACGTTCGCCGCAGCTCCCCCGGATGGAACGATCGTTTCGCCCCAAAGGGCTGACAGCGCCGCGATGACCTTCTCGACGGACGGTGCGCGGACGCCGAACTCGGTGTCGACAGGTTGCACGTAGACGCCTCGACACACACGCAGGAGTTGCTCCCGGCGGGCCAGGCGGGACAATGCCTGGTCGATGGCCGCACGATTCCCCATATGAAGCAGAGCGCTCGGGCAGATCGGGGCACCCTCGGGCAAAGTCTCGGCGTACTCCATGATTCGCCGCGGCAAGCTGGGCACGGTTGTCTCCTGTTTTGGTCAGTGGTGTCAGAAACAGTATAGCCTATCTGACACCCAATTCGGAAGACCGAGACTTCAATTCCAGGACAACCCCCGCAGCTTCCTCACATCCAGATTCCCGCCGCTCAGCACGCACACCGTCTTCGTCCCGGCCGGCGCATCCACCAGCCCCTGCAGCAGCGCCCCCACCGGCGACGCGGCCGCGCCCTCGGTCACGAGCTTGGCGCGGGTCATCAGCCACAGCACCGCCTCGAAGATCTGCTCGTCGGGGAGGGTCACGATCTCGTCCACGAACCGGGACACGACGGAACAGGTGTTTTCGCCCACCTGCTTCACCACGAGCCCGTCGATGACGCAGTCGACCCGATCCAGCGTCACACGCGACCCGCGGTGCACGCTGCGCCTCATCGCCGGCGCCCCGGACGACTCCACGCCGATCACGCGGATCGCCGGGTTGATCGACTTCACCGCCATCGAGATCCCCGAGATCAGACCCCCGCCCCCGATCGGCACCACCACCAGCTCCACCTCGGGGAACTGCTCCATGATCTCGAGGCCAAGCGTTCCCTGTCCCGCGATCAGGTCGGGGTCGTCGAATGGGTGGACGTAGGTGTAGCCCTCCGTCTCGACGAGTTCGAGCGCCTTCTCGTTGGCCTCGTCCCAGATGCTGCCGTGGAGGACCACGCTCGCGCCGTAGCCCTTCGTGGCGGCGACCTTGGCGGGGGTGGCATTCTCCGCCATGCACACCACGGCCTTCACGCCGTAATGCCGCGCCGCGATCGCCACGCCCTGCGCGTGATTGCCCGCCGAGGAGCAGATCACGCCCCGCGCGCGTTCCTCGTCGGTGAGCCGGGCGATCTTGTTGAGCGGGCCGCGGACCTTGTAGGAGCCGCCGCGCTGGAAAAGTTCGGCTTTGAGGCGCACGTCGTGTCCGCACGCCTCGCCGAGGGAGCGGCTGGTGAGCAGCGGCGTCTTGTAGACGTGCGGCGCGACGTTCCTGTATGCGGCCTCGAAGTCGGCGCGCGTCAGGGTGAGACCCGGGATGCGGGGACGCGTGCCCGCACCGACCCCGCTCACGAACTGATCCCCGGGAGCTTGAGGGGGCCGCCGAGCCAGCCGCGCACCTCGTGGGGGCGGTAGGGCGCTTCCAGCTCGGCGCACTCGTCGTCGGTGAGGACCAGGTCGACCGAGGCGGCCGCCGCATCCATCTGCTCGACCTTCGTGAAGCCGACGACCGGCGCGACCACGGCCGGCCGCGACAGCAGCCACGCCAGCGCGACCTGCACAGGCTCGACGCCGCGCCGCCCGGCCACGCCGAGCGTCGCGTCGACCACGTCCCAGTCCGACCCGTGGTCGTAGAGCTCGTCGGCGAGAGGGGCGTCGTGTTCGTCCCGCGCCGAGGCGTCGTGCATCCCGCGGGAGCGCTTGCCTGTGAGCAGACCACGCGCGAGGGGGGACCAGGGAATCACGCCCAGACCCTGATCCACACACAAAGGCATCATTTCGCGCTCCTCTTCCCGGTAGACGAGGTTGTAGTGGTTCTGCATGGAGACGAAGCGGGCCCAGCCGTTGCGCTCGGACACCGACAGCATCTTCATGAGTTCCCATGCGAACATGGAGCTGGCCCCCAGGTAGAGGACCTTGCCGTCGTGAACGAGGCGGTCGAGCGCGGCGAGGGTCTCCTCGACAGGGGTGCTGGGGTCGGCGCGGTGGATCTGGTAGAGGTCGATGCGCTCCACGCCCAGCCGCCGCAGCGAGGCCTCGCACGATTGAATGATGTGCTTCGCCGAGAGGCCCCCGCGGTTCGGCCCCTTGCCCATCCGCATGCGGCATTTGGTCGCGATGACGGCCTCGTCGAGGACGGTGTATTCCCGCACCCACTTGCCGGTAATCTCCTCACTCACGCCGAGCGAATACACGTCCGCCGTATCGAAGAAGTTGATGCCGAGTTCGACGGCGCGCCGGAAGAAGGGTCCGGCCTCGTCTTCTTCGAGCATCCAGGGGCGCCATTTGCGGCTGCCGAAGCTCATGCAGCCGAGCGCGATGCGCGAGACGACGAGGCCGCTGTTTCCCAGGAGGGTGTATTGCAAGGGGCGGACTCCGGGGTTTGGGGGTTGAGTTTCGACTGTGGACTATACCGCGGGGCCCCGTGATCAGAACAGCCGCGGATCCCAGCCGATGTCCACGACTTCCGCAACGCGGACGCGGCCGAAGTCCGGATGGCGCGGGTTCAGGAGCACATTTCGGCCCCAGGGTTGCGCAATGTACGAGGGCACTTCCAAAGCGAGCGCCCGCTGCGATTCCGCCCACGCCCGCCCAATCTCCTGAGAACGCATCCGGTCGAACCAGTGCGGGGGTTCTTCCGAGGCATTGAGACGTTGCACTTCGCAGCCGTCGGGCAGCACGATGCGGGACGCCACATGGCCCTGCGGTATCCTCCTTGCTGCTGCTCGGGCGAGTACTTCGAGCAATGTGCCTTCATAGGAAGCGGAGGTGTACACGACATGTAGACCCGGTGGGTTCCATCGTCCCCCTTTCAGCGCTGCACCCATGCCGCTGAGGGCACGAAAACGACGGTCATGGATTCGATAGACCTGAGCGGGCATGACCAGCTACACGGGAAGGCCGTAGTGCAGGCCCCAGAGGATGTCTTCAACGTGCCTGACGCCGGTTTCCGAGAGTGCCATCTCGATGGGTATGGCCCCTCGCAGCATCGGATGCGGATGAATCAGGAACTCCGCCGCCCCCTCCTCTTCTCCCCAGACGTAGACGGCCAGCGCCATCACCGCGGCGACGCGCAGCACCGCTTCGCTTTCCTCCCTCTTCAGCCGATCCCGCCGCTGCCGGGTTGCGCGCGAGATGATCCGGTTCACGAAGTCGGCCGGCCGCCGTGCACCAAACCGCTTCAACTCCGCCTGCAGCACCTTCACGGCCTCGACCGGCAGCCCGGTCTCCGCGGCCTGCCGCAACCGCTCGAGCTGGTCGGGTTCGCTGTAGACCGGACGCGCCTCGCGAACCAGCCGGGCGGGAAGGTCAGCGAGGCTGTGTCTTGTCATGTTCATATGAACCTCCAATACGGTCCATATGAACGTAACACCCCGGCCGGGCCAGGCAAACCACCCGGCCCCGCCGGGGTGCAACCCCGTATCAGGGGTGTATGTGGAGCCCCCCTACGGGTTCCTGTCCATGCAGACGAACCCCTCGGGATTCGACTGCTCCGAAAGCGTCAGAATGAACACCACGTCGGTCCCGTAATCCTGCGGGCCCTTGTAGTGGCCCACCGGATGGGTGTCGTTCTGGGACCGTCCGTACTGGCGCAGGAGCCTTCGCAGGTCGCCCATGCGGTGACCGGTTGCGAAGAGCCAGAACGCACGCTCGCGGAACACGAGATCCACCCACCCGTCGCGCGTTCCCGGATCCATCAGCGGCTCCAGCGGCGGATCGATTGCTACCGCCCGCAGGTCGTTCAGGATCGACAACCACCTGCTGCCTCCGGCCTGAAGGTCTGCCTCGGCTTCGATGAGCCGCGCCTCGATCCCGGAAGCCAATACGATCGGGTCATAGCGATCGGTAAACCTGGTGAAGTAGTAGTGCTCCGTCTCGCCGTCCCTGCCCGTTCCGAGCAACTCGGTCGGAACGCGCGGATCGTTTGCGCTGACGAAGTCGAGTCCGTTGGCCCCCTCGCCGTCCGCAACGGTGATGGCGCCCCACACGTCCGTCATGCTGTTCGTGTTGAAGATGGGGTTCTGGATCCCCGACCCGGCCGAGGTCAGTTCGGCGTAGTACTCGTAGTCGGTAGGTACTCCGGCAACCGCTGACGCCGCCTCGCTGAAGCGGCCCAGATTGGTGAGCGCCCGGCCGCGGGCCACGCGAACGAGATTCATGATGCGCGGGTCCGCGGACGCGTAGTCGAGTGCGATGTCGAGCTCCGCCACCGCGCGCGTGGTCATGCTGTCGCTGGTGATCGGTCCACCGTAGACCGGCTTCAGGTCGACCACCTCGCTGAGCGGGGTCCCGTTGCAGTTGACCTCGCCCAGGAGCAGCGCCGCGAGGCCGCGCACGGCGTACAGCTGTCCGATTGCGGCACGCTCTTCCGGCGCGTGCTGGAGGTACAGGTCGATGCCCAGCTGCGCGAAGGTTCGTCCCCGGCCCAGGAGGACCGGCCCCCACTCGGTGTAGGTGACGGCCTGCTCCCGGTAGTCGACGGCGGCAAAGGCGTTGAAGGAGTCGGAGAGGTAGAACTCGTCCGAAAACCGCCCGGTGGTCGAGGTCATGTTGGCGAATTGACCGTAGAGGTTGTCGATCGCGGCGGCTCCGAAAGCCGCCGCCCCCTCGGCGTTGTCGACGTCCTTGGGCTGCACGACATCCGGCGCGTCGACATCCGTGAGCGCGTCGCAACCCATCAGGAGCACGCCGGCGAGGGCTACGAGAAAGCAGTGTCTCTTTCTTTCCACGTACATTGTGTGTCCTCCTCAGAAGTTGAGCTTGACGCGCATGATGACGTAGCGCGCGGGCGGTGCCGTGGGATTGTCGTAGCCCAGGTCCCAGCGCGTTCCGAAGTTTCCGCTGAGCGACGGGTTGGCGGTCACCTCGGGGTCGGGACCGGTATAGTCCGTCCAGAGCATCAGGTTTCTGGCGCTGAGCGATACCGTTGCGCTGCTTGCCCCCAGGCCGAGCTGCTGCAGGGCGCCCGGCTGGAAGGTGTACGCTACCAGAGCCTCCGCCCACCGCGTGAAGGTCCCGTCTTCCTGGTATCCCGCATAGGTCAGCCCGGGTTTCGTGAAGGCGATGTACTGCGCCTGCAGGTGAAGCGGGGCCTCCGGGTCGTTCCGCGCCTGGCAGGCGCCGAAGTTGCACTTGTTGAGCTCGCTGAAGTTCGTCTGCACCCAGCCGCCGCGGTATACGAACAGCGAACTCAGGTGCAGTCTCCCGCCCAGCATCGAGATCGTCGGCGTGAAGTTGAGCATTCTCGTCGGATTCGTATTGCCGATGAAGACGATCGAATCGCCCACCTGCACCTCGTCGGCCTGCAGGACGCCGTCGCCATTGTCGTCGTTCCAGCCGAGGACCGGACGGTCCCACTGTCCGTAGAGCGGCCAGCCTTCGACGAACTTGATGAAGCGATCTTCCGGCGGACGGAGTCCTTCGGCGAGTTCGAGGAGCACGTTGTCATTCACCGAACCGTTGACGTTCACGCTGAAGGTGACCCCTGCCGCAGTGAAGATCTCGGCCTGCACATCGGCCTCGATTCCCATGTTCCGTACCGAACCCACGTTGTCCAATTGCCCGGTACCGGTAATGCCGATGGATCGGGGCATCGCCCGCCGAACCAGGGCATCCACGCTCTTGCGATAGTAGGCGGTGGTCTCGAACTGGATCCGGCTGTCGAAGAGGTCCATGTCCAAACCGGTCTCGTATTCGGTCACTCGCTCCGGCCCGAGATCCGGGTTGCCGAGCGCGTTCAGGGTCGCTCCGGTCCGCGACTGGCCGTTCACGAAGACACTGCCGAAGTTGACGGCCGCCAGGGCGTCGGTCGCCTGTGGCTGGACGCCGGAGGCGCCGTATGCGAACCGGTACCGCAGGCTGTTGATGAACGAGCCCCGGGGGAAGAAGTCCTCCTCCGATATGAGCCAGGAGACTCCTCCCTTGGGATACCAGGCCGTCTTGAAGTCCTTGCCGAAGTTGCTGGCCCCGTCGGCGCGCATCGCGGCGGTGAGGAAGAAACGGCCGTCCAGGTCGAAGCTCTGCTCCACATAGGCACCCGCCACCACCGATTGAACGTTGGATTCCGAGGCTCGGTAGTTGGCGGCGCCGTTGACGGTCTGGGCCCCCGGCGGCAGATCGGAGCCGTACGCCTGGGCCACCCCCTGGTGGCGGCGGTTGTACTGGACCCCGAACGACGTCCTCGATTTGACCGTGGGATTGATGTCGAATTCCGATGTCGACCCCAGGTCGATGGTATAGAGGGCGATGTCCGAGCGGATGTGGTTCCGGAACCCCGTGTTGAGGGCTCCGGAGGTGTCCTCGCCCCGCCGAAGCAGGTTGTCGGAGAACTGGGCCGAATGATCGAGGCCGACCGTGCCCCGCAACGTCAGCCATGGTCGTGGTAGCCAGGCCCCGTTTACACCGGTGGTGAAGCGGGTAATGTTGTTTCCGGCCCGGGTGGCAAAGAGATCGCCGGGACGGTCTCCAAGCCACCATCCCTCGTTGTCGTCGTTGTATCCGGGTCCCCAGGTACCCCTCCAGAAGACGCCATTGCTTGGGATCTGGCTCTGCTGGAGAGTCACGCCGGTCGAGACATTGATGTCCGCGGTCTCGTTCAGACGCGCCGTGATGTTCCCTCGCATGGTCATCCGCTTCAGGTAGTTCGGGCGTCTCTGCCAATCGGGAATCTCGACCCCTCCACGCTCCGCCTGCTTGCGCTGGATTTCGGATTCGGAAAGCTCGAGGTACCCGGTCTCGTTCTCGAGCTCTGTGGCCAGGAAGTAGCGGAAGCGCTCGACCCCGCCCGAGACCTGAACTCCAAGCTGCTCGCGGTGTCCGGTCCCGAGCGGAGCGGAGGGGGAGTCACGGAACGCGCTCCACGTCGTCAGGCTGTCCAGCATGCACCCGCCGGCCACGCGCACGCGGTTCTCGCAGCGTATGGTCGCGCCGTCGGCATTCCGCCCCCAGGCGAAGTAACCCTGGTGCACGTCGGAGGCCTGCTGGATCACGCCCCCCTCGGTGTAGACACTCCACCTGGCTTCGCCGGGCCTGCCTCGCTTGGTGCGGATCTGGATTACGCCATTGGCACCGTCCGTTCCGTACAGCGTTGCGGCCGACGGGCCCTTCACGATCTCGATCGACTCGATTTCCTCCGGATTCAGATCCGTCACCGCCCCCGCCGTCCAGCCCGAACTGAACTGCCCCGGGCCGATCCGGCTGCCGCCGCCTGTAGTGTTCTCCACGCGCACGCCGTCGACGATCACGAGGGGCGAGTTGTCCTGCGACAGGCTGTTGAATCCCCTGATGCGGACGCGCGCCGCCGAGCCCGTCATGCCGGCGTTGCTGAAGGTCATCACGCCGGGAACCCGGCCCTGCAGAAGGTCGGTGACATTCGTGATCGGCGCACTGGTAACGATGGAATCGGCCCCGATCGTCGCGATCACGTTCGCGATGCTCATCTTCTGCTGCTCGCCGGTGGCGGTCACCACGATTCCGCTGAGGGCCACCGGGGCGGTGCTCAGGGTGAAGTCCAGGGTGACGGCGGCGCCGTCCGCGACCGTGACCTGCAGGGAAGCGTCGGAGTAGCCGAGACGCTGTACGGTTACCGTCCGCTCACCCGCCGACACGCCCGTCAGCAGGTAGCGTCCCTGGGCCGTGGTCGTGACCGAGATCCTGGTGCCCTCCACGAACACCTGGGCCAGATCGACCGCGGCTCCCGATTCGGCCGAGGTCACCTGGCCGGTGATCGTACCGCCCTGGGCCTGCGCCTTGAGCGGCGCGATCCCGAGAGCCACGATCGCGATCAGGGTGAATGTGAGAAGAACGGTGAAACTGCGGGTATGAAAGAGCTTACCCATGGGCACCTCCTGGGATAACGGCCGCGCGGCGGATCCGATTGATCCGTAGCAGGGGCCGGGAAGGGCGAGGGTGGGGGGTGGGGTGGCGATGACGGACGTGGGGGAGGACGGAGTCAACAGCCAAGGGCGACCCGATGCCCATACCGTCTCCTGCTTCCGTCCAGCTGCGCGCGGCTTCCGGTCGCGACCGTCGCAGGTCACGGCAGAAGCCAGCCACCTTGGGATGAACAGCTCCAGATAGCGCAACGCCACTTGGTCGACGTATTTGTCGACAATAATGCGCACAGTAAGTGGGCGAGAGTGACCCCGCAAGTAGTATCATGGTGCACATATCGACTCCGGCCCGAACGCGAGGTGATCGACGATGCCAGATCCATTCCGCACGATCCGCGCCTGCCCCCCGGGGCTGCTTCTGGTCGCGGCAACCCTCACTCTTGCCACCCCCGCCTCCCCCCAGGATCGGCCCCTCGTCACCCCCGACGACTACGGGCGCTGGGAGGATCTGCGCCGGGCCGAACTGTCCCCCTTCGGTGACTGGATCGCGTACGTCGTCACCCGCGTCGACGAGAAGTCCGAATTGCGGGTCCGGCAGCTCGTCGAGGATTCGACCCGCGTCTTCCCTTGGGGCTCGGCGCCGACATTCTCCCCCGACGGGCGCTGGCTCTCGTGGGTCGTCGGTCTGTCGCTGGAGGAGCGCGAGCGGCTCGAGGAGAGCGGTGAGGCGGTCCGCGAGAAGGCGGCGGTGATGGATCTGGAAGGCGGCGGGATCCGTGAGTTCGACGCGGTGTCCGGGCGCCGCTTCGACGCCTCCGGCCGCTTCATCGCGCTGCATGGCTACCCGCCGGACGAGCCGGACGGCAAGGGCGCCGACCTCCGCGTCGTGACCCTGTCCACGGGCGCCGAGGCGACCTTCGGCAACGTGAGCGAAATGGCCTGGAGCTCGTCGCGTTCACTGCTCGCGCTCTCAATCGCGACCGGCACCGACGTCGGCAACGGCGTGCAGCTCTACGACGCCGCGACGGGCACCCTGCGCCCCCTGGACGCGTCGGGATCGTCGTACCGGAGCCTGGTCTGGCGCGACGATTCCCGCGATCTCGCGGCCCTGCGCTCCCGCGGCGACGCATCCGCCGACGGCACCGCGTACGATGTCCTGGTGTGGCGCGAACTCGACCGCCGCGTGGAGATGGCCGTGCTCGACGGCCGCACCGGCGGCATCCCCGACACCCTCGAAGTCGTGCGCCACCGCGTGCCAGCGTGGTCGGACGACGGTGGCATGATTTCGGTAGGGCTGAGGCCGGTGGAGGAGGATGATGAGGAGCAGGCCGACGTCCCCGGCGGCGGGGGGAGCGAGGGCGAAGAGGCTCCCTCCGTCGACCCGGAGCGCGGGGAGGGCGACGATCCGGATGCGGAGACCGCCCCCGCGCCGGAATCCACCGACGACGCCGAGCCCGATCTTCCCGACCTGCAGATCTGGCACACGAAGGACGTCCGCCTCTTCCCGGAGCAGCAGGTTTCGCGCGGCCGCGACGATGCGAGAACGCTGCTGGCCGTCTGGCACCTCGACGAGGGCCGCGTCGTCCCGCTCGGCTCCGACCTCATGGCGGGCACCCAGCTGCTGCACGGCTGGCAGTACGCCCTCGAGGACATCAGCGAGCCGTACCCGTGGGGCGCGATGTTCGGCCGCCCCTATCACGACATCTGGGCGATCGACACCGGCAGCGGCGAGCGCCGCCAGCTCCTCACCCGGGTCCGCTACGAGTGGCCGAGCGCGGGCGGCGACTGGCTGGTCTCGTGGGACGGTTCGGCCTACCACACCCTCCACATCGCCACCGGCGAGGAGCATAACGTAACGTCAGGGTTGGATGCCGAGTTCGCCGACACCGACTACGACACGCCCACCGACGTCACCCCCCCGCGCGGCTTCGGCCCCGGCGGCTGGCTGGAAGGCGACGAGGCCGTCCTCCTCTACGACAAGCACGACATCTGGCGGGTCGCGCCGGACGGTTCGGGCGGCACGCGGCTCACGCGCGGCGCCGAGACGGGCACGACCCACCGGATGGCCCGAGTCGTGGGCGACGACGACGAGCCCGGCCTCGATCCCGGCTCCCGTCCCTACCTCACGCTTTATCACGAGAGGACCGAGCAGCGCGGCTACGCCCGCCTGGCCCGCGGCTGGGCCGAGGCACGCGGCCAGGACGGCGCGGGCGACCGGTCCGCGGCCGAGGCCCTCGTCCTGCGGGACGCGTTCGTGGGCAGCCTCGCCCGTGCCGACAGCACCGACGTCATGCTCTACAGCGAGGAACGCTTCGACGACCCTCCGGACCTCTTCACCGCCGGCCCGGACCTCGCCAACGCCACCCGGGTCTCCAACCTCAACCCCTTCATCGACGATGTGGCGTGGGGCCGGGCCGAGCTGGTCGACTTCGTGAGCGAATCAGGCCGCGATTTGCAGTTCGTCCTCCTCCTCCCCGCGAACTACGAGGAAGGGCGCGCGGTCCCCACGATCGTGTACACCTACGAAATCCTCCCCCCCCAGATGCACTTCTTCCGCACCCCCAGCGAGCGGGACTACTACAACTACACGGTCTGGACCCAGCACGGATACGCCGTGCTCCTGCCCGACATCGTGTACACGGCGCGGGAGCCGGGAGTGAGCGCGCTGGAATCGGTGCGCGCGGCCGTGGCGAAGGCCGTCGAGATGGGCGTGACGGATCCGGATGCGGTCGGGCTGATCGGGCACTCTTGGGGCGGCTACCAGGCGACCTACCTGCCCACGCGGACGGACATCTTCGCGGCCTCGGTGGCGGGCGCGCCGCTGACCGACTTCGTGAGCTTCATGGGCCAGCTGCACTGGAACCCGGGGATCGCCGAGGTGAGCCACTGGGAGACCGGTCAGGCGCGGATGGAAGTGCCGTTCTGGGAGGATCCGGAGGCGCACCGCCGCAACTCGCCGATCCACGAGGTGCACAACATGAACACGCCCCTGCTGATGGCGTTCGGCAACGAGGACGGCGTCGTGGACTGGGACCAGGGGACCGAGTTCTTCAACTTCGCGCGCCGGGCCGAGAGGCAGATGGTGCTGCTGGTCTACGAGGGGGAAGATCACGGGTTCCGGCAGGAGGCCAACCAGAAGGACTACCACCGGCGCATCCTGGAGTGGTTCGGGCACTACCTGAAGGGCGAGCCGGCACCGGCGTGGATTACCGACGGGGTGGCGCTGGACGCGCTGGAAGCCGAGAAGAAGCGGGTCGCGGGGGCGCGCTGAGGACGAGAACGTAAGACAAACACGACATCATGTAAAGTAAAGCTTACACCTTGTCAAGCGTGGGGGCGTCCAACCTGGTTGCAACCCTGCACCCTTACGACACCGCGCTCCTTCTGTGCCCGGGCATGGAAGCGACCACGACCTGGCGTCTGTCCTCGTCCCAGAAATAGTAGATGCGCAGACACCGGCGGGGATCCCGCGTGTTGCCGCCGACCTTGATGTGCCAGTCAACGCTGTAGTTCTCTTCGCACCATAAACAGTCAAAGGTGTCCCCGCCGCTGGGAACGTTGAAGACGCTCCCCGCGATATCGCTGATTCGGCCGTGCAACCGGGAGTTGCCACCCTTCAGCCTCCCGTCGCGGTATTCTCCGCCCAGCCAGCAGAGACACTGGGCGGCGAGGCTCACGTCGGCGAATTCGGCGGCGCTCAACTCCCGCCGCGCCGACCCGGTCAGAGTCACGCGCCCGGCCAGGCACTCGTCGCACCAGGTGCCGAACTCGTCCCAGGTGGTGGGAAACGGGACCGAAGTGTCGGGATCGCCGCCCATCGAGCGAACCAGCCCGGCCAACTGTTCGGCTCGCCTGGCCGCTTCGTCGCGCTCGCGCTCCGCCTGCTCGGCCCGCCGCCTCGTCCGCTCGTACTGCCGGGTTCGCTGCTGCGCCGTTTCCCTGGCGGCATTGAGCTGGCGCAGCAGGGCCTGCGGATCAGGGGCCGGATCGGCGTCCGCGATCGCGGTGGCCGGCGAGGGTTCGCTCACGAACGCGGGAGCCCCCGTGGCACTTCCCGCCGCGGCACCCGGGTTGGCGTGCGCCGCCGCTGCGACGTCGGTCCCGGAGCGGGCGTAGCTCTGGCGCACATCCCTGTAGGCGCCCCCGCCGAGCGAATTGCGCAGGAACATCACGAGCCGCGCGGGGCCCCGCGCCGCTCCGGCCGCCTCGCGCGCGACGGCATCGAAGGCAAACGGCTCGTCGCCTGCGGGTGCAACCTGGATCGTCTCGGCGACCGCCATTCGTACGAACATCCTGACGACATCCGTCACCGCTTCTTCATCGATCATCCGATTCCTCAGAATCAGGGGATGATCGGTCTTGCGCGCATCTTCGTCGAAGCCGGTCCGATAGAATCTCCAGGCACCCAGGAAGACCGAGAGCGGTTTGCTGACGGTGTCGCTCAGGCGGTAGGTCATCGCGGCCGGGAGTACCCAGGTCACCGCAAGGCCCGTGAGGGAGCGGGCCAGCAGGTTCGCCTGTGCCTCGGTTTCACCGGGATCGTCCTCTTCCGGGGGTACCGAGATCACCGCGAACGGAACGGCGCGGTCGGGATCGACCAGAAGACGAACGAATGCGCCCATCGTGGCGTCCGAATCCACGACGATGGGCCGCGGGGCGAGCCTTCGGCCGTCCTGCATCAGGGGGAAGCGCTCCGCAAGGGCGGCGAGCATGTCGGCGGGATAGGCCTCAATGCCATCGGCGGGGAGGGCCGAACGGTCCTGCACGGAGATGGCGATATGGCAGGCGGTCCTGTCAGGGCAGGCTACCGAGATCTCCGTCACCAGTTCCTGGTCCCAGGCAACCATGTGCTTGACCTGCACGGACCACAGGTCGCGGTGCCGGTCGCGCACACGGACGGCCTGGCACGCCACACCCTCTCCGGCAAAGGCAAACGGACGAAAGCGCCACGCCCTTCTCGGCAGCCTGTCTCCCACCGTCCCCTGCACCCAATCCAGCGCCATTTCGCGGCATTCGTGTACGATCGACGGGCTGACTTCGGCTGCCAACTCGGTTCCTACCCGCAAGCGTGCTCCGGGCCTGATTTCAAACCCGGCGGGCAGCTTCCCCGCAGCCGCTTTCAACCGCCTGGACTGCTCGTGCCGCCGCCATTCCTCAAATGCCCTGAAATTCTTCTGTGCCATGGCTACCCTCCCTCGGTGGCCCGCACCAAGTCATTGTCGTACGCATATTCTGCACGTGGCCGCCGCTGCGCAAGCAGGAGAAAGTGCCCCGCCGCCCGCAGCGCTACCTCCCGTGGGCCCAGTCGCTGAGGATTCCGTGAAGCGCGGCAACGCCGTCGGTGAGGGCGGCCGGGCCAGGTTGCAGGATCAGTGCCGACTTGATCTCATGCAGGTGTTCACCCGCTACCGCCGGAATTGTTTCCCAACCCGGCCGTGCCTTCACGCGCTCAGGCCGGAACTTGCGGCCGCACCACGATCCGATGATCACGTCGGGTGCGCGCCGCACCACTTCACCGGGGTCCGCGATGATCCGGTCCCTGGCGAGCGATCCTCCGCGGTACTCGGGGAAGCAGTCCTCCCCGCCCGCGATCTCGATCAGCTCCGACACCCACCGGATCCCCGAGATCAGCGGATCATACCACTCCTCGAAGTAGACGCGCGGCCTGCGTGGCAGCCTGGCAGCACGGCTGCGGATCCGCTCCAGCCCTTCCTGCAGCTCTTCGGCCAGGCGTTCACCCCTCGCCGTGCATCCGACCAGCGCGGCGATCGCCCGCACGGTGCGCAGGATCCCGGCCACCGAGCGGTGGTTGAAGATGTGGACTTCGACGCCGCTCCGGACGAGTTCGGCCGCGATGTCCGCCTGGATGTCGGAAAAGCCGAAGACCAGGTCGGGCTCCAGGTCGAGGATGCGGTCGATCTTCGCGGACGTGAATGCCGAGACCTTGGGCTTTTCCCTGCGCGCCCGCGGCGGACGCACCGTGAACCCGGAGATGCCCACGATGCGTCGGTCTTCCTCGAGGAGGTAGAGGATCTCGGTGGGCTCCTCGGTGAGGCAGACGATTCGCTCGTACATGGGGCGGCCTATTCGGGAACCGGCGGGAGCGCACGGCGCATCACATGGCGGCGCAGCCCGGCGCGTCCGACCTCCACGAACCCGTGTTTTTCGAAGACGGGGGTGAAGCCGCAGAAGCGGTAGCTGGGCGAGTCGGGCACGACCGGGTAGCCCTCCAGGCTCGTCCCGCCGTTGCGCCGGGCGAGCGCGGCCGCTTCCTCGATCAGTCTCTCCATGATGCCGCGGCCGCGAATCCCGCTCTTCACGTAGAAGCAGGTGATCGCCCACACCCCCGCCGGATCCTCTCCCGGCAGGTCCACGCCGCCGTGCAGGACCAGCGTCTCCCTGGGCGCGACCGAACACCACGCCACCGGCTCACCCGAGGGGTCGTAGGCCAGCAGGCCGCTGGGGATGCCCGACTTGATCCGCGTCTCCATGGCGCGCTTGCGGTTGTGTCTGGCGCGCGGCGTGCGGCCGGTCTCGTCCCTGCGAAAGTGCATGCACCAGCAGGTTTTCGGCCCGCCTCGCGCCTCGAAGAGGTGCTCGAAGTCGGGCCAGCGGGAGGGGACGACCGGCAGGACGGTGAGCTCGCGGGCCGAGGGTCCGGCCGGGCGGCCCCGCTTCCCGGCGCTCACCGGGCCACCGCCAGCGCGAGGATCCCCGCGAAGACCAGGGCCGCGCCGGCCGTGCGGATCCCGCCGAAGCGCTCGCCGAGGAGCAGCCACCCCGCCAGCGCTCCGAAGACGATGCCGGATTCCCGGGCCGCGCCCGCGTAGCTGACCGGCGCGATCTGGAAGGCCCGCAGAACCAGGGAGTAGGCCGCGAGCGTCATGACCGCGATGACCACGATCGGGACGAAGCGGGTGCGCAGTACGCGAACGACCTCGCGGCCCTGGCGGAGCGCCAGCAGGGGGATAAGGAGGGAGCCGGAGAGGCCGAAGACCAGGACGAGGTACGGAATGGGCTCCCAGTGCCGCATGGCCGCACCGTCCAGGGCGGAATAGGTGGAGATGAGGAAGGCGACCAGGAAGGCCAGGCCCGAGCCGCGCGCGTGGGTGCGCAGGGCGGCCAGCGCGGCCGGATTGCGGCGCCGGAGCGACCAGAGGGGAGCCGCGCCGAGGACCACCAGTCCGGCCAGGATCGCGGCGATGCCGGTGTATCCGAGCGGCGAAGGGCGCTCGCCAAGGAAGATGATCGCCCAGAGGGCCAGCATGGCGGGGGCGGTGCCGCGGGCCACCGGGTAGACGAGTGAGAAGTCTCCCCGGTCGTAGGCGCGCGCCAGACAGGCATAGTACCCAAGCAGCACCAGCGCACTTCCGCTGGCGAATGGCCACACGGTTGCGGGTGGAGGCCACGCCTGGACGAGGGCCGGTGCGAAGGCGATCGCCCCGCCGAGCAGCCCCCATGCCGCGACGAGCAGGCGGTCCGTGGTGCGCTTGAGGATCAGGTTCCACGATGCGTGGAGGAGTCCGGCGCCGAGAACGAGGGCGAGGGCGGTCGGGGGCATGTGCGTTCGCGGCTGCCGGTCGCCGGTGCGCCGCTCGGGTGCGTCCGGGGTTCCGTTCGACCTAGTCGGAGACCGGAGTGCCGCCGCCGGACGTCCGCAGGATGAAGCGGTCCAGCGTCTCCTTCCACTGCGGCAGCAGCGACTGGTCCACGTACATCATGTGGCCGGCGGCGAAGTCCGCACGCTCGATGTTTTTGCGCAGATCCGGCGGCAGTCCCATTCGGTCCATCGTCCATACGGCCGCGAAATACGGCGTGGCGAGGTCGTAGATCCCGTTGATGAGGAGGACCTCCAACTCCGGATTGCGCTTCATCGCGGTGGCAAGATCGGGAGCGACGTTGGGGGTGCCGCCACCGCGTACGAACGCTCCGCCGCCGCCGAGCCGGCCCCAGTTCCAGTTGCGGGTGCCACCGCTGGGCACGTATTCACGCTCCCCGTCATAGCCGAGTTCGGCGCGCAGGTAGCTGTTGAAGGCGGAGGTGTAGGCCGAGCTGATCGCGGTCGACTGGGGGTCGTGGGACGGGCGCCCGCCCAGGAGGTCCCCTGCCGGACCGGTGAAGCGCGCGTCCAGCCGCCCAACGATGCGCCCCTCGTCGCGCAACAGTTCCGCCTCGAAGGCGGGCGCGGTGACGCGCAGGTCCGACTTGTCGATGAAGTCGTGGCTGAGCCCGGTGTAGCGGTGCATCTGGTCGATCACGCGGGTGCGCGTGGCGTCGTCGAGGGTGCCGCCCGCCAGCAGCGCTGTCGCGTACTCGGTGAGAGACCACTCCTCCACCTCGGCCATGAAGGCTTCCAGGTCCGGGGGCGGTTCGCCCGGGAGCGCGTCCAGATACCGGGCCGTGATCGCATACGACGGCAGGTTCACGATGAAGGGCAGGTCGTCCCCCGGCGCGAACTGGATGGTGTTGAACTGGAGCACGGACGAGACCAGTACGATCCCGTTGACGTCGATGTTGGCACGCTGCAGGTGGCTCGCCAGCACCGCCGACCGCGTCGTCCCATAGCTCTCGCCGAGCAGATAGCGCGGCGAGTTCCAGCGGTCGTGCTCGCTCAGAAACCGCCGTATGAACTGCGCAAGCGACCGTGCGTCCTCGTCGATGCCCCAGTAATCCGAGCCCGGTGTGTCACCGAGCGTATGGCTGAAACCCGTCCCGATCGGATCGACCATCACGATGTCGGCGATGTCGAGGATGGTGTAGGCGTTGTCCTCGAGCGGATACGGAGGGGCGCCCTGCGGTCCCACATCGGGAGTGACCACCCGCCGCGGCCCCATGATCCCCATGTGCAGCCAGAAGGACGCCGATCCCGGGCCACCGTTGTAGGAGAAGACGATCGGTCGCTGGGCCGACGGCGCTCCGTTGGTGCGGAAGTAGGCCGTGTGCCACAACTCGGCCGCAGCGTCGCCGTTGTCGTTCGTGAGGGTGGTGCCGGACACGACCGCGTCGTATTCGACCGTCTCGCCGCCCACCATGATCGAGTGGCTGGTCTGCCAGCGCTCGGGGCCCGACGACATGTCGGCTTCCTGGGCATCGGCCGGCACTGCGGTGGCGGCGAACCCGGCCAGGGTGACTGCTGTGAGGACTGCGGTGAGGAGGGAGGCCGGCTGGAACGGTTTCATGAAGGTGCCTTTGAGTGCGTCAACTGCGGTGATTCGAGCGCGGATAATCTGGTAAGGAGGGGCGGAGCGCCGCCAGACGGTGACCGGGGCACCAACGGAGAGCCGGACACGGGATGTGGGCTCCGGCGCCCTTCATCGGCCGGAGCCACGGCGGAGTCGATCCTTCAGGTTCAGCCACGCCGACATGGCCAGGGCGCCGAGCGCCGAGCCGACGACCAGCCAGTCGACCACGGTCGCGCTCCAGTTCATTCCGGTGATCCGGTCCAGGTAGTACTTGATCCACGACGCGGGCAGCGCGTTCTCGCCGAGCGCACGCTTGATCTGCCAGTGCCAGTCGGTGAGCGGACAGTAGCCCCAGCCGTATGTGACGCCCAGGCCGAACCACGAGAGCAGCGTCGCGGAGATGGCGATGAGGTGGAGGCGCCGGGTTCGGCGCCAGGCCCAGCCGAGCATGTTGAAGACGATCAGCGCGGTGTGGAAGACGACGAAAAGCGCGTCGTATAGCCGATAGAGCCCGATGTCCGTCATCGTGGTCGCCGCCTCCGAAGAGAAGAAGCCGCGGATTCCCGTGGCCGCCCGCTGTGCGTTCCGGTCTCAAGGTAGCCGAGCGGCTAGGCTACCGCGCATATTACCCGCCGGTGCCGGACTCCCGCGAGTCCGACGAAGCCACGTGAAACCAGGAAGCAGGACGACCATGCGGACCCTCCTCTTCGCCGCCGCGGCCCTCTCCCCGGCCGGGATCCTCGCCCAGGAGTCCGACGGCAACGGGGACGCCGACCTTCCCCTCCAACCCGACCGCACTCTGGCGATCGACATGACCGTCGGTTCCTGGATCTCGCTGGACGTGAGCCCCGACGGACAGACGATCGTCTTCGACCATCTCGGCGACCTCTTCACGGTGCCCATCACGGGGGGTGACGCGACCCAGCTGACGTCGGGGATGGCGTTCGATGCCCAGCCGCGCTTTTCGCCGGACGGCACGCGGGTCGTGTTCACGTCGGACCGGAGCGGGGGGCAGAATGTGTGGATCATGTCGCTGGACGGCTCCGACACCACGCAGGTCACGACCGGCGGGGCGAACCGCACCGAGTCGCCGGACTGGGCGCCCGACGGCGAGTACGTCGTCTCGTCCAAGGGCGGATTTCGCGGCGGCGGCCTGCCCAAGCTGTGGCTCCACCACGTCGACGGCGGCTCCGGTGTGCAGCTCATCAGCGAGCCCGACAATCTGAAGACGCTCGGGGCGGCGTTCGACCCCACCGGCCGCTACATCTGGCACGCGCGCCGGACGGGGGACTGGACCTACAACGCGCAGTTCCCGCAGTACCAGCTCGCCGTCTACGATCGCGAGACAGGCGAGACCTATACGCGCACCTCGCGGTACGGTTCGGGCATCCGCCCCACCCCCTCGCCCGATGGCCGCTGGCTCGTCTACGGCACCCGGCACGACGCCCGCACGGGGCTGATCATCCGCGACCTCGAGTCGGGCGCCGAGCGCTGGCTGGCGTTCCCCGTCCAGCACGACGACCAGGAGTCGCGCGGCACCCTCGACGTCCTGCCCGGCATGTCCTTCACCCCGGATTCGCGCCACCTGGTGGCCAGCTACGGCGGCAGGATCTGGAAGCTCGACGTCGAGAACGCCGGCGCCGAGGAGATCCCCTTCCGCGTCCGGTACGACCTCGACCTCGCCCCCCTCGTCGAGTTCGACTACCCCATCGAGGACACGCCCACCTTCACCGTGCGGCAGATCCGCGACGCCGTACCCTCGCCCGACGGCTCGCAGATCGCGTTCACGGCGCTCGACCGCCTCTGGGTCGCCGGCTCCGACGGCACCGACCCCCGCCGCCTCACCACCGACGACCACTCCGAGCACTACCCCGCGTGGTCGTCCGACGGCGCCTGGATCGCCTACGCCACCTGGGACGGCGAGGCCGGCCACCTCCACAAGGTCCGCGCGGACGGCGAGGGCGCCCCGGTGCGGCTGACCGAGCGCGGTGCCGTCTACATCACACCCGCCTGGTCCCCCGCGGGCGACCGCATCGTGGCGCTCCGCAGCTACGCGCGCGACTTCCAGGAGTCGGCGGGCGGATTCGGTTCCGGCGCGCCGCAGCCCGGCGAGATCGTCTGGGTGGCCGGCGGCGACGGGCCGGGCGCAGCCACGCTGATCGGGCCGGTGGACGGGCGCCGCGGTCCCCACTTCGCCGCGGGCCCGGGCGGCGGGGGCGCCGGCTCGGCCGACCGCATCCACTTCCAGAGCGGCCAGGACATGCTCGTCTCGATCCGCTGGGACGGCACCGACGAGCGCGAGCACGTGCGCATCCGCGGCGCCACGCCCCCGGGTTCCCAGAACGCGCTCACCCCGTCCGTGCTCCGGATGGCCCCTCGGGGCGACCAGGTCATGGCGCTGATCGAGGGGCAGATCTACACGGCCACCGTGCCGCTGGTCGGCGGCGAGGCCCCGCTCATCAACGTCGGCAATCCGGACCGCGCGGCCATGCCGGCCCGCCGCCTCACCGACATGGGCGGCGAGTTCCCCGCATGGGCCGCGAGCGGGCGCGCCGTGCACTGGTCGCTGGGCCGCGCGTTCTTCACCTACGACCTGGACGCGGCGGAGGCGTTCGAGGAGGCCCGGGAAGCCGAGGAGGCCGAGGAAGAGGAGGAGGGAGAAGAGGGCGAAGACGCCGACGAGGACGACGAGGGCTACACGCCCGTCGAGGTTTGGATCGACATTCAGGCCGAGCGTGATATTCCCAGCGGGACCGCGCTGCTGACCGGCGCGCGCGTCGTGACCGTCGCCGACGCGGGGACGATCGAGCGGGCCGACATCCTGGTGCGCGACAACCGCATCGCCGCGGTGGGGCCTTCAGGCTCCCTGGACGTCCCCGCCGACGCCCACGTCGTCGACGTCTCCGGCAAGACCATCGTGCCCGGCTTCGTCGACACGCACGCCCACATGCGCCCCGCGCGCGACCTGCATCGCTCCGACGTCTGGCCCTACCTCGCGAACCTCGCCTACGGCGTCACCACCACGCGCGACCCGCAGACCGGAACCACCGACGTGCTCAGCTACGCCGACCTCGTCCGCACCGGCGACCTGGTGGGCCCGCGCGTCTACTCGACCG
This sequence comes from Gemmatimonadota bacterium, assembly GCA_022826565.1. GTDB lineage: Bacteria > Gemmatimonadota > Gemmatimonadetes > Longimicrobiales > Gaopeijiaceae > Bin94. The sequence continues at coordinate 13,103 of JAJDUP010000059.1, read as the reverse complement.
GCCCCGGCGTCTTCTGGCAGCACATGATCGACTCCGAGGACGAGGCGCGCGACATCATGTCCAAGTACGCGAACTACTTCGACACGAAGACGATCAAGATGTACGTGGCGGGTAATCGCCAGCAGCGCCAGTGGATCATCATGGCGGCCCGGGAGCTGGGCCTGATGCCGACCACCGAAGGGTCGCTCAACCTCCGCCAGAACCTGAACGAGACGATCGACGGATACCCGGGTCTGGAGCACTCGATCCCGATCTACCCCGTCTACGACGATTGCGTACAATTGTTCGTGGCTACCAAGCGCGCCTACAGCCCCACCCTGCTCGTTTCCTATGGCGGACCGTGGGCCGAGAACTATTTCTTCAGCCGCGAGAACCCGCACGACGACGAGAAGCTCCGCCGCTTCGTGCCCCACTCGGTGATCGACTCGGAGACGCAGCGCCGTGCCCAGTGGTTCCGCGACGAGGAGCACGTCTTCGCCGACCACGCGGTCTTCGTGAAGGACCTGGTGGAGGCGGGCGGCCGCGCGGGCGTCGGCAGCCACGGTCAGCTCCAGGGGCTGGGGTATCACTGGGAGCTGTGGGCGATGGCAGCGGGCGGCATCGGCGAACTCGACGCGCTGCGGATGGCCACGATCCTCGGTGCCGAGGCGATCGGGCTCGACGAGGATCTGGGCACGATCGAAGCCGGGAAGGTGGCCGACCTGGTGGTGCTGGACGCGAACCCGCTCGACGACATCCGCAACACGAACCGGATTCACATGGTCATGATGAACGGCCGCCTCTTCGACGCGGAAACACTCGCCGAGCAGTACCCGGGCGACCGCGAGGTCGGGCCGATGTGGTGGTGGGACGACGAGCCGAGGGATCTCCCGGGCGTGGGCGAGGAATCCGGCGCAGAGAGCAACTGACATGTGCAGGTGTCATACACACGATACACACTCGACGCGCCGCTCCTTCCTGCGCGGGACGGTCGGCGCGGCGGCCGCCTTCGCGCTGTCCCCGGCACTGCTCCGCCAGGTCGCGCTGGCGCATCCCGGTCCGCAGGCCCTGGCCGCCGACGGCGACCGGTCCCGCTCGCGCCCCCACCTCGACCGCCCCTACCTCCAGATGGCGATCGAGGCCTGGAACTGGGTCGACGCCTCGCGCATCAGCACGGGCCGCGGCGCCACCTGGCCCTCCGACCCCACCGATCCCGCATCCACCGGATACACACTATACACACACGGCCCCGGCGTCCTGCCCTTCGCCCTCGAACTCCACCACGCCACGGGCGACCAGCGCTACCTCGATGCCGCCGTGGAAGGCGCCGCACACCTGGCCGCGACCCTCTCCGATATACCCAGCGCCGGCCTCTACACAGGCCTCGCTGGCATCGCCTTCGTCCTGACCGAGACCTGGCGCGCGACCGATCTCGACATGCACCGGTCGCACGCCGGGCTGGCCACCGAGCTTCTCGTGGACCGGGCACGCTCGCTCGGCAGGGGCGTGGCATGGCCGCAGGGCTCCGGCGACGATGCGATCGAGTCCAACGACATCATCAGCGGCACCGCCGGCACCGGGCTCGCGCTCCTCTACCTGGATCGCGTCCTCAGCCACCGAGGCGCACTGGAAGCGGCCGAGAGTGCTGGCAGAAGGCTCCTCGACCGCGCCATCGAGACCCCTACCGGCCTCCGCTGGGACATGTGGCCAGGCTACGCCCGGGAGATGCCCAACTTCTCACACGGCACCGCCGGCATCGCGTACTTCCTTGCCACCCTGCACCGAACCACCGGGGAGCGCGACTTTCTGAACGCGGCGCTGGCCGGCGCCAACTATCTCACCTCGCAGGCGACGCTGCAGGACGGCTACCGTCTCTTCCACTCCCGCCCCGGCGGCGAGGACCTCTACTACCTCTCGTGGTGCCACGGCCCGGTCGGCACCAACCGCCTCTTCCACCAGCTCGGCGAGATCACCGGCGACGGCGAGTGGCACGACTGGGTCGCGCGCGGCGCACGCGGCGTCATGGCCACCGGCATCCCCGAGCAGCGCACGCCGGGATTCTGGGAGAACATCAGCCAGTGCTGCGGCACTGTCGGCGCGGCCGAGCATTTCCTGACCCTGTACCGCACCACCGGCAGCGACGATTACAAGTCCTTCGTCGACCGGCTGAACGACGACCTTGTGCGCCGCGCGACAACGGTCGACACGCCCGCGGGGACCGGCCGCAAATGGACCCAGGCGGAGCACCGTGTCCAACCCGGGCTGCTCATCGCGCAGACGGGTCACATGCAGGGCGCGGCGGGAGTCGGCAGGTACTTCCTCCACATGGACGCCATGGAGGAGCGGGGCGAAGGACCGCGCGTTGTGTTCCCGGACGATCCCTGGTGACCAACAGCGCCGTGCGGTCCAACTCAAGCCGGGAACGGGCCCGGATCCTCGCACTGGAAGACCGGGCACGCTCCCTCGACCCCGACGAGGCCGACCGCGATCGGCTCATGCGCGCGACGCACGGCTACGCCCAGCGCCTGCTGACCGAACTCGGGAGAAGACCTGCCTACAACCACGACAAGTCGGCGGTCGAGGAAATCCGAAAGCTCGAGGCGGGCGACAAGCCCCAGCCCATCGGCCAACTTCTCGAGCGGATCGACGAATCCGTCGTAAGACCCGGACTCCTGCCCTCCCACGCGGGGCACCTCGCATACATCCCGGGCGGCGGGCTCTACGCATCGTCGCTCGCCGACTACCTGGCCGCCGTCACGAACGAATACGCCGGCGTCCGCTTCGTGGGCCCGGGATCCGTCGAGATGGAGGACCTGATTCTTGACTGGATGGCCCGCGTCGTAGGCTTCCCGCCGACCGCCGACGGCAACCTTGCCTCGGGCGGCTCCATCGCGAGCCTCACTGCGATCGTCGCGGCGCGCGAGGCGGCCGGGCTCCGGGCCCGCGACTTCGACCGGGCCGTCGTGTACGCCACCCCGCATATCCACCAGTGCCTGCACAAGGCGATCCGCGTGGCCGGCATGGGGGAGACCGTTCGCCGGGACGTCGCCGTCGACGAAGGTCTCCGCATGTGCCCTGACTCGCTCTCCGAACTCGCCGCCGCCGACCGGGCCCAGGGGCTGCTGCCCTGGCTCGCTCTCGGCTCGGCGGGAACCGCGGACACCGGCGCGATCGACCCGCTGGACCGAATCGCCGACATCGCGCGACGCGAGCGGCTGTGGTTCCACGTCGACGCCGCGTACGGGGGCTTCTTCGCACTGCTGGACGAGTTCCGCCCGCGGCTGGCCGGTCTTGAACGCGCCGACTCGGTGGTCCTCGACCCCCACAAGAGCATGTTCCTGCCCTACGGCACCGGCGCGGTCCTCGTCCGGAACCGGGACGCGCTCCAGGACGCCCACGCGTACTACGCCGCCTACCTGCAGGATACGGTCGAGTCCGAGGGGGGAGGCCGCTCGCCCGCCGCCGTCTCCCCGGAGCTGACCAAGCACTTCCGCGCACTGCGCGTCTGGCTGCCGCTGCTACTGCACGGCGAGGAGCCGTTCCGGGCGTGCCTGCGCGAGAAGCTGGAGCTCGCGAAGTACTTCCACCGCGAGATCGGCAAGCTCGGGTTCGAGGTGGGGCCGGAACCGGACCTCACGGTGGTGACCTTCAGGTGGGTGCCGGAGTCGGGCAGCGCGAACGCGTTCAACCACGCGCTCGTCGAGGAGACCCACCGCGATGGCCGCGTCTTCATGTCCTCCACGACGGTCGGCGGCAAGTTCATGCTGCGGATGGCGGCGCTGGCGTTCCGGACGCACCTCGACACCATCGATCTGGCGCTCGAAGTGCTGCGCGAGGCCGTCGCGAGGCTCGACGCACACCCCGAACTATGGCGCCCGCCGCTGGCAGCCGGAGCACGGAGCCGATGAGCGGCCCAGGCCCCGCCGCGGCCCGCCAGGACGTCCGCTACGAGCCCGACGACCGGCCGCCGCTCCCGATAACGGTCGGGCTCGGGGTGCAGTACGCCATGCTCTGCATCGCGAGCATCGTGCTGACCCCGATGATCATGATCACCCTCGCGGGCGGCAGTGACGCATACCTTTCGTGGGCGGTGTGCGCGGCGCTCGTGATCAGTGGCCTGACCACGGCGATTCAGGCCCGCAAGCTGGGGCGCATCGGGGCGGGCTACATCCTCGTCATGGGAAGCACGAGCGCGTTTCTCGCCGTGAGCGTGACCGCCATCGAGCAGGGCGGGCCTGGCATGCTCGCCACCCTGATCATCGCCTCCGCACTGATCCAGTTCGTCCTGGCGGCCCGCATGGCGCTCCTGCGCAAGGTGTTTACGCCGACGGTGGCGGGCACCGTGCTGATCCTCATTCCGATGACGCTTACTCCGCTGATCCTGCGGAAGCTGGCCGAGGTGCCCGCGGACGCGTCCCCGCTGGCAGGCCCGGTTACCGCGGGCGTAACGCTTCTCGTCACCCTCCTCATCCCGCTTCGCTTTTCGGGTGTGCTCCGGCTGTGGGCGCCCGCCATCGGCATCGTGGCCGGATGCGTCGTCGCCGGCCTGGGCTTCGGCATCTTCGACATGTCCACCGTCGCCGAGGCCGCCTGGATCGGCCTGCCGGATCTGGCGTATCCCGGAGTCGACCTCAGCTTCCGGCCCGAGTTCTGGGCCCTGCTGCCCTCTTTCATCATGGTGACGCTCGTGGGCGCGATGGACACGCTCGGGGACGCCATCGCGATTCAGCGCGTCTCATGGCGCAGGTCTCGCGCGATCGACTTCCGCTCGATTCAGGGGGCGATCGGCGCCGACGGCGTGGGCAATCTCCTCTCCGGCCTGGCCGGCACCGTTCCGAACACGACCTACGGCATGAGCATCGCGGTCGCCGAGTTGACCGGGGTCGCCGCGCGTCGCATCGGCATCTGCGTCGGCGCCGTCTTCGTCGTCCTCGCCTTCCTTCCCAAGTTCGTCACGCTGATCGTTTCGATACCGGGGCCTGTGGTGGCGGCGTACTATGTGATCATCGTCGCCCTGATCTTCGTGTTCGGGATGAAGATCCTCCTCTCGGAAGGGCTGGATTACCGCAAGGGTCTCGTGGTCGGCGTCGCCTTCTGGCTCGGCGTCGCCTTCCAGTTCGACTGGATCTACCCGGAGTACATGCAGGGCGCGTGGGGCGAGTTGCTCGGCAACGGGATGACCGTCGGCGGCCTCACCGTGATCCTGCTGACCGTGCTCGGGGAAGTCGGGGGCGGGGGCCGATCACGCCTGAAGACGCGCCTGACCACCGCGACCTGGCCGGAGGTCGACGCCTTCCTGGCGAAGTTCGCCGCCCGCAAGCGCTGGGGCGAAGAAATGGAAACACGGCTGCGCGCGGTGGGCGAGGAAACGATGCAGATCCTGACGCGCGGCGAGGCGGAAAAGACGTCGGACCAGGAGCGGGAGCTACTGCTGATCGCGCGCAGCGACGGGAAGGCCGCCGATCTGGAGTTCATCGCCACGACGGACGCGACCAACGTCGAGGACCAGCTGGCGATGCTCAGCGAGGCGGCCGCCAGCGTGCCCGTCGAGTCGGAGACCCCGCTGCGGCTGCTGCGCCATTACGCGTCGTCGATACGCCACCAGCAGTATCACGACATCGATGTCCTGGCGATCCGGGTGGACGCCGTGGGGCGGGCGGGGCAGGTGGGGTGGGACTAGGATGCGCGGAGACAAGCACTGAGCCCCTCCGCGTGGCGGGCGATCTGTCGCCGGTGACAGAAGGTAAGGAAATTGCTTACCATAGAGATCCCCGTGCCCCTCCGACTCCGAGGCAATCGTCGTGATCGTCAGCAAGCTGACTTCAAAGGCTCAGACCACCATCCCGAAGCCGATCCGCGCGGCCCTCGAGTTGCAACCGGGAGACGAGCTCGCGTACGAGATCGTCGATGGGCGGGTCATTCTCACCAAGGTGCAGGAAGACACGACTCTGCTGGATGACCCGTTCCGCACCTTTGAGGAGTGGCACTCGGAAGCGGATACCGCGGCCTATGCCGACCTTTGATCCCGGTGACGTAATCAGGGTACCGTTCCCGTACACGGATCGCGCGACGCGACAGTCGCGCCCCGCCGTCGTCGTATCGACGGCAGCGTACCAGGATCTGCACGGCCTTCTGTGGGTCGTCATGATCACCAGCGCCAGGAACCGAGGCTGGCCGGACGATGTGCCGATCAACAACCAGAAGCTCGCTGGTCTGCCCGTTCCCTCAATCATCCGCAGCGCCAAGATCGCGACGATCGATGCCTCGGCGGCCTCGGCACTCGGTCGGTTATCAGCTGCTCAGCTCCGTGAGGTCACCGACAAGATCAGACAGCGGTTGGGAGCCGCATGAGCATTGGCGGAGGCCTGCACCGGGCGGGTTTCACCCTTCAAAGGAACCGCCGGACCCTCTTCCGATACTCGCGGTAGGGGTCCCCGTACTGCTCCTCCAGCCACGGCTCTTCGGCCAGCGGCGCCACAAGGAACCACAGGATCACCAGCAGGTTCGTGATCCACAGCAGCAGCGCGTTCGCGATCACGCTCAGGCCGACGAGGGCGACGAGGTTGCCCACGTACTGCGGGTTCCGTGTGAATCGATAGGGTCCGCCGGGCACGAACCCGTCCTTCAGCCCCTGCGAGTTCTTCAGGCCAGCGACAACAACTCCCGACAAGCCAAGCGCAACCCCGGCCACGGCCAGGGGGATCCCGACGACCAACCGGAGCGGACTCTGGAAGACCCACGAGTTCCAGTACATCAGGAGCAGAAGGATGCTGATTCCGGATACTGCCAGGGTCCCGCCCCAGGTAAACCGGTACTGCCAGGAGCACCGGCCGGGTGGCGGCCAGATTCGCTTGGCCGGAACGGCTGCGGACCAAATCACTGCCGCCAGCAGGGCAATCAGAATCAGCACGGCGATGCCGAAAAGAATGTTGGACATGCGCCGGTCCGCTACCGGTTCGGGTTCGGCGCCATCGCCACCAGCAACACCAGGTCGCCATCGGACTCGTTCGCGACCCCGTGAGGTTCGTCCGGCTCCGACCACGCCACCGCGCCCGGGCCCAGGCTCTCGCACCGGTCACCCACCGTAAAGCGGCCTTCGCCCTCGATCACATAGTAGAACTTCGTTGCGCCAGCATGGGTGTGCACGTGCTGGGCCTGCCCAGGACCCAGACAATAGACGTCGCAGAACATCTGGTCGGTCTCGAAGAGGTTGAGCTTCTGCATCTTCCCGGGAGAGAAGCGGCGCTGACGCGTGGAGTCGGTGATTCCCATGGATCGCCTCAGGAATGGTTGAAATGGTCGTTAATCGGGACCGGAACATGGCCCGATCGGCCCCCGCCGGGCAAAACGCGGATGCCAGCGCGCCTGTGGACGCCTATGTTGAAGGACAACACACCTACGCCAGTCCTGCCGCCACCCGGAAGCAATGGAGCAGCCTGCATGACCATCCCCCGCCCCACCGCCCTCGCGCTCGGGCTAACGCTTGCGATCGGAGTCACCGCGCCCGCCTGCACCCCTCCCGACGACGCCGGCGAGGAGTCCGAAGAGGCGCTCGTCGAACGCGCCCGCGGGATCCACGACCGGGTCATCACCCTCGACACCCACATCGACATCAGCACGGCGAACTTCACCGCCGAGCGCAACTACACGTCCGACCTGCCCACCCAGGTCACGCTGCCCAAGATGGAGGCGGGCGGGCTCGACGTCGGCTGGTTCGTCGTCTACACCTCCCAGGGCCTGCTCAACGACGAGGGCTACGCGACGGCCTACGAGAACGCGGTCGACAAGTTCGACGCCATCCACCGCATGGTGAACGAGTACGCGCCCGACCGCATCGGGCTGGCGCTCACCTCCGACGACGTGCGCCGCATCGCGGGCGAGGGCAAGCTGGTCGCGATGATCGGCGTCGAGAACGCGTACCCGCTGGGGACCGACATCTCCCGCGTCGAGGAGTTCTACAACCGCGGCGCCCGCTACATGTCGCTGGCGCACACCGGCCCGAGCCAGCTCGCCGACGCGCACTCTGGCGAGAACGACGGCAACTTTCTCCATGGCGGCCTGAGCGAGATGGGCCGCGAGGCCATCGCGGAGATGAACCGGTTCGGCATCATGATCGACATCTCGCACCCGTCGAAGCCGTCCATCCTGCAGACGCTGGAGATCACGCGCGCGCCCGTCATGGCGTCCCATTCCTCCGCCCGCGGGCTGAGCGACGTGAGCCGCAACCTGGACGACGAGCAGCTCCACGCCGTAGCCGCAAATGGCGGCGTGGTGCAGACGGTGGCGCTGCGCTCGTTCGTCAACACCACCAGGAATGCGGCCCACCGCGAGGCCATGGACGCAATCGAGGCCGAAGTTGCAGCCGAAATGGGCGTAGAGATACTCGGACGGGGCGGCATGTTCGCGCTCCCGCCCGACGAACGCGACGCCTACCAGGCACAGATGGCCCAGGTGCGGGCGACAGCCGCCGAGCGGGCCGCGGAGATGGACCTCCCCCCCGACGTCAGTGTCGCCGATTTCGTCGACCAGATCGACTACATGGTCAACCTCATCGGCCTCGAGCACGTCGGCATCAGCTCCGACTTCGACGGCGGCGGCGGGGTGGCGGGCTGGGACGACGCGTCGGAGACCTTCAACGTCACGCTGGAGCTCGTCCGGCGAGGCTACACGGAAGAAGAAATCGGCTTGCTCTGGAGCGGGAACCTGCTTCGGGTTCTCGACGAAGTGCAGGCCATGGCAGCAATGATTCAGGCAGAGGAAGGGTAGGAAGAGAATGAACCGGACGAAGACCACCAAGCTGTTCATGCTGGTAGTGTGCGGCGCGGCGCTGGCCGCCGTGGCCTGGGAAGCCGTGCCGAAAGGCACCACCGCGCCGGCGGCCAGCGAGGACGGCGTTGCGGGTGCCGCGGCAACCTTCCTGTCGCTCCTGGAGGGCGACGCGCTCGACCGGGCCACCTACGACCTGGGCGACGAGGAGCGGTTCAACTGGGCCTTCACGCCCGTATCGCGCAACGGCCTCCCGCTCAAGGACATGACGCTGGAGCAGCGCACCGCCGCCCACGCCATGCTGCAGGCGACGCTGAGCAGCCAGGGATACCACAAGGCGAACGCGATCATCGAGCTGGAACGCGTCCTCGGCGTCATCGAGGGACGTCCCGAGCGGCGCGATCCCGAGGACTACTACGTCGTCATCTTCGGGACGCCCGCCGCGGGCGGGCCCTGGGCGTGGCGCTTCGAGGGCCACCACCTGTCGCTCAACTTCGCCTCGCCGTCGAACGAGCTGACCATCACGGGGCCCGCCTTCATGGGCTCGAACCCGGCGACCGTCCCGTCCGGCCCGAAGGCGGGATGGCGCCCCCTCGGCCGCGAGGAGGACATGGCGCGCGCACTCGTGCACAGCCTCTCGGCCGAGCAGCTCGAGATGGCGATGATCGCCGAGGAGGCGCCCCGCGACATCATCACGGGCAACGACCGCGAAGCGCGGCTCGACGGCTTCGAGGGGATCCCCGCCTCACGGCTCACCGACGCCCAGCGCGGCATGCTCATGGGCGTGATCGGCGAGTACGTGTGGAACATGGACGCTGCCGCCGCGCACGCCTGGATGGCGCGCATCGAGAACGAGACCTCGCCCGACGACCTCTACTTCGCGTGGGCGGGATCCACCGTGTACGGAGAAGGCCACTACTACCGCGTCCACGCGCCCCCGTTCCTCATCGAGTACGACAACACCCAGGGCAACGCGAATCACGTGCACTCGGTGTGGCGCGACCTGGAGAACGACTTCGGCGGCGACGCGCTGGCGGCGCACTACGAGGAGGGGCACCCGCACAACTGAGGGAGCATCCCAATGTGCCGGCAGACATGTAAAGTTTGTTTGTCATTATGTAAAGTACAGTTGTCATTTCTTGTGCGCGATGCCCAGCGCGATAAGTTGTCCTGGGAGGAGACCTACCGCGCCATGCGAGCCGCGAACGAGGATTGGAGCGACTGGGAAGTCGCGGTCGCCGACGGCCTGGAGTAGATGCCGGAGTGAAGTGACGGCTCGACCCGCGGCCCGCCCCTACCCCGGCGTCCGCAACGACACGTGCAGGTGATCCGCCGTGCCCACGTGCCTCAGCGTATGGAATCCCATCGCGCGGAACGCCAACGCCACCGCCTGATTCCGCCATTCGGCACGGCCGATGGTGCGCAGATCCAACGCGTGGACGAAGCCGTCGTCCTGGCGGAAGTGCAGCGATGTCTCGTTGGCGGACAGACCCATGCGCCGATAGAAATCCGGCGTGCGGCCGGCGTCGGTGATGACCGCGCCCGGGTCGGCCAGAAAGACCGCGCTCGCACCGATGCGTAGCAACGGGTGCAGGCTCGCGTACTCCGCCCGGACCTCGTCGGACTTGACGTTCGCGCCGGCGATGAACACCAGCGACCAGGCCACGTAAGCCGCCGCCAAAGCGGCCGCAACGCGCGTGAGCAGCTTCCTGAGCCCCTTGCCCGCGCCGATCCGCCGGCTCACGCCCCAGGCGTAGAGCGCGAGCAGGAGTATGGTGGCTGCAGCCGAGAGCATCAGCGACGGCCACGCGCCCAGACCCCAGGCGTGGTAGGCGAAGACACCGCCCCGAATGAGAAGAAAGAAGGGCAGGACCGCCAGGAGCACGGCCAGCAGTGTCCAGCGGACGAGCCGCACGGGCAGCGAGCGCGGTCGGGGCTTTTTGCCGCCGGGAGGCTTCCGGTCGCCCTTGGTCTCTGCGGGAAGCTCCGATGGCCCGTGGTACTCGACCCTGATTGTGTTCATGCGGTGGCTATCGGCTGGGGACTCCTACCCCCCCACCTGTCCCAGCAACCACGCGCACAGGATCGCCGCGTAGATCCCCAGGATGTAGCCTAAGACGGCCATCAGCAGACCGATCGGGGCCATGGCGCGGTGGTAGACGCCTGCCACCACGGGCGCCGAGGCCGCTCCGCCGATGTTCGCCATACTGCCCGTCGCCACGAAGAAGAAGGGTGCGCGGACGATCCTGGCGGCGATGAGGAGGACGCCCAGGTGGATCGCGATCCAGACGGCGCCCGCCAGCAGGTACACCGGAGCGTCCAGCACCGCCCGGAGGTCGGCCTGCGCTCCGATCCCGGCCAGCAGAAGGTACAGCGCCGTGTACCCGAGGTGCGACGCGCCCACCGATTCCAACTCCCTGAGGCGTGTGAAAGACAGCACCAGCCCACCCGTCACGACGATCAGGATCGCCCAGGTGGTGCCGCTGATGATCGTGGGATCCCCTAACGCCGGAATGCGCTGTCCCAGCCGCTGTGCCGCCACCGCGCACGCCATCCCGAAGCCGATCATCACGACGGCGTGGCGCAGCGTGAGGGGGCGCCTTTCGCTCTTCATCTCCTCCAGCCGGCGGTTGGTCTGCTCGATGGCGTCCGTGCGTGCTCTTGTCCGGCGGTCGAATCGGCCCTGGAGCCCGACCATGGCGATCAGCACGCCCATCCACCCGTAGCCGACCACCGTGTCCACCACGATCACCGGTCCCATGGCGTCCGGCGAAGTCCCGACGCTCTCGGAGATAGCCACCATGTTGGCCGTGCCGCCGATCCAGCTGCCGGAGAGCGCCGCGAAGCCGGTCCAGGCGTCGGGCGGCAGCATGCCCTTGAAGAGCATCAGCGAAATCGGCCCGCCGATCACGATGCCGACGGTGCCGGCCGCCACCATGAACAGGGCAACCGGTCCCAGCCTCGCGACGCTGCCCAGGTCGACCGACATCATCAGCATCAGCAGCGCGAAGAGCAGCAGGTACGGTACCGTCCAGTCGTAGAGCGGCGACGCGGCGGGGGTGATCCCGGCGGTGGTCGCCAGCATCGGCAGGAAGTAGACGTAGATGACCGGGGGAACGACCTCGAAGAGCTTCTTGCAGCGCGGCAGCTCCGATACCCAGAAGACGAGCGCCACGAGCGCGGCAAGGAAGGCGAAGACGCCCATGGGTTCGTTGATCAGCGCGGTGGTCCCCTGCCCCATTGTGCCTTCCCTGTGGTCGGTGGTTCAGCCTGCCGTTGGTTCTGCCAGCACTAATGGCCGTGCGGCCGCGCATGGCCGGATGCAAATTGCGGCGCGAACTACTTGCCAACAAGGACGTGACTGGCGCAGCGCCGCCTGAATAGCTTACATTGCTGTGATTAGTAAGGCGATATCGTGTTTTGTAAGGGAAACGGAGATGATGGCATGCTCGAGTCCGCGGTAACGAAAAAGGGACAGACCACGCTGCCCAAGCGCGTGCGGGACACGCTGGGGGTACAGGCCGGTGACCGTGTGCGCTACATCGTGCTCGACCGAGAGGTGCGCATACTGCCCGTGCGCCCCATCCGCCGGCTGTTCGGCGTACTGAAGCACGACGGCCCACCCGTCACGCTGGAGGAAATGGAGGAAGCCGCGGCCGGCGGCGCGTCCGAGGAATGATCGCCCTCGATACCAACGTCCTGGTCCGCTATCTGGTTCGCGACGACGAGCAGCAGGCGGAGTCCGCTCGCGCTCTGCTGGAATCGCTTACGACGGAGCGTCCCGGCCATGCCTGCCGCGAGGTCGTCGTCGAGCTCGTCTGGGTCCTGGAACGGGCCTACGGGGTTTCCCGCGAGCGCATCGCCACGATCCTGCAGGAACTCGTGGCCACTCAGAGTCTCGTTGTCGAGGCAGCGGACGATGTGGCCCGGGCCGCGTTTCGCTACCGGGCGGGTGGGCCGGGTTTCTCGGACCTGATGGTCCTTGCCGCGGCGGAGCGGTCTGGAGCGCGGCCGCTTTATACCTTTGATCGGAGGGCGGCGCGAATGCATGGGGTCGAATTGCTGCGATAGTCATGTACAAGTCCTGCATGTTCCGTTGGATGGAGACGGCTAACTCGTTGTCATGATACGATATAGACATGCAGGAAAAAGGCTCGTTATCACTATTCTTATCACACGGTGCCGGACGCCAGCACCCTGCGTCTCGCGCATCGAGCGGTAACTGTTCGGTGAAGCCGTGGTGATCGTCCCCCTGAACGGATCGTGGAGGGCCAGGCCTAGCGGTTGAGGATGCACCTCCAGTGCTTGGCGAGCGGGCAGAGCCAGACGTCCTTGGCGGGCTTGCCGTACTGCTTGGC
>JAJDUP010000020.1 GCA_022826565.1 Gemmatimonadota bacterium | reverse complement strand
CCAAGCAGTACGGCAAGCCCGCCAAGGATGTCTGGCTCTGCCCGCTCGCCAAGCACTGGAGGTGCATCCTCAACCGCTAGGCCTAGCCCCCCACGATCCGCTTCAGGGGGACGCTCACCACGGGCTGACCGAACAGTTACTTCGGATGAGCCAACAGGGTGCGGCCAAATTGCAGCGGCGCCCGAGCGAGTGGCAAGCACAGTGCCGGACCGGTTCGTCGCAGACCGGCGCGATCGTGGCAACAACTCCACCTCTCGTCTCCTTTCAGCCTGCGGGCGCGACGGATTACCGCTGCCAAGCGTCAGAGTTTTGGGGACGGCGGGCTGGGCGATGACATCTACACATGGCACAATCGGGCGGGCAACGGTTCCTGGCGCAGCATTGGCCGCACGAGACAGATTCCCCTATGGATCGCCGAGGGCTCCTCCAGCTTCGAACTTCGTGCAACGGTGGACTCGCACGGTCGCGTGGGTGTTCCGTGATGTGAGCGTTTTCCGGGATGCGGATGATGGCGATTGCGACACATAGGAGGCGCGTGACGTGACGTTGAAGGGCGCTGTGCGGGCGCTGGCGGCGCGGAGGACGACCGTGACGGTCCTGGTGCTCAACGGGAGGCCAGGGATGCGGGATCTTCGTTGACCCTACCTGCACAGGGCTGAACCCGCCGGGCATCGAGATCGATGTCATGGACGCGGGCTCAGGATGGTTTGTCCCGCAGAGCGCGGACCCCACCGCCGGATGGCTGCGGCGCGGCGGGGGGCACTTTCTTCTGGGGAGGTGCTCTACCTTCTTTTCCAAAGATAGCATCCACTGGCATCGATCCGCCGCGTTGGATGCGGCTACCACTCGCGTCGGCGTCTGGCAATCGTCGGCGGATGGGCCAAAAATCGCATCCTTTCCGTGGCATGGAGCAGGGGTTTCTGCTTCATCCATTTGTTGCCGTTGAATCATCATGCGCGATGCGGGAATTGGCCCTGCGGCCGAAGATGGCCCGAACTCCTTGCGGGTTCGGTTGCGAGTCCTGCAGTGTTGAATGCACGAGCTCGCGTGGCTCGCCGGCGAACCATGGGGGGCACTGACCAGTCCCACCGAGGGGATTGGCCAAGGCTATCTCCAATCCACGGAGGTGTACCATGGCGACGGTTCGAAAGCTGGTGCTCGGTGCGAGCGCGATTCTGGTCATCGCAGCCTGCCACGACAGTCCGACCAAGCTCGACGATGCTGCGTTCGATGAGCTTGAGGTTCCCACCCGTACCATGCATGACGCGAACGAGCAGGAGGGGGCCGGCGAGTCCATCGACCCGACCACCCATCGCGTCGTGTTCACGTTCACGGCAGATGGCGCTGTGTCGCCGGGGGTGTCGGTCACGCTCTTGATCGAGGGCGTGGCGATGGAGGCGGTTACCGGCGGCGAGGTCGTCGTCACGCAGCCTACGAAGGCTGCGATGGACCACGCCGGATCGGACGACGAGCTGTACTTTCCCATCGGCGTGAAGCCGCCGGTCGTCGCCAGATGGCAGTTACCACAGATGGCAGCGGGCGATAGATGGAGCCAGAGCGTTACCCTGGCCGCGATGGATAAGGGCTACTACCAGATTGCGCTGAACGCCGATACGTATGGCCCGTCCAGCGCGCCTGTGGCGTACATGGCCGACGATGTGTACCGCCAAGTGTGGATGTTCGTATCCGACCACGGGTCAGCCATCACGCCGTACTTCGACGAGACGGTGTTCCCCGCGGGCACCCGAGCTGCCCCCGGCCCGATTCAGACACTAGCCGTCGGTCGCGATGTCGGCACCTCCGCAGCCGATAGCGCGGCGATGGCTAGCAACTCCAGGTGGATCTACACCGAGGTCTCATACTACGCTGGCAGCGACGATGGCTACCAACCTGCGGCTGGCGTGGAGATCACCGGCGCGATCTACACCGATGGCCGTAGGGGTGCTGCGTCGACCTACACGGTGCCGGGCAATGGGCTCATTAGATGGACCTGCCCCCAGGGCTCGAACAAATACCTGGGGGGGAAGGTGGTGGCGCAGGCCACGGATTACGTCAAGAAGGCCAAGAGGACGTTCGTCTTGTGGTGGAGCAGCCGCAGTTCCGAGTGTGGCGATACGATCTCAGTCATCGGTCGCCGGGACGTGTACATGCCGTGGAACCATCTCAACGAAGCGGCAGAGCTTATCACCAGCCACTTCGGCCACTCGCGCACCCCCGTCCCTTGGGAGGTCGATCACGACAGGACCACGTCGAGTTACTGGTATACCCCCATCTCGGAGGGGATCACCCTCGGGTCACTGTCCTACGATGAGCCTTGGGTCGCCGCGCACGAGTACACGCACGCGCTGCACCACAAGGGTATGGGGGGGTCGTGGAGTGCGAGCAACTGCAGCACCCACTATTTCCACAGTGTTTCGTCCTACAAGTGCGCGTTCAAGGAGGGGCTCGCCGATTACGGCGGCAACATCGGCGCTCCCGGAGATGACTATGCGCCCGAATGGGAGGATTGGGACGACGGCGACTCTGGCACGAAGGGCAAGATCGAGGGGTATGTCGCAGCGATGTTCCACGACTTGATCGACGGCGGTACCGAGACCGGCGACGATACCGAATACGATGGCGACTACGTGATGACGGTGTTCGCGTCCTGCAAAACCGGCGGCCAGCGGAGCAGCCTCAAGATTCGAGATGACGTGTCGGATTTCGTATGGTGCCTCGAGAACCGAGTCGACGAAGATGAGCACGACGACCACTTTCCCGGAATCCTCGCCCCCAGGCGCGTGCGAGAGGCCGCCACAGAACCGGACGATTGGGACGCCGACGACATCCGCGCCACATGGACCCTCAACCTGGGGTAACGGCATGAAGCCGATGCACGCACTGATCGCAGCGGCGCTGATCGTCGCAGGCTGCTCCAACCCGTTCGCCGCCGATCCCGATCCGACATTGGAGATCAGCGTGGCGTCACGCGACTATCTGGTCCGGAATCGGCCCGGCGACACCACAAGGGTTCTCGCTAGGCATGGACTCGACGACCCGAAGGGGTTCGCAGGCCTCGAAATCGTCATCGATGGCGACAACATGCCCTCGAGGACTTACACTGCAGCGTACCTGGCCAGTAGCCCGGAAGATCCGAAGTTCAGAGTGCCAGATACGGGATTCGCCACCGTGACAGTACGCATCGCCCAGGCAGGCAGCATCGTAGCCGAGATCTCCGAAACCTGGGAACTCAGCCAGAAGATCCAATGGTTGATCTTCATACACCGTACACCATATCCACCCAGCGAGGGCTTTCCCGGTTCTCCTTTCGACCCCCGAGACCCGGAGTGTGTCTGGTTCTGGTGCTTCAGGGTGTGGAGATCCTACATCGCCGAGGACGCCGCGAACTACGAGGGTGAGGCGCTGTGGGTGGTGCTGAACCGCTACCACCCCGACGAGTGTGCGGATGTTTGCTGACGACCGAGCGGAATAGCTTCGCGCCCCCCCGCCAATTAACCGGCGGGGGGGCGCGAAGGCGCTACCGTCCCGTGGAGGTTTACCTCGTCCGATAGCGTCTCGTGACCATTTCCGTCTCTGCGACGGCGATGCCGAACTCTTCGCGACGGTCCCCTGCAAGTTATCATAACGGAGCCGCTGAACTTGGCCACACTTCCGGCAAGGAGAAGAGGATGACCAAGGCCGACCTCGTTGAGCAGGTCGCCGATGTGATCGGACCACGGGTCACCAAGAAGGATTGCGGGCTGGTGGTTGACGCCTTCCTCAATGCCGTGAAGGACACGCTTGCGCGAGGCGACCACATCGAGATCCGGGGCTTCGGACCCTTCAAGGTCCCGCACCGCAAGGCCTGCACGGCCCGCAACCCCAGGAGAGGCGAGCCGGTCGAGGTTCCACCGCGTGTTGCGCCGGTCTTCAAGCCGTCGAGGCACCTGAGCAGCCGGGTGGACCGAGGCTCCGGCGTGGCCGGGGCGAAAGAGCCGTTCGAGGCCGCTGCCGGGCTATAGGCTTGGGTCGGCGGGCCACGATGCGGCCTGCCGGTTCCTTCGCCGTCGAGATGGCGTTTGCCGCTGGCTTGAGCCACGCTAAGGTGGTCAAGCCAGCCTACCCCGTGTATAACACGGACGCTCTGGCGAGGGGTGCTCCGCCCCCCTTCGATCCCCCGGAAAACCCCCCGCTCCGGCAGCGTTCGCGGTAGGTAGTTCGCCGGGCCTCCACTTGGCTGACCGGGCCGCCGTGCTTCATCGGACCCTCAAGGCCCAGACCGAGACGTGGTCGGGCACGGGAGCGCCGTTCGCCGACCTGACCCGGAGGCTTGTCGGCCCTCGCGAGCCGCGCGGGATCCACCGGAGGTAGTACGTGGATCCAGCGCGGACATTCCACCGTCCGTGGAACTCCGAGGAGGTCGATAGGTAGGGTTGAAGCTGGGCGCTCGCCGGAAAACGGCTCCAAATGTCGTCGAGGTCCCAAGATGCCATTCCGTAGGCGTCCCAGCCGTTCAAGTCAAGCCAGAGCGCTATGTAGAAATCCGCCAGAATCTGTTCGATTCGCCAGTCGCTAACATCGGACAGGGCAGCTAGCCCTACCCTCGGGGACCGGGTGAGATGACGCATCAGCGCTTCCTCGCCACCGGTAAAACCGGCTCCCCAGCGATCCATCGCATATCGCAGCACCATGGACGGTACGTCATACACGGTCCTGAAGGCATTGGTGCAGGGGCCGTCATTTCCTTCCTCGCGTCGGCCCATCCAACTACACTCCTCGGGAGCCTTGGGAATCCGGTTCACCCCCGAAGGGTCGTCCGAATCCCAACCGAAGAACCTGGCCAGACCCGAGACCCATTCAGAGTACCAGCCCCGCCCCTGCAGGAACGCCGTGTAGCCCAGATTCCGGCCCGAACCGTGCCCAAACACCCGATAGGCCACCAACTGCTCGGACAACGTGGCACCACCTTCGAGTTCCCAAGTCGTGAAGCCGGCTCCGCCGAACACGGCGGCGTTCCCTTGCACGAGGTGCGCGATCTCGTGGGTCAGGAGTGACGGGTAGTATTCGAGGGTCTGCTCCTTCGTCCAAGCACGTCCGAATACGCCGTTGGGATCCGGGACACGGCCATAGAAGATCTCGGCGTGATTGCTGGCGGCGCATTCGGCAGACGGGTAGAGGTCCGCAAACCATACCCACCCTCCGAGGAACAAGTCGTCATCGTCCTGCCGATTCACTTCTTTCGTCATGAGAACCATGACACGGCTGTTCCCGTCGACATCTGACAGGCCCCCGAAGTACCCGTCGTGAACCTCCTGCACGTTGGCTCCGTAGAACGCGTCCAGACCGGCAAGCTCGGCATCTGTGAAGGTCCCGCTCGGGTTGGCGATGTCGTCGAGCCACACGGCATGGTTGCCGATGCGGCGGACCACCGCACGCACTTGGTCGCGCGAGGCGCAGGTTGGCTCGGACCCCACGAAGAGGGTAAGCGTGTCGTTCGCCGACAGAGCCTGCGTTCGTCGAGCACGAGCCATTGAGGAGGGCATGGGACCCAATCGACGAACCAGCTCCTGGTTCCCTTCCATCATCTCGGCGTGGCGCTCCCAGTCGCGCCAGCCTCCAACGACCTCCTGCCCTTGGAGCGTCGCCGCACCGCTTGGCGGCGATGGTCGAAGCATCGGCGACATGGCAGCGAACGCCCCCACGTCGCCCGCTGCTTGGCGAGACGGCTCCAGCGAAGCCACGAGCGGTCGGTCCGCCGCGACGGCCGGGTCTCCGACAATGCTCGTCATGGTGACCGGCGTAAGGGATGATGGCGTTTCCGAAGTGGACACCACACCGATCAGGTACTCACCTCCCAACGCATCTCCCGGTAGATGGAGGCAGCCGTTCCCGGCATAGGTGTACCGGTAGTGGCCGGACGGCAGATCGAGATCCTCCTGGGTGCGAGGCGTTACACCTACCGTGCGCGCGTCGCCGAGGCTCCCCACCGTTACACGCAACTCGGCCCTGCGGGGTGGCAGACAGTCGCTATACGGGACGATGAGGGACAAGCTCGTCGAGCTTGCCGCCGTAACCGTCGCGGCCAGACCGTCGATCAGGATGGCGTTGTTCTCGGGCGCGCTTGAGAAACCCGAACCCCGGATGGTCGCGCTTGCGCCCTCCAGCAGCACGGCGGGTTCGACATCGGTGATGATTACGGGAATCGGGGCCGCGGAGGTCACTGGAATGCTCTGGGTGGCGCTCAGGCCATCACCGTCGGTGGCCGTTACGGTGACCGTCGCGGTCCCCGGCGCGACGGCAAGAATCCCGAACTCCTCCCCCGACACCAAGGCGAGCACCACCGACGCGTCCGTGGTGCCAGCCGTCAGCGTCAAGGAGTCGCCGTCGGGGTCCACGAAGTGTTCGGGTCCGGTCCACGAGCGCGTCTCTCCAACCGTCAAAGTCTGTGGAGGGATCGTATCCGTCACCACGGGCGCTCGGTTGGGAACAATGACCTCGAAGCTCTGGTCGGCCTCCAACCCACCGGGATCGGTCGCGGTTACCCTCAGGGTGGCACGTCCCTTGGCCAGCGCCCGGACGGTGAGCGTAGCTCCCGCCACCGATGCGGAGGCTATATCGTCGTCCGATGTCTCGGCTGCGTACGCGAGTGAATCGGTGTCTGGATCGAGGAAGTGCTCACTCAGATCGAATGTGGCCGAGTTGCCGACGGCAAGTTCCAGATCGGGAAGCGAGTCCGTCACTTCCGGAGCCCTGTTCGGCACGGTTGCCGCAAAGCTCTGTTGGGCAGAGAGGCCGCCGGCATCCGTGGCCGTCACGGTTACCGTGGCTATGCCGACAGCCACCCCGGTGACCTTCACCAGGCTGCCCGACACCGAGACCAGCACTCGGGTCGTGTCCGACGAGGCTGCCCGGTACTCCAGTTGGTCCCCGTCCGGATCCGTGAAGTGCGCGGCGGCATCGACCTCCACCAAGCTGTCCACGTAAACGTCCAGATCCTCGATCCCGCCAACAGCCTCCGGCGGACGGTTCGGTACCGTAACGGCGAAACTCTGCTGGGCAGAGAGGCCGCCCCCGTCCGTGGCGGTAACGGTTACGGTCGCTACGCCCTGTCCGATCGCTGTCATGGTGACCACGCTGCCCGACACCGCGACCGTGGCGATCTCAACTTGGGAGCTGACCGCCGCGTAAGTCAGCGCGTCTCCGTCGGGGTCCGTGAAGTAGCTGGCCACGTTCACCGTGCCCGTCTCTCCGGCGGCAACCGTCTGAGGCGGAATCGAACCGCTCGGCGATGGTGCGCGGTTCGGCGTTGGCGCGGGCTCGGTGGCTCCGTCGCCGCAGGCACCCGCCAAGGCTGCAAGGGCTGCGGCGACAAGGAGGAGCCCCCGGTCCGAAGGAGTCGAACTCGACGGGCTCAGCCAGCGTGGAAGGGGAATGAGGGCACCGCAACTTGGGCGAGACATGCACCAAATGTAGCGTGGCGGGCACGAGCACGCCCCGGCGAAGACGCGGGCGGAGGAGGAGGCGGCGCGGCGAATCAGGCGACAGGGATCCATCGCCGAGTGCGAAGGACGGCGAGCATGCCGGGGGATCGAAGGGGGGCGGGAGCCACCCTCGCCAGATCGCGATGTTCAACATCGCGTGTGCTGGCTTAGCCACCTTAGCGTGGCCAAGCCAGCTCCTCAACGGTCGGATTCGGGCCTCCGATTCTCGGAGAAGCCGAACGGCGCTGTGGCGGACTTGGAGAGGCCCGAACACCGCCCTTGCGGGCTGCGGGCACCGTTTGGATCCGGGCTGCTTTTCTGCTCGCGCGTGCGAATCGGGCGAGTTGACCGATACCGGCCGCGCGAACCGCAAGCTAGGTCCATGGCCCACCCGGATCCGGCTGGCCACGATACGGTCATCCGCTGCTCGCAACCTCCCAAGACTGATAGGCTGGCCGACATGGCCATCGAGATGCATCTTGCTCCGCAGGGCCGACCGATCGTCGAGTTGCAGGACCAACTCCGACGCCACGCATCCCGTACTCAAAGCCAACAGAGGGAGATTCATGGTGAGGGACCTGCCGGCGGACGACGTTGTGACCTGCCTGAAGCGGTGCGGAGCGGCGTCGCGCGAGCGGAACGGCGGAATCAGCGGCATCGACGTCAAGCCCGCCGCGCTCGCACTGGTGAAAGACCTTGACGGCCACCCGCACGCGTTCGTGCTGGCCTGCATCGCGGACCGGCAAACGAAAGCGGATATCGCATGGAATCTCCCGCACGCGATCCGCGAGGCGGTCGGGGACTTTGAGTTCGACACGCTGAGGCAGCTCCAGAAGAGCCAGTGGACCTCGGTACTCGCATCCTCCGGCCACCGGCTGGCCACCGAGATGGAAACTCGGCTCCACGCGGCAATACAGCACATCGGGGTCCGGTACGCAGGGGACGCTTCGCGTATCTGGGCCGACGGGAGCAGCGGCGCTGCCGTGGTCAGACGGTTTCTGGCCTTCGACGGTGTGGGTCCGAAGATCGCCAACATGGCTGCGAACATCCTGATCCGGGACTTCGATGTCCCACTCGGAAGGCCGAAGCCCGACATTGCCGTCGACACCCACGTCCTGCGGGTGTTCGAGCGACTGGGCCTTCTTGGGAGGCTCGAACACAGCGAACTAGGATCGACCAAGGAAAAGCAGCAACACCGGCTCCAGCTGCGCGCTCGCGAACTCAACCCGCAGTGGCCCGGAGAACTTGACTGGCCAGTTTGGTTTGTCGGGAGCACTTGGTGCCACGCGCGTCGCTCACCCAACTGCGACCAATGCGACATGAGATCAGTGTGCCCCCAGGACGGAGTCACCTCGAACCCGAATAGCGGATCGTGAACGTAGAGCGAGGATTTCAGTCTCTGCGGTCGCCCGATGGACGGGCTTACACGTTGATGGGAGCGGGTCTATTACCGTGAGTGACAGCGGAATCATCGGGCAGGCCTACGGGCGGAAGATCCACGCCCGTGAAGTGGTCGCCATCGACGAAGCCGGGGACGGGTTGTGTTGGGTCCGCCTGACCCGGTTCGGCGACGATTGGCTCCTGATTCGCTCCGATGCCCGCGACGTGTCGCGCGCGGTGCGGAAGCTCCGCCAGATTCCGGCGGGCGAGCAATCGGATCGGTTCCCGAAGGTCGGGCCGTGAGCCTGCTCGTCTACCTTGCCCTCGGGGTGCTGGCCGTCGCCATCATCTTCGGGCTGTCCACCGATGTGCAGGCCGCCGTCCGCCGGCTGTTTCCTCCGCGCCGTCGGTAGCCGGCACACCTTCGCCGCACATCGCGCTTCGGATCCTCGGAGCCGCTTGCGCTTCCCCCAGTGCCGCAGACACCGCATTTCACCTACCCCGTACCCCTCGGGGACCGGGGATCGTCGATCCTGGGCGAACCTACAGCCCGTAGAATACCCGAAACGCCTCGAAAGAGCCCGCAAACGGCCTCTGAGCCCCCGTCACAGGCTGCGGCACGTCCAAGCAGGTCCCCGGTGTCCGCTCGCTCAGCTCAGCGGCGCACGTTCAGGCCGAGCCGGATCGTCTTGTAGTGTCTCGGCTCCCAGCTTGTATCGTGCTGGGCGCCGATGAGGCCGTGCGTGAACGCCACCTCAAGGAAGATGCGGCACCCGTCCGTGCGGAGCATCTCGGTGCCGAAGCCGAGCATTGCGCTCACCTCAAGTGGTTCGGAGAACTCGCCGTGGTGGTCGTAGCCGGGCGCCACACCCACGACCACATGCGCGATCTCGCCGACCGGGTGCCTGTAGGTGATGGGCACCTCGATGCTGTGGGTCATGCAGCACTCATCCCCCTTGTTGACGTAGAGCACACCGACCTGAACGCGGTCATGCAGGTCGTAGTGCATGCCGGCCTGGAACCCGAGCCTCGTCTCATCAAACTCGTAGAGCCACGACACGAGCCCGCCGACCTGGAAGCCCACCTGCGCCGCGGCGGGCGCAGCAATCATCATGCCCGCCGCCATGCAGGCCAACGACAGCCAGAAGACAAGTGCTTTCTGTGCCAAGGTCCCGCTTCTTGGGTAGCAGGGTCGCGAAGCTCTCACGAAACAGCACATGCCGACATCCTTGCTTCAAGGGAATCAGGACATCCCTAGGTCCATCCACGTCCTTCAAGAGCGCCAGAGCCGTTCGGACGCCTCGACGATCCCCAGACCGATCCCTTGCAAGCTGGCGTCGCGTGTCAGCCCTCGGTAGAGGGGAAGCCCTGAGTATCCTGCGGGGGAACTCCCCCCAGCCACGAAAGGGTTGAGCTTGATGGCGGAGGATTGGTCGGAGGGCTCTGCGAGGAAGCTGGGAAGGGAGCGAGAACTGGTCCGCTATCGTCGCCTCTCCATCGAACGGAAGAGGCGAGGTGATTGGAAGAGGCTCGCCCGGAATTGGTTCTTAGCCCGTCGTGAGGCGTTCACGCCTCGTTGCTGCGCCCCTCAGCCCGCCAGATACTCGGCCCAGTCCTCCATGAGCCGCCTCCGCCGCTCGAACAGGTCCGTCCGCAGGTACGCCGCCTCGACCTTGTTCTGAACGACGTGCGCCAGCGCCGCCTCGACGACCTCGCGGGGATGGTCCGTCCTCTCGGCCGCCCAGTCCCGGAACGACGACCGGAACCCGTGAGGCACCGCCGAGACTCCGCAACTCAGGAGCAACCGGCCCGGCCGCTTTCTGGTCAACGGCTTCCCGCGCTCGTTGACGAACACGATCGGACTCTCCCCGTTCCACAGCTTGCGGGCCGCGCCGAGGATCTCCAACGCCCGGACAGACAGGGGCACCCGGTGCTCGCGGGCGGTCTTCGTCCGGCTTGCCGGAATCGTCCACACGCCCGCACCTTGGTCGATCTCCGCCCACACCGCCCCCCGGACCTCGCCGCCGCGCGCCGCCGTCAGGACCAGAAACTCGAACGCCAACGTGTCCACCTTCCCCGGCTTCGCCGCCCGCACCTTCGCGATGGCCGCCGCCACCTCGCCGTGAGGCAGGGCCTTGCGGTGCGTAACGACATCGTGCTGGGGGCCGAGCACCGGCAGGAGCCGGTCGCAGGGGTTGTCGGTCCGCCAGTCCATGGCGACGGCCCACTCCAGCACGGCGCGGATGCGCAGACGGATGGCGCGCGCGACCTTCGGCCTCGCGTGCCAGATGGGGGAAAGCGTCTCCAGCACGTCGCCGCTGGTGATCTCCGAGACCGGCAGGTTGCCGAGGCGAGGGAAGGCGTACATCTCCAGCGAGCGGATCCAGAGCCTCGCGGTCTTCGGGCTGCGCCACCCGGCGCGCTTCTGCTCGATCACGCACGCGGCGGCTTCGGCGAAGGTCGGCACGCCGACGGACCGGCGCTTCTCCGCCAGCGGATCCCCGCCCGCGCGGGCCAGCTTCCGGTTCGCCAGCGCCTGCTCGCGCGCCTCGGCCAGCGAGACGAGGACGACGCTGCCAAGACCGATCTCGCGTTTCCGGCCCCGGACGACGAGCCGCTGGATCCAGCTGCGGGTTCCGGTCTTCTTGACGTAGAGGTAGAGCCCGTTGCCGTCGCAGTGTCTTCCGGGCGGAGCGGAGCGCACGAAGGCGGCAGAGAGCCGGTTATGGGGATGACGGCCCTTCGGCTTGCCTCGACGGCGCTGGGTGCGAGCGTTGGTGACATTATTCATTCCCTAATCGTAACCGGGATGACAGTGGATTGCAAGGGACGCAGCCGGTGGACGAGAGCAAGACACGCCCTATCTAAGATGTTGACATAGTGGATGTTATGGAACTCTACGGACGCCTATGGACGATAGTGGATTCCAGTTGTCCGCCTTCATGGCTGGATGGGACTATCGCGCGCCCCGGCCGCGCGACAGGAGATCCGAAGTCAGCAGGAAACGGCCGAAGATGTTGAGCTGGAACTGGGTCGACCCCGCGCGAAGTCCCACAAAGGAACGGCGGTCCAGGTATCGGAGCCTTATGCCGAGCTGGAAGTCGCGCACCGACGAGTCGACCGAGACGGACGCGTCGCGTTCCAGTTGGTCGATGAAGGCGACGCAGTCGCTGTCGAGGCTCGCGGTCCGGCACTGTACCTCGTCGAGATACCGCAGACCCACCGTCACGCGGAGCGGCGCGCCCCGATCCCGAAAAGCTCTGAGCGGTGATCGGAAGCGCGCCGAAGCGAGCAGGGAGTGGGCATTGGCGACCCTCCGGGTATCCCCCGTGGGGTCGTGACTCTCTCCCCGGTTCGCGCTGCCCTGATAACTGAGCGTCAGGCCCCTCACCAGCGCCAGCGTCACCGACAGGGGGATCTCCCGGTCCTCGCGGAAGCGATCCTGAAGTGTCCCGGCGCCGAATTCCAGGCTGCGCTCCTCCCGCCGGAAGCCGGAGCTCAACGACAGCCGCTCCACGGCGATCGAGAGGAATCCGGGAAGCGGAACGTCGCCGATAGAGGCGTCCAGGTCCGGCCACACCCGGCGCGTGCCGGTCCTGTCGGAGCGCGTGTCCAGCGTCTCGTTGAGCGAGCGGTCGTAGCTGAGCCGCAGCGTTGCGGAGCCGGGGAAGCGGATGCCGCCCCGCACATTCACCCGATCACGCTCGCTCAGCGTCGAGGCCGAATCGGGACCGATCATGAGGAAGTCCTCGCGTCCGCCCCAGCCCAGTTCGTACACGGCTCCCGGGTCCACCGCGTCGCGGTTGAATCTGGACGTCACGCCGCTGGAGTACGTCACCGACAGCGGATCGAACGCGCGGGTCCACCACCCGCCGGCCCCGCTCCCGCCGCCCGCCCGTCCCATCCGGCCGGGATCCAGCGAAAGGGAAGCCATGAGGTTGCGCTGTCCGTCCACGTTGCGCAGCAGCACCAGCGCCGTGTCGAACGGCGTGTTGCGGGTCCCGACCAGATCGGAATTCCGTTCCGACAGGTAGATCGTGGTAACCTCGACGCTGGTCCGCGCCCAGTCCGACAGCCTCGGCTGAAACGCGAGCCGCGTCCGCAGGTGCCGGTCAACTTCCCAGCCCAGGTCCACACCGGCGACCAGCCTCCGTTCGGCGGCCAGGAGGTCGCGCGAGGCCGGATCGGTTGCCAGGCGCTCCACCTCCAGGAGGTCGCGCCCGCTCAGAAGATCCGCCTGCGCCGTCAGGGACTCCACCGGGCGGAACGCCAGGCGCGCCGTTCCAGTCACCAGCTTGCGGGGGGCCTGCTTGGCCGTCACAAGCGAGTCTTCCGCGGTCCGGATGATCCGGTCGAAGCGATGAATCCCGAGTTCGCGATTCAGCAGCTCGCTCTCCACGGCGAAACTCTCCGGCGTCCAGCGAAAGCGCGCGCCGGCGATCCGGTCTTCCACGAACGATGGCAGGATCGCCCGCAGCAACGATCCCACGCGCCCCGGGAAGATTGCGAAGTCGCGGCGGGGCGGACTCAGGCCGTAGCCCAGGAAGGCGTCGAGCCCGTCGCCGTCACTCTCCGTCGTGATGGTCTTCAGGGAAGAGCGCACCACCCCCGCCCTCAGATCGAACCCTTCCAGGAAGGTGTCCCAGAAACCGTCCTGCTCAGGAGTGCGGCGGCGCAGCGACACGTCCACGCGGGTGCGGTTGAAGCCGGGCTCGCGCAGCCCTTCGAGCCGGTCGGCGCGCACGTCGCTGCGGCCAATGAAGATCGGTGCCTGGCTTTCCCGCTCGTAGCTGACCGAGAGAGGCGCCTCAAGACCCCATTCCTCCGGGGTCAGCCGGTCCAGGTGGAGGGTCGCCTGGACGTCGAGGGTGCGGTCGTTCTGGAAGGTCGGGGCCGCCCGCAACTGCCGGAAGTACCCGCCCCGGCTGCGGAAGGACGCACGAGAGAGGAGGAACTCTCCCCCCCTCACCTCGGCATCGAAGGCCGACACCATGCCCGCGTCGCGGATGCTGCGTGAAAGGCGGAACTCGTCGACCCACACCTCTCCCGAAACCGGCATCCCGGTCTCGTTCGCGACTCCCAGACTGATCTCCCGCACCGAAGCCAGGTTGGGCGCCCGGCCCCGGTCCTGCAGCACCACCGAGTAGGTGGAGTCCGCGGACCACAGGACCAGAGGAGGGTCCCCCGGCAGCCGGGGCTCCAGGATCAGCTGCTCCTCCGCGCGGCGCCGAAGCTGAAGCCACTCCTCGAAGCGGATCACGACCTCCGGCAACCAGTCCTCCTCCGTCACCGAGCCGGGCGAATCGGCCCGGTCCAGGCGGGTGCGGTACATGTAGAAGTTTCGGTCGTCGGTCCCGATCTTGACGAAGAAGTACGCGGGGACGTGCAGCCCGAAGTCGCCTCCCGCCGCCACCGCCCACAGCCTCGCCTCGCGGTAGGAGAGGAAATCGCGCGGCCGCTGGGGGAAGCGGTTGTACACCTCGACGCGGTCGCCGGGCAGCACGTCCTCGAAGCCGATGGAGAGCGAGCGCTCGTTGAACTCGATCCCCTGCCCGCCGAAGGCCGCCGTGGGATCGTCGAGCTGCTCGATGACGCCGGGCGGTGAGACGTAGCTGTCGCCGGCCGTCACGCGGGACACCGGCCCGACCTCCACCCGGCCCTGAATCGAGGTGGTGTCCCCCCCGAGCCCGGTCAGCACCCCGGTCTGCGAACGCTTGATCCAGGTCGAACCGACGATGCCCATGCGGGTCAGCACGAACGAATCATTGCGCTTTCCCGTAACCGTCATGCGAAGATGCCGTACGGCGCGCAACTCCGCCTCGCTGATCGCACCTCCGACGTCGACCCCGGAGGGATCGCGCAGCGGCACCCGGTACAGACGGAACGAGGTGCCCGTTTCGTGCTGGTCGCGCACCAGATAGCGTGAAGCGCCGTCCAGGCGGATCACGAAACGGCGGTAGCGCTCCAGGGTGTCCAGGTTGCCGTCCTCGTCGAGGTCCTCCGTGTCGGGCCTTCCGTTGCCGCGGGTGCAGTTCGCGTTGCGATCTCCCAGGGGGTAGACCCGGGCCCGCTCGGCGAAGCAGTCCTCGTCCCACACGCCCCTCCCGTCCGCGTCCGTTCCCCAGACCTCGCCCCGCCGGGGATCCGCTTCCTGGTCGAGAACCCCCTGCCCCCACGGCACGTGAACGACCGGCTTGATTCCGTTGGCCGCTCCGGCGGTGTCCACGAAGAAGGCGTCCTCGCTCACGATGCCCAGGTCCAGCACCAGGGTGAGGAACTCCCCGCCGCGCGCGTAGAATTCAATGAAGTCGCTCCTCGTCAGGTCCGACCCGGTCGGGCTGAGCACGGTCGTGATCGACGACCATTCCCCCGGCCCCTCGGTATCGCCGCTCTCGGGCCGGAACTGCACGAAGAGCCCCGGATCGCGGAGCGCGCTCCCCGTCACCCGGATCTGCTGGTCGATTTCGGTGCTCGGGTTGAAGCCCTGGAAGACCCCCAGGCTGTCGCCGCTGGCGCTTTGCTGGATCCACGTATGCTGCCAGGTCAGCCCCGCCACGCTCCTCTCCGAGAGCACCGGGGGGAGGGCGTCCTCGGCCCCGTCCCTGAATGCGGGCCGGCTCCCGCGGCGCCAGTCGTGACCCTGCACCGAGAGCGGACGCGCGTTCAGCCCGTCGTAGTCGTCGATGTAGACGTCGCCCTGCGTGTTGGGGTCGGGGAGCGAAACCGCGGCCTCGCCCGAGAAGTGGATCGACGACGGGCCGCCCGGGTCCAGCCCGGGAATGGCGTTCAGGACGCTCGTCAGCAGGGGCGCGTCCAGGTCGAGGTTGGCGTTGACTCCGCCCAGCCCCACCGCACCCGCCTCCACGCCGAGTTGCGGCCGCCGCACCAGCTCGTCCTCGGTCTGATACAGGCCGATCAGGTTCACGCCGCCGTAGTCTCCCATGTCGTAGTGCGCGTTAAGCCCGAAAACCGATGACGGTGCCACCTGAAAGAAGCTGCGCTGCTGCCACGAGACCTCGAGAAAGCGGCCCGGATTGGTCGCGAGCAGAGCATCGGGATCGACCAGGGTCAACTGTCCCAGGTCGTAGTCGATCAGGTAGTCCGCCCCACGGATCAGCGGCCGGCCCTCGAGGGTCACGCGCTCGGTCCCCTCCCGGATGCCCACCGTCCCGAGTACAAAGGTCGAAACCAGCCCCTGTCCGCGCACCTCATACGACAGATTCAGACGGAAGACGCCGCCGTTCTCGCGTTCGAAGGGATCGGGATCCCGATAGATGCGCTCGTTGCGGTTGGCGCCCAGGATCCGGCGCGCCTCCACCGAGTCGATCGGCAGGCTGCGCAGCGGCGCCGGATCCGCGAATGGCTCGAGGGTCGGGAAGACGATGAAGGTGCCCGAGACCGGGGGCTGATCGTCGAAGGAATCCAGCGCGGGCCGATAGATCTGCGACGGATCGAGTCGGTCCACCGGCGATTCCTCGTCGAGCCCGAAGAGGCGCAGGTAGGTGAGGTCGTCGCCGTTGGGCCGGCGGGCGAAGGTGCGGCCGGCGCTCTCTTCGCCGAGCGATACCGTGAGCTCGACCGACCCCGGCTCGACGTCTCCGGAGGAAGAGACCCGGTAGATCTGATGCATCTCGCTTCGCCAGGTGGGCCGCCCGGGCTGATGCTGCGCCGACGTAGCCTTCAGGAGCTTCAGGCGCGGACGACCTCCCGCCAGGTAGATCCTCTCGGGGTTGTAGGTCCCGATCGTGTCGCCGGCCTCGGTGACGTAGGTGACCGCAAGCGCCTCGCCCGCGCCCAACGGCACTCGCAGCGCGAGCCACAATCCGCTCGGGTGAATCACGTAGTCCTGCCCCGGCTGCAGATAACGGAACCACGCCGACTCGCTGACCGTGTCGGCTCCGGTCCCGGCCACCGCGTCGGCCTGGATGTAGCCTTCCACCTGCTGCCGCGCGTACAGGTCGATTTCGGAGCGGTAGAGCTGGATCGGCTCCCGTCCGGGCGACACGCTCGTCGGCGCGTCGGAGCGGGTGAGCGCGAGGGCATCAATGTGCGGGTACTCGTAGAACTCGCCGGGATCGAAGAGGAAGAAGAACTGCCCCTCTACGTAATCCGCATCGTCCAGCACCAGCGTGTCGGTCCGGGCGTAGCCGCGGCCGGCTCCCTCCAGCCGGAACCGACGCGAGTTGACCTCCCCGCTCTGCTGCGCCCAGACCGAGCGTATGTCGATCGGGCCGGCCTGCAACGCCGCCTGAAAACCGAAATTGCCGGCGGGCACCGCCTCGCCGAGGAAGCGCGACGGCGGGAGGGCGAAGTCCACGTCGCCCACGTCGAATCGCTGCAGGAACTCGCCGGGCTGGCCCTGGTAGCGGATGTTGACCCGGTTGGCGCCCTCGAACTCGCGAGTCTGGTCGTAGTCGACGTCGACCCGGACACGCTCCGCGATGGACCCGTCGGCGTTCGCAATAAACTGGATGTCGGGCGAGAGCCGGGGCAGAAGCGACAGCTCGCACGTCACCTGCACCACCTCGTCGCAGGGCCGGTACCGGGTCCAGTCGCTCCCCAGCTGACCCGTCGCCCGGAGGGAGAAGCCCAGGTCGGCATACTCGCTGCGGAAGCGTGTGTCCAGGGCCGCGCGGCGTTCCGGACTGGCCCTCATGCGCGGATCGGGGAGGTTCCCGTAGTGGATCGTGCGGCCCAGCGTCCCGAAGCGCAGCAGGGGGTTGGCTGTCCAGTCGGGGGGTGTGGAGGGGGGGAGGGCGAAGGTGGCTGAATCGGCGGCCAGGACCGTCAGGAGCGGCACCGCAGGGGCATCCGGCGGCGTGAGGAAGGAGCCGATACGCGAGACCGGCACGAGAGCCAATCCCACGCGCACCACCGGGGTCGGCGGCGCGGGAGGCGACAGCAGCGGACGGGGCGGTCCCCGCAACTCCGGCATCACCCACAGGGCCGTGTCCAGGACCGGGGGCGGCACCTGTGCGACCTGGGCCCCCGCTCCCCCCGTCCCGCACAGGATCGCCAGCGCCAGCCCGCAACCGACCGGCAACGGTCCTGCGCTCACCGGCGGCAGGCCGCGCCCGGCCCCGCACGCGCCCCATCCATCCCCCCGGTCGCCGGCCAAGGAACGGTTATATTTCATGACTAAAGCCGGGGACGCGTCCAGCCCCGCGCGCCGGACAACCGACAGCAACACACCGGACATCCAAGCGGTGACTTCCAACCCACGGGGACCCGAGTCTCAGCCCGACCGAACATGACAATCCTGACCCGCTACCTGCTGCGCTCGCTCACGGGTCCGTTCCTCTTCGCCTTCAGCCTGCTGACCGGACTGCTCTTCGTGAACACGGTCGCGCAGCGGCTCGAGGACCTCGTGGGCAAGGGGCTGCCCAGGGAGATCATCCTCGAGGCACTCGTGCTGTCGCTGCCCCACACCATCGCTGTCACTCTTCCCATGGCTATCCTCCCGGCGGTTCTCTACGCCTTCAGCGAGCTGGCCTCGCACAGCGAAATCGTGGCCATGTCGAGCGGAGGAGTTCGCCCCCGCAGACTCTTTCTACCCGTAATGGCCTTCGGTGCCCTCCTTACCGTCGTGACGTTCGTCTTCAACGACCAGGTGCTCCCCGAGGCGAATCACCAGCTCAAGAACCTGCGCAACTCGATTCGCCAGAAGAGTCCCACTTTTCAACTCCGCGAGCAGGCGGTCAACCAGATCGAAGCCGAAAACGGCATCGGACCCTACTTCCTTGTGGCCGACGCCATCGATCAGGACTCATCGGAGCTGACCGGTGTCACCATCTATGATATGAGCCGTCAGGGCGTCCGGCGCACCACCTACGCGGATCGCGGCGAGATGCAGATGAACAGTTCGTTCACGGATCTGCACCTGCGGCTCTACGATGGCCACGTCTACGAGGTGGGCAGCGGCGAGATGGGGACCTTCCATCAGGTCGAGTTCCAGCGGCAGCTCTTCGTGCTGCGGGGAGTGGGCGACATCTTCGAGGATTCGGAGACCGACCAGCGCAGCGACCGCGAGATGTCGGTGATGATGCTCATGGACGCCGAGAGGACCAGAGAGGCGGAGCTGGAGGCGGTGCGGAGCGAGTCGCGCCAGGGTGCGCTGAACGCCATCGAGCGGGCGCTCGGACGCGGCACGGCCGCCGATTCCGCGCGCGCCGCGGGGCCGCCGCTGGCCAAGACGCTGGCGATCCCGGGATCGAATCAGCTGCCTTCCGACGACCTGGCCCGGATGCTGGCCACCACCGCCCGGACCAACAACGCCCGCGCAGAGGCGCTTGGGAGGCAGGTCAACCAGTACCGCGTGGAGATCCACAAGAAGCTCGTGATCGCAACGGCCTGCATCATCTTCGTGATGGTCGGCGTGCCGGTGGGCATCCGCTTCCCCCAGGGCGGCGTGAGCATGGTCATCGTGGTGTCGGCGCTGGTGATCGGGATCTACCAGTGGGGCCTCACCAGCGGAGAGAAGTGGGCGGACCGAAACCTCGCCGATCCGATGTGGACCATGTGGGCGCCGAGCGTGATCTGGTTCGTCGCCGGCACCCTGCTGGTGTCGCGAATGGGCCGCTGGATCGCGTCCACCCGGGGAGGCGGCTGGCGCGAGATCTGGCTGGCTGTCAAAAGGTTCGCGCCGCGACGGTCCGGGAAGGCAACAACGGCCGCATGATCCGTACTCTGGACCGGATGGTCAGCTTCAGCTTCACCTGGCTCTTCCTTGTCTTCGTCGTCAGCGTGCCGATCCTCTTCGTGCTGGGCGACCTCTCCGAGCGGACGGGCCAGTTTCTGGACCGCGGTCTGACGGTGGCTGAAATCGCGCTCGGGTACGCCTACATGTACCCGCACTTCATGATTCTGTCGGCGCCCATCGCCGCACTGGTGGCCGCCGTCTTCACCGTCAACTCCATGACCGTCCACAGCGAAATCATGGCGGCGAAGGCGGGGGGGATCTCGTTCCACCGTCTGGTGGCCCCGCTGTGGCCGGTTGGCGCAGTGCTCACCGCGGCGGTGTTTTTCGTGGGCTCGACGGTCCCCTCCATGAACAGGCGGGCGGCCGAGACCTTCGGCGACAGGGAGGTTCGCGGGGACTGGCGCAACAACTTCGTGCACCAGACCGAAAACCGGGAGACGCTGAGCATCCAGCAGCTCTTCGTTTCGAACCGGTCCATCGACCGGGTGCTCCTCGAGAGCAGGGACGAAGACGGCTCGCTGCGGCACGTGTGGGCCAACCAGGGCCACTACACGGAGGAGGACGGATGGACGCTCCTCGACGGCTACCTCCGCGTGATCCACCCCACCGGCAGCGAGACATCCTACACCTTCACACGCTACCGCCGGCCGGGCCTGGGCATCCCTCCCGAAGAGCTGAGGAACGACCCGCCCGACGAGGACGAGATGGGTTACGACGAGCTGGGCAGGCGCGCGGCGGCCGTGTATCGCTCGGGGGGCGATCCCAATGAGCTGCTCGTGAAGCGCGACCAGAAGCTGTCGATCCCGGCGGCGACGCTCGTGGTGATGCTCTTCGGCGCACCGCTTGCCACCACGGTGAAGAAGGGCGGCGCGGCTCTGGGGGTAGGGGTCTCCCTGGGATCGACCATCGTCTACATCATGCTCCTGAGGCTGTTCGGGGCCATCGGCGCATCCGGAGGGATGGAGCCCTTTTGGGCGGCATGGCTCCCCAACTTCATCTTCCTCGCGGTCGGGATGCTGCTGCTGGCGCGCGTTCGAACGTAGCAATTCCGACCGAATCGCCTTCGACAAACCCGGCAGTCAACTCACCTACGCACACCTCCTCGACTGGCCCCCGCAGCCGCACCGTCCAGCCGGGACGGAGGTCGACCTCCATGTCTCCGCCCTCCATCCTGACCGTGGCCGGCCCGAAGCGCATGAGTCCGGATTTCACCGCCGCGGCCACCGCCGCGCAGGCCGACGTGCCTGACGACGATGTCGGCCCCACGCCGCGCTCCCAGATCCGGATCGCGATCTCCCGCCCCGCGGGGACCTCCGCGAACTGGACGTTCGTGCCCTGGGGAAAGGCGTCGCTGGTCGCAATCAGCGCCCCGAAGTGCTCCACCTCGGCCCGGGTCCACCCCTCGCCGAAGAGCACCGCGTGAGGATTCCCCACCGAAACCGGCACGGCCTCCAGCGCGCGCCGTGCACCATCCGGCGACGGCAGCGACAGCGCGACGCGCCCACCCGCACCGACCCGCCCGGCCAGCACGAACGGCGCGCCCCCCGGGAATCCCACCTCCCCCATCTCGACCACCGCGTCGTAGACCCCGCCCGGATCCGGGCCGCGGACCCGCATCCGCACCCGGTCCCCGCCGACCGTCACCCCGAACCAGTCGTCACCCACCCGCCCATCCCTCCGAAGGTACGAGGCTGCGATGCGCAGCCCGTTGCCGCTGCGCTCGAACTCGCCGCCGTCGGGATTGAACATCCGCAGCGAGGGCTCGGCCTCCTCGCTCCCGGCTTCGATCACCACGATCCCGTCGGCTCCCGGCCCGCGGTGGCGGTCGCAGATCCGCCTCACGAGCCCCGGTGTCAGGTTGGGTCCGGCGCCCTCCTCGAAGACCAGGTAGTCGTTGCCGTGACCATGTGCCTTGAAGAACCGGGGCCGTATTCGCAGCGCGGTTCGCAACTTTCCGCCTCCTTCTCTCGTCGTGTCGGTGGGCGGCGAGCACGGCGAGTCAGCCGGGACGCTCGCGACGACCATTTCAAAGTCTATCAGATGGGCCCGGGAGGGTTCGAGAACGGGAGGGGACGATGAGGATGAGGGGAACGTTCTGGACGCGGGTGTGCGTGCATGCGGCGGTGGTGGGGGCGGCAGGACTGGCGGGCACGCCCGCGGCCCTCCTGGGCCAGGCCCCGGAGGCTGATTCCGATGCGGCGCGGGGTGGCGGGCGGGCCGCTCCGCCGTCCCTGCAAGCGTACCGGGTGACCGGACTCCCGCCCACGATCGACGGGCTGCTGGACGAAGCCGACTGGACGGCCGCCATGGTCGCCGACGGCTTCATCGTCTTCGAGCCCAACGAGGGCGAGG
Organism: Gemmatimonadota bacterium; assembly: GCA_022826565.1. Classification (GTDB taxonomy): domain Bacteria; phylum Gemmatimonadota; class Gemmatimonadetes; order Longimicrobiales; family Gaopeijiaceae; genus Bin94. The sequence goes on along the minus strand of JAJDUP010000020.1, from coordinate 151,061 downwards.
CGCCCACGCAGCGAACGGAAGCCAGGGTGCTCTACGGCGACGATGCCCTGTACGTGGGATTCCGGGCCTTCGACACCTCACCCGATTCGATTGTCGCACAGCTTGCGCGCCGTGACGAGCGGCCGCACTCCGACTGGGTCGACGTGGTGATCGACAGCTATCACGACCGCCGCACCGCATTCCGCTTCGGCGTCAACCCGGCGGGGGTGAAGTCCGACGGCTACCACTTCGACGACGTCAACGAGGACGACTCATGGGACGCCGTCTGGGAGGTGGCCACGCGAACCGACCACGAAGGGTGGACCGCCGAGTTCCGGATCCCGTACTCGCAGCTGCGCTTCGACGGGGCGGCCCACCAGATCTGGGGCATCAACTTCGGCCGCTTCATCGCCCGCCACCAGGAACGGAGCCTGTGGGCCCCGATTTCGCGGGGCGACGGCGCGCTGGTGTCCCGCTTCGGCGACCTTGAGGGCCTGCAGGACCTGTCTCCGCCCGCGCGCGTCGAGGCGCTCCCGTATTCGCTCGTCAGGCTCCAGGCCTCGCCCGGCGCGGCGGCCGATCCCTTCTACGATGCGCGCGACTTTTCGTCCACGGTCGGTGCGGACGTGAAGTACGGGATCACCACCGACCTGACGCTGGACATCACGATCAACCCGGACTTCGGTCAGGTCGAAGCCGATCCGGCCCAGGTGAACCTGACGGCGTTCGAGACCTTCTTTCCGGAACGGCGGCCCTTCTTCGTGGAAGGCGCGAACATCTTCTCCTTCCGCTTCATGGAGGGCGACGGCGACATGGCCAGCGAGGGCCTGTTCTACTCCAGGCGGATCGGACGGGCCCCCCAAGGCCGCGTTGCCGGCGCGCAGTACTCCTCCGCCCCGGAACGGACCCGCATCCTCGGCGCTGCAAAGCTCTCCGGAAAGACGCGCTCGGGCTGGTCCCTCGGCTTCCTGCACGCGCTGACCGGAAACGAGTCCGCGCTGCGCGCCACGGCCGCGGGCCCCCTCGACGACCAGGTGGTGGAGCCCGGAGCGCACTACGGCATGGCGAGGGCGACGCGGGACTTCCGGGACGGCAAGAGCGCGGTCGGCGTGATCTCCACCTGGACCGCCCGGGACGGCGCCGCCGCCGAAGCCCTCGAACTGCACTCCCGGGCCTACACCTTCGGCGCCGACGCGCGCCACCGCTTCGGCGACGACCGCTTCATAGTGTCGGGCTACCTCCTGGGATCCGCCGTGCAGGGTTCTGCTGCTGCCATCGCGCGCACGCAACGCTCGCCGGCGCGGTACTTCCAGCGCCCCGACGCCGACCACACCGAGTTCGATCCCGCGCTCACCTCGCTCAACGGCTGGGCCGGTTCGGCCACCTTGGCCAAGATCTCGGGCGGGTACTGGCGCTTCGCGACCGGGGCGGTGGCGCGTTCACCCGGCTTCGACTCGAACGACCTCGGGTTCATGCGCGAGACCGATTTCGCCGTCCCCTTCGTCTGGGTCGGATACAACCACTATCAGCCCAGCGGGCATCTCCAGCGCTGGAGCCTCGACTTCAACGCCTGGACCCCGTACAGCTTTGGCGGCGAACCCTACTCGAAGGGCGTGAACGTCAGCGGCAACGCTACGCTGAGCAACTTCTGGCGCGGATACGCCGGTATCATGAGGGAGACGGGCGGGCTCAGCAACGCCACCCTCCGCGGCGGGCCGATGCTGCGAAGCGACGCGGTGTGGGCCGGATGGATGGGAATCTCCTCCGACTCCCGCAATGCGCTGCAGGTCAGGCTCGGCAGCAACTGGGGGGTAGGCCGCGAAACGGACTCCTGGCGCTACGGCACCGATGCCTCCGTCCTCTGGAGGCCGTCCACGCAGGCCACGGTCTCCGCCGGGCCGTTCCTGAACCGCCAGAGCGAAGCGACGCAGTGGGTAGGCCGCTTCGACCTGGCGTCGCCCGCCTACCTCTTCGGGCGCATCGATCAGACCACCGCGGGCGTCACCGTTCGAGCCGACTGGACCTTTTCCCCGACCCTGTCGCTGCAGATGTACGCCCAGCCCTTCGTGTCGGCCGGCCGCTACGGCGAGTTCAAGCGCGTGGACGATGCGCGGGCGGAGGAATACGAGCACCGCTTCGCCCCCGTGCCGGTCCGCGGCGTCGAAGACGGGCGCGTTACGGCGGACATCGACGGGGACGGGGCGGCCGAGTCGTTCCGCGACCCGGACTTCAACTTCAAGCAGTTCAGGTCCAACGTGGTCCTGCGGTGGGAATACACCCCCGGATCGACCCTCTTCGCCGTATGGTCGCAGGGACGCAATCACTTCGAGACGGACGGCACCTTCGCATTCGGACGCAATCTGGGCACCCTGCTCGATCAGCAAGGCGACAACGTCTTCATGCTTAAACTCAGCTACTGGATCGGATAGGGCACCTGACCCGGCGGCTGCGCCGCTCACCTGCCGAGCCGCTCCGCCTGCCGGCCCATTGCCGGCTGCCGGGCGGCTCGGCAGTTTTGCGCCAGCAACCGATCCATCCCCGGCAACCACCGGAATCCCGCGCCCCGGGACGCTCCATAGCCAGTATGAGTCCGACAACCCGCTTCCTCGCCGTCGTCAAGGACGATTGCGAGACCTGCCACCTCGTCGCCCCCGTTCTCGGGCAGATCGCCCGCGAGGGCCACGACCTCACCGTCTGCTGGCAGGACGACGGCGGGTTCCTCGCCCCGTTTCTCGCGTCCGGCGTGATCGATGACACCGCCCTGGAGCGGTCCTTCCGGCGGCGAATCGACACCGTCCCTACCCTGCTACGCCTCGAGGACGACCGGGAGAGCGGCCGCCTCGTCGGCTGGAACCGGCCCGAATGGCAATCGCTGACGGGGATACCGGATCTGGGCGGCGGGCTGCCGGCGCATCGGCCCGGCTGCGGCTCCCGCTCCGTCGAGCCCGGGATCGCCGAAGCGCTGCGGGTGCGTTTCGGCGCGTCAGGGATCCAGGCGCGCGCCATCCGGCTCGGTCCCGAATCCGATCCCGTCGAAGCCTGCTACGACCGGGGCTGGACGGACGGCCTCCCCGTGGTGCCCCCCACCCCCGAGCGAATCCTGCGCATGCTCGCCGGCACGCGCCGCGACCCGCGCGAGGTGGTCGGGGAGATCCCGCCGGAGCTGGTGCCCTGCACTGTCGAGAAGGTCGCCGTCAACGCGGTCATGGCCGGATGCAGGCCCGAGTACATGCCCGTGGTACTCGCCGCGCTGGAGGCCGCGCTGGACCCCGGCTTCACCCTGCACGGCGTCACCTGCAGCACGTGCTTCTCCAGCCCGGTGATCATCGTCAACGGACCCGTGGCCAGGCGCATCGGCATGAACTCGGGGCTCAACGCGCTCGGACAGGGCAATCGGGCCAACGCCACCATCGGCCGCGCGGTCAACCTCGTGGTGCGCAACGTCGGCGGCGGCCGCCCCGGCGAGATCGACCGCGCGACGCTGGGGTCGCCGGGCAAGTACACCTTCTGCTTCGCCGAGGACGAGAGCGACCCCGGCTGGGAGCCGCTCTCGACATCGCGCGGGGTGCCGGCCGGCCGCAGCGCGGTCACGGTGTTCGCGGGCGACGGGATCCAGGGCGTCACCGACCAGAAGGCCCGCACCCCCGGCGAGCTCACGCGGTCGCTTTCGATGAGTCTGCAGGCCGTGGGGCACCCCAAGCTGTGCGAGTGGGCGCCGGCCGTGCTGGTTCTGTCGCCCGAGCACTACGCCATCTACCGCGAGGCCGGATGGGACCGGCGGCGGATCACCGCCGCGCTGCACCGCGAACTGACCTGCGACGGAACCGAGGTGCGGGCGGGCGCGGGCGGCATCGCCGAGGGGATGCCGTCCTCGCGCAGCCACGAGCGCATCGCCAAGTTCCACCCCGGCGCCCTGCTGCTCGTCCGCGCGGGCGGCCCCGCCGGCCTCTTTTCGGCCATCCTGTCGGGCTGGCCCGGAGGCCGGCTCTTCGAGGAATCGCACCCCGTCACCCGGGAGATCACCGAATGAATACGTCCACGGTCACCCTGCACGACCCCACCTCCGAGGCCGCCCCGGTCAACCGCCCCCGCCGCCGCCCCCCGCCCTCCCTTGACGGCAGGACCGTCGCGCTCTTCGACATCGGCAAGTCGCGCGCCGGCGAGTTCCTCGACCACCTCGCGGCCCGGCTGCGAGCCCGGGGCGTCACGACCGCGCGCTTCGCCAAGCCGACCAACGCCAAGCCTGCCACCGCCGCAATTCTGGGCGACATCGCCGCGGGCGCCGACATCGTGGTGGAAGCGCTCGCCGACTGAGGATCGTGCGTATCATGCGGTCTGCATGACATCAAATCCCTGGATGACCTGGGCCTTCCCGGCCTCCTGATCGCCACGACGGCCTTCCGCGAGGCGGCCGCCTTTCAGATCCCGTCGCTGGGCCTCGACCCCTTGATCGTGTGGGTGCCGCACCCGGTCCAGAACCGCACCCCGGCGGAGCTGGCGCAGATGGCCGACGACGCGCTGGAAGCTGTCCTGCGGGGGCTCACGGCGGACCAGGCGTGACCGGAGCACCCAGCACAGCGACCTCAGTTCCGGTCGTACGCGAGGACCAGAGGCTCGGCCGCCCCGCCGCCGACCAGGATCGAACGGGTCATGATCATGCGGTCGCCGATCACCTCGAAGGTCTCCCTGACCCTTCCTCCGGACACCACCTGGTGTTCCAGGGACAGGAGCGATCCGTCCCAGTCGACGTTGGTGCGGACGCGGTGCTCGCCTTCACGCAGCTCGATTTCGGTCCCGTCCATGGGAATCGTCATGGTGTTGCCCGGGATCGGCGTGTACACCAGTTCCGCCTGGTCGGCCGTCAGAATCAGCGTTTCGGGGCGCCTGCGGAGCACTTCGATCGTCGTCCTCATGTGCGAGACCGACATGCGGCGCGACTCGTACATCCGGCGCAGGCGGCGCATGTAGCGCGACTCGTTGCGGGAGATGTCGGCCACGGGCACCTCGTCCTTCACGCCCTCCAGTTCGTTGGGTATCTGCGCCGTACTGCTTGACACGTCGAGTTCCCAGCGGCCGGAATAGCTGGCGAAGAGGGAGGCTGCCGCCTCGCCCGTTACGGGAGGCCCTCCACCGCCGCCGGCGCAGCCCAGCGTGGCGACAAGCCCGAGAGACAGGGCAAGCCATCGGCCAACACCGGGCACGACGCGTCGGGGAGACTCAGAGCGGCGCTCTGCCCACCCCGGATGTAAACCGAATTTGACACTTTGTAATGTTCTCATGACAGTACAATGTGTGCGAAATACCGAGGCCGGCGCTGGTGCAGCTCGACCGTTCGAATTGCTAGTATAGCAGGCCGATGCGGGCGCGCAAGACGGCCGGCGGCGGCGTTTCGGCGGCCGCACCGGCCCCAAGGGCGTGCGGGACGCCGGGAGGACTTACAGTCCGGTCAGAACCTTCAGCAGAATGTTCATCACCGCCAGGACGACGGCGCCCATCAGAGCCGCCCCAAAGGTGCGGACGTCGAATCCCCGGACCACCGCCGCGGTCACCTTGAGGGCGATCGCGTTGATCACGAACGCAAAGAGGCCGAGGGTAAGGATCAACAGCGGCAGGGCGAGGATGGCCAGCAGCTTCCACATGGCCCAGTTGACGAAGCCGAGCACCAGCGCGGCCACGATCGCCGCCTTCGCGTCCCGCAGGTTGATGCCGCCGACCAGCCTGCTCATCACGAAGAGCAGCGCCGCGCTGACGAGGGTGTGAATCACGAATCCCACGATACTTCCTCCCGGGTTGCTGGGTTGTCGCCGACAGGAACCCGACGGCACCGGCGACCTGTTTGTTTCGCTGAGACGGGCGCCGGTCCACCGCGGCTCCTCCCTATTCCCTACGCAGCAGGCGCTCCATGTCATACACCCGGCCGCCCTGCACGACCACCTGCACTTCGCGCGTGGCGCGGATGTCGGCCAGCGGATCGCCGCCCACGACCACCAGATCGGCCAGCGCGCCGGGGGTCACCGTACCGAGCACGCCCTCGTACCCCAGCGCCCGGGCCGACTCCGAGGTGGCGGAGCGCAGCACGTCCAGGGGCCGCATGCCGCCGTACCGGACGAGGGCCTCCATCTCGGCCTGCAGGCTGAGCCCGGCGGGGTTGATCGGCGCATCGGTGCCGACCACGACGCGCCCGCCGGCCTCGCGGACCCGGCGCGGCAGCGACGACATGTCCCCGGCGAGGCGGCGGGCAAGCGCGATGTCGGCGGGTGCGCGGGCCGCGATCGGCGCCCAGGGAAAGAAGGTCTCGACGCGGGGGTCGTCGAAGAGCGTGGGATCCTCGGCGGTGAGCAGGCCGTAGGCGCCGTAGATGCCGACGGTGGGGGTGATCGTCATCCCCGACGCCGCCAGGAGGTCCACGACATCGCCGTAGCTGCGCGACAGCTCCGAGATCTTGGTGGAGTAGCCGCGCCGGCTGGTGCCGCGCACGTGTTCGACGCCGTCGGCGCCGAATGCCACCGCCGGGTAGAGTTCGTGGGACGTGACGGGAAGCCCGAGGGCGTGGGCCTCGGCGACCACGCGCTTTTGCACGGGATCCGCGAGCCGCACGTAGGTCTTGATCAGGTCGTAGCCCAGTTCGCGGGCGCTGGCCATCTCCAGATCCACCTGCGCCGAGGCCCCCAGCGCCGGGGCGCCCGGGTAGTAGATGCGGCTGCCGTCGATGGTCCCGCCGGTGCCGAACCAGCGCGGCGCGATCCGTTTCCCCGCTTCGCCCGCCTCCCGCGCCTCGGCGATCTCGTAGGGGTCGCACGCCGGACACCGGACCGCCGTTACGCCGTATGCGAGCCACAGCCGGCCGGTCTGCTCACCCGCCGCCAGGCCGCCGTGGGCGTGCATCTCGATGAGGCCGGGCATGACGACGCTCTCGCCGGCGTCGACGACCCGGTCGGCCGTGCGGGAGGGATCCCGGTCCGCCACCTCCACGATCCTGCCCGCGTCGATGACGATGTCGACGTCCCGCCGCAGGGCATCGGCCTGCCCGTCCCAGAGCGCCCCGGCCCGGATCAGCACCGGTCCCGGTGGCGGCGCGCGCTCCCAGGCCAGCTCCAGCGGGATCTCCTCGATGGCGCCTCCATGCAGGTCGACCCGGCGCAGCCGCGCACCGGAGAGGTGGACGATCGACCGCGAGTCGCCGGACCAGGTGGGGTCCGCCGCTGCGTCGTTGGTGAGGCGCCGGGCGACCGTCGCGGCGGGATTCCCGCCGGCGTCCAGCGGCACCGTCCAGAGCACGCCGTCGGAGACGTACGCCATCCAGGACCCGTCGGGGGAGCCCACCGGCCCGTCCGTCCCCCTCGTCCCTACGGACAGCCCCGGCAGGTCGAGGAACCGCTCGCGCACCTGGATTGCGGCCTCGTGGTACACCGCCCCCCAGCCACTTGCGGCGGGCATTGCCGGGGCGGCAGGCAGGACCAGCGCCCGGTTCACGCCCTCGCGGAAGCGGGCCGAGTACCGCCAGTGGGCGGAGGTGACGACCGACATGCCGTCCGGGGACCACGAGGGCCGCCCCGCGCCGTTCAGCCCGGAACGGATCACGCGCACCGCTCCCGTCCCGAGGTCCAGCACGTTGATCCCCGTCTGATAGCCCGTCCCGGTGAAGGCGATGCGCCTCCCGTCGGGGGACCACGATGCGAGGGTGGCGCCGGCGCCGTCGGTCACGCGCCCCACCGCACCGCTGGCGGCGTCCCAAACGTGCAGATCCAGCTGACCGTCGCGGTCCGACGAGAAGGCCAGCCGGGAACCGTCTGGCGACCATGCGGGGTCGGTCTCGATCCAGGGGTCGTCGGTGATCCTCTCGGAGGCGCCGCCGAGTGTGTGGATCCAGAGGTCGCCCAGCGCCGAGAAGGCCACGCGCGCGCCGTCCGGCGACACCGCGGGAGACACGATGCCGCGTACGGGGAACGGTCCCCGAGCCGTGAGGTCGCGGGCCCTGCGCGTGTACGGCTCGCGATCCAGGGCCACCGTGCCGGTGAAGGGGATGTCCACGGGCGGGCCGCCGCCGGCCGCGCGATACCGGATCCGGCCGTCGCCGGTGTAGTAGAATCCTTCGTCCGTGACGGCGGGCCGGAAGGGGAATACATCCTCGTCTTCGCCGGTCAGAATTTCGCCTGATGCGTCGTCCTCCGCCTCTCGGACTCCCCGCGCGTCGCGCCCCTGCGGATCGCCCCCCTGCGGATCGCCCCCCCGCAAATCGACCGTCCGCAGCACCGAACGCCCCTCGCCGATGGCGTTGTGGATCAGCGTCGCTAGATCGGCGGACCAGGCCGGTGCATTCACCTCCCAGCCTCCGGACCCGGCTATCCGCCGCGCCTCGCCGCCGCCGTCGCCCGGGCTCACCACCCAGACCCCCCCCGCCCCTCCCTCGCCCGACGCCGCATAGGCGATGTCGTCGCCGGAGGGCGACCAGGCGGGACCGTACTCGCTCCCGGGCGCGCCCGTCACCTGCTCGACCGCGCCGTCCGACAGACGGACCGTCCAGATGTCGTAGCTGCCCGCGCGATCGGAGCTGAAGGCGATCCGGCCCCCACGGGGAGACCAGTGCGGCTCGCGGTGGTCGTATGGACCGCGGGTGTGCTGCCTGAGCTCCGACCCGTCCGCCGCCACGCTCCAGATGTGGTAGTTGCCGTCCCAGTAGGCCTGGAACGCGATCCTCCCGCCGTCGGGCGACCATGTCGGCTGCCGCGCGTCGCCCAGAGGGTCGGTCAGCGGCTCGGCCCTTCCACCCCCGGATGGCATGACCCAGATGCGTCCCACCAGGTCGAAGGCGAGCGAAGCGCCGTCGGGCGAGAGGGCCACGGCGATGTTCGTGCCCTCGGTCAGCGTCACTTCCCGCGTACCCGCCTGCGCGGATACGGGCGCTGGAGCGATGGACGTTGCGGTCACACTCGTGACAAATAGCCCCAGTATGCTCGAAGATACTTTATGTAAGTTCTTCAAAAGTCATTTACCCCAGGCATTTACACTGACACAGGACATGTGTCAACGCTCGTTCATCCAGGTGACCAGCGCGTCCTGCGCCACGATGAGGACGTGTCCCTGACCCGGCACGATGTCCAGGGTCACCTTCGCCCCCACCTCCTCCAGGCGCCGGGCCGTGGTCTCGGAACCGGTCACCCAACCGGGATCGTTTTCGCCGACCATCAGCCACACGGGGATGCCGGCCAGCGGGGCCAGCGACTCCTCTTCCGTGTAGCGTCCCGGCATGGCGATGATCCCGTGCACGCGGTCGGGCGCGGCGAGCGCTGCATGGAACACGCCGATCCCGCCCGCCGACGCGCCCGTCAATACGATGTCGCCGGCCGCCCCTACGAAGTTCGAATCGATCCAGTCGAACACGGCGTTCATGACGTTCGCGCCCCCGGTGGCCATGCCGGGTCCATAGACCTCGACCCCGACCACCGCATACCCGGCGGCCGGAGCCGCCTCGTCCCAATAGGAATCGAGCAGGCTCAGGACGAGTTCCGAATCGCCCCGCCCCCACGGGAAGGCTACGACCACCCCCCTGGCCGCCACCGACGGACGCAGCACGGCGATGTTGACCACGTCTCCCGTCGCCATGGTCAGCGGAATCCATTCCACGACCTCGGGTTCCACGGGCCCGGTCGTGTCGCCAGCGCCGCAGGCGAGCAGCAGGGCCACGAGCAGCGCCGGGGACAGCCGCCGCCTGCGCGGCGCCCCCGCCGCCCCTCGCACAGCCGTGTTCACGCCGTCTACCACGGCGCCGTCACGGAATCAGGTTCCGCCGCGCCGTGTTCCTCACGATGAACAGCCCGTCCCCGGTGCTCGTCATGACCACCACGCCGCTCTCGAAGTAGGGGTAGTTGCTCCACGAGGCGCCGCCGTAGGGCGAGTTGTCGAAGTAGGCGATCTCGACCGGATCGGTGCGGTTGGTGATGTCCAGGATCCTCAGCCCCGCGCCGTAGTTCGACTGGTACATCAGGTTGTCGCGGATGTAGAGGTTGTGGTCGGTGTCCGGGGTGCTGGCGATGTATTCGCCGGCCAGGATCGGCTCGTCGAGGTCCTCGACGTCCCAGATCAGGGTGCGGGTGCCTTCGACCAGTCCCTGCGGCTCGTCCCCCTCGTCGTTCATGTAGAAGAAGCGGTGATCCTCGGTCAGCCACCCCTGATGGGCGTAGGCAACGGCCGGGTAGTCCTGGACCGCGACCGAGACGGGGTTGTCCTTGTCGGTCACGTCGCTGATGCTCAGCGCGGTCTCGTTGGAGCCGAGGCAGATCTCGCGGCCCTGGTAGTCCTCGTCGGGGCCGTGGTAGTTCACGCACTGCGCGTCGTGGGAGTAGCCGGTGCCGCGGCGGCCCGACCGGTTGTCGAAGAAGCACCCCGCGAAGGTGGGCTCCGAGGGCTCGCTGAGGTCCAGCATGTGCAGTCCGCCGCCGCAGGTTTCGCCGCCGCCGCTGCTCCCCACCACGTATGCGAAGCCGGTCCCCTCGTTGATCACGATATTATGGGCGCTGGCGATGCCGTCGTAGTAGAAGTCCGGCTCGAAGGTCTCCGGTTCGCCGTCGAAGTCGCGCAGGCGCCGCAGGTCGAACACCTGAACGCCGTGCTGGTTCGCGCCGTCGGCCACGATGTAGGTGTGGTCCCGGTAGACCTTCATGTCGCGCCAGACGCTGCTGCGCGAACCCGGCGTCTTGGGGAGGTCGCCGAGCATGACGGGGTTGTAGGGGTCGGTGAGGTCGACGAAGGCCGTCCCGTCGGTGCGCCCCACGATCGCGATCTCGCGGCCGGTCTCGGGGTCGGTCCAGCCCCAGATGTCGTTGAGCCGGGAGCCGCGTCCGCCGGCCATCTCATTGATCGGCAGGAAGGAGATGATGTTGACGTTGTCGCACTCGTACCCCGAAGCATCGCCTTCGACGCAGGGGATCTCGTCGTCCAGGCCCACGATGGCCGGGAGTCCGCGGTGGTCGCCGATCATGAGGTCGCCCGGCGTCCAGTCTCCCGCCGTGCCGCGCTCCGCGATCACCGCGCCGCCGGCCCGGCTGTCGATTCCGCCGGCCCCGACGACGGCCAGGTCACCCTCGACCGTCACCGAACTGCCGTAGGATGCGTTGTCGGCGAGGTCGTCGTTGATCGAAATGGTCGCGCCGCTCCAGCCCGACCCGGCGTCGCGCGCGAAGTGATGGATCGCGCCCTTGCCGCCGTTCGCGCCCGGAGCTCCGACCCACACGTCGTCGCCGTCGAACCCCAGGGACGACCCGAACCGGTCGCGGCCCTGGGACCGGAACGGCCGCAGCACGCTGCCGGGCACCCACGCACCCGAGCCGTCCAGGGCAAAGGTCAAGGCCGCACCGACCCCCTGCCCCGCGGCGGGCGCTCCCACGAGAGCCAGCTGCCCCCGGACCGCGATCGTGCTCCCGAACCCGCTCCGCTCGCCGAGATCCACCGCGGCCTCGAGCCTGCCCCGCGGGCTCGGCCGGCCCGACATCGGGTCGAGCCGGAATGCGAACACCTCGATCGGCGCGTCGCGGCTCGGGGCCGTCGTCGCGAGCAGGGTCGATCCGTGGAGGGCGACCGATGTGCCGAAGCCGGGCATGGCGCCGTCGGGCGTCGCCTGCCCGCTCCCGGTCCACGCGTCACCGTCGGAAGCAAAGGCGTAGACGGCCCCCGCCCCCTCGTTCTGTCCGGGAGCAGAGATCACGGCCACACCCTGGCCGACCGCCACCGCCGCGCCGAACCCGGCGTCTTCATCGAGGCCGGTGGCGGAGAGGCGCGCCACCTCGGTCCACGCGCCCGCCGCGTCCCTGCGATAGACCATTGCGGCGCCGCGGCCGCCGTCCCACCCCGGGGCGCCGATGACGACCGTGCCGCCGTGGGCGTCTAGCGCGCGGCCGAACCCGTCGGGCGCCGCGGTCAGGGGGGACACGGTCAGCCTCCCCGCCTCTTCCCAGCCGCTTCCGCCGCGGGCGTAGACGTAGACGATGCCCGGCAGCGTCTGGTTGCCGGGCTCGCCGACCAGCACCTGGCCGTCGGCCACGGCCGCGGTGCCTCCGAACTGCTGGGCAGCGAGGCCGGGTGCGGCGGCGAGGATGAACATCAGGGCAAAGGCGGCCGGCAGGGCCGGCGTGCATGCGGGCAGGGCGTTTCGACGGAGGAACTTCATGGCTCGGAGGTCCTTTCTCTTGCCTGTGCGTCTCTTACCTGTGCGTCTCGCGCCGGCGCGACCGGGCGCCGGCGGGAACAGGTACCGACACAAGTATGGTGTGGAGTCAGCCGCGTGAACAGACCACGGGAGGTGCCCGCCGGCGGCACCCGCACCGCGGGGCCCTCTCCGCCGGGCTAGGGGAGCACGCGGGCGAGATCCTCGCACAGGTCCGCCGGATCCTCCAGTCCGACCGACATCCGGAAGATCCCGTCCCCGGCGTATTCCCGATAACTCGCCAGGGCATCGCCACGCAGGCGAAAGGAGGTCTCCATCAGCGAGGGCGTGTCCATCCAGAAGATCAGGCTGCGGTGGTGTCCGAGGGAGACGGCGTAGTGGATCACCCGCAGACGCCGGGCCATCTCTTCCGCAAGCGCGGGTCCGTCGTCCACCTGGAAGGTCAGCATCGCCGAGAAGTTGTCCATCTGGCGCCGGGCGAGGTCGTGCTGCGGGTGCGACGCCAGCCCGGGATAGATCACCCGGCCGACGCGCGGATGGTCCTCCAGGAAGCTGGCGACCGCCATGGCGTTCTCCTCGTGCGCCTGCATGCGGATCGGAAGCGTGGCCGCGCCCCGCATGATGAGCCAGGCGTTGAAGGGCGAGAGAATCCCGCCGTAGTGGATCGCCGCTTCGAGGCGTAGCGCCGCGATGTCCTCCCTGCTTCCGAGCACCGCGCCGCCCACCGCGTCGCCGTGCCCGCCGATGTACTTGGTGAGCGAGTGCATGACGTAGTGGGCGCCCAGCTCGAGGGGACGGGTCGCAACGGGTGTGGCGAAGGTGGAATCGACCGCCACGCGGATTCGCGGATGCGCCGCGGCGATCACCCCGATGGCCTCGAGGTCGGTGAGCCGCACGATGGGGTTGGCCGGGGTCTCCAGCCAGATCAGCCGGGTCCTGGGGCGGATGGCGGCCTCCACGTTCAGCGGGGCGGAGGCGTCCACGAACGTCGCGTCGATCCCCATGCGGGGGAGCGTGTCGCGGCCCAGCTCCGCCACGCCGGCGTAGTTGGTGTCGGACATGATGACGTGGTCGCCGGCGCTCAGCAGCGAGAAGAGCACCCCGGCCGCGGCGGCCATCCCGGAGCCGAAGCAGAGACCGGCCTCGGCGCCTTCCAGCGCGCAGAGCTTGGCTTCGAGCTGCGCCACGGTGGGGTTCGACCAGCGCGTGTAGAGGTAGCCCGACTCCTCGTCGAGGTCGTGGGCGGAGAAGCCGCCGGCTTCGTGGGTGACGAAGGTGGACGACATGACCAGGTTGGGCGCCGAGGCGCCGGTGGCGGGGTCCGGGGACTCGCCGGCGTGGACCGCGGCGGTGCGGAGGCGGGGGGCGGGCGGCTTCAAGGTTGGGTTCCCTCCTGGGGGCGACGGCTGGCACGGGCGGACGTGGCTGAGCGACTATGGTAACATTGTGCGGCGGCAACACCGTCCTGCGCTGAAGCCACAGGGGCCGTTCCCGTACAATAGAGACGACACGGACCTGAAACCGCCCTCTGGAAAGGACGCCTACGGATGCTGGAGCGATTCGAACGTCCCCGCGATCAACGCCTACAGCTACATCTATCGGAACGGTTGAACGGAGCCCGACCATGAGACACCCCCTCCCCGCTCTCCCGGCACTGGCCCTCACCTGGGCATCACTGCTCGCGCCCGCTCACCTGTACGCCCAGCAGCCCCCCGTCACCGTGACGGCCGAGGACTACGCGCGCGCCGAGTCGTTCCTGGGCGATGCGACCAGCGGCCTCGTCTTCGGCGCCAGCGTGCAGCCCAACTGGCTGTCCGGCGACCGCTTCTGGTACCGCAACACGATCGCGGAGGGCGCCGAATTCGTCCTGGTCGACGCGGCGGCCGGCACGCGCGCCCGCGCCTTCGACCACGAGCGCCTGGCCGCGGCCATCGGCGCCGCCACCGGCGAAGACATCGATCCCCTTCTGCTCCCCTTCCGTACCATTGAACTGAGCGCCCAGGCCCAGGTCCTGACGGCGCAGGCCGGCGAGTCGCGCCTCCGCTGCGACCTCTCCGCCTACCGCTGCGAAGCCGCCCTCCCGGCCCCGGAGCGCGACCCCAACGCGATCACCTCACCTGACGGCACCAGGGCCGCCTTCATCCGCGACCACAACCTCTGGCTGCGCGACCTGGCCACGGGCGCCGAGACCGCGCTCACCACCGATGGGATCGAGGACTTCGGCTATGCGACCAACAACGCGGGGTGGGTCAAGCGCGACTCCCCGGTGCTGCTCTGGTCCCCCGCCTCCAACATGATCGCCACCTTCCAGCACGACGCGCGCGGCGTCGGCATGATGCACATGGCCACCACCAACGTCGGCCACCCCGAGCTCGAGTCGTGGAAGTACCCGCTGCCGGGCGACAGCCTCATCTTCCGCATCAGCCGGGTGGTGATCCACCTGGGCGATCCCGGAGCCGACCAGCCCCACCGCGTGGAGCGCCTGGCAATGCCGCCCGACCCGCATCGCTCCTCGACCACCGACCACGTGGCGGGCCGGGGCGGCGTCTTCCTCGACGTGGAGTGGAGCGCCGACGCCTCGCAACTCGCCTTCCTCTCGAACTCGCGCGACCACAAGCACGCCGAGCTGCGCGTCGCCGACCCGCACACCGGCCAGGTCCGCGACGTGCTGGCGGAGACCGAGGAGAACTTCTTCGAGTCGGGTTCGGGCGGGGCGAACTGGCGCGTGCTGAAGGCGTCGAACGAGGTCATCTGGTTCTCGAAGCGGCACAACTGGGGCCACCTGTACCGCTACGACCTCGCGACCGGCGAGTTGCTCGGCCGGATCACCACCGGCGACTGGAATGTGCGCCAGCTGCTGCGCGTGGACGAGGAAGCCCGCACCCTCTACTTCACCGGGACGGGGCGCGAGCCCGGCGACCCCTACTTCCAGTACCTCTACCGCGTCGGGATGGACGGCACCGGCCTGACGCTCCTCACCCCCGACAGCGCGAACCACACCGTGTCGCTGTCGCCGTCCGGCGAGTACTTCGTCGAAAGCTACTCGACGCCGGTCATTCCTCCGGTGACGGTCGTCCGGGACATGGACGGAAGCGTCGTGGCCGAGCTGGAACGTGCGGACATCTCCGCCCTCCTCTCCTCGGGCTGGCAACCGCCCGAACCCTTCACCGTCAAGGCGCGCGACGGGGTGACGGAACTGCACGGCCTCATGTACAGGCCCACCGGCTTCGATCCGGCGCGCTCGTATCCGGTGGTGAACTACCTGTATCCGGGGCCGCAGTCGGGGAGCGTGGGCTCGCGTTCGTTCCGGGCGTCGCGCGGGGACAAGCAGGCAATCGCGGAGCTGGGGTTCATCGTGGTCGAGGTCGATGCGATGGGCACACCGGGGCGCTCGAAGGAGTTCCACGACGCGTACTACGGCAACATGGGCGACAACGGGCTGCCCGATCAGGTGGGGATGGTGCGGCAGCTCGGCGAGCGGCACCCGTGGATGGACCTGGACCGGGTCGGGATCTGGGGGCACTCGGGCGGCGGCTTCGCGAGCACCGCGGGCATTCTCCGCTACCCGGACTTCTACAAGGTGGCGGTCTCGCAGGCGGGCAATCACGACAACCGCAACTACGAGGACGACTGGGGCGAGAAGTGGCAGGGGTTGCTGGAGACCTATCCCGACGGCACCACCAACTACGACAACCAGGCCAACCAGCTCGTGGCGGAAAACCTCGAGGGCAAGCTGTTGCTGGCCCACGGGACCATGGACACCAACGTGCCGCTGTACAACACGCTGCTGGTGGTGGACGCCCTGATCGCGGCCGACAAGGACTTCGACCTGATCATGATGCCGAACCGCGGTCACGGTTTCGGCAACGAGCCGTACATGATGCGGCGCCGGTGGGACTACTTCGTGCAGCACCTGCTGGGGGCGGAGCCGCCGGAGTACACGATCGGGGCGGGACGGCGGCCCGTGAGCTGAGGGGAACGGGCGCGCGGACTGCTCAGAATTCCGGGCATAACAGCGGGATGATCCGTCGCTGCGCCTGTCGGTAGATCCGAAAGTCGAAATCGAGCGTCATGATGGACCCGTTCTCTGTTCTCTCGAGCATGTGAACCAGACAGGCATCGGCAAGCGACATCGGGACATTCTCGTACCGGCTGATCAGAGCGGACACTGCTCCGGCCTGGTCCTCCGAGCCGAGGGCGGGGACCACCTCCAGCACGCCGCGCCGGACGAGCGATACCGGCATGGTGGCGTCGGCGCCGATGCGCCGGAGCAGGAAGCAGGCCTCGGAGAGCACCGATTCGCATGTGAGGAGCGGAGCGTGCAAGGCCTCGAACTGCGTCCGTGCCCAGTGATGATGCCGCTCGTCGGCATCGAGCAGGGCGACGATCGGTCCCGTGTCAACGATGACGGTCGGGCGCCGCATCGGTCAGCATCGCTTCGTCCAGCAACCGCTTGTCGGTTGCCAGGTCGTGGCGGCCGCTACGGAACGATCCGACGAGATCGGCAGCCAGTTCCGCGCAACTGGGCGGTAGCGGGCGACAGCCCCGGTCGAGGGCGTCCGTCAGGATGCCCCGAACGAGCGCAGAGCGCGTAACGTTGCGGCGGCGCGCCTCGTCGAGGAGGGTCGCGTGCAGCTCGGGCGGGAGCTTGATCGATAGCGGGTTCATGTTGGTGATCGTAATACGACTTGCAACAGATCGCAATACCGTCGGCAGCCCGGTATGCCCCGAACGGGCTCGGGGTGGAGCCATGCGTGGGACCGGATGTAGCCTGGGCCCAGGGGCGCTATGGCCCCCTCAGCAGGTCAGGCAGCGATGGCTGTTCGACGAGCCGAGCTTCTCCAGGAGTGCGACGGTGGCCGGGCGCGGCGAGACGCGCTGGACCGGGCCGTTGGCCAGATCCGCAACCGTCTGCCCGCGGCGGCTGATCGCGCGGATGTCGGCCCCCTGCTCCACCAGGTAGATGATGAGCTGGTGGTCGCCGCGCGCCGCCGCGTGGTGCAGCGCGTTGTAGCCGTTGTGGTCGCGGGCGTTGATGTCGACACCGAGTTCTTCGACCAGGTAGCGCACCGCGGGGAGCCAGCCGTCGGGGGCGTGGCGATGCGCATTGCCGGCGAAGCCCTCGCCGTAGCCGACGCCCGAAGCCGCGTGGATGGGCCACACGCCTGGTCCCCCCGCCGGGACCGGCGGCAGGCCGGAGGCGTCGGGTGCCAGCGCGCGCAGGGAGTCGGCGACCTCGGAGGCGCGGACCAGGTTCTGCCGCACTTCGTCGTCCAGGCCGGCGAGGAGGTCGTCGGGGAAGTCGCCCTGGTCGTCGTCGGGCAGATCGTTGCGCACCGATGTCAGCAGGACGACGCGGGCCGAGTCGTTCAGTTCGGCGTACGTGGAATCGGACGCGAGTTGGGTCCGGTTCTGCTGGCGCAGGAACTCGTCGGTGGAGAGACGGCGGCGTCTGGGCGGGGCCACCGTCGGGATGCCGGGGTCGGCTCCGTGCGTGACGAGCAGTTGCATGGCGGCCACGTCGGTGGCGTAGGCGGCGCGCCAGAAGGCGGTCGCCCCGTCCGTGTCGACGAGGCCGCAGTTGCGGTTGCCGCACCCGCTGTATTCCATGTACCAGGGGTGGAGCGTGAGGCGGGCGTCGGGATCGGCTCCAGCCCTGAGCAGCGCCTCCATGACGTCGAGGTAGGTGGCCGTCTGCAACCCCATCTCCTGGGGCTGGGGGTACCGGGTGCGGGGCTGCCAGCGCGCGTTGACCGCCGCCCAGACCGGGGTAGCACCGTTCAGCGCCGAGGCGATGTCCGGGTCGGCACCCCGTTCGATCAGGGTCAGCGCCAGATCGAACTGGCCGTTGATCGTGGCCATGAGGAGGGGGCTGGTGCCGTCGGCGTCCGAGACCCGGTCGATATCGGCGCCCCCGTCGAGGAGCGCGACGGCGGACTCCGCGTATCCCTGCCGCACGGCGTGCAGGAGGGCGGTCAGGCCGCCCTTGGCCTGGACGCGCCGGGGGCGGAAGTCGTTTTCCTCCTCGTCCTCTTCTTCTTCGGGGAGCCCTTCCTCGTAAATCTTGCGCGATGCCCGCACCGCGGTCTGGAACTCGGTGGGAGTCGGGGCACGAGACCTGCCGGCCGTCAGCGCCTCGACCGCCTCGGTGCGGCGCCGGCCCGCGATCCGGTCGAGCTGTGAGAGTTCCTGAAGGTCTTCCACCTTGCTGGTGATATCGGGGTCGGCCCCCGCCGAGAGGAGCACGCGGATGGCACCGGCGCGGTTCATGGAGGCCGCGAAGATGAGCGGGGTCTGGCCCCACACGTCCTCGCGCGCGTCGGGGTCGGCGCCGTGGTCGAGCAGCGCGTTGACCAACGGCGCGGAGCCGGCGGTGGCAGCCAGGTGGAGGGGCGTGGTACCGGTGCCGGGCGCGGGCGCGGCCGCATCCGCACCGGCGTCGAGAAGCATGAGCGCGACGGCGTCGCTCCCCGTGCGCGCGGCGATGTGGAGCGGCGTGTACCCGCCGATCCGGGTGACGGGCTCAATCACCGCCCCCGCGTAAAGGAGCATCTCGGCGAGTTCGGCGCTGCCGAGCTCGGCGGCCCAGTGCAGCGCGGTCATGCCGTCACCCTGGGCCGCGTTGACGTCCGCGCCGCCGGCAAGCAGCGCGCGCACCTCGGCGATGTCGCCGTTCATCGCCGCGTCGGCTACGGGGGAGTCGGGGGCCCGGGGGGTCGCCGCCGTGAGGGCGCCGATCAGCGCCGCGGCGCCGAGCAGGCCAGCGGTCAGGGATCGATGCCGAGTGGCCATGGCGGTCATCCCTGCGTCGCCGCGGAAGATCCGGGGACGAGGGAGAATTCGCCCGTGCTGTCGCCGAAGCTCTCCATCTCCATCCCCATCCCATTGAGCGCCCACAGCATGGCATTGGCCATGGGCGTCGCGTCGGGGGCTGCGAGGTGCAGGTTGCCCTCCAGCAGGCCGTTGGCGCCGCCCAGCAGGACGAGCGGGCAGCGACGGTGGTTGTGCAGATTGGCGTCGGCCATCGGCGACCCCCACATGACCATGGTCTTGTCGAGGAGGCTGGCGTCGCCCTCCATGCTGCTTTGCAGCTTCTCGAGGAAATAGGGCAGCTGCCCAACACGGAACTGGCAGATCTTGTTGAACTCGAGGATCGCTTCCTCCCGGCCGCCGTGGTGCGACGCCGGGTGGAAGGGGCGGTCCGAGCCGCTTTCGGGGAAGACGCGGTTGTCGGCGTCCCGGCCGGTCTTGAAGGAGATGATCCGCGTCATGTTGGTCTCGAAGGCGAGCACCTGCAGGTCGAACATGAGGCGCATGTGCTCGGTGTACGAGTCAGGCACGCCGGCGGGCGCTTCGGGCAGCTCGCGCTCCTCGCCGCTGGTGTTGCGCGATTCGACAGCCGCGATCCGGCGCTCGATCTCGCGCACGTTGTCGAGGTAACGGTCCATGCGCAGGCGGTCGGTGGCGCCCAGCTCACGTTTCAGCGCCGCGATCTCGCCGGCCATCCAGTCGAGGATGCTCCTGCGTGACGCCCGCCGCGCGGCCCGTTCCTCGGGCGTGCCACCGGCCCCGAAGAGCATGTCGAAGGCAACGCGCGGGTCGCGGATCATGGGCAGGGGCTCGTTGGGCGACGCCCAGCTGATCGTGTCCGTGTAGGCGCAGGAGTAGTTGTAGGTGCAGCCCCCCGCCTGGTCGAGGTTCTCGATGCAGAATTGCATGGATGGCAGCGGCGTGTCCTGGCCGAAGCGCTGCGCGTACATCTGGTCGAGCGAGGTGCCCACCCAGATGTCCGACCCCTGGGTCTGCTTGGGATGGGCCTGGGTGAGGAAGACCGCGCTGGAGCGGAAGTGGTCGCCGCCGATTTCGGGCGTGGTGAAGGCCTCGGCCTGGCGACAGTCGGTGTTGCTGACGATGGTCAGCCGGTCCTGGAAGGGCTGGAGCGGACTGAGCGCGCTCTCCGGCAGGATCTCGAAGTCCTTGCCCGTGGTTGCCGGCGCGTACAGGTGCTGCGTCGCGCCCCACTCGTTGCAGCCCGCGAGGCCGTGGACCTCCTCGATGCACACGAGGCGGGTCGGGCCCTCGTCGGGGCGCGTGTGGGCGCGCAACTGTCCAGCCGGGATCATGGCGTCGAGCAGCGGCAGCGCGGCCGTGGCGCCGAGGCCCCTGAGGAAGGTGCGGCGCGGAATGTGGGTACCGGTGATGAGGTGCATCGTGGTCAGTCTCCTTGCCTCGTGTCGCGGGACGGCCCCGTCCCGTCCGCGGGCTGTTCCTCGGCGGCGGCCAGAGGGGCCCGCTTCATTCTGAATGCATCGCTCTTCACCACGCCCAGGACGAGGGAAGAGATGCTGTAGTCTTCGCTTTCAGCGCTCTGCACGATCTGCCGGATCGCGGGCTGGTCGTAGTATTCCACCCGCCGCCCCAGCGCGTACGCCATGAGGTTTTCGGTGAAGGTGCGCACCAGCGGAAGCGGACGCTTGAGCAGAGCGGTCGAGAGTTCGGCGGGGGTCTGCACCGGCGTCCCGTCGTAGAAGTCGCCGCGCGTGTCGAGCGGCATCCCGTTCTCGAGCGACCGCCACTTGCCGGTGACGTCGAAGTTGTCGAGGGCGAGGCCGATCGGGTCCATGAAGCGGTGGCAGGACGCGCACTGCGGGTTCTCGCGGTGGATCTCCATGCGCTCGCGCGTGGTGAGCAAGCGGCCGTCGCGCGAAGCCTCGGTCTCTTCGAGGTCCGGGATCCCGGGCGGAGGCGGTGGCGGAGGCGTGCCCAGCAGCACCTCCATCACCCACTTCCCGCGCAGCACGGGAGATGTGCGGTTGGCGAGCGAGGTGAGGACCAGCACGCTGCCGTGGCCCAGCAGTCCGACGCGCCGGTTGTCGGGATAGTCGACCTTGCGGAGGTACCCGCCGGGGACGGGCGGGAAGCCGTAGTGGGTGGCCAGCCGCTCGTTGACGAAGGTGTAGTCGGCACGGAACAGGTCGAGAATGCTCAAGTCGTCTTCGACCAGATGGTTGAAGAAGGTTTCCGTCTCGAGCCGCATCGCGTCGGCCAGCATCTCGTCGAAGTTCGGGAAGAAGTTGGGATCCGGGCGGACCTTGTAGAGATCCTGCAGCCGCAGCCACTGCCCGGCGAAGCGTGCCCCGAGGGCGTGGGCGCGGGGGCTCTCCAGCATGCGCAGCGCCTGGCGTTCGATTTCGTCGGCGTCATGAAGCCCTTCGTCGGCCGCGGCCGCAAGGAGCGCTGCGTCGGGCGGAGACCCCCACAGGAAGAACGACAGCCGGGAGGCCAGGTCGACGCTGGAGATGGGGTAGATCTCGCCCGGCTTCACCCCCTCCGGCTCCCGCTCGGTGCGGAAGACGAAGCGCGGGCTGGCCAGCACCGCCTCGAGCACCATGCGGATCCCGGTCTCGAAGCCGCCCAGCGCGGCGCCGTTCTCGTAGAAGACCATTAGTCCGTCGACGTCCGCGGGGCCCGCCGGCCGGCGGTAGGCGCCGCTCGCAAGCGTCTCGATGATCCTGCGGGCGCACGGCAGCTCTTCCGCCGCCGAGGTGGGACGGCAGACGAAGACGCGCTGGCGGGTAGGATTGTCCGAAACCCCGGTCGCGTCGTACGGACCGCCTACGATCAGTTCGCGCACGTGAGGCAGGGTGGTGATTCCTCCCCCGCCGGACCCGCCGCCCGCCATCGACCAGTCGTGGGGCCGGATCAGGTCCTCGTATGGACCGTCGAAACCGCGGATGAAGGCCGCCGAGACCTTGCGCTGGCCGGCGCGCACGAAGATCCGTCCGGTGCTGATCGGCGCCGCGCCCCGACCGTCTGCACCCGCCCCGGTGCGGGCGTGATGCAGCAGGGCTACGCTTTCGCCGTCGATCGAGATGTCGATGTCCTCGAAGCGTGTGTTGGAGCCGGACGAGAAGCCAAGCTCGAAGACGTACTCACCGTCGGCCGGGAAAACGTGCTCCACGACCACGCCGCCCCGAGTCCCGTAGGGAGTACCCTCCACGCGGTCCCAGGGATGCTGCGAGGTGTACTCGGACACCTTGTAGGAACGGTCGACCGCAGGGGCCGTCCGGTCCCCTACCGCCCAGCGGCTGATGTCGGCCGCGGCGTTCAGGTACGACTCCACCAGGGTCGGCGACATCGCCTGCACATCGGCGATGTTGTCGAAGTTGGCGCTCATCTGGTCGAGCGGCAGCCAGTCGCCGGCGTCGACGGTTAGGCCGAGCAGGTCATGGATCGCACGCGCATACTCGGCGCGGTTGAGCCGCTGGAAGGTCCGTTCTCCGGGATCAGGACGTTCCGCCGCCGCGCCGTCGAGGATCTCCTCGAGCCGCTCCACCAGTGCCGTGAGCGTGTCGCCTGCGGGTCTGCGCGTTCCCGGAGGCGGCATCATCCCGGCGCGGAGCTTCCGCACCATGCGTTCGGCGATGTCGGCGTTGCGGTCCGCTTCCTCCACCACGAATCCCTCGAGGGAGAGGTTGCCGGTCAGGCGACGCTCGTTGTGGCAGCGCACGCAGACCTGCTGGACGACTTCCGTTTCGGTCGAGGTCCCGGGGAAGGAGGATGGCAGGGGCGACGGGTCCAAGGGGGCGCCCGCCGCTTGCCGAAACGAGGTGACTGCCATGTCCTGAAGAGGATTCGCCGCGTGGTCGCCGGTCGAAAACAGCAATGCGAGCGCGCCCACCGTCAGGAACGGAAAACCGAGTGATTTCATACAGATCGGCTCCAGCCAGGGGCATCCACCCCTTCACGCTAGCGAGTGCGGGAGCCCTCGGGCAAGGGCTCCGTGCGGATCGAACCGGATCCGGCGATGCGGGGTTGTGTCAAGGGGAACCGCCGTAGACTCTTTACCGACCCGATCGGAGGCACCGCGGCCGCCTCTGCTCGGTCCTCGTCAACACATCCGCGGTGGACCCGTCAGTGGAGTGGGAATGACCGACAGCGCTCGTCGCCGGGAGGCACGCCTCATCGCGAGGGAGACGTTCGGCCTGTCGGGCAGCCTCACCCCGCTACCCGGTGAGTTCGACCTCAATTACCACCTCTCGGGAGCCGGTGGCGACGCTGTTCTGAAGCTCAGTCCGGCGGTGCGGCGGCCCGTTTTGGAGCTCGTCGCCGCAAGTCTCGAGCACGTGGCCGATGCGCGGCTTTCCGCGCGGGTCCCGCGGCTGGTCCGCCCCGTCCGCTTCGCCCGTGGAGGCCGGCGCTCCGCCCGTGCCACCGGCTCCGTCGTTCCGGTGCAGTTCGGCGGCGCGCGCCACGTGGCGGTCGCGGTCACCTATGTCGAAGGCATCCCCTACGCCGAACATCGCCCCCGGTCGATGAGGGTCCTGCGGGGCCTCGGCGGCCTCCTGGCCGAACTCGACCTTGCCCTCGACGGCTTCGATCACCCCGAACTCGACCGCGAATTCGCGTGGAGGATGGAGGGTGCGCCCTCGATCATCCGTTCCGGCCTGGGCGACGTCGAAGGCGGCGCGGACGGACGCGATCTGGTCTCGGCCACCCTGGACCGCGCGCTCAGGCGCCTCGACCCCGTGCTGAACGCGCTGCCCGCCTGCGTCATCCACAACGACGCCAACGACTACAACGTCATGGTTCACCCGTCGCTGGAGGGTGCGCGCCTTTCCGGACTCATCGACTTCGGCGACGTCGCGCGCGGGTGGCGGGCGACCGAGGTCGCGGTGGCGGCGGCCTACGGCATGATGGAGCTGGCCGATCCGTTCGAGGCGGCCTGCGAGATCGCGGGCGGCTACGCCTCGGTCACTCCCCTGAGCGAGGCCGAGTGCCGTGCGATCATCCCGCTGGTCGCACTGCGGCTGTGCCTTTCGGTGTGTATCCAGGCGCGCGAGATGCGCCGGCAGCCGGACAACGCCTACCTGGCGGTCAGCCAGAAGCCGGCGCGGGCCCTGCTGCGCACCCTCGCGCGCTCCGACTGGCGCGTTGCCGAATTCAGGATACGCGAAGCCTGCGGCCTGGCTCCGAATCCGGCCGCAGCGGCGATCGCTTCGATGCCCGACTCGGCCGCCGCCGAACCCGTGATGTTCCCCGGGATGCTGTCCCTCCCCCACACCATCGACCTCGGTGTGGCCAGCCTCGACCTCCCCCACCCCGATCTCCTGGCAGTCGCGCAACCCGGTGCCGGCGACATCCCCGCCGCGGGGGCTGGGCCCGCCACGCCCGAACCGCCCCCGCGACCCCTCGACCGGTGGGTGGAGGACGAGATCGCCCGGGCCGGCGCAACCGTGGGCGTCGGCCGCTACGGAGAGGCCCGGCTGCTCTACGACGACCCCGCCTTCCACGAGATCGGCAACGACGGCCCCGAGGCCCGCACGATTCACCTCGGCCTCGACCTCTTCGCGCCTCCCGGCACCCCGGTCCGCAGTCCCCTTCCCGGCACTGTCGTCTCCGCGGCCGACAACGCCCACCCGCGCGACTACGGACCCACCGTCATCCTTCGCCACACCGCCGCCGACGGCACCGCCTTCCACACCCTCTTCGGCCACCTCGACCACCCCACCCTGGAACACCTCGTCCCTGGCCGGCAGGTCCGCGCGGGCGAGGTGATCGGCTGGCTCGGCGACGCTTCCGTCAACGGCGGCTGGCCGCCTCACCTGCACTTCCAGGTGATCGCCCTGGACCCACTGTACGACGACGGCGCGCCCGCCTCCGCCTGCGGCAACTTCCCCGGCGTGGCCCTGCAGCGCACCCGCACCGCGTGGGAATCCGTCCTGCCCGACCCATCCACGCTGGCCGGCCTCCCGCCCTCCGCGGAGACCTCCGTGCGGCCGGCGGACCGGCCCGTCTTGCGAAAACGCGATCTAACGCAAAAGCGCAAGACGGTTCTCGGTTCGTCCCTGAGTCTGTCTTACGACAATCCGATCCACATGGTGCGCGGCCTGGGCGCCTACCTCTACGACGACGCCGCGCGCCGGTATCTCGATACGGTCAACAACGTGCCTCACGTGGGTCACGCGAACCTGCGGGTCGCCGAGGCCATCGCACGTCATTCACGCCTCCTCAACACCAACACACGCTACCTGCACGGAGAGATCGTCGGGCTCGCCGACGAGCTCCTGGCGCACTTCCCCGCTCCCCTCGAAGTGGTGTTCCTGGTGTGCTCGGGGAGCGAGGCGAACGAACTCGCGCTCCGAATGGCGCGCTGCCACACGGGGAGCGAGGGCGTCGTATGCCTCGAAGGGGGGTATCACGGCAATACCGGGGGGCTCGTCGAGGTCAGCCACTACAAGTTCACCGGGCCGGGCGGGAGCGGACCGGGCGCGCGGGTGGCGGCGGCGGCCATGCCCGACAGCTACAGGGGCCCGTACCGGAGCGGGCAGGGCCACTCCGACGAGGAACTGGGCGTGCTGTACGCCGGGGAGGTGGCCCGCGCCGCGGCCCGTCTGAACTCCGGGCAGCCTGCCCCGCAGAGGGTGGATGACCCCCGTTCCCGTCCTGCCGGCACCGCCCGCGCCCCCGGTGTCGCGGCCTTCCTCGCCGAACCGATCCTGAGCTGCGGCGGCCAGATCGAGCCGCCACCCGGCTACCTCGCCGCCGCCTTCGAGCACGTGCGGCGGGCGGGCGGGATGTGCATCGCCGACGAGGTGCAGGTGGGATTCGGCCGCGTCGGCGACGCCTTCTGGGGCTTCGAGCTGCAGGGCGTGGTGCCTGACATCGTCACGCTGGGCAAGCCCATGGGGAACGGCTATCCGATCGCGGCCGTTGTCACGACGCGCGAAATAGCCGGTTCATTCGCCAACGGGATGGAGTACTTCAACACCTTCGGAGGGAATCCGGTGTCGTGCGCCGCGGCCCGCGCGGTGCTGGCCGAAATCCACGACCGGGGGTTGCAGGAGCAGGCCCGGCGGGTTGGCGGGACGCTGCTGGACGGGTTGAAGGAGCTGGGTGAGCGGCATGCGATCGTGGGCGATGTGCGCGGACGCGGGCTGTTCCTGGGGATCGAACTGGTGCGCGACCGCGAGAGCCGCGAGCCCTTCGCGGAGGCGTGCAGCTATCTGACCAACCGGGCCCGCGAGCTGGGGGTGCTTCTGAGCGTCGACGGTCCCGACCACAACGTGATCAAGATCAAGCCCCCGCTCGTCTTTGGTGAAGGCGAGGCGGCGCTGCTGCTCGAAACGCTGGATGCGGTGCTGGGGGAAACGGTGCTGGCAGCCCGCCCCACGCGGCGGCGGTAGCGGCGTCCGATTTCGAACGGCCGGCGCCCCGGCGGCCGCCAATCGCAAGGGCCCGCCACGGGGCTTCAGGGGTGGAGCCGCCGCCTCCGCCAGCCCCCGGACGCGTCGCGCTCGTAGGCGATGCGGTCGTGGAGACGCGCCGCGCCCTCCTGCCAGAACTCCACCGCCTCCGGCACGATGCGGTAGCCGGACCAGTGGGGCGGCCTCGGGACTTCGCCTCCCGCGAAACGGTCCTCCAGCTGGCGCACCCTGGCCTCGAGCGCAGCGCGGCTCTCCAGTTCGCGGCTCTGGTCCGACGCCCACGCGCCGATCCGGCTCTGGCGTGGCCGGCTGGCGAAGTACGCGTCGGCCTCCGCCGCCGAAACCGGCTCGACCGGGCCGCGAATCCGCACCTGCCGCCCGAGCGGTTGCCAGTAGAATGTCATTCCGGCCTTCGGGTGGCCGGCCAGCGCAAGGCCCTTGGCCGATTCCGCGTTGGTGTAGAAGACGAACCCGCGCTCATCGAAGTGTTTCAACAGCACCATCCGCCCTTCCGGGGTCTCCGAGGGGCCGAGGGTCGACAGGCACACCGCTTCGGCGAAGACGATCCCCGGGTCCGCTTCCGCGTCGGCGAACCAGCTGCCGAACTGTTCGATCGGATCGGGAGACAGCTCGGACCGCTTCACGCCGCCGTCCCGAGCTGGTGGGCCAGCGACTCGTCGAGACCCTCGAAGTCGAAGCGGAAGCCGCTCCGGACGGCCGCCTCCGGGATGACCCGGGCGCCTTCCAGCAGCAGCGCCCTGCCCATTTCGCCGAACATGCCCTTCACCGCCAGCGAAGGCACCGGAAGCAGCGTGGGACGCCTGAGGGCGCGGCCCAGGATCGTGGTGAAGGTGGCGTTGGGAACCGGGTGGGGGGCGGTCGCGTTCACCGGGCCGCGGAGCGAGGGACTGGTGATCGCATGGAAGATGAGCGCCACCAGGTCGTCATGGTCGATCCAGCTCACGTACTGCCGTCCCGTGCCGAGACGGCCACCGATCCCCATCTTGAAGGGCAGCAGCATCGTGCCGAGCGCGCCGCCGGACGGGCTGAGAACCAGACCGGTGCGCAGCTGCACCACCCGTACCCCGGGACGGGCCGCCTTCGCGGCCTCGCTCTCCCACTCGCGGGACAGATCGGCGAGGAAGCCCTTGCCTGGACGGCTATCCTCGGTAAGCCGCTCCGTGCCCCGGTTCCCGTAGTAGCCGATCGCCGAAGACGAGACCAGCACCGAGGGCGGCCGGCGCAGGCGGTTAATCGCGGTCGCGAGCAGCCGGGTTCCCACGATCCGGCTCTGCCAGATCGCCTTCTTCCTGGGCGGATTCCAACGGCCCTTCGACAGGCTCTCGCCCGCCAGGTGCACGATCGCGTCGAGGCCCTCCAGGCGCGGGCCCTCGATCCGCCCTTCCATCGGGTCCCAGTAGATCTCGCCGCGATCGCGGCGCGGCTTTCGGCGTACGATCGGCAGTACCTCGTGGCCCCCCGTGGTCAGGAAATCGCGTAGCGCCGACCCCACAAAGCCGCTGGCGCCCGTGACCGCCACGCGCAGCGGCGGCCCGTCCCAGGCTGCGTGGCGTGCGAGGTCGCGGGTGATCCGCCTGCCGCTGAAATCGAAGAAGCGACGCAGCTCGGACTCGATGACGCCCCGGGTGAAGATGCTCGCGGCGGAGCCGAGCGGGGCCTCCCAGTCGATCCGGTTGCGCAGCAGGGTCGCGCCGTCGCCGCGGGACTCGAACTCGTGGTCGTGCACCCAGGACTGGAGCGGTCCCGAGACCTGTTCGTCGCGGAAGAGGCGGCCCTGCTGAAAGGCCGTGTGGCG
The DNA here is from genome assembly GCA_022826565.1 of Gemmatimonadota bacterium. GTDB lineage: Bacteria > Gemmatimonadota > Gemmatimonadetes > Longimicrobiales > Gaopeijiaceae > Bin94. Next base: position 122,899 of record JAJDUP010000020.1, on the reverse strand, counting down.
GAGTTTCAGATCCGCCTTCAGGGGCCCTCGTCTGGCCCTGATCGTGACCGTGCCGCGATCCTCGATGCCACCCTCCCGCACCACCACCCGCACGTCCTCCCAAGGGGGCAGCAGCCGCTCCAGCGCGCCGGGACGCATGTGCCAGCCGAACACCACGTCCACCGGGAAGGGCACCTCGCATTCGTGGACGAAGCCCGGCATCGGTCAGGCGTCCCCCGACCAGGGAATCCCGTCGACGGCGCGGCGAATCGCGTCCACGCCGGCGCCGGGTCCTCCGGGATGGCCGAACACCGCCGACCCCGCGACCAGCACGGTCGCGCCGGCGGCCGCCAGCGCGGGCGCGGTCTTCGCACTCACCCCGCCGTCCACCTCGAGTTCGATCGCGCCGGGCCGATGCGATTCGATCATCGCGCGGGCCCGCGCCACCTTGTCCACCGAGCGCGGGATGAACGCCTGGCCGCCGAAGCCGGGATTCACCGACATGATGACCAGCAGGTCGACCTCGTCCAGCACATCCTCGATCGCCGAGAGGGGCGTGGATGGATTGAGCGCCACTCCCGCGCGCTTCCCCAGGCCCCGGATCATCTGCAGGGTGCGGTGAAGGTGAACCGCCGCCTCGGCGTGCACGGTGATGCAATCGGCCCCGGCCTCGGCGAAATCGGGGACGTACCGCTCGGGCCGCTCGATCATGAGGTGCACGTCCACGGTGCGCGAGGTCACGCCCCGGACCGCATCGGCGACGAGCGGACCGATGGTGATGTTGGGGACGAAGTGCCCGTCCATCACGTCCACGTGGATCCACTCGGCGCCGGCCTGGTCCACCGCTCTGACCTCGTCGCCCAGCCGGTCGAAGCGGCAGGAGAGTATCGACGGTGCGATCCTGATCATGTCAGCCTGCCCGGCGCGTCATGCGGTACACGCCGTCGGCTCCGGCAACTACGACCTCGTCGGCCATGTCGAGGAAAAGACCCGACTCGACCACCCCCGCGCGGCCCGACAGCCGGTTCTCCAGCTCCAGCGGATCCGGTATCCCCTTGACGAAGTGACAGTCCACGATCAGATGTCCGTTGTCGGTCAGGTATGCATCGCCCGCCTCGCCCCTTCTCACCTTCGGTTCGGCCCCCAGCGCCTCGAACCACCTCATGTGGCTATCGCATTCGAAGGTCACGACCTCGACCGGCACCGGTGCGCGCTCGCCGAGCCGGCTCACGAGCTTGGCGTCGTCGACGATCACCACAAAGCGGGCCGACGCCTGGGCAACCATTTTTTCGCGCAGCAGCGCGCCGCCCAGTCCCTTGATCAGGTTGAGCGCCGGATCCACCTCGTCGGCACCGTCGACCGTGACATCGAGGGAGCCGAGTTCGGCGAGGGTGCCAAGGGGGATTCCCAGCGCGCGGGCGGCCTGCTCGGTGCGGTTCGAGGTGGGAACCCCCACGATGTCGACCAGGTCGCCGCGCTCGATGCGGGCACCGAGATGTCTCAGGAAGTGAGCAACGGTCGAACCCGTCCCCAACCCCAGACGCATTCCCGAGGACACGACGCCGGACGCCTCTCGTCCGGCCTCGCTTTTCAGGTCTTCGACGCGGGATCGTCCCAAGGGCTCACAGGGGGCTCCGGGTTTCTCTTTCTCTTCACGAGGTGAAATGTATGCCTTCACGATTGTCGTTACCAGTTGCGCCGCCGCACCCCCGGCCGGCTACCCCGGCCAACGGCGCGAGCGAAGCCGAATCACGCTACACGGCCGAGTCCTGCAACCCGAACGAACGCTTTACTAACGGTTCGGATTCGCCATCTTCCCTTGTCGCGCACCGGCGGCACGACTCGACCCATTCCTGCCCAGCGCAGGCCCACAGGACAACGAACGCCATGATCATCGTCGCACGCAAAGGCATCACCGCCGAGCAGCTCGACTACATACGCGAACGCGTGGAGGCCCTCGGGCTGCGGACTCACGTCTCCATTGGCGAGAACCGCACGATCATCGGTTGTATCGGCGACGAGAGTCGGCTCGGCGGCGTGCCGATGCTCTCGATCCCGGGGGTCGACTCGGTGCACCCCGTCATGCGGCCCTACAAGCTTGCCGCAAGGGATTTCGCGGCCGACAGGACCACCCGGGTGCCCGTCGGAGACCGCACCTTCGGCGGCGAGGCGTGCCTGGTCGCGGCCGGTCCCTGCTCGGTGGAAAACGAAGGGATGATGGCTGTGACGGGCCGCTCCGTGGCAGGCTTCGGAGCCGCGCTGCTGCGTGGGGGCGCCTTCAAGCCCCGCACATCGCCCTATTCCTTCGACGGCCTGAAGGAGAAGGGGCTGGAGATCCTCGCCCGGGTGCGCGAAGAGACGGGGCTGCCGGTCGTCACCGAGGTGCTGGATCCGCGCGACGCGGAGCTGATCGCCGGGTATGCGGACATGTTGCAGATCGGGACGCGCAACATGCAGAACTTCTCCCTGCTGAGGGAGGTCGGGCAGCTGCAGCGGCCGGTTCTGTTGAAGCGGGGCATGTCGGCGACGCTCAAGGATCTGCTGCTGGCCGCCGAGTATGTGATGAGCCGCGGCAACATGCAGGTCGTCCTGTGCGAGCGCGGCATCCGCACCTTCGGCGGTGAGATGCGTAACACCTTCGACCTCGCCGCGATCCCGTGGCTGAAGCAGGAGACGCACCTCCCGGTGATCGCCGATCCGTCGCATGCGGGCGGGCGCCGGGACCTGGTCGCGCCGCTCAGCTTCGCTGCCGTGGCCGCGGGAGCCGACGGTCTCATCGTCGAGGTGCACCCCGACCCCGAGACGGCGATGTCCGACGGGGACCAGTCGCTGACCCTCGACGGCTTCGGGGGTCTGATGCGCGACCTGAAAGTGTTCGCGGAGGCAGCGGGGCGGACGCTGTAGAGCTTCCCGCGCGGAAGTACTACGGCCCTTCGGCCACGCGCTCCAGAGCCTCGGCCAGGGCATCGAGCTGGGCCTCGATCGCGCTGGCCGAGGTTCCGCCCCGAACCGCGCGCGACTCCACGGACGCGGCCGGGTCGAAGACCCCAGGGACGTCGTCGGTGAAGCCCGGGTGGACCGCCTGCATCTCGTCCAGCGTCAGGCCGCCGAGTTCCCTGCCCGATTCCTCTGCCAGGCGGACCAGGGCACCCGCGATGTGGTGGCTCTCACGGAACGGGACGCCCCGGCGCACGAGGTGGTCGGCCAGGTCGGTGGCGAGCATCTCCGCCCGCAGCGACGCCTCGATCCGCGACCGGACGACTGTCATGCCGAGCACGGCTCCGGTGGTCGCGGGCAGGACCAGCTCCAGCGTGTCCACCGAATCGAACACGGCCTCCTTGTCCTCCTGCAGATCGCGATTGTAGCCGGTCGGCAACCCCTTCAGCACGGTCAGCAGCCCGGCGAGATTCCCCACCAGGCGACCGGACTTGCCGCGGGTCAGTTCAGCCACGTCCGGATTGCGCTTCTGCGGCATCAGGGAAGATCCGGTGGTGAAGCCGTCACCGAGCCGGACGAAGCCGAACTCGCTGGTTGAGAAGAGGACCAGGTCCTCGGCGAGCTGCGAGAGGTGCACCCCGGCCATCGCGGCGACGAAGACCAGGCGCACGGCCCAGTCCCGGTCGGAGACGGCGTCCATCGAGTTCTCCGAGACGCGGGCGAAGCCCAGGTCGTTCGCGAGCCGTGCGCGGTCGATGTCGAAGGGGCATCCGGCAATCGCCCCGGCGCCCAGCGGCAGCACGTCGCACTCCCGGTAGACAGCGTCCAGGTCGTCGATATCGCGCACCAGGGGCCACGCCCGCGAGAGGAGCCAGTGCGCGACCGGGACCGGCTGGGCCGGCTGCAGGTGGGTGAAGCCCGGCATCACCATATCCGTCGTCTCGCGGGCACGGGCGGCAAGGGCGGCGGCCAGGGAAGCGAGCCCATGGCGCATCGTCCGGATCGCGTCCTTTCCCCAGAGGCGGAAGTCGGTCGCCACCTGGTCGTTGCGCGAGCGCCCGGAATGGAGCTTTCCTCCCACGGAACCGATGCGTTCGGTCAGAAGGCGTTCCACCAGGGTGTGGATGTCCTCGTCCCTGAACCGGGCCGGGCCCGACTCTCTCTCGAGTTGCGCCGCCACGTCGACCAGACCCCGGTCGATCGCGGCCGCTTCGGAATCCGACAGGAGGCCCGCCCTCGCGAGCCCGCGGGCCCAGGCCCGGCTTCCCTCGATATCGTGGGGCCAGAGACGCCAGTCCACATCGAGAGACCGGTTCAGCGCCTCCATCTCGCCGGACAGACCGCCGTCGAAGCGGCCTCCCCAGAGGGCGTGACCCGATCCGCCGCCGGCAGATCGCATGGTGCGCGGGATCCGTCCGGGTCAGTCGGCGGAGGCCGCCGTCACCTTGCCTAGCGGCCGCCGCGGCACCGGGGTTCGGCGCGCCATCAGGCCCTGCTGTGCCGCGATGGCGCGCTGCGGGAGGTTGAAGAGCTTGACGAAGCCCGACGAGTCCGAGTGGGCATAGCCCTCGCTGGCGCCGAACGAGGCCAGGTCGAGGTCGTAGAGCGCCGCCGGAGCCTTCCGCGACAGCACCGAGGCCTGCCCCTTGAAGAGCCGGAGCCGCACGGTTCCGGTGACGGGGGCCATCATCGAGTCGACCATGGCATCCAGCGCCTCGCGCTCGGGCGTCCACCAGCGGCCCTCGTAGACGAGATCGGCATAGCGGGGAGCCATCTCGTCCTTCAGGGCCAGGCACCGGCGCGACAGCACCAGCTGCTCGAGCTCCTGGAGCGCGGCGAGGAGGATCGTGCCCCCGGGGGTCTCGTAGACGCCGCGCGACTTGATTCCCACCACGCGGTCCTCGATCACGTCCGCCCGGCCCACGCCGTGCGCCGATCCCAGCTCGTTGAGTTCGGTCAGCAGCGGGAGCGGGGACAGCGGCCGGCCGTCGATCGTGACCGGCACGCCTTCCTCGAAGCCCAGCTCGAGCTCGCAGGGGGTGTCCGGGGCGTCAGCGGGGTCGGTGGTCCACACGTACACATCGGGGCCCGTTTCATTCGCGGGATTCTCCAGCGGCCCGCCCTCGTGGCTGATGTGCCAGAGGTTCTCGTCGCGCGAGTAGAGCTTGTCGAGGTCGATCCCGTCGAGGGAGATTCCGTTGGCGCGGGCGTAGGCGACCGCGTCCTCGCGGGACTCGATATCCCACTCCCGCCACGGTGCGATGACGCGCAGATCGGGCGCCAGGGCGGCGAAGGAAACCTCGAAGCGGAGCTGGTCGTTCCCTTTTCCGGTGCAGCCGTGCGCGAGCGCGTCGGCCCCCGTCTGCCGTGCCACCTCGACCATCCTTCGCGAAATTACGGGCCGGGCCATCGCCGTGCCGAGCAGGTACTTCCTGCTGTAGACGGCGCCCGCGCGCAGCACCGGAAGGGCGTACCCGGTCACGAATTCCTCCCTGAGGTCCTCGCCGAAGAACGCCGAGGCCCCGGTGGCGAACGCCTTGCTTCCGAGCTTATCGACGCCGCCGCGCTGCCCCACGTCCGCGGCCATGCAGATCACGTCCGCCCCATAGTTCTCACGCAGCCACGTCACGATGACCGAGGTGTCGAGCCCGCCCGAGTAGCCAAGTACGATCTTCATCTTCCCGTCTTCTCTCTTCAGTCGCGGCCGGTGACAGGGCGGCGGGCCGAAACACCCGGTTCGTACGTCTCCCGCCAAGGTCGTACGGTGCAACCGGGCGCTCCGAACCCGCCAAGACCCCGTCGCCGACCATCCGTCAGTCGAAAGGGTATCCCTTACTGTAACTAATAATGCATGGAACGTGCAAGATTATGCATCGAGATCACGCGGGTTTCGGGTGTGATCGGCGCCTCGGGGACATCGCGTGGGCCGATCCACCTGCGGGCCGGCGGGGGCGGACTTCGGCCTGTCTACCTTCGACCGGCGAGCTTTTCGAGCTCTCCGGCCACGGACCGGGCGGCTCGTTCGCTGCGGAGTATGATGAGGACGGTGTCATCCCCCGCAATGGTCCCGGCCAGTCCGTCGTACTCCTCCCAGTCGATTCCCGAAGCCACTGCCTGCGCTCCTCCGCTGAGCGTTCGCACGACGACGAGGTTTCCGACCGCCTCCGCGGAGACGAATAGAGTCGGAAGGACCGAATCGAGGGGCGGTACGTGGTCCCACTCCTCCGGCAGCGTGTAGTGCGGCTTTCCGCCGGAGCCCGTGACCTTCACCAGCCGCAGATCGCGGATGTCCCTGGACAGCGTGGGCTGCGTCACCGGGAAACCCGCCGATGCAAGAAGCTCGCGCAGGGCCTCCTGGTGCGGCACCCGGCCCTCCTTGATGATTCTCAGGATGGCCCGCTGGCGCCCTCGCTTTCCACCCGTGGCCATGGACTCAACTCCCCGCCCCGGACAAATCGCATGCCGAGACCCGCCCGGTTGTCCGGACGGGCCGCCCGCGGTCAGAAATCGTAGCGGACACGGAAGAGCAACAGCCTCCCGATCTCGGGAGCCCCGACGAACTCGCGGTGCAGGTTGTCGAGGATGTTGTTCGCGGTGAGCGAAATCTGCGTGCCGGGCTGGAACGGCAGCCGGTATCCGATGGTCGCGTCGATCACCGAGTACCCCTCGATGTCCCCGATGTACACGCCCGAGTTCATGGGAAAGCCGTCGGTGACACGGACGCGCCCCTGGGCGGTGAATCCCGACGCCCGGTCGTCGAAGGTGACGCCCAGCGACCCCTTGTGCTGCGGCGCGTTGAGGGCGATGTCGTCCGAGCTCCGGCAGTCGCCGTCCTCGTTGAAGTCGAAGCACTCGTCGCTCTGGTAGGAGTAGCTGCCCGCGATGCTCACGCGGTCCGAGGCCAGGACCTCAGCGGCCAGGTCGAAGCCCATGTAGTCGACTTCACCGAAGTTGCGGTAGGTGACGAGGAGGTCGCCGTTGTCGACCTGGTCGGGCACCACCGTGCCGAGCGGAAGCCCGGACGCCGCTTCGACGATGGTCGCGATATCCTGGGCCGACAGCAGTCCGGCCTGGACGAGCGGCGCCAGGCGTCCGCTTACGAACTGACCGAGGCTGGCCGGGTCGAAGAACACGTTGGGCGTGATGATGCGAAGCGGGCCGACGAAGTTCTCGACGCGGGCGAAGTATGCGTCGGCGGACAGGAGGACGTTGTCCCCCAGCAGACCCTTGTAGCCGACCTCGAAGGTGTTGTTGATGGTCGACGTGAGGTCGCCGATGTCCGCGACGCCCATGTTGTCGAGCGGGAACGGGTCGCCCCCGGTCGCGGCCGCGGCCTGGTCGAGGCTGCGGAATACCGTGCCGATCTCGGGGTCGCCCGGCAGCGCACCCGGCATCTTCAGGAAATCGAGGATGAGCGACAGCCTGGGATCGAGGGTGGGGAGGAGCTGCAGGAGCGCATCCCAGAACGCCAGCGCGTTGGCGGGAAGCTGTCCCGGGGCAAAGGGGGAGCGCATGCAATACCCCATGTGTCCGCCGGGGCACTGCGCGGAGAAGGTGAAGCCGCCGGAGGGAACTCCCAGGGCCCGGATGTTGTAGTTGATGCCCTGCGGCAGGCCGGGAAGGGACGCCGCGACGATGTCCAGGAAGAGGTTCGTGGACGTCGGTGTCGCGAAGGCCCGGTTGAAGGTCACGCGGAAGTTCTGGTTTTCCGCGGGCTTGAGCACCAGCGCGGCCCTGGGCGAGATGTTGGCGTCGACGAGACGGTTGTGGTCGTCCAGACGGATGGCCGTGACCAGGTCAAGCTTGTCCCCCAGCGCGGTCTCGGAGTGCAGGTAGGCTCCGACCTCGGTGATGAGGTCGTCGTCCTCGTTGCGTCCGAAGATCGTGCCCCCGCTGCGCGGCTCGGTCCGCTGCCAGTCGACCCCGTAGGTAAAGCTCTGCCATGAGCCGAGGTCGAAGCCGTACTGGAACTGAAGGGCCATGGTGCGCGACTGGTCCACGACGTTCGCCCCGGTGCGCAGGCCGAAGGTGCCTTCCCTCGGAGCCGTGTTCGCATCGGATCCGGAGTCCGTGAGGTTGAGGAATGCCTGGGCGAAGAGACGGCCCTTGGAGAAGCGCGACTGGAGGTAGTTGTATCCCCAGTCCTTGACCTGGAAGGCGCCGATGCCGGTCATTTCCACGCCGCTGGCCAGGGTCGAGGTTCCACTGTTGAGCACGAGGTCTCCATCGCCTGCGAACCGGAAGTCCATCCGCGCGTCCACACTGTAGCGCTCGGCGAAATTGTCCCGGGCCGCGACCTCGAACGCATCCTCATACGGCCAGTCGTTCCCCCGGGCGTATTGGCCGGAGATCTTGAATCCGAAACTCTCGGAGGCCGCCACGGCGCTTCGGAACTGTCCGTGGAAGTACGAGCGCTCTCCTCCGGCCAGGGAAACGGACGTGCCCTGCCGGTCGATCGGCGAGGGGGTGATGAGGTGCATGACCCCGTTCGCCGCGTTGGGGCCGTAGAGCGCGGCACCCGGTCCCAGCGACACCTCGATGCGGTCGATGTCGAGGTCGTTGGTGGGGAACATGGAGTATGCGTTGAAGCGCAGGGACGGGACTCTGGCGTATCTATTGTCGATGATCGTCAGGAGCGAGCCGGAAAAGACGTTGTTGAAGCCGCGGGCGACGAGCGTTCCCGAGCCGAGCCCGGTCTGGGCCGCGTCGATCCCGGTCACGGTGCGGACGTGGTCGGCCACGGTGGTCGCAGCCGTTCTGGCGACGTCCGCGGCAGAGACGGTGGTGATCGACGCCGGCGCGTCGAGGGCTTTTTCCTGGCGGCGCGAGGCGGTGACGACGATGGGGTTGAGGAGGAGAGCCTGGGAACGCATGGAGATCGTGACCTCGGTCGTTGCGCCCGTCGCCACATCCACGCCGTCCACCCGCGTCGTCTCGTAACCGATCAGGGTTACCACGACCGAATGGGAACCCGCACCTACCGAGAGCGTGAAGCGCCCTTCGGTGTTGGTGGGCTGAGGCCCCCCCGCTCCAAGCGCCTCGACGGCTGCGCCTGATAGCGGCTCCCCGGTCTCGGCATCCGTAACCTGACCATTGATGGTTCCCTGTTGCGCCTGCAACGGAGTTGACAGCATGGCCCCGGCAAGCACGAAGGATGAAATGATTGACCACCTTGATCTCACTTCCATTAGACACCATCCTCGCCATGAAAAAGTGGTCGTCCGGGCGGACCAGGCTCCGACCGGTTACGATGTCGCCTGCCCTAATTGACTCATCCCACGGCAGATACGCAACACCGGCATCGGAGCTGCGATGCTCGCTCGGGAAACAGGTCACGGGAGGGGATTTGGAGCGCACACGACGATGAGACTTCTTGAACGCCGGGATTACGTGGACGCGAGACGGAAGGTGGCGCCGCACATCCACCGCACCCCCCTCCTTTCGTTCCGTACCCTGGGCGCTCCCAACGGCGCGTTTACGTGGCTGAAGTGCGAAAACCTCCAGAAGACCGGCTCCTTCAAGGTGCGCGGCGCGCTCAGCGCGATCGCCTCGCTGAGTGACTCGGAGCGCGAGCGGGGCGTGATCACCATCTCGGCCGGAAACCATGCGCAGGCGGTTGCCTGGGCGGCCGGACGCGGTGGCGCCAAATCGGTCGTGGTCATGCCTGAACGGGCCTCGCGCACCAAGGTGGTCGCCACGCGCGCCTACGGTGCTGAGGTTGTGCTGCACGGTGACGCGTCCGGGGCTTTCGCGGAGGCCCGCCGCCGCGCGGCCGCCCGCGGGCTGGTGTTCCTGCACCCCTTCGACGCTCCCGAAGTCATTGCGGGGCACGGGTCCACCGGGCTCGAGATCGCGGAGGATGTCGGTTCGGCCGCGACGGTCGTGGTGCCGATCGGGGGAGGAGGGCAGATCGCGGGGGTCGCGGGTGCCCTGGCCGCTACAGGCAGACTGACGGGTGCCGCCCGGATCAGGGTGTTCGGCGTGGAGCCGGAGGGGGCCCCCGCGATGCGGCGCAGCCTGGACGAGGGACGGGCCGCGCACCTCGGATGCACCTCGACGATCGCCGACGGCCTGGCCCCCCCCATGGCCGGCGAACTCACCTATCGGTACGTGGAGCGCCTGGTTGAAGACGTCGTGCTCGTCGGAGACGACGAAATCCTGGCGGCCATGCGCCTCCTCATGACCCGGGCCAAACTGGTAGTGGAGCCCTCCGGCGCGGCGGCGGTGGCGGCTCTGATGTACGGGCGCGTTCCAGTGGCAGCGGGAGAGACCATGGTCGCGGTCGTAACGGGCGGCAACGTCGATCCGGAGTTGATGACGCGGGCGCTTCGCGAGGGCGCGGCGTGGCCCTGATCGAGATCGAGGGAGCCGGGAAGCGCTACGGTGCGACGGTCGCGCTGGACGGCGTGTCGCTGCGGGTGCAGGCCGGCGAGTGCGTGGCGCTGGTGGGCGGGAGCGGATCCGGAAAGACCACGCTGCTGCGCACGATCAACCGGCTCACCGAGCTCGATCGCGGTACGGTTCTCGTTCGCGGCGAGCCGGTCGATGCCCTGAACCCGGTCGGACTGCGCCGCTCGATCGGCTACGTACAGCAGGACGGAGGCCTCATCCCCCACTGGACGTGCCTCGCGAACGCGTCTCTCGTACCTGCCCTGTTGGGCCGCGCCGACGCCCGCGACCGTGGACGGCGGGCCCTTGGGGACGCGGGCCTGGACGCTGACGTCTTCGGCGGCCGTTACCCGCGCGAGCTCTCCGGCGGCCAGCGCCAGCGCGTCGCAATTGCGAGAGCCATGGCCGCGCGTCCCGACATCCTGCTGATGGACGAGCCCTTCGGCGCTCTGGACGCGATCACCCGCACCGAAGCACAGCGCGCCTTCGTCGAGTTGCGCGAATCGGCCGGCACGACGGCGGTGTTCGTCACACACGACGTGGCCGAGGCGCTTCGAGTGGCCACCCACGTCGCGGTGATGCAGTCAGGGAGGATCGTCCTGCACGCATCGGCAGCCGACCTGATGGACCGCGCCACCGGCTATGCGGCGGAGTTGCTGGAGAAGTCGGGAGTGACGAGCCGGGGATTCTCCGCGTGATCCCCCATCGCCCGCCCCTGCTCGCCTTCCTGTGTTGGGCTACAGCCCTGGCGGTGCCGCATACCCTCCACGCGCAGCAGGACCCCGATCCCGTCGTGATCGCCTCCAAACCGTTCGCCGAGTCGTACCTGCTGGCCGAGACCTTTGCCCAACTGCTGGAGGACCGCGGGTTCCGCGTGGACCGTCGCATGGGGCTCGGGGCGACCGAAATCGTCCTGCAGGCGCTCGTGCGCGGCGACATCGACCTTTATCCGGAATACACCGGAACCGGCCTCGCGGTGGCCGGCGACCAGCAGCTGCGAGGCGATGCGGCGGAGGTCTTCGCCCACGTCAGCGATGTCTTCCGAGAGCGCTGGGGCGCACGCTGGCTCCCGCCGCTCGGGTTCGCGAACGACTACGCCATCGCAATGCGGCGCGGGCATTCCGACTCGCTGGGCGTGACCACGCTGACGGGACTCGCCAGGGCGGCGCCGGCCCTGACGGGAGGCTTCTCCCCCGATTTCATGGGGCGCCCCGACGGGCTCACCGGCCTCGCCGGCGCGTACGACATTCGCCTTCGCGAGACGCGCAGCCTGCTTCAGGCGGTCAAGTACCAGGCTCTCGCCGAGGGGGCCGTGGACGTGATCGACGCGTACTCCACGGACGGGGCCATCGCCCGCTACGACCTCACCGTGCTCGCGGACGATCGCGGCTTCTTCCCCCCTTATGACGCGGCCCCCCTGGTCAACGGCGACTTCTACGCGACCCGCCCCCGGGCGGTCCTGGCCCTGACCAGCCTCGCGGGACGGATGAGCGTCGATCTCGTGCGCAGGGCGAATGAGCAGATCGAGGTACGGGGCAGACCTGTCCCCGATGTAGCCGCTGAATTCCTTGGCGCGATCGGTCTGGCCGCAGAAGCACCGGCGTGGGCCGATCCGGCACAGCGGGGCCTTCCAGTCGATCCCGAGGATTCAGCCGGCGCCGCCGCCACCCGTCTCCGGCCCCCGACCACGGACGACCGGACCGGATCCACTCTGGCCGCCCTGCCACGCCACCTGTGGGCCAACCGCACCGAACTCGCCCGGCAGGTCTCCCGGCACCTCCTCCTCGTCTTCGCGTCCCTGACCGCGGCTATCCTGGTTGCCCTGCCCGCCGGGGTGTCGCTGGAGCGCCGTCGCTCCCTCGCCGGGACCGCCATCCGCGTCGCGGGCCTCCTCCAGACGATCCCCGGCATCGCTCTCCTCGCCTTCATGATTCCGCTGCTCGGGATCGGGGTCGCACCCGCAATCGTAGCGCTCTTCCTGTACTCGCTCCTGCCGATCCTCCGCAACACCTACACGGGCATTGTCGAGGCGGCGCCCGAGGCGGTGGCGGCCGGCCGCGCGCTCGGGATGACGGAAGGGCAGCTGCTGCGCCGCATTCGCCTCCCACTCGCCGCACCCGTCATCATGGCTGGCATCCGCACCGCCGCGGTCATCAACGTCGGAACCGCGACCCTCGCCGCCTTCATCGGCGCCGGCGGACTGGGCGATCCGATCGTCGCGGGGCTCAGCCTGTCGGATCCGGTAATGATCCTCTCCGGCGCGGTTCCGGCCGCGGCCCTTGCGCTCGTGGTGGACTGGGGACTCGGCGGTGCCGAGACGCTGGTGGCGCCGAAGGGAGTGGCGGAGGGGCGCCGGTAACGCCAAGTTCACGCCCGGATCGATCCACCTTAGCGGAGGCCGTCAGGTGAACACACTGCGCCGATACCTGTTGCCCGGGTTCATCTTTCAATCCGTGGTGATCGCCGGGGGATACGGAACCGGCCGCGAACTGGCCGAGTATTTCCTTTCACGCGGCCCCCTAGGCGGCCTCCTGGCCATGGCACTGGCCACCGCGGTATGGAGCGCGGTGTGCATCGTGAGCTACGAGTTCGCGCGGGTTTTCGGCGCATTCGACTACCGGAGCTTCTTTCAGCGGCTGCTCGGGCGTTTCTGGATCGCCTTCGAGGTCCTCTACATCGCCCTGATGATGATCGTCATGGCGGTCATCGCGGCGGCCGCCGGGACCATCCTGCAGGAGACGTTCGGCTTCCCGTACCTGGTCGGCGTGATCGGCATCATGGCCCTGGTGGGGCTCCTCGTCTTTGGCGGCAACAGGACCATCGAGCGCGCATTCGCCGGCTGGTCCGGCGTCCTGTACCTGGTCTATGTGATCTTCTTCGTCCTCTGCGTCACCCGTTTCGGACCGCAGATCCAGGCCTCTCTCACATCGGGGACCATCGAGGGAAGCTGGGTCGTCGGCGGCCTGGAATACGCAGGCTACAACCTCGCCGTCCTCCCGGCCGTCCTCATCGCGATCCGGCATCATCGAAACCGCAGGGACACCTTCATCTCGGGGCTTCTCACGGGTCCGCTGGCGATGCTCCCCGCCCTGCTCTTCTTCGTGGCCATCGCCGGCGAGTATCCGGCGATCGTGGACGAGGCGGTTCCTGTCAACCACATGCTCGAGCTGCTGGGATCACGCACCTTCCAGATCGTCTTCCAGGTCATGCTGTTCGGGACGTTGGTCGAGACCGGCGCCGGAATGATCCACTCGGTCAACGAGCGGGTCGCGCACGCATACCGCGACAGGAACCGGGAGTTTCCCGCCCGGACACGGGTACTGAGCGCCATTGCCATCCTCGCGCTCGGAGCCCTCATCTCCCAGTTCGGCCTGACCCCTCTGATCGCGCGGGGCTACGGTACGCTGACCTACGGCTACCTGCTGGTATTCGTTCTTCCCGTGCTTACCTGGGGGATCTACCTCATAATAACCCGCGCGCGCGCCGGAGGCGGTTGATCGCGGCGATCCCCGCCGCCGGCCCCAAGGCCAACACGGGGAAGGCCCACCGCCAGCCGACCGCTTCGGCAATAGCGGGTACGATCTGAATGGTGACCGCCGCCAGCAGGAACCCGGCGCAGGTCTGCAGCGTCAGCGCTGTGCCCGCGGCTTCCGGAGGGGCGAACTCGGTTACCAGGGCGCTGAACTGCGCCGAATCCGCGACCACGAAGAACCCCCACACGAGCGTCAGCGCGACCACCAAAACGAACATCTCACCGTAGAGCAGCCCGATCACGAGGCAGCACAGCCCGCTGGCCGCCATGGCCCGATTGACCAGCTTCTCGCGCCCGATTCTGTCTGCCGCCCACCCTCCCCACACGCACCCCAGACCGCCGGCGGCCAGCGCCCCGAAGCTCGCGATCTCCACCAGCCCGCCCCCCCGCCCCGCCGCCTGGCTCGACGCGGCCAGGAAGGCCGGCACCCACGCCCACATGGCGTACAGCTCCCACATGTGGCCCAGGTATCCAGCGGTTGCGAGCCGGGTCTCGCGGTGGCGCACCACCCTTGCCACCAGGCCCCAAGAGAACGGCCCGCGGCGGAACGGGTAGGGCCCGTCCCGGTAGAAGGCCGCCACCAGCACCGCCGCCGCCACCGCCCCGGCCGACGCGCCGAGGACCACCTGTTCGGCGCCCGCATCGGGGAGCGCCTTGAGCAGGTACGGAATCGCCTTGCCGACCGTCAGTGCCCCCACGATGATCCCGATCGCCAGCCCCCGGGCCGAGCGGAACCAGGTGGCGGCCATCTTCATTGCCGGGGGGTACACGCCCGCGAGCAGGAACCCCGTGGCAAAGCGCAGGGCCACCGCCTCGCCGAATCCGGGGGCCAGGAGCACGCACGCATTCGCCAGCGCGGCCAGCACCGCCGCCGCGGCAAAGTAGACCCTCGACCGGATGATGTCGGCGAGGTTCAGGACGGCAGCCACCGCCGTGCCCGCCACGAACCCGAGGTTGACAGCCGTCGCGAGCCACCCCGCGGAAGCCGCCGAAACACCCCACCGCGCGCCGAGGTCCTCCGCGACCGCCGTCGCGGTGAACCATAGCGACATGCCGAGCAACTCGGCGACCGCGAGCAGCGCGAGGATGCGCCACCGGGCCGACCCGCCGCCGCGTGACCGCGGGTCCACCGAAGCGATCAGCAGCCGGGACCGGTTGCGTCAGGAGAGCCTCGCCGTCCGCGCATTGGCTCCCGCAGGGGCAGCGGCGCGCATCCCTTCGCGGCCAACGTGCGCACCGCTGATGCCTGTGTCATGATGGAAAACCCGGATTGATGGTGAAACGCGGGAGGGCGAGTGCCTCCCTGATCAGACCCGGGGCTTCTCTTCCCTCATGTCCGAACCGTCGGTGAGCATCCGCAGGCTGTCCCGGCTCAGGACGACGTATACATCGCTGCCGGGTTCGGCGCGGCACTCGATGAGCGCCTCGCGCAGGCGTCCCACCTCCGGTCCGTTGGGATCGTAGGATCTCCATATGACGGACGCGTCGTCAACTCCGGACGGCTGGGCAAAGGGGATCTTCACCGACTGATCCAGTCCGACACCGAGGTATTGGGCCACTGCTCCCGAAACCTTCTGGCTGTTCCCGCGCAAGTGGTGCTCGCCCACCATGAAGCACAGAACGGGAGTTCCGTCGGGGGCCCAAACCACGTCCCGCGCGTCGGACAGCGGCTGTCGAGGCGCGACGGGTTCATGCACGATCCGCACAACGTTTCCTTCGATCGCGAACTTCCGCGTGCTCAGGTAGTTTCGCACGGTGGCAGGCAGCACATCGAACCGCTTCGGAATCTCGGCAATGAGCTCGTCGATCCTTGCCGTGCCGTCACCTTGCTCGATCCGCTTGACCAGGGCCTCGACGACGCCCACATACGGCTCGTCGGTCCAGTGCGAAAGTCCCCATTTGTCCTTGGTGAAGCGCACGAACAGAGGATCGGAGGAAAGGAGGCTGGAGAGTGAAGAGGTGTCCTTCAGCTGCGCCTTTTCGGCGATTACATCCCTGCGGCAGGGTTCGCCCTCGACATCCAGGGCGAGAAACACGCGGGCGCGCCGCGTGTCGCGGATCATGAGACGGCCCATGAAGCGCACGAGTCCGGCGTTTCGGGCCAGCGCCTCCCATTCAGGTGTCGCCTGGGCGCCGATGGCCTCACGGAGCGCTTCCTCGTCGACGACCCCGGCCACGTTGGTAAGGCCGGGTGCACGCTTCCGCGCCTCTTGGACCTGCTCGCGGAACGCCTCGTTGCCGACGACGCCGTCCAGGTACTCGTAGCCGCTTTCACGCATCACCGCGACTTCGGCCGCGGGCAGCCACGGCTCTGGCGCGTCGCCGATCAGGAGATCGAGCACCCTGCGGAACTTTGATGGCGACGCGGCGATGCCGACCGCGCTCTTCAGCCAGCGGCCCGCCTCCTCGACTACGTCGGCACACTCGGTCTCGACCGTCTGTCGCAGCCTGACTTCCAATTGACGCGCCCGCTCCCGGCTCACCCCGAAATCGTTACCCAGAGCGGCGAGCTTGGCCGGGTTCCACGAGTATGTGCGCCTGCGGGCGATCGCCTGGCGCCGAGGGTCGAGCGACTCCATGACCCTGGCAAACTCGGATCCCATCTGAATCTCGGTCCGAAGAACGCCGGCAGCTTCGATGAAATTGATGTACCGCGCCAACTCGGCGAACCCGCTCTCTTCGACGAGGGCTCTGAAATCGAGTTCGGATAGATCGGCCAGGTTCTCGGCACCGTGTATGAGAACGGCACAACCCAGCAACCGGTCCAACGCCTCTTGGTAGGTCGGTAACGTAATCGGGGCCATCACCCGGCTCGGCTTTTCAAGTGGTTTGTCTAGGAAACCTCCACATAAACCCGTGTGACGTCAAGCGGTTGCAGCGTTTTTGGGCGGGTTGCCAGGCGCACGGATTGTAGGTAGGATCCTGCCCATGAAGCTCCGCACGGCCACCCGTACCCACACCTTCACGGAATCGGTCATCCGCGAGATGACGCGCGTCGCCCGTCGATTCGACGCCATCAATCTCGCGCAGGGCTTTCCCGATTTTTCCGCCCCGCAGCTGCTCAAGGATGCCGCATGCCGGGCGATTCAGGCCGACGTAAACCAGTACGCGATCACCTGGGGCACAACCGCCATTCGCGATGCCTTCGTGCAGAAATACCGTGACTGGTACGGCATGGAGGTCGACCCCGACGCGGAGATCACCGTGACCTGCGGAGCCACGGAGGCGATGGCGGCGGTGATGCTGGCCTGCGTCGACCCGCGCGACGAGGTCATCGTCATGGAACCCTTCTACGAGAACTACGGCCCGGATGCGGTCCTGTGCGATGCGGCTCCGGTGTTCCTGCCCCTGCGGCCTCCCCGGTTCCGGCTGGACGCCGACGAACTGCGCGGCCTGGTCACCCCCCGGACGCGGGCCATCGTCGTCAACACGCCCAACAATCCCTCCGGCCGCGTCTTCGACCACGACGAGATGACCGCGGTGGCCGGGATCTGCATGGAGCACGACCTGCTCGCGATCACGGACGAGATCTACGAGCACATCATCTACGAAGGCGAGCACATCCCGATGGCCATGATCCCGGGAATGCGCGAGCGGACGATCGTAATCTCGGGGCTCTCCAAGACCTTCAGCATCACCGGCTGGCGCATCGGCACCATCATCGCCCCGCCCGACCTTACCTCGGCGATTCGCAAGGTCCACGACTTCCTTACCGTCGGGGCGCCCGCTCCCCTGCAGGCTGCCTGCGCGGACGGGATGAAGGGCCTCGGGCGCGACTACTACACCGCAATGGCCCGGGAGTACCTCGAGCGGCGCGACATCCTCTACGGCGGTCTGCGCGACTCCGGGTTCCGCTGCAGTCCCCCCGAGGGTGCCTACTACATCATGGCCGACTTCTCGGAGTTGAGCGATCTCGACGACATCGCGTTCAGCAAGTTCCTCGCGCGCGAGTGCGGCGTGGCGCCGGTTCCAGGATCGTCCTTCTACAACCGGCCCGCCGATGGCGCCACTCTGGTCCGCTTCGCCTTCTGCAAGCGGGCGGAGACGCTGGAGCGCGCCGTCGACCGGTTGCGAGCCTTTTTCTAGCGGTATCCGCGGACAAGATCCGGTCTCGGGCCGAATCTGAAACAGTACCGCGCGGCTATCGGTCGGGAACCTTGAAACACCCGGGCGGAATCAACGTATCCCAACTCGTGCGGGATCGTCTGGCACCGATCATTCGCCGGGTTGTGTCCTTCGTGGCCCCCGGGGAAGACTGCCTCGAACCGCACGTGACACTCCATATCCAGCAACAAGGGAAGGATCCTTCCATGAGAAACACCCAGAGCATTCCATCCGCCGCCTTGGCCCTTGCCGTCGCGCTCGGCGCCGGCAGCGCCGGGGCGCAGACCACCGCCGAGGTGACCGTCCCGGAGGTTGAGGCCATCGAGGCAGACGCCCACGCCTCGCTCGACGACCTGTCCGCGTGGAACCGCGCGGCAAGACTCTTTCGCCGCGCCGCAGACCTTCGGCCCGAGGGCGACCCTGGCGCAACGGAAAACCTCATCTACGCTGCTCGACTGTCGTACTACGAGGGCAACGAGCGGCAAGCGGTTCGTGACTTCGAGGCCGCGGGCCGGCGCGCACTCGCCATCGGCGATGTGGTCGTTGCCGCCAACGCGTTCACCGATGCCGCCTGGATCGCGCAGCAGCGCGGCTCCGGCGAGCGGGCCCTGGCGCTGTTGAGCAGGGCTGAGCTTCTCTCCAGGTCTCCGCTCATTCCGGAGGACGAGCGGACGCACCTGCGAGCCAGGTGGGGAGCAGCGGGCCCACAGCAGTAGGGCCATCGAGGCTGCTTTTTTCCGGTAGCCGGGACAATCGCGGGGCGTCTCTCCGGAGGCGCCCCGCAACTCCCGGCAGCGATGCACGCGGGCGTGCGGTTGACCGGATCAATCGGGAGTGCATCTTCGTAGCAGTCGGCGGACAGACCCGCGCGTCGCACCGAGAACGGCGAGGGACCCTGCTTTGGTCCACGGACTGCCTGGCGCGAAAACCCAACCCCCGAGGAGGCGCCCGGTGTCACAAGGCCGATCCGGCGGGATCACCTCCGGTGTCGCCCGCAAGGGCGTAATCGCCGCGGGGATTCTGGCCGCGCTGATGGCGTGTTTTCTGATCGCGGGCATCCTCCTTCCGGGCACCGTGGAAGTCACGCGCTCCATCAACATCGAGGCCCCGCCCGAAGTCATATTCCCGCTCCTCGAGGCGCCGTCCGCCTGGGACAGCTGGACTCCGTGGGGCGAGGTCGAGTCACGCCTTGATGGCCCCCCCGCGGGCACCGGTGCACGCCGGGTGTGGGACGACGCGCAGTTCGGATCCGGCTCGCTCACGATCGTCGCGGCGACGACGCCGTCGAGTGTGGCCTACCTGGTGGAGGTCGAGGACGGGGCGATCCGCTTCGAGGGCTCCTTCACCGTCGAGGGCCGCGGCAGCACGTCGCGCGTCACCTGGTCCGAGCGCGTGGACCTGGGCTGGAACCCCTTGCTGGGATGGACCGCTCTCGGAATGGAGGAGTCTCAGGGACTGCAGTTGGAGGAAAGCCTCGCCCGGCTGAAGGAGCAGGCCGAGTCGGGGCGCTGACGGCTCGCTGCCGCGACGGTCCCGCTGCTGCGGCTGCGTCCCCTACAGCCTCTCGAGGGCGAGCTTGATCAGTTCGTCGTTGGAGTGCGTCTGACGCATCACCCGCTGCAGCTCGTCCATCGCCTGCGCCGGCATCGAGTCGGACAACTGGCGGCGCATCGCTCGCGAGAGTCTCAGCGCTTCGGGCGAGAGCAGCAGCTCCTCCTTGCGCGTCGCGGAAGCCTTCAGGTCGATCGCGGGATAGATCCGCCGGTCGGCCAGTTCGCGGCTGAGGACGAGCTCACTGTTCCCCGTACCCTTGAACTCCTCGAAGATCACCTGGTCCATGCGGGATCCCGTGTCCACGAGCGCGGTCGCGATGATGGTCAGCGAGCCCCCGCCCTGCTCCTCCTTGATGAGGCGGGCGCTGCCCAGGAACCGCTTTGGCTTCTCGAGCGAGCTGGCGTCCAGACCTCCGGACAGCGTGCGTCCGCTGCCCTCCTCCACAGTGTTGTGCGCGCGCGCAAGGCGCGTAATCGAATCGAGGATGATGACGACGTGGCGGCCGGCCTCCACCCGGCGCCGGCACCGCGCCAGCGTCATCTCGGCCACCTGGCAGTGGCGTTCGGCCGTCAGGTCGAAGGTCGACGCGATGACCTCACCGAAGCCGCACGCCTCCATCTCGGTTACCTCCTCCGGGCGCTCGTCGACCAGAAGGACGATCAGTTCGCATTCGGGATGGTTTTTGGAGACCCCCTCGGCAATCGCCTGCAGGACGGTGGTCTTCCCGGCCTTGGCAGGCGCTACGATCATCGCGCGCTGACCCTTTCCGAGCGGGCAGAAGAGATCGATCACACGGTTGGTCAGGTCGGGTTCGCCCGCGAACTCCCTGCCGCACTCCAGCTTGAGCTGGTGGCGCGGATGGAGCGCACTAAGCCGGTTGAAGTCGGGCCGTTGGGCCGCGCTGTCGGGGGGTTGTCCGTTGACCAGGTCGAGGTACCTGAGCGGCGGGCTCTTGCCGTTGCGCGGACGCCTCCCGACGATCCCCGCCAACTCGTCGCCGGTGCGAAGGCCGAACCGGTGGATGAGGCGGGATCCCACGTAGATGTCGTCCTTGCCGGGCACGTAGCCGGCATCCGGTCTGCGGATGAAACCCGATCCGCTCCCGAGGACCTCCAGTATCCCGAGGGGCTCGCCCGGCTCACGATTCCTGTCATTCAGATTCGGATGGGGCCCCTGCCTGCGCGGTCCGCGCGGGCGACCTCTCCGTCCCCGCCTGGGCTTCGTCGCTGGAGCTGTCCCGGCGGGCGCGTCTTTTTTCGACGCCTCGGACTGCGGCACCGCGGAAGACCCCTGTCCTGCGGACCCCTGGGTTGCAGTCTGTTCGCCGGCCTGGTTGGCTGCGGCTTCTTTTTTCCCGGATGCCGGGGTTTCTTGATCGGTCACGATTGTCACACCTTCCGGAAGCGGTGCCCGGCCCCTCCGGGCCTTGTGCTACTCGTCCTCGTCGAATAGGAGCACCGGGGATTCCGGGCCACGCCACGGAACACACCCTGGAACAGAACCGAGCCGGAGGAATTCACCCATCTCGGCATCGGCAGGAAACCTTGCTACGAACCGCCATCGGTCCGAAAGCGCGCCGCCACGGCAAACAATGCCTCGATATCAACGCGACGCTGTTCAATGAAGATCCATAGCGTGACCGTACTTCGCAAGTGCCTCGTTCGGGATCGAGTGTCTTGAGCACCTTGCGCCACACGGACGCCCGGCAGACCTTCGGGTTCGCCGAGGCCGGAGGGAATTCGTGGATGAAAGCGGGAATCGAGCTGCCGGACGATGGGCGGTGGCGGCAAAGCTGATCCTCACCATCGGTCCGTTCATCCTGTTGCTGGCTTTGTACGCCCTGTTCCGCTGGGCGTCGTGACTGGTGCGAGTCGGGGGCCGGCCGGGCCGTGCTGTCCCCGCGCGGGGGCAAGTGTGTCACGCGGCGTGGACACGGGCCGGCGCGAGGCCAGGGCGTACGGGCCGCTGGGGAACCGCCTCCGCCGGGCCCACGGCGCCATTGACCAACCGGGGAAGAGTTGGCACGATGAATGCATGACCCTCCCACCGTGTGCACTCGCATTCGGAGGCTGATATGAGGAGAAGCAGCGCAATCGTGATCATCGCAGCGGCTCTGGCCGCACCCGCGATGGGTACCGCTCAGGTCGCGGACCACATCTCCCTGTACCGGGGAGGCGGCTTAGGGCTCGGCAGCTATTCGTCCTTCGGCGCAGGATTCGGGTTCCACGTGGGCGGCTGGGGAGCCTCGCTGGGGTTCTCCCTGGGATTCGGCAGCGGATTCTACGACAACTACCACGGCTTGTACCGGCCCTTCAACACCCCGTTCGTTGATTGCTGGGACGACTACTGGTACGACCCTTATGACGCGTGCCACGGATTCGGCCCCTTCTGGGGACCCGGCTACGGCCACTGGAGCGCGTACAACCCGTGGCGGTTCGGCTTCCTCGGCTGGCCGTCGCCCCGCTACGTGCGTTCGCACTGGTACGGGTTTTCCCCCTTCTGGACTGACTACTGGGGTCCCTCCTGGGGTGGCTACGATCCCTGGTACGGTCCTCGGTATCGTCGCTACTACGACTATCCGGGCACGCGGGTGGTGCGGCGGACGCCTCTGTACGGGCCACGGTTCAAGGAGTACCCGGCGCCCCCCGTCTACGTGACGGACAACGGACCGGAGCGTCCGGTGTCGCGGTTGGGCGGAAACAGGGGAGCCGGCGGAGTCGGTACCGGCATCACCAGGCCGGATGACCGGGGTGCCTATTCGATCGGGACGCGCACTGCACGTCCGCGGGATGGGTCCGACGCGAGACCGACACCTCCCCGCGTGCGCGCCAGACCTCGCGCGGACGGCGGCGGCGCACCCACCACCCGGGCGCGTCCCCGAAACGGCGCCGGTGGCTCGGACGAGGCGCGGCCCCGGGACACGCGTACGATTCGACCCGGAGTCGTGCAGCGGCCTCCCAGCGTGACTTCGCGGCCCGATACCCGGCGGCCGTCGACGAGAAGCGCTCCGGCCCGCGTCCGGCAGCCCACACCGATCCGTTCCGCGCCTCCGCGCATCAGGAGCCGTCCCATGCCGCGTGAGCGGATCGAGCCGCCCAGGCGTGAGGCACCGGGCGTACGGTCGACGCCATCGAGGCGACCCTTGCCCACCGCGCGGTCGTTTCCGTCGCGGATGCCGACGCCGAGGGCCAGGCCCGCCCCATCGCGCGCGCCCACACCCAAGGCCCGCTCGGCGCCGTCGAGGGGCTCGGCCCCAAAGGCTCGCCCGGCACCGTCTCGCGCCCCCAAGCCCAAGGCGCGCTCGGCACCGGCGCGTGGTTCCGGAAACAGGAAGTCCCCGCCCCGGCGTCCTGCTCGTCGTCCTGGCAGCTAGCTCAGGCGGTGGGCACCCCGTCCTTGACCCGTGACTTGAGGGGACTGCCCCCGATCCAGTAGCACAGCTCCGCCGGGTCGGAGACGCCCCAGAGGGCAAAGTCGGCGCGTTTCCCCGGCTCGAGCGTGCCCCGGTCGCCCCGCAGTGCAAGCACCTCCGCGGCGGCGCTCGTAAACCCGAGCAGCGCCTCCCCGGGGGTCAGGCCGAACTGGATGCATCCCAGGTTCAGGATGAGGCCGACGTTGGTGATGGGCGACGACCCCGGGTTTGCGTCGGTGGCGAGGGCCATGTTCACTCCGGCCCGCCTCAGGGCGCTGACGGGCGGCCTGCGGTCCGCCCCCAGGGTGTACGCCGCGCCGGGGAGGAGGACCGCGCTCACCTCGGCGGCGCCCATGGCCCCGACGCCCTCCGGCGACAGGTACTCCACGTGATCGGCCGAGCGGGCTCCGGCGGCGGCCGCGAGCGCTCCCCCGCCCTGGTCGGAGAGTTGGTCGGCGTGGAGGCGGCCGTGGAGTCCCGCGGCGATGCCGGCTTCGAGGACGGTCCGGGTCTCTGCGGGGGTGAAAGCGATGTTCTCGCAGAAGGCGTCAACGGCGGTCGCGTGGCCCTGTCCTACCGCGGCCGGGATGATCTCGTCGACGATCAGGCGTACGTACTCGCTGCGGCGGTGTTTGTATTCGGCGGGAATCGTGTGGGCGGCAAGCAGTGTGGGCGAGATGTCGACGGGTAGGTGGCCGGGCAGGCTGGCGGCCACTTCGAGCATCCGCAGTTCGGTTTCGAGGTCGAGGCCGTAGCCCGATTTCACCTCGATCGTGGTCACGCCCCAGGCGGCCAGCTCCTTGGCGCGGACGGCCGCGCCGGAGGCGAGTTCGTCGTTCGAGGCCTCGCGGGTGGCCCGCACCGTGGACATGATGCCGCCACCGGCCCGGGCGATCTCCTCGTAGGACTCTCCGCGCAGCCGACGGCGGAAATCGGTGGTGCGGTCTCCGCCGAAGACGATGTGGGTATGGCAGTCGATGAATCCGGGGGTCAGCCACGCGCCCCCGCACCGAAGGACCTCGGGAGTCGTGGCTTTCCGGTGCGCGGGAAGGTCCGCCTCCCTTCCCACCCACGCTATGCGTCCGCCGGCGCTGGCGATCGCTCCGTCTTCGATGATGCCGAGCGACCGCCCGGTCATCGTCGCGAGATTGACCTCGGTCCAGAGTCTGTCCCACGGTTTTTGGGGCATCCTGGCTCCTGTGAGGGCTGCCGTTTCCGTCGTCCCGCCCACCGGATCCCGCGCGGTCAGTCCTGCACGGGACACGGTTCCGGGCCAGATTGATGCATCGTTTCCAGCCGCTCCGCAATCCGTCGCCGAGGAGACTTGGTGCCGCCGCAGACACGAGACCGCCCCGCTCTCCACTTCCACCGGCTCCTGATCGGGGACCGGTGGGAGCGCGATGTGCGGATGGAAGTCGGGGACGATGGCCGCGTTGCCGCGCTCTCCCCGGGTGGGTCGTGCGAGGGGTGTGAACGGGTCGCCGGATGGGCGGTGCCGGGGGTCCCCAACGTGCACAGCCACTCCTTTCAGCGCGCCATGGCGGGGCTCGCGGAACGGGGCGCACAGGACTCGTTCTGGAGTTGGCGGGACGTCATGTACGCCTTCGTCGACCGCCTGACCCCCGGCGATGTCGAGGCGATCACCGCCCAAGTGTACGTGGAGATGCTGAAGTCGGGGTTCACCTGCGTCGGCGAGTTCCACTACCTCCACCACGCGCCCGGCGGACGCGGCTACGACGATCCGGCGGAGATGAGCCTGAGGATCGTTGCAGCGGCCCGAACAGCGGGGATCGGTCTGGTGCACATGCCGGTCGTGTACGAGGCCGGCGGCTTCGGCGGGGACGCGCTGCTGGGTGGGCAGCGGCGGTTTCGCATGGATCTGGAGGGTGCGGCGGGGCTGCACGAGGCGCTTCGCGCCGCGTCGCTCGAGCCGGGCATTCGGCTGGGGTGGGCGCTGCACAGCCTCCGGGCCGTCTCGCGGGAGACGGTGGGGCGGCTGGACGAATTCGTAGCCGGCGATGCCCCCGTACACATCCACATCGCCGAACAGGAGCGGGAAGTGCGGGACTGCCTCGCGCACCGCGGCGCGCGCCCGGTCGAGTGGCTGCTCGACCATGCATCGGTGGATTCGCGCTGGTGCCTGGTGCACGCGACCCACATCGCGAATGAGGAAATGAACGGGATCGCGGCGAGGGGTGCCGTGGTCGGGCTCTGTCCGACCACGGAAGCGAATCTCGGGGACGGGTTGTTTCCGCTGGGGGCATTCGCCGGCCGCGGCGGACGGTTCGGGATCGGGACCGACAGCCACGTGTCTCGAAGCCCCGTGGAAGAGCTGCGGTTGCTGGACTACGGTCAGCGACTCGTATACCGCAGCCGCTCGGTGCTCGGGCCGGAGCACGACAGCGCAGGGCGGGAGAAAGGGGCCCGGTCCGCGGTCCGGGACGCCGGGGGGCGGCGAGGAGCGCTGTCGGGCGCCGGGGGCGCGCTGCTGGCCCACGCCTGGCGGGACGGGTGCGGGGCGTTGGGGTGGGACGCGGGGACCATTGGGGCCGGTGCCCGAGCCGACCTCGTGGTGTTGGATGACGGACACCCCGCCCTGCTGGGTCACAGCGAGGAAACGGTGCTCGATTCGTGGGTGTTCTCGGGGACGGAGAACCCGATTCGGCACGTGATGGTGGGGGGCTGCTGGGTTGTGCGAGACGGGCGCCACGGCCGGGAGGAAGAAGTGAAGGAGGCGTTTGCGGAGGCCGTCAGGCGTCACTCTGGAGCTGCTTGACTCCGACTCCCGGTCACATCAGCGGCGCCGCTACCCCATCGGGATCCGGACGCCCTTCGTCCTGGCCGTCTCCAGCGCCTCCTCGTAGCCCGCGTCCGCGTGCCGCGCCACCCCCAGCCCGGGGTCGTTGGTCAGCACCCGCTCGATCCGCGTGCGCATCTCCGGGGTCCCGTCGGCGACGAGCACCTGTCCGGCGTGCAGCGAGTCCCCGATTCCCACGCCGCCGCCATGGTGGAACGACACCCAGCTCGCCCCGGACGCCGTGTTCAGCAGCGCGTTGAGCACCGGCCAGTCTGCGACGGCGTCGGTTCCGTCCTTCATCGCCTCCGTCTCTCGGAAGGGTGACGCCACCGAGCCCGTGTCGAGGTGGTCGCGGCCGATCACGATCGGGGCGCTGATCTCGCCGCCCGCAACGAGATCGTTCATGGCGACGCCGAACCTTGCCCGCTCCCCCTGCCCCAGCCAGCAGATCCGCGCGGGCAGCCCCTGGAAGGCCACCTGCTCGCGCGCCATGCGGATCCAGCGGCAGAGGTGCTCGTCTTCGGGGAACATCTCGAGCACCAGGTCGTCGGTGCGGTGGATGTCGGCGGGATCGCCCGACAGCGCCACCCAGCGGAACGGCCCCTTGCCCTGGCAGAAGAGCGGGCGCACGTAGGCGGGCACGAAACCCGGGTAGGTAAAGGCGTCCTCGAAGCCGGCATCGCGGGCATAGCCGCGCAGGTTGTTGCCGTAATCGACGGCGATCGCGCCCCGCTTCGTCATCTCCACGATCGCCTCGCAGTGGGCGCGGATCGACGCCATCGCATGTACGCGATACTGCGATCGATCGGTGTTTCGCAAGACGGCCGCCTCATTGATCGAGAACCCGCAGGGCACGTACCCGTCCACCGGATCGTGGGCGGATGTCTGGTCGGTCACGATGTCGGGGGTGATGCCCCGCCGCACCAGCTCCGGGAGCACGTCGGCGCAGTTGCCGACCAGCCCCACCGACAGCGCCTCGCCGGCCCCGGCCGCCCCCAGCATCCACCCCACCGCCTCGTCCAGGTCGTCCGTCATGCGGTCGCAGTAGCGCGTCTCGATGCGGCGCCGGATCCGTTCGGGGTCGACCTCGACGACGAGGATTGCGGCACCGTTCATCGTCCCCGCGAGTGGCTGCGCGCCTCCCATGCCTCCCATGCCGCCCGTCAGGATCCACCTGCCGGCAAGCGACCCGCCGAAATGGGTGCGGGCCATCGCCCCGAAGGTCTCGTACGTCCCCTGCAGGATCCCCTGGGTGCCGATGTAGATCCACGAGCCCGCAGTCATCTGGCCGTACATCATCAGGCCTTGCCGCTCCAGTTCGTGGAAGTGCTCCCAGGTCGCCCAGCGGCCAACCAGGTTGGAGTTGGCGATCAGGACGCGCGGGGCGTGGGCATGGGTACGGAAGACTCCCACCGGTTTGCCCGACTGGACCAGCAGCGTTTCGTCGTCCTCGAGCGTCCGCAGGGCCTCCGTGATCGCGTCGAAGGCGGCCCAGCTGCGGGCCGCCCGGCCGGTGCCCCCGTAGACAACCAGCTCGTCCGGCCTCTCGGCCACCTCCGGATCGAGGTTGTTCATCAGCATCCGCAGCGCCGCCTCCTGCGTCCATCCCCTGCAGCTGAGGCCGGTGCCGCGCGGGGCGCGGACGAGCCGCGAGACGTTGGTGCCTGTCATTTTCATCTCCTGTCGGGCCCGGACGCATCACCGGTTGAACGCCGCGGGGATTCCTTCACGAGTCGTCAAGCCCCGAGCCGGTCAGCGCTCCCGTTCGGACCAGCCTCGTCAACACCGCGATATCATCGCTCAGCACCCGGTCCTCGACCAGCGGCGGCACCTCGGCGCGCACCGCTCGCAGCGCTCGCTCCACACCTGCCCCCGCGCGCATCGGTCGGTGGAACTCCACCGCCTGCGCGCCGCAGAGCAGCTCCACGGCCAGCACCGTCTCCAGCAACGAGATGCTCCTGCGCACCTTGCGTGCCGCCGCCATTCCCATCGACACATGGTCCTCCTGGGACGCGCTGGTGGACACCGAGTCGACGCTGGCGGGCGATGCCAGCACGCGCATCTCCGCCAGGGCGTCGGCCACGACGACCTGCGTGATCATCAGGCCCGAACGGGCACCCGGCTCGGTTGTCAGGAACGCGGGAAGGCCTGACAGGTCGGGGTTCAGGAGGCGGTCGATCCGGCGCTCGCTGATCGAAGCCAGGTCGGCCGCCGCGATAGCGACCAGGTCCAGGGATTGAGCGACGATCTGCGCGTGGAAGTTGCCCCCGCTGAGCACACGCACCGCGCCGGAGCCATCCTCGGACAGGGGGTCGTCCTCCCCGACCGGAACGACCAGCGGGTTGTCGGTGGTGGAGTTCGCCTCGGTCGTCAGGATCCTCTCGGCGTAGGCATGGGCCTCCCGCGCCGCGCCGTGGACCTGCGGCATGCACCGGAGCGAGTAGGCATCCTGCACGCGCGCGTCCCCGGTCCTGTGCGATTCGCGGATCTCGGAGCCCGCCAGCAAGGCGCGCAGCCTCCGGGCGCTCTCGATCTGGCCGGGGTGCGGACGGGCGGCATGGATCTCGTCCCGAAACGCCTCGGGCGTCCCCCGCAGTCCTTCGAGGGTCGTCGCGCCCGCAACGTCGGCGGTGTCGAGCGCGCGTCCGAAGCGCATGAGTGCCAGGGCGCCGATCGCCGTCACGGCCTGGGTTCCGTTGACGAGCGCCAGCCCTTCCTTTTCGGCGAGTTCGAGTGGCGCGATCCCGGCCCGGTCGAGGAGCTCGGACGCATCCGCCACCTCGCCGCCGGCCTCGGCCCGCCCCTCCCCCATCAGCGCCAGCGCCACATGCGCCAGCGGCGCCAGGTCACCGCTCGCTCCCACCGACCCGATCTCGGGCACCACGGGGTGGATCGCGTGGTTGAGGAGGTCGAGGAGGCGCTCGACGACGACCAGGCGGCACCCGGACTGTCCCCGGGCGAGCGCGTTGGCCCTGAGCAGGAGGATGGCGCGGACTTCGTCGGCCGGCAGGGGCCGGCCCGTCCCGGCCGAGTGGCTCCTGACCAGGTTGCGCTGCAGCGCCCGCTGTTCCTCGCGGGCGATCCGCACCTGCGCCAGCCTGCCGAAGCCCGTGTTGACGCCATAGACGGGTCCGTCGGCATCGAGGAGGCGCTCCAGCCGCCGCCGCGATCGCCGGACCCGTTCGGCGGCACCCTCGTGGAGCCGCACCGGCGCGCGGCCCCGCGCCACGGCTTCGACCTGGGCGAGAGTGAGCCCGATCCCGTCGATGGTGATCATGCGGCCGGGCCGCCGTGCGCCGGGCCCGCGCCGCGTGGGGCCGTCCCCCCTCGCGCAGGCTTGAGAGCGACGAACTCTTCCCTGGTCAGCGTGTGGTCCGCGCCCTCCCAGTAATCTTCGAGCTCCACCCCAAGTCCGTCGGCCAGGCGGTTGACGTAGTTGTAGTACGACGTGACCTGGCAGATGTCGAGAATCGCGGCGTCCCCGAATCCGGCGGCCCGAAGCGCGTCCGTGTCGGCGGACGTCATGCCGCCCGGGTCGCGGGTCAGCTTGATGGCGTAATCCAGCATGGCGCTATCGCCGTCCGTCAGCGCATCCGGGCGCTTGCCCCGGGCCAGGGCGGCGGCGAGATCAGGCGTGCCGGTGATCCTGCGGAGTCCCGCTCCGTGGTGATTGATTCAGTAGAAGCAGTCGTTCGCGGCGGAGACCGCCACCGCGATCATCTCGCGCTGCAACCTGGAGAGCGGCGAGCGGCCGGTCATGAGGTGGCGGTAGAGATCATGGTGGTGCTCCATGGAAGGCGGGTTCAATGAATGGACACGCAGGATGTTGTCCAGGTTCCCCCGCGCGTCCGAGTACCGCGCGTAGAGCTTCGCCAGTCCGGGTCCGGCTTCGTCGCGATTGGTGTATCGTATGTGGGCCATGTTGAACCAAAATAGCCGGAGAGCATCGAATGTTCATGATACCCAGGAGCTTCCGCCCCGTGTTGAGCGCCACGAGCATGGCGATCGGCGGCCGTACTGCCGTCCGAATCCTCGCGGTCCTCGTCGTGGCCGTGGTGTCTGCGACGAGTGCGGTCCACGCACAGGACGAGTTCGGGCGGATGGTTGCCGTGTCGGGCGAGACCGTGCTGGTCGGCAAGCCGGGCCCCGCCCGCGGACCCGCGGCGCTGTACCGGTTCGAGCGGGACAACACGGGCGCGTGGGTGCTCGCGACTTCGTTTTCGCCGCCGGGAACCGCCGAGCAGGGGTACCGCCTCGCGCCTTCCATGCAGTGGAACGGCGATCGACTGGTGGTGGGCTCCGCGGATCCCGATGTTGAGATCGGAGCGCATGTCTTCCGCGGTACGTCCGCCGGCCTGGTGCACGAAACCGGGTTGGAGCTCCTCCGGCCGGCGAACCCCGGCCAGGCCGCGGATCCGGGCGGCCCGGGCGGTGCGGCGCTGGACTTCCCCGGGATCATGCGGATCCTCTCGCCGCCGCTGCGCACGGTGGCGGCGGGCCGGGACCAGGTGGCGGTGTCGGTCGCGGGGGACGGTGCAAGCCCCCCCGCCGTGTACCTCTATCAGCGGGACGCGCGGCGAGGGTGGCAGCCTGCTACCCTGGTGCAGCTCCCCGGACCCGCCTCCGAGTACCCGGACTTCGGGGCCGCGATGGCTTTCCGGCGCGACGAAGTGCTGGTTTCGTCGCCGAGCGCGGACGAGGTGGGCCGCGTGTTCGTTTTCCGGCCGCAGGACAGCGAGCTGGGGAACGTCACGCTGGCGCCGGCGGATTCGCTGGCGGCGGGAGCGCGCTTCGGAGCCACGCTGGGGGTCGACGGCAGCCGCATGCTGGTGGGGGCGCCGGGGGCCCGGGGGGGAAGCGGGCTGGTCTACGCATTCCGGCGGTTCGATCCCGGCGAGTGGGAGCAGCACCAGGTGCTTTCCCTCGGTGCGGATGAAAGCGGGGCGGCCCCGGGGTCCTTCGGAGCGACGCTCGCCCTGCTCGGCGACGAGCTGTGGGTGGGGGAGCCGGGGGCGGAGTCGGGAGCGGGCCGGGTCCACCGGTTCCGGTTGATCGACGGGGAGTGGCAGCCCGAGCCGGTCGCCATGCCGGAGACCGCGACCGGGGCTGGACTGGGCGCAGCGATTGCGCTGGGGAGCCGCGTCGCGGTCGTGGGCGCGCCGGGAACGGACGGCGGCTACGGGGCCGCCATGGTGTTCGCGCGTGAGCTGGGTGGACCCTGGGGCGAGGCCGAGTGGCTCAGCCCCGGACCCGGCCCCGAAGCCGTGACCGGCGGAGAGGTC
The DNA here is from genome assembly GCA_022826565.1 of Gemmatimonadota bacterium. GTDB lineage: Bacteria > Gemmatimonadota > Gemmatimonadetes > Longimicrobiales > Gaopeijiaceae > Bin94. The sequence continues at coordinate 91,913 of JAJDUP010000020.1, read as the reverse complement.
ACCTGCGAGGATGGCACCGCGGCGGCATTCTCCTGCGACAACGTCGACCTCATCGCCTTCCTCCCGAACTCCGCGCTGGGCGGCGGCCCCGGCGAGCGCGTCAGCGACGTGTGGGGCTGGTCCGACCCGGAGACCGGCCGCGAGTACGCCCTGGTCGGCCGCACCGGCGGCGCGGCGATCGTCGACATCACCGACCCGGCGGCCCCCCGCCATGTCGGCACCGTCCCCGCCAACCCGAGCGGTGCACGGGACCTCAAGGTCTACGCCGACCACCTCTTCTTCACCGGCGACGGCGCCGGCGCCCATGGGCTCGTCGTCTTCGACCTCACCCGCCTCCGCGACGCCGTCCCCGACCCAACCAGCCCCACCGGCGGCGTCGATTTCGAGCCCGACGCCGTCTACCGCGGCATCGAAAGCGCCCACAACCTCGTGATGGACGCCGAGAGCGGATTTGCCTTCCCCGTCGGCGCGAGCGGCGGCGGCGAGACCTGCGGCGGCGGCCTCCACATGGTCGATGTGCGCGATCCCAAGGCCCCGGTCTTCGCGGGCTGCTTCACCGACACCGTCGGGCTCATCGCACCCGGACGCACCCACGACGCCCAGTGCGTCGTCTACCGGGGCCCCGACGACCGCTACCAGGGCCGCCAACTCTGCTTCATCTCGAACGAAACGCTGCTGCGGATCGTCGACATCACCGACAAGGAGGCCCCCGCCCCCATCGGCGCCGCCAGCCACCCCGGCGTGGCCTACATCCACCAGGGCTGGCTCACCGAAGACCACCGCTACTACTACCTCGACGACGAGCTCGACGAACTGGTCGGGACGGCCCCGAGGACCCGCACCTTCATATACGACGTGGCGGAACTCGACGACCCGATCCTGGTCGGCCACGTCGACGGACCGACCGGTGCAACCGACCACAATCTGTACGTCAAGGGCGACCGCATGTACCAGGCCAACTACCAGGCCGGCTTCCGCGTCTTCGACATCAGCGATCCGGTGGCGCCGGAGGAGATCGGCTGGTTCGACACCACTCCGTACGAAGGCGATCCGCCCGGGTTTGTGGGAGCGTGGACGGCCTACCCGTACTTCGAGAGCGGCACGGTGGTCGTTACCAGCATGTACGAGGGGCTGTTTCTGTTGAGGCCGAGGCCCAGACAGCTGATTCCCTGAACTCCCGAGAGGCGCCGGGCGGATTCGAACCGCCGAATGGAGGTTTTGCAGACCTCTGCCTTACCACTTGGCTACGGCGCCGATACAAAGGGGGCGCGGCAGTCGGCCGTCGCCCCCGGAAGCAGTTGGCGGCGCGTCGCGACCCCGTCGAGGACAGCATCGCGCCGCGGCTGGACTGCCAGTATCAGAGCGGGAAACCGGACTCGAACCGGCGACCCCCACCTTGGCAAGGTGGTGCTCTACCAACTGAGCTATTCCCGCGAAGCGGCACCCCGAATCCGGATGCCTGGCCCTCCCGCGGCAACGCTCCGCAGGGGCGCGTCGTCAGAAGGGACAGCAACGTTAGGGACGGGGCAGAAGAGTGTCAACCGGTGCGAGCACCCGCGCCGCCGGACTGCCGGACGCCGTGATTCCGTTCTCGCCGACAACGGTCGCTATTATCTTGTCTCCGCCAGCGCCTTTTTCCCGGATGAGCCGTGCCCGGTAACCGCTCGACAGTCCTCACCCTCCTCTCCCTCCTCCTGAGCACCGGCGGCCTGTCCATTCCGGGGCCGGCGGGCGCCCAGGAGCCTTATTCGCCACTGGTTTCGCGCGGACACGTGCGCCTCGGCGTACTGGGCCAGTACTCCAGCTTCTCGGACCTCTACCAGATCGGCGGCCGGACCGGCAGCCCCCACAGTCTGGGCGACCTTTTCAGCGGACCCGTCGGCAGCCGCATCTTCCCCTTTCTCGGGGAGCCGGAGGTCTCCGTCCGCGCGCTGATCGAGGACGATTACGACCTGAGCCTGGGTGCCATGTCGTCGGTGCTTGAAAAGAGCACGGCACTGGTGCCTGTGGCGGTGGATATAGGCGTCTTCGATTGGCTGACGGTCGGCGCCGTGGTTCCCCTGGTGCAGAACGAGACGGAGTTCGCGACGACGTTCGGGGCCGATTCGGCCAGCGCCAATGCGGGGTTCAGTCCGGGGATGGAGGATCCGGCCGCCGTTACAGGATTCCTCAATGGTCTTCACGGGTCGATCGGTGCCTACGATGTCTTTCGCGGCGAGGCCTGCGGTGTGGATCCGATGTCCGATTCCTGCCGGGACGCCACAGCGCTGCTTGCGCAGGCGCGCTCCTTCCACTCGCTCCTGTCGCGGATGTACGAGAGCATGTTCGCGCCGCTCTCCTGGTCTTCCGCCGGGATGGCTCTCGAAGCTCGCCTGGCCGCGTTCGCTGAGGCCTTCGGGGCCGCCGGCGTCACCGGCATCCCGGCCGCCATGCCCCTGGCCAACACGCTCCTGACCACTGAGGACCTCGAGCGGTTGGTCTCCGAGCCCGCATTCGGGATCGAATCGGACACCCCGTTCGAGAACTGGAAGTCGCTCTGGCGCCTCGGCGACATCGAGGTGAGGGCGGACGCACGCATCCTGGACATCGGCGATCCCGAGAGTCCGAACCGGTTCACCCTGGGTGCGGGCGCCATGGCGCGCCTCCCCACGGGCGTACAGGACAACCCCGCCAACTTCCTCGACTCGGGCAGCGGCGACAGGCAGCTCGACGTGGAGTTGCGGGGATGGATGAACGGCCGCTGGCGTGGCAGCGTGGGGTTCTGGGCCGACTTCCGCTACGGCACCCAGTTGCAGGGAAACACGGTACGGCGGGTCTCCGACCCCGGGATCGCCTTCGCGCTCCGGTCGACGGAGACTGCGCTCGACTGGCGGCCGGGCGACTACCAGTTCCTGGAGCTGTCGCCCTGGTATCGGATCACCGACGCGATGTCGGTGGTGGGCGGGTACCGCTTTTTCAGGAAGGGTGAGGATTCGTTCAGTCTTCCCGTGTCCGTGCCGGTCGACGAGACGGCGGCAGCCCGCGCGGCCGGGCCATATTCCAACGACCCCGGCATTCTCGTCCCCGGTAGCGGAGGTTCCGCCAGCCAGGCGCTGCTCGGCATGGTGTACAACCGTGGGGCGCACCTTGCGGATGATGGCGTGGCCGACGACCCCCTCGAGATCCGCGTGTTGTACCGCAAGACGATCGGCGGCAGCGGCGCAATGCCTGTTGCCGAGTCGCTGGAGGTGGGGTTCCGGTTCTTTGTGGGGATCTGGTGAGGAGAGAAGCGGCCGGAGGAGTGAGTCGGCCCTCTACGCCGGTTTGTCAGCCACTCTTGGGGGATTCTGGCCGGCAAAGCGCCTTCCACAGCCTTGTCCGCCAGTTCAGGTCCATCTTGGCGGACAAGCCGGGTGGGACCGGTGATCCTACCCCAGCAACTCCCGCGCGTGCTCCAGCGACGGCTCCGAATCCGGATCGCCGCCGAGCATGCGCGCGATCTCGTGGACGCGTTCTTCCCGCGCCAACCGGCTCAGACTCGTCTCCGCCACGCCCTCCACGGCGGCCTTCTCCACCACGAACTGATTGACGGCGCGGGCCGCGATGCGCGCCAGATGGGTCACCGCAAACACCTGCCGCCCACGCGCCACAGCCTCGAGCCGCTCGCCGACCTTGTCCGCCACGACGCCGCCGATCCCGGCGTCGATCTCGTCGAAAACGAGGGTGGGGAGGTCGTCGATGTCGGTGAGGACCGACTTGAGGGCGAGCATGACGCGCGACAGTTCGCCGCCCGAAGCGATTCGCGACAGCGGTCCCGGGGGGAAGCCGGGGTTCATGGTGGCCATGAAGCGGACGCGCTCGAGGCCGTGGGCCGAAGGCTCGGGCAGGGCCTCGAAGTCGACGCGGAAACGCCCGCCCTCGAGGCCCAGGCTCGGGAAGAGGGCGTCGGTCTCGCGGGCAAGGCGCTTCGCGGCGTCCCGGCGCCGACGCGACAGTTCGGCTGCCGTTGTTGCGCATGTTTCTTGTGCATGCACAGCTTTGTTACGCAATTCGGTGGCATCGAGTTCGGCCGTCTCGAGGTCGGCGAGCTCGCGGGCCAGGGTCTCCCCGGCTTCGATCACCGCCGCGAGGGTCGGGCCGTACTTCCGCATCAGCGCCTGGAGAAGGGCCTGCCGTTCGTGCAGGCGCTCGAGCCGCGCGGGGTCGTGGTCGATCGCGTCGCCGTATGAGCGCAACTCCGCGGCGGCATCGGAGACGCTGTGGTAGGCATCCTGGAGCGCCGAGGCGGTGGCGGCCAGCGCCGGATCGATCTCGGCCAGGCGGCGCAGGCGGGCGGCCGCGTCGGACAGGCGGTCGGTGACGGCTTCGTCGTCGTCGTGCAGGAGAGTCTGCAGCGCGTAGGTCTCGCGCATGAGAAGGTCGGCATTCGCGAGGCGGTTGACCTCGGCCTGGATCTCGTCGTCCTCGCGGGGCCGGATGCGGGCGCCGCGGATCTCGCCGAGGCGGAAGCGGATGAAGTCGGCCCGGCTCTCCAGATCGCGGCGGCGCTCCGCAAGCGCGTCGAGCCGTCGCTGCAGTTCGGCCGCGTGCCGAAAATGCCGGGCCACGTCCGTCGCCAGCTCCGCGCACCCGCCGAACGCATCCAGCACCTCGCGCTGGAAGGCCGCCGACATGAGGCGCTGGTGCTCGTGCTGCCCGTGAATGTCCACCAGAAGCGCGCCGATGCGCCGCAGCAACGCGGCCGTAGCCGGGGAGCCGTTGATCCAGGCGCGGCTGCGTCCCTCGCTCCGCACCTCGCGCCTCATCACCAGGTGGCCGTCGTCCGCCTCCAGACCCTGTTCGTCGAGCGCCGCCGCGAGATCCGCGTCGCCCTGAACATCAAACACACCCTCCACCGTGGCCCTCTCCTCACCGCTGCGCACCACCGACGACGACGCGCGGCCGCCCAGCAGGATCTCCAGCGCATCCACCACGATCGACTTCCCGGCGCCGGTCTCTCCCGAAATCACGTTGAGCCCGGGGTCCAGGCGCAGCAGTGCGCTTCGGAGAACGGCGAAGTTACGGATTCGCAGCTCGATCAGCATGGCGTTCCTGGCGGGACGGTCCTGGCGCCGACGGCGCGGCAGGTCAATTGTGGCGACCCCCGCCGGGCGCTGCCATGGCTGAATGGGCACACCGTGCTGACGGAGCCATGGCTGGAAGGGGACCCCCTGCGGCGAGTGGCGGCAGTTTGCGCTTCCCAGGCGTCCGGAGGCCAGCCGGCACTCACCCCCCGAGCAGCGGACCCGCGGCCCAACTGAGCTTCTGGCGGAGGGTCGCGAAGAAGGAATGCCCCGGGAGTCGGATCAGACCCACGCGGAAGGTCCCCATTCGCACGACGACCCGCTCTTCGTGCCCCACGGGGCCGCCCTCCTGTCCGTCCACGGTGAGGAAGAGGGATTCACGGCGGTCCAGCGCCGTCACGGTGATTTCACCGTCGCCGGGGACAACCACCGGGCGGAGCGCCAGCGTGTGGGGGAGGATCGGCGTGACCACGAAGCAATTCAGATTGGGCACGATGATCGGCCCTCCCGCCGAGAGCGAATAGGCGGTGGACCCGGTCGGGGTGGACAGGATCACGCCGTCGCCCGAGAAGCTCCCGATCTCTTCCAGGTCGTCCTGCGGGCCCACCCGGAGGTCCAGGCGCGCCACCTGCGCCGCACCCGCCTTGTGGACGACCAGGTCGTTGAGCGCGGTATGGGACTCGCGGACCTCTCCCGCGGCGTTCAGCACCTCGGCGTGCAGCGTCCGGCGCCGTTCGAGCGAGAAGTCACCCCCGAGGACGGCCCTCAGTCCCTCCTCCAACCCCTCGGCCGACACCGATGTCAGGAACCCGAGGTATCCGAGGTTGATGCCGAGCACCGGGATATCTCGTCCGAACACGGCGCGCGCGGTGCGGAGAAGCGTCCCGTCCCCCCCCAGGGAGATGACGAGGTCGACTTGCTGTGTATGAAGGTCGACGGTGTCGAGACCGGGGGCCGCCGGGGTCAGGTCCGGCTCGACCGCTACCGAGGCGCCGAACTCCCGGGCGACGCCCGCGATGGTGCGGCACGCCGCGCCGATGCGTCCGTTGGGTCCTCCCGCCGAGGCCTTGCCCACGATTGCCATCGTCTGGAACTGCATGGTCCTCACCGCTTGCGTTCGATCACGAATCGGGCGAGCTGGCGGAGCCGGGGCGCGCCCAGGCCGGCGGCGTCCAGGACGGCCAGTCCCCGCGCCACCAGCGATCGGGCGCGGTTCCGGGCGCCGTCGACGCCCAGTAGCAAAACATAGGTGGACTTGGCGAAGTCCGCGTCCGAGGGGCGCTTGCCGAGGACCTCCGCCGAGCCGGTCGCGTCCAGCACATCGTCCATGACCTGAAACGCCAGCCCCAGGTCGCGGCCGAAGCTCCGTACGGCTGCGAGCGCCTCCCGGGATGCTCCCGCGGCCATCGCCCCCATCTCCAGCGAGGCGGTCAGCAGCGCGCCGGTCTTGAGGCCGTGAAGGGCGGCCAGTTCGTCCTCCGACAACGATTCCCCCTCGGCGGCGAGGTCCAACGCCTGGCCGCCGATCATGCCGCCCGCGCCCGCGGCCTCCAGGAGCACCTCCACAATGCCCCTGGCCTCGGCGGCGGACCGGTCCAACCTGAGGGCGGACTCCCAGGCCCACGCGGCAGCCCACGGGATCAGGGCGGCTCCGGCGGCGGTCGCGGCCTTCACCCCGTGCGAGATGTGGACAGTGGGGCGCCCCCGGCGCAGCGGCGCGTCGTCCATGCACGGCAGATCGTCGTGGATGAGCGAGTAGGCGTGGATGATCTCCACCGACGCGGCCAGGTCGTACAGGGCGTCGGAGGGTGTGCCACCGAGTTCCGTGCAAGTGGTAACCACCAGGATGGGCCGCAGCCGCTTTCCGCCGCTCAGCACGCCGTCCTCGGCGGCCGCCTGGACATCCTGCTGCACCACCGCGGCCAGGCGGTCCAGACTCCGTCGCAGCGCTTCCTCCACCTGCAAGCGGTGGAACTGCATGAAGCCCTTGAGGTCCTGGTCAGACATCGTCTCCGGCGCTGTCGCGGGCCCCCGGCGTCTCCAGCACACGGACCTCCTCGCCGCCCCTTCCGATCAGCTCCTCCACCCTGAGTTCGGCCTTCGCGAGGGTCTCCTGGGCGCGTCGCAGGTGGCCTACGCCTTCCTCGAAGAGCGCCAGGGCGTCGTCGAGACCCAGTGCGTCGGAGTCCAGCAGGCGAACGATCTCCTCGATGCGCTCGATGCGGCGGTCGAGTCCTGCGTCAGCTTCCATGGGTAGACCCTGGTCGGTTAGGCGTGGGTGGGGCGGTCACGGCGCGGGAGTGGGCGGCGCGGTCACGGTACAGGGCACGTTGCCGTCGACTACGCGGAGGCGGAATTCGCGGGCCGGCGGGAAGTCTCCGACCGCGCGCAGGAGACGGCCGTCGGTGTCAAGGGGGACCGCGTAGCCGCGAGCGAGGGTCGCGATTGGGGAACGGGCCTCCATGGCGGCCGCGGCCTCTGCCAGCCGCGCCTTCTCTCGCCCAATCCGGCGCTTCATGGCCTCCGACAGGTCGACGGCGCCCTCGTCCACCCTCAGGCCGTAGGCACTCACCACCCCCCGCGCATGGCCGAAGAGGTCGTCGCGGGCGCGATCGAGCCGCCAGCGCCGCGAACGCGCCTGACCGGCCAGGGCGCGGCCGAGCCTGTGGCCGAATCCCCCGAGCCGCTCGGCAAGGGCTCTGCCGTCAGGCGCGACGGCCTCGGCGGCGGCCGACGGGGTCGCGGCCCGCCGGTCGGCCACCAGGTCGCAGATCGTCACATCGGTCTCATGGCCCACACCGGACACCACGGGGACCGGACACTCGGCCACCGCGCGCGCCACCGGCTCCTCGTTGAAGCCCCACAGATCCTCCATCGAGCCGCCGCCGCGCGCGACGATCACCACATCCACGTCGCGCGCTGCCACGATGCCGATCGCGTCGGCGATCCCGCTCCCGCTCCCCGGCCCCTGCACACCGGTCCCCCGCACCAGGAGGCGGACCCACGGCGCCCGCCGCGCCGTCACCGCGATGATGTCCCGTAGCGCCGCGCTCGTCGGCGACGTCACGACCCCCACCGTGCGCGGATAGGCGGGCAGCGGACGCTTCCGCGCCCGGTCGGTCAGGCCCTCGGCGTCCAGCCGCTTGCGCAGCCGCTCGAAGGCCAGCTTCCACATCCCGTCCGCGTCCTCGGCCTCGAGCCTGCTGACGACGAGCTGGTAGCTCCCCCTGGCCTCGTAGAGCGTGAGCCCACCGAAGACCCGCAGCGTCATGCCTTCTTCCGGGTCGGTGGGAAGGTTCCTCGCCTCGCGCCGGAACATGACGCAGCGGATCTGCGCCGACCGGTCCTTCAAGGTGAAATAGCAGTGGCCCGAGCGGTGGCGGTTGAAGTTGGCCACCTCGCCCGCCAACCACAGCTGCGGCAGGGTCTCCTCGAGGAGGAGGCGAACGGCCTTGTTGACCTGGCTGACCGTCCACACCCGGGGAGCGGGGGGCGCCGGCGGCGGGTCCGCGAAGAGATCCAGGTTGCGTTCCTCCGTCAACCGGCCGCCTTCCTCAGTCTGATCGCCGCCTCGACCGTGTTGGCCAGCAGCATGGCGATGGTCATCGGTCCCACACCACCCGGCACCGGCGTGATCGCCGAGGCCACCTCGCTCACCCCCTCGAAGTCGACGTCGCCCACCACGCGATAGCCGCGCGGGCGCGTTGGATCGTCCACCCGATTGGTCCCTACGTCGATCACCGTGACGCCCGGCTTCACCATGTCCTTCGTGATGGTGTTGGGCCACCCCACGGCGGCGATCACGATGTCCGCAGTGCGGGTTATCGCGCCCAGGTCGCCGGTGCGGCTGTGCGCGACGGTCACCGTGGCGTTGCCGCCGGGGGCCTTGCGCAGCAGCAGCAGGGCCATGGGCTTCCCGACGATGTTGGAGCGCCCCACGATGACCGCGTGCTTGCCCGAAGGGTCGACCCCGCTCCTGACCAGCATCTCGATCACACCACGCGGGGTGCAGGGAGCCAGAACATCGGGGTCGCCGGTGGCCAGCCGCCCGACATTCACCGGGTGGAAGCCGTCCACGTCCTTGTCGGGATTGATCGCCAGGAGGACCTTGGCGTCGTCGATCTGGGGCGGTAGCGGCAGCTGGACGAGGATGCCGTGGATCTCCGGGTCGTTGTTGAGCTCGTCGATCAGGGCCAGCAGATCCTCCTCGCTCGTCGACGCGGGCAGCGTCACCTGTCGCGAATGGATGCCGGCTTCCGCCGCCGCCCTGCCCTTCATCCCGACGTAGAGCCGGCTCGCCGCATCGTCGCCGACCAGGACGGTGGCCAGGCCGGGCACGAGCCCCTCTTCCCTGAGTTCGGCGACCTGCTCGTTGAGCTCGTCCCGAATCTCGCGGGCGATATCCTTCCCTGAAATGATCTTTGAGGACATGCGCTTCCTGTCTGAGGGTTGATGGTTGACTAAGGGGTTGGCCAGGTCACTACCGGGCGAAGTCGACGGCCCGGGTCTCGCGGATCACGACCACCTTGATCTGGCCCGGGTACTGAAGTTCGCTCTCGATCTTGCGGGCCACCGCTTCGGAGATCCGGGCCATGCCGTCGTCGGTGACCCGTCCCGGCTCGACCATGACGCGCAGCTCCCGGCCGGCCTGAATCGCGAAGCACCGCTCCACTCCAGGGTGCTCGGTAGCGATCTCCTCGAGCTTCTCCAGGCGCTTCACGTAGCCCTCGAACATCTCCCGGCGCGCCCCGGGGCGCGAACCGCTGATCGCGTCGGCCGCGGTGACGAGCCACGCCTCGGGATAGCGGTGCGGTTCTTCGTCGTGGTGGGCCCTGATCGAGTTCAGGACCAGATCGGGCTCCTTGTGGCGCTTGCAGAGCCGGTATCCCAGCTCCACGTGCGTGAGCTCCTGTTCGTGGGTGAGTCCCTTGCCGACATCGTGCAGGAGCCCCGCGCGCCGCGTCATCTGCACGTCGAGACCCATCTCGGCGGCCATGTTCCCGGCCAGGAGGGCAACCTCGCGCGCGTGCGCCAGCTGGTTCTGGCCGTAGGAGGTGCGGAACTTCAGCCGCCCGAGCACATTGACGATCTCGGGATGGACGTTGTGGATCCCGAGCCCGTACAGGGTCTCCTCGGCCGCTTCCCGCATTTCGGTTTCGACATCCTGCTCGCTCTTCGCCACCACCTCTTCGATGCGCCCGGGGTGGATCCGCCCGTCCTCTATGAGCCGCGCCAGTGAGAGGCGGGCGACCTCGCGGCGGATCGGGTTGTAGCCCGAGAGCACCACGGCTTCCGGCGTGTCGTCGATGATGACGTCGATCCCGGTCACCTGCTCGAAGGCGCGGATATTGCGCCCCTCGCGGCCGATGATCCTGCCCTTCATCTCGTCTGACGGGAGCTGCACGACCGAAACGGTGAGCTGGGCGGTTTCGTCGGCAGCCATCCGCTGGATCGCCATCGCAACCACACGCTTGCCCTCCCGGTCCGCGGTGCGCTGCGCTTCCTCCTTGATCTCCCGCAGGCTGTTGGCGGCCTCCGCCCGCGCCTCGTCGATCATGTCGGACATGAGCCGGGACTTCGCCTCGTCGGCGGATATTCCCGCGATCGCTTCGAGGCGGGAACGGGCGTCCGCGAGGGCGCGCACCACGTCGGCCCGTCGTTCGGCGACCTCGCGCTCCCCTTCCTTCAGCGTCCGGGCCTGGTTCTCCAGGGCGCCAGCCCGCTCGTCGAGCGCGTCCTGCCTGCGGTCGAGCTGGTCGGACTTGCGGTCGGCGGCCTCGACGCGCTGCTGGAGACGATGCTCACCGCGCTCGATCTCTTCCCGGCGGTGGCCTTCTTCCTGCTCCCAGGACTCCCTGAGGCGGAACCTCGTCTCCTTGGCCTGCAATTCGGCGGCGCGGCGCAGGCTGGCGGCCTCCTCTTCCGCCCGCTTGCGGATGCGTGACGCTTCGTCTCGCCCAGCTTCCGTTTCCTTGCGCTGTCGTGCCCGCTCCCGACCCCTGCCCAGGAGGTATGCCACGACTGCGGCAACAGCCGCGCCGGCCGCCAGGGAAAAACCCAGCGGATCCATGTATTCTCTCCAAGACCGAACAACGTCCGGCCGTCCGATTCGACACTGACAGCCAGGCCGATAGAACCCGATCCCGGCTCCCGATTACGGCTTTTACGATAGGCCGCGGCGCGACGGGCGCGCAACCCGAACCGCTACCGGATCTCGGGGCCGCCGGTCCGGTTGTCGGGGACGAAGCGGTCGCGGCCCGGCATCTCGATCGCAACCAGCGACGCCGAGTCGAGGACGGCGTCTTCCGGCAGCATTCCGTTGAGGTGCAGCACGTAGGCCGTGATCGCGTAGACGTCGTCATCGGAGAGCGATCCAGGGGTCGCCTGGGGCATCGCCCGGCGCGTGTAGTCGAAGAAGGTGGTCGCGTAGGGCCAGTAGGCGCCGAACACCCGCCCCGGGGGCCACGGATCCCAGTCGCCGGCGGCGACGAAGCGGTCGTTGGGACCCTCGGTGCCGGTGGCGCCGTGGCACTGCATGCACGCCAGCTCATAGATCTCGCGGCCGGCGGCCACGGACCCGCTGCCGGGCGGCAGACCCTCGCCGTCGGGCTTGACGTCGATGTCCCAGAGTGCGACGCGCTCCTCGGAGGCGTCGCTGCCGAAGCCGAATCGCTCCGGTGCATCGGCCGCGAGGGGGGCGGTCCAGTCGCCGCCGGCAGACGATCCGGCGGTGCCGGCGCCGGGCCCGGAGGCATCCGGCGCGCAGGCGGCAAGGGCGCCCACCGTCATCCACACCGTGCAGCGGCCTGCGCCGTCCCGCGCCAGGCGCCTCACAGCAGGTCCCCCAGCCCGAAGGTGACGGTGCCGTCGGAAGCGATCTTCCAGGCACGCTGGTGATTGTGGTGATAGGCCGTGCCCTCGCCCCGGGCGTCCCACAGCTGCTGCACGGTGGGCTGCACGTACCCGGTCTCGTCGGTGGCCCGGCTGAGGATGACCGTCTCGCGGCCGTCCCAGTTCCAGAGGTGCCGGAAGCGCACCGTCGACTTCGAGAGGATCGGCGGCTGCAGGGCGGCGTCGGCCCACGAGCGGCCGCCGTCGGTGCTGATCTCGACCCGCGTGATCCGCCCGCGCCCCGTCCAGGCCAGCCCCTCGATCTCCCACCAGCCGCGGTCGGGAAGCACGAACGGGTACGAGGGGAAGGTGATGATCGACTTGGCGTCCATTACAAAGCTGAACTGCCGCGCCGTGCCATCCTTCAGGGGATCGGTGTAGCGCGAGGTCTCGTCGCGGGTCATGGTGGGCCGGTCGGTGACTTCGATTCGCCTCAGCCATTTGACCTGTGCGTTGCCCTCCCAGCCGGGGAGCAGGAGACGCACCGGATATCCCTGTTCGGGGCGGATCGCCTCGCCGTTCTGTCCGTACGCCAGCATCGAGTCGTCCATGGCCTTGTCGAGGGGGACGCTGCGCCCCATGACGGCGGCGTCGCCCCCCTCCGCGAGGATCCAGCTGGCGCCGGGGCGGACCCCGACTTCGCGCAGGATCGTCGACAGCATCACGCCCGTCCACTCGCTGGTGCTCAGCAACCCGTCGAGCTGCTGGGGCGAGATGTTCGTGGGCATGCGGTTGCGGTTGTAGGCGCCGCCCCCGTTCCCGGAGCACTCGATGAAGCAGATGCGGGAAGCTTGCGGATAGCGCCGCAGATCGGCCATGCGGAAGACCATCGGGCGCTCGACCATCCCGTGCACGAGCAGCTCGTGGTCCTCGGCGAGGATCTCGGGGATTCCCGCGTGATGGCGCTCGAAGTGCAGGTCGGAGGGCGTGATCGTCCCCTGCAGATCCTGGAGCGGCGTGCGGGAGGAACTCGACAGCGCCAGCGTCCGCACCAGGCGGCGGGGCTGCTCGCCCGTTGCCCGGCGGCCGACCTCGGAGACGAAGCGCCCCGGGACCTTCGTGGGATCGACGGGCGGCGGTACCACCTCCTGCACTCCGGCCCTGATCGCATCGAAGCGAGTCATGACCAGGCCTGTGGCGGCGGTCCCGGAAGCCGCGGTGAGCCAGGCCCGGCGTGAGTACTTCGTTCGTTGTCCGGCTGGCATGTCGTCGATCCTCCGTTCTGGGTTGGTGTTTCGTCCCCGGCGCTAGCCCCCGAGTTCCGCCTCGATGCTGGCCGTGAGCCCCTGCAGGCGCTCGCCGATCCGAGTGCGCTCCCGCAGCAGCTCGTCGGAGAGGTCGAGCGCCGCCATGATGGCCGCGTTCTTGGCGCTGACGCCACCCTTCCCCACCGCTTTCCTCATGCGCTCATCGACCAGCGCGGCGCAGCGACGGGTGTACTCCGCGTCGGCGTCGGCGCGCAGCGTGTACTCTTCTCCCGCGATCTCCACGCGAATCGCGGTTCTTGGTTCGGTGTCGCTCATCGCCTGTCCTCCAGAAACCGTATGCTGGCGAGGATCTGATCGATGCGCTCGCGGCCCCGTTCGATTCGGCGCCGAAGTTCGGCGTTCTCGGTCTCGACCTCCTCGACCCGGCGCGACAGCGCTCCCGGATCCTGCCGGCCGTCCACAAATTGCCGGAGAAGCTCGTCGCTGCGGTCGGCCCGCGTCCGGGCGTCCGCCTCCGACTGCCGCGCCTCCCGAATCTCCGCGATCAGGCGCCGCACCGCCGCCTCGAGGGCTTCGATCCCGGGAACTGCCGCGGCCGACTCCTCAGCTTCTCGGTTCGACACCCGTTGCCTCCTTGACCTTCTTCAGCACCCGCCGGCAGGCCCGATCGACCTCCTTGTCCGTCAGGGTCCGGCCCCGGGCCCGAAAGCGCAAGCGAATGGCTACCGAGCGCGTTCCCGGCGGCAGGTCGTCGCCCGTGTAAAGGTCGAACAACCCGGCTTCCTCCAACAGATGTCCGCCGCCCGCCCGGGCCGCGCGCAGCACCTCTCCGGCCGCCACTTCCCCGCGCACCAGGAAGGCCACGTCGCGCTGCGAAGCGGGCTGGTCGGGCAGTTCGCACGCGGTAACCGCCGCCCTCGGATCCGGCGATGCGGGCAACTCGATCTCGGTCCCCACGACCGTGCCCGCCCACGGCGGCAGGTCGATGGCCGCGGGACGGATCTCTCCGCCGCGGCCCACTACCCCGCCCGCCGCATTCACCACCTCGAAGAAGCGGCCCGCTACGAACGCGTCCGCGGCCAATCCGGACGCCTCCGCCGTGGATGGCGCGGCCCCACCGTCCGGCTCCGCGCCCGCTGCCCCACCCTGCACCGGAACCACTGCCCCCCCCGGCCAGGCCTCCTCCGCGATCAGCTCCATGACGCGCGCGATGTCGTACACGTCGAAGCGCCGGTCCGAGCCCCCCCACTGCATCGGCTCCCGGCGCCCGTGCAGCACGACGGCGACCCGCGCCGACTCGGCCGGAACGGAATCGCCGCCGGGCGCGAAGGCCGTCCCGAGCTCGAAGAGCCGTACGTCGCGGACGCCCCGCGACATATTGCGCTCCAGATGCGTGAGCAGCCCGGGGAGACGGTCGCGGCGCAGGCAGCTCTCGTCCGCGGACATCGGGTTGAGGAGCGGGACGTCGCCGTGGCCGGCGGGGCCGAGGGCGGGCGTCTGCGCCTCGCTGATGCCGTCGCCGGCGAGCCGGGCGCGCAGCCGGTCCTCGAGCTGGAAGAGGGGGTCGTCGGGGACGGTCCCGGGCCGGAAGGGCGAGAGCGCCGACGGGAAGACATCGTAGCCGTGCGTGCGCGCAACCTCCTCGATGAGGTCGACCTCGCGCAGGGTGTCGTAGCTGCGGTGCCCCGGAACCACGAATTCGATGCGATCGTCGCCCTGGGTGGCCACCGAGTAACCGAGGGGCGCGAGCAGCGAGATGATCTTGTCGGGTGTGAATTCGACCCCGAGCAGGTGCTTCACCCGTGAGGGCCGCAGCGCGACCACCGGGGCGTCCCACGGCACCGGACAGGCGTCGATGACCTCGCCGTCGAGCGATCCTCCGGCCGCGGCGAGGATCAGTTCCACCGCCCGCAGCGCAGCGGTCTCCATCGCGGTCGGGTCGACCCCCCGCTCGAAGCGGTAGCTCGCGTCGGTGGACATCCTCAGCGCGCGCCGGGTCGCCCGCACCTGCTTCGGCTCGAAGAGGGCGCACTCCAGCAGAATGTCCGCCGTTGCGTCCGACACCTCCGAGTCCCGTCCCCCCATCACCCCCGCAATCGCGACCGGGTCGCGCGCATCGCGGATCATCAGCATCTCGGGCGTGACCGCGCGCGCCTCGCCATCGAGGGTGACCAGCGATTCCCCAGGCCGGGCGCGCCCCACCACGATCGTCCTGTCCGCCAGCCGGTCCAGGTCGAAGGCGTGAAGCGGCTGGCCCAGCTCCAGCATGACGTAGTTGGTGGCGTCGACGACGTTGTTGATCGGGCGCGCACCCGCCGCCCGCAGCCGGTCCGCGAGCCAGCCGGGCGACGGCCCCACGGTCACTCCGCGGATCACCGCCCCGAGGTAGCGCGGGCACAGCTCCGGATCCTCGATGTGGATGCGGACTCCCGCCGAGCCGGCCTCGGGCCCTCCGCGGATGAACGAGGCTCCCGCCCGGCCAGCCGTTTCCGCGTGCCCGCCGGCACCCGCGCCGGACCCGCCGGTCCCGTTGCCGCCCGTCCGCGGGAACGCCGGCAGCACGATCCCGTCCTGCCCCCGCGGGTGCAGCTCGCGCGCGATCCCCACGTGCGACAGCAGGTCGCCGCGATTGGGCGTCACCTCGACGTCGAACCGGAAGTCGTCCAGCCCCGCGGCCTTCGCAAAGGGCGCGCCGGGGTCGAATTCGCCCTCCAGAAGCATGATCCCCGCGTGGTCCTCCCCGAGCTCGAGCTCCCGCTCCGAACAGAGCATCCCCTGGCTGAATTCGCCCCGGATCTTGCGCTTGCCGATCTTGAAGCCGCCGGGCAGGACCGCTCCGACCGGCGCGAAGGGATAGTATGAACCGGAGCGCACATCCGGGGCCCCGCAGACAACCGGCACCTCGCCGTCGGGACCCATGACCCGGCAGAGGGTGAGACGGTCCGCGTTCGGATGCGGCCTCGCCTCGAGCACCTGGCCGATCACAATGTCCCGCAGCCCTTCCGAGAGATCGTCGACCTCCTCCACCGGCGCGCCCCGCAGCGCCAGCCGCGCCGTCGCCTCGTCCGCGGTCAGGCCGATCCCCGGCGCCACGTCGCGCAGCCAGCGGTACGACACCTTCACCTTACGCCCCTCACGCCACGCCCCCCTCGGCTACCGCGCTCGAATGCCAACTCCGCCACCGCCCCCTCACGTGAACTGCCCCAGGAAGCGCATGTCGTTCTCGTAGAAGAGCCGCAAGTCCCGGACCCCGTGCCGCAGCAGCGCCACGCGGGCCGGCCCCATCCCGAACGCCCACCCCGTGTAGCGCTCCGAGTCGTACCCCACGTTGTCGAGCACGGCGGGGTCGACCATCCCCGCGCCCATGATCTCGATCCAGTCGGTCTCTTCCTCGCTGCCGTCCTCGCGCACGATGACCCGCTTCACGTCCACCTCGGCCGACGGCTCAGTGAACGGGAAGAACGACGGCCGAAAGCGCACCTGCGTTCCGGGTCCCCAGAAGCGGCGCGCGAACTCGGCGAGCGTCGCCTTGAAATCCACGAAGGTGACGCCCTCGTCCACCACCAGCCCCTCGATCTGCGCGAAGGCGGGGGTGTGCGTGGCGTCGTAGGTGTCGCGGCGGTAGACCATCCCGGGCGCGATGATCCGGATCGGTGGCGGGTACTTCTCCATCGTGCGGATCTGCACGGGCGAGGTGTGGCTCCTCAGCAGCAGCCCCGGCGCCAGGTACAGCGTGTCCTGCTCGTCGGCAGCGGGATGGTCCAGCGGCGTGTTGAGGGCGACGAAGTTGTACCACTCCGTGTCGACTTCGGGGCCGCGCGCGCGGGTGAAGCCCAGGCCGCGGAAGATCGTCCAGATGTCGTCGACGGCCTGGCTGACCGGGTGGATCGTTCCGCGCCACTTTCTGCGCGGGGGCAGTGTGAGGTCGAGATCCGGTTCGCGGCGCGGCTCCGCTGCGGCGAGTTCGGCCAGGCGGCCCTTGAGGGCGTCGCCGAGCGACCGCTTCGCCCGGTTCGCCGCCGCTCCCGCCGCCGGCCTCTCCTGGGCGCTGAGACGCCCCAGCCCGCGCAGCAACCCCGACAGGCGCCCCTCCCTGCGGCCCAGATAGCGGACCCGGATCCGTTCGAGATCCGCCGCATCCCGCGCCTCGCGGATCGCGGCGAGCGCATCCCGCTGAAGCTTCCGGAGCTCTTCGATCACAGTCGGTTCGCGGTTGCTCGCCGGCCGGCCGGGCCAGGAGCCGGGTTCGCCGCCACGAGCTCTAGTTGCTGAGGGCCGACTTCGCCTGTTCGGCCAGCGACGCGAAGGCGTCAGGACTTCTGATCGCCAGATCGGCCAGCGCCTTGCGGTCGAGTTCGACGCCCGCGCGCTGGAGCCCGTTCATGAACCGTGAATAGGACAGGTCGTTCTGGCGGGCGGCGGCGTTGATCCTGGTGATCCAGAGCCGGCGGAAGTTCCGCTTCTTCTTCTTGCGGTCCCGGTAGGCGTGCTCCCAGCCCTTCTCCACCGCGTCCTTGGCGGTGCGGTACAGGTTCTTCCGTCCCCCGAAATATCCCTTCGCCGACCTGAGGATCTTCTTCTTGCGCTTGTTGCGCGCAACCGAACGTGTTGAACGCGGCATTGTATCGTCTCCCTGGCGTGTCCCTGTACTATGTGCCCGGCAACATCCGGCGCACGCGCTTCACATCGGCGTCGGAGGTCAAGGTGCCCGTACGGAGCCGCCGCTTCCGTTTCCGGTTCTTCTTGGTAAGGATGTGGGACTTGTAGGCCCGCCTCCGCGCGAGCTTCCCCGATCCGGTCTTCCGGAAACGCTTCGCCGCGCCCCGGTTCGATTTCATCTTGGGCATGTTGTCTCCCGAGTACTTCAGCTAGTTCTTGAGCGGACTCAGAATCATGGTCATCTGATTCCTCTCGAAGTTGGGGTACTGCTCGACCTTCGCTTCCCCGTCCAGGTCCTTTGTCGCGCGCAGGAGAACGTCCCGCCCGAGCTCGGGGTGCGTCACCTGACGTCCCCTGAACATCATGGTGAGCTTGACCTTGTTCCCCTCCGCCAGGAATCGCCGCGCGTGGCGGAGCTTGAACTCGTAGTCGTGCTCCTCGATTCCGGGACGGAACTTCACTTCCTTCAGCTGAACGGTGTGCTGCTTCCTGCGCGCTTCCCGCGCTGCGCGAGCCGCCTTGTACTTGTACTTCCCGTAGTCCATGAGTCGGACCACCGGCGGCCTCGAATCGGGCGCGACCTCCACCAGATCGAGCCCCCGCTGGGCGGCCCGGGCACGTGCTTCATCCAATGACACGATTCCGATCTGCCCACCCCGCTCGTCGATCAGACGAATCGGGCTGATGCGGATCTGTTCGTTCACCCGGACGCGTTTTTCTGCGATCTTCGTACTCTCCCTCTTGGTTGGGGTGTCAAGCCGCCCCCCGGCCCTCGCACCCGGTTACGAAAAAGCCCGGAAATCCCGGGCCGTTCGACCAGCCGGCCGGGCATTCGCCCGCCGCCGACCTTGGAACCCGGAAGCCTTTCGGCCACGAAGGTGAGAGGCGGTCAGTCCTCTGCTTCCTGAGTTTGTTTTTCTGCGCCTCCCGGCGGAGGCACAGAGGCCTTCCCGCATGGGGCATAGATCTTAATTGTGGCGAAACCTGCCCGCGAATGTCAAGACAGGGCGCGGCTTGCGATCTCGTTCACAAGGCGTTGCGCGAACTCGCCCCGGTCCATCGCGACCTGCTTCTTCTTCGCGCCCCGCTTGCGCACCGACACGGTTCCGGCTTCGGCCTCGCGCTCGCCGACGATTCCCATGTACGGCACCTTCATCGTCTCGGCCGCGCGGATCCGGTATCCCAGAGTGTCGCGTTCGTCCACTTCCACGCGGACGCCCTGGTCCTTCAGACCTGCAGCCAGGTCGCGCGCCGATTCCGCCCACTGCTCCGAAACCGGCAGGATACGGACCTGCTCGGGAGCCAGCCAGAGCGGGAACGCACCCCCGTAGTGCTCGATGAGGCCGCCGATGAAGCGCTCCATCGATCCCAGCAGCGTCCGGTGAATGACGACCGCCTGGTGCCGCTGGTTGTCGGAGCCCACGTACTCGAGCCCGAAGCGCTCCGGCATGAGGAAGTCGAGTTGGAAGGTCCCACCCTGCCACTCGCGCCCGAGCGCGTCGGTGACGAGGATATCGACCTTGGGCCCGTAGAAGGCGCCGCCGCCCTCGTCAAGTTCGAAGTCGAGTCCGCGGTTGCGCAGCACGCGCGCGAGGCGGTCGGAGGCGGCATCGTAGACCGCCGGATCGCCGATCGCCTTTTCGGGGCGGGTGGAGAGTGCCGTGCGGTACTCGTAGCCGAAGACCTTGAGCAGGTAGTCGCCCAGGTTCAGGAGGCGGCCGTACTCCTCCTCGATCTGATCCTCGCGGATGAAGATGTGGGCGTCGTCCTGCGTGAAGGAGCGGACGCGCAGCATGCCGTGCAGCGCGCCGGATCGCTCGTAGCGGTAGCAGGTTCCCAGTTCGGCGAAGCGCAGCGGGAGGTCGCGGTAGGAGCGCACCGTGGACCGGTAGATCATGAAGTGATGGGGACAGTTCATCGGCTTCATCCGGAACCGGGTCCCGTCGTCGTCCATCGCCGGGAACATGTCGTCGGTGAAGACGTCGAGGTGCCCCGAGATCCGGTAGAGCTCCTCGCTGGCGACGTGGGGGGTGTAGACGATTTCGTAGCCGTGCGCGACCAGCGTCTCCCGCAGGAAATCCTCGATGACGCGCCGGACGCGGCCGCCGGCGGGGTGCCAGAGAACGAAGCCGGGGCCGACCTCGTCCTGGATCGAAAAGAGATCGAGGCGCTTGCCGAGGACGCGGTGGTCGCGCTTCTTCGCCTCCTCCAGGCGGTGCAGATGGGTCCGCAGGTCCTTCGCGCTGAAGAAGGCGGTGCCGTAGATGCGCTGCAGCATCTGGCGGCGTTCGTCGCCGCGCCAGTAGGCGCCCGCCGCGCTGAGCAGCTTGAAGTGGCGCAGCCTGCCGGTGCTGGGGATGTGCGGGCCGCGGCAGAGGTCGAGGAAGGGGCCGTCGCGGTAGACGGTGATGACCTCGTCTTCGTCGAACTCGTCGAGGCGCTCCAGCTTGAGGGCGTCTTCGGAGAAGAGTTCGCGGGCTTCGTCCTTTGTGACGACCTGCCGCTCGAAGGGGTGGTCGGCCCGGATGACGGCGTCCATGCGCTCTCCGATGGCCTCGATCTGCTCGGGCGTGAAGGGCTCGGGGACCTCGAAGTCGTAGTAGAAGCCGTCGTCGATGGCGGGGCCGAAGCCGATCCCCGCGCCCGGAACGAGATCTCGCACGGCCGTGGCGAGGACGTGGGCGGCCGAATGGCGCAGGACGCCGAGCGCCTCCGGGTCGCGTCCGGTGAGGAGGCGGACGGAGGCGCCGTCGGGCAGGGCGCGGGCAAGGTCGACGATCTCGCCGTCGACCACGGCGGCCAGGGCGGCGCGGGAGAGACCCGGGCCGATTTCGGCGGCGAGATCCGCGGCGCTCGCGCCGGCAGGCAGTTCGACCGCCCGCCCGTCGGGCAGACTGATGCTGATGGTGTGGTTTTGCATGGCGGATAAGCTAACGCGGTTCGGCGGCGTTAAGGGGCGCGGGTCAGCGCCCCGGCGGCCACGGCGTACCGGTGACCCGATCCAGTTGTCCCTCGCCCCGGCTCGGGCGGAAGGCCTCGCGGGTCGCCATGTTGAACCGATCCCCCGGCGCCAGGAAGTAGAAGAGGCCACCGCTGTCCAGCGTGGCGTTGGCATCGTAGATGACCGTGTAGCTCTCTCCGACCACCTCGAAGCGGTCGCCCTGAACCACGATCGCCGTGTTCTCGTCGATCCCGATCCCCAGCAGTTCGGGCTTGGCGCGGATCACCTCGATCAGGTCGAACTGGCGGTTGCGCCGCAGGAGGTGCTGGTCGATTCCGACGCCCTTCAGGAATCCCAGCCCCACCTCGTGATCGCCCATCATAATGGTGTTGGTGCGGGTGTCGCCGCGCACCAGGTACGAGCCCTGGATCGAGGCCCCGGCCGACGAGCCGCCGATCACGCCGCCGCGGTCGAGCACCGCCCACAGCGCGTCGTGGACCCTGGTGTCGAGGTAGGAGTCGGCCAGGCGCCACTGACGGCCGCCCGTGAACCAGACGCCGCGCGCGTCGAGGAGCGGTTCGACGAAGGCGTCGGTGTTCGCTACGTCGGGGTCGGTGGTGTGCAGGATCGTGATGTCGCGGGCGCCGGCGGCCTCGAAGGGGCGGCGGCCCCGGAAGTACTGGTCGTATTCCTCCCCTCCACCGGCAGTGGGAATGATGACGATGGGCGCGGAGGGGCCGCCGGCCAGGTCGACGAAGCGGGCGAAGACGGCAGGGTCGGACAGGGCGCCGCCGGCGACGATGAGGCTGCCGTTGGCGGGGCCGACCTGCTGGGCCGAGGCCGGTGCGATTGCGAGGACGGTCGCGGCCGCGATGGCGGTGAGGCAGGCGGTGGCCGCGGTGCGAAGCGGGAGTGGGGGGCGGAGGGGGCGGATGGCGTTCACGGCGGCGTTCCTTTGGGTGGTTGATGTGCGTTGTCGACTCACCGCGAAGTTGGGCCAATCCGCATCGGGCCGCCAGCGATGGGGGGTGCGGAGGGTTCGGGCCTACGGGGAAGTGCCGGCTGGCCGCGAAGCCGCGTGGAGCCCGCGGGACACGTCGGTGGCTTTGCACCACGGCGGTCGGATACGCGAGGTTATGACGATGCCCCCGATGACGACCGGTCCCGGAGACGCCCCGAAACGGGAGTTGCGACAAATGACCCGACCCACCTGCACCGCGACGATCGGCGCCCTCCTTCTCGCGGCCTGTGCCACGGAACAGCCCCCGGCCGGTTCTCCCTCCACCGGACCCGAGCTGGTCGACGCCGCGATCGCCTACCACGACCCGAACGGACAATGGCCGTCCTTCCGTCACACCCTTGTTATAGAGCAGTCGCGCCCCGATGGCAGCGTGCGCACGGCCGACATCCGCATGGACATCCGGCGCGGCGGCTACCGCTACGAGGAGGACACCGCCGGCGGGCTGCTGGTGAAGGGCATCGACGGGCAGGACTGTTTCGCCACCGTGGGCGGCCAGCCGCCGACCGCGGAACAGGTCGAGGCGCTCCGGCTGGATTGCCCGGGGATCGAGCGGATGCGGGACTACTACCTGTACCTCTGGGGACTCCCGATGAAGCTTCGCGACCCGGGTACCAACATCGACCCGGACATCGGAGACGGGGAGTTCGACGGCCAGCCGGCCAGGGTCGCGAAGGTGACCTACGACCCCGAAGTCGGCTCGGACCTCTGGTACTTCTACTTCGATGCGAACACCTACCGCATGATCGGCTATCGCTTCCATCACGACGAGGCGGCGGGGGACGGCGAGTACATCCTGCTGAGCGGCGAACGCCAGGTGCTGGACATGAAGATCCCCGTCGAGCGGCGCTGGTTCATGAACGCCGACGACCGCTACCTGGGCACGGATGTCCTTGTGGACGATTTCGGAGGAAGCCCGGGAGGGTAGCGCCCTGACGCACTGTGGCCCCTTCCCCGGTTGGAGAAGGGGCCACTCTGGAGTTGGGCTGCGGCTCCAGTCAGCCGGCGGGCACTGGGGCCTAGCCTAGTACATCCCGCCCATGTCTCCGCCGCCACCGCCCGGCATGGCCGGCTTCTCCTCCTCGGGGCGCTCGACCACAACCGCCTCCGTGGTAAGCAGGAGGCTCGCGATCGACGCGGCGTTCTGCAGCGCGCTGCGCACGACCTTGGTCGGGTCGATCACGCCGGCCTTCACGAGGTTTTCGTAGGTGTCGGTCTGGGCGTTGTAGCCGAAGCCGCCATCGCCCTCGCGCACCTTCGCCACCACGATCGACGCCTCGGCACCGGAGTTGGCCGCGATCTGCCGGATGGGCGACTCGAGCGCGCGGCGCAGGATGTTCACTCCCACCTGCTCGTCTTCACGGTCGAATTCCAGGGCGTCCAGCGCCTCCTGGGCCCGCAGCAGCGCCACGCCGCCGCCGGGCACGATGCCCTCTTCCACCGCCGCGCGGGTGGCGTGCAGGGCGTCCTCGACCAGCGCCTTCTTCTCCTTCATCTCGGTCTCGGTGGCCGCGCCGACATCGATCACCGCCACGCCACCGGCCAGCTTCGCCAGGCGCTCCTGGAGCTTTTCGCGGTCGTAGTCCGAAGTGGATTTGTCGATCGCGACCTTGATCTCCTCGATGCGCCCGTGGATCTTGTCCTCCGCGCCGGCGCCGTCGATGATCGTGGTGTTGTCCTTGTCGATGACGACCCGCTTCGCGCTTCCGAGGTCGCTCAGCACGGCGTTCTCGAGCTTGAATCCGACCTCCTCCGAGATCACCTGGCCACCGGTCAGGACCGAGATGTCCTGCAGCATCGCCTTGCGGCGGTCGCCGAAGCCCGGCGCCTTCACCGCGGCGACCTTCAGCGTGCCGCGAAGCTTGTTGACCACCAGCGTGGCCAGCGCCTCGCCCTCGACATCCTCGGCGATGATCAGGAGCGGCTTGCCCATCTGCGCGACCTTCTCGAGGATCGGCAGAAGGTCCTTCATGGAGGACACCTTCTTGTCGTGGATGAGGATCATCGGCTCCTCGAGCTCGGCCTCCATCCGCTCCGGATCGGTCACGAAGTAGGGGGAGAGGTAGCCGCGGTCGAACTGCATGCCCTCGACCGTGTCCAGCTCGGTTTCGAGGCCGCGGGCCTCCTCGACGGTGATAACGCCGTCCTTGCCGACCTTCGCCATGGCCTCGGCGATCAGCTCGCCGATCTCCATGTTGTTGTTCGCGGAGATGGCGCCCACCTGGGCGATCTCGCGCTGTCCCTTGGTCTCGGTCGAGGAGGTGCGCAGAGCGTTCACGACCACCTCGACGCCCTTGTCGATGCCCCGGCGGATGCCCATCGGGTTCGTCCCGGCCGTCACGTTCTTGAGGCCCTCGCCGAAGATCGCGTGGGCGAGCACGGTGGCCGTGGTGGTGCCGTCACCCGCGACATCCGACGTCTTCGTGGCCACTTCCTTGACCATCTGGGCGCCCATGTTCTCGACCGGGTCCTCGAGCTCGATCTCCTTGGCCACGGACACGCCGTCCTTGGTGACCGTCGGCGACCCGAACTTGCGGTCGATGACCACGTTGCGGCCCTTGGGACCGAGGGTGACCATGACGGCCCGGGTAAGCTGATCCACGCCGGCCTTCAGCCGTCCGCGTGCCTCGATGTCGAAATCCAGTTCCTTCGCTGCCATTTCGTTTTCTCCTGGTATGTTGTCGGTCAGCGCCCGGCGGGCGCTTGCCGGGGTGGATTAGTTGACGATGGCCAGAATGTCGGACTCGCGGAGAATCAGGTAGTCATCCCCGTCGACCTTGACCTCGGTGCCGCTGTACTTCCCGTACAGGACGCGGTCGCCGCTTGCGACCTCCATCGGGATCCGGCCGCCGTCGTCGTTGAGCTTGCCGGGACCTACGGCGACGACCTCGCCTTCCTGGGGCTTCTCCTTGGCGGTGTCCGGGATGTACAGTCCACCCCGCATCTGCTCGGCCTCTTCCAGGGCCTTCACCACCACGCGATCCGCCAGGGGCTGGATCTTCTCTGCAGCAGACATGCGCTACTCCTTGGAAATGGGTGTTGGATGGGTTCCCGCGACCGGCCGCCGGGCCCGCCTGCGGGCCTATTAGCACTCGCAGATGACGAGTGCTAATAGCAAGCTTCGGAGTTTCGCATGCGTCGGCGGGGGTGTCAACCCCGGAGTGGCGGACATGGTCCGGATGCGCGCGGCTGGTGTCGGGACCCCGGGCAGCTGGCGATTGCGTTCAGCCCGAGTCAGCCAGATGCGACCCGGCGATCCCGAGGCCCTGCAGGGTGAGGAAGGGCTCCACCCTCTCCACCGTCGCCGCGTGCGGCCCGATGACCGGGGCAAAGCCGCCGGTCGCGACGACCAGCAGGTTCTTCGGCTGCCAGCTCTCCCGGATCCGGGCCACGATCCCGTCCACGGCGTCAACAGCCGAGTAGAAGACTCCGCTCTGGATGCAGGTCTCGGTGCGGCGCCCCACAACCGCGTCGGGAGGCACGAGTTCGACGGTGGGCAGCTTGGCGGTGCTCCTGGCAAGCCAGTCAAGTCCGGCGCTGAGGCCGGGGGCGATCACGCCCCCGCGAAAGACGCCGTCGGCGGTGATGCAGTCGAAGGTGGTGGCGGTTCCCAGATCCACAGCGATGGTGTCGCGTCCGAAGCGGGTCTTGGCGGCGAGAGTGTTGACGATGCGGTCGGCGCCGACGGTGAGCGGTTCCTCAACGTCCAGTTCGATGGGCAGGTCGGAGCGGGCGCTGACTTCGAAAACAGCGCCCTCCACGAGCGACGCCATGACCTGGTGAAGCGTCCGCGTTACCGACGGCACGACCGAACCGATCACGCCGCGCTGAATGCCGCCCGTGCCTTCCCCGCGGCTCCGGAGCAGCGCGCTCAGGAGGACCCGATACTCGGACTCCGTGCGCGGTACCCGGGTGCTGACCCGCCATGTCTCCAGCACTTCGAGTCCCGAAAGGTCCAGGAGCCCGAATACGGTCTCGGTGTTGCCCACATCGGCGACCAGTTGGCTATTCATGGCTCAGCTCCACGATTCGACGGAGCCGGCGATCAGCAGCGATCGAGCTCCGGTTTCATCCCGCAGTTCCAGCGACCCGTCCGGCAGGATCTCTCCAGCCGTGGCCGCGAGATCGGCCACCTTGCGCACGGATCCGGTACAATCTCGCACAACGCCGCCGGCGGACAACCGGCGGCCCTTGAGGGCGGAACGTGCGTTGAGCGCCGCCAGGTCGTCGGCGGGGATGCGGGCACCGGGTCTTGCCACGAGCGCCGTCAGGGCATCCGCCAGCCGGGCCAGGGCGCTGCCCCGCGATACCGGACGAGCGCGGTTTTCGAGGAGGAGAGAGGTGGCCGGAAGGACGACTTCGGCGGGCAACTCCGCACTGGCATGGTTGAGGTTGAGGCCGACCCCGATCAGTACCGCGCCGGGCGTGCCTTCGCAGAGAATGCCGCCCAGCTTGCGGTCGCCGACAACTAGGTCGTTCGGCCATTTGACCTGCACGCGGACCTCGGGCGCCAGCGCTTCCAGGGCTCGCGACGCCGCCAGTCCCACCCTGAGGGCGAGCGAAGGATCCTCGCTGCCGTGTCCCGTGAACGCCGCGGTCAGCCAGAGGCCGCGGGTGCTGTCCGACTCCCACCGCCGTCCTCTTTGCCCCCTTCCCGCGCTCTGCCGGTCGGCGACGACGATCGCCGGGAGCCGGTGCCCGCCTTCGACAAGCTGTCGGGCGCGGTCGCTGGTCGAGCCTATGCGGGTGTGGAACTCCACCGTGGCAACCCCCAGCCGGGCCGCCCATGCCTCGGCCGGGAGTCCTTCCCAGACTTCCGCCGGGGAGCCTTCCCGGGAATCGAGGGCGGAGTTCGGCGTCACGAGACCGTCAACCAGAGAAAGACGGCCCCCACCACCCAGAGGTACGGCGCGAAGACATGGAACGACTGCCTGGCGAGCATGGCGCGGAAGAGGCCGATGGCCGCCACCCCGGTCGCGCAGGCGGTGGCCGCGGCCAGAAGCAGCACGGGGAGGGTCACCGTCATCGCCGTCGCCCCGCCCCCACCCGCTGCCGCAAGATCGGGTAGCCTCAGAAGCGCCGCGCCGCCGACCGCCGGGACCGACATGAGAAACGAGAAGGCAGCAGCCTCGGCGGGGCGCACCCCATGCCACAGCCCTGCGACCACGGTCGCCCCGGAGCGCGAGATGCCAGGCACGATCGCCGCCGCCTGGGCGACCCCCAACACGAGAGCGGAGCGGGCGTTGATCGCCATCTCCGGCCCTCGTGCCAGCGCGCGGCGAGCAGTCCACACGACGCATCCCGTCACGATGAGCGCCACCGCCGTGACCGCGGGGCGGTCGAAGAGCGACTCGAAGAAGTCGCCGAAGCCGATTCCGGCGACAGCTGCAGGGATCGACGCGAGCACGAGAAGACCCGCATACCCGAGCTGCTTCGAGTCGCGGAGTGCCACCCCCGTGATCAGCGCCCAGACGCGCGACCGGTAGACGATCAGGACGGACAGGAGGGTCGCCACGTGCAGCGCCACTTCGATGCCCGCACCCGGCACTTCCACACCGAGAAACGTCTGCCCCATGACCAGGTGGCCGGAGCTGGACACGGGCAGGAACTCGGTGGCGCCCTGGAGGAGGCCGAGGAGGATGCCTTCGTACCAGGTCATTCCGCGGCCTGGCCCAGCATGGCCCGGTAGAGGTCTTCGTATCGCGGCAGCACGCGATCGATCGCAAAGCGTTCGACCGCGGCCTCGCGGGCGTCCTCGCGGAAGCTCGCCGCCATCTCCGGGTCGGAGAGCAGGCGGATCCCGGCCGCGGCGGCCTCGTCCACCGCACCGACCGGCACCAGCATGCCGTTTTCACCGTGCGAAACGACTTCCGGCAGTCCGCCCGCGCGATACCCGACGACCGGGACGCCGCAGGAAAGAGCCTCGAGAGCCGCCAGTCCGAATGACTCGCTGTCGCTGGTCAGCAGGAAGAGATCGGCGCAGCCGAGCAACTCCTCGACGGACGCGTGCTTGCCGAGGAACACGACGTCCCGCGCGATCCCCAACTCGCGCGCCCGTTCGGCCGCGCGGGGACGGTCCGGACCGTCTCCGACCATCACCAGGCGGGCCGCGACCTCCTCCCGAATCCTGGCGTACGCATCGATCACGTCGGTGACGCGCTTCACGGGGCGGAAGTTGGAGACGTGCGTCACCACCTTTTCCCCGGCCGGCGCAAAAACCTGCCGGTGACAGGGGCCCGGATCGGGCTTGAACAGCTCCGTGTCGACGAAGTTGGGGATGACCTGGACCCGCTCTGCCGGAACGTCGAAATCGCGCACGGTCACGTCGCGCAGGAACTCCGAGACCGCCGTGACTCCCTGCGAGCGCATGATCGAGAAGCGCGTGAGCTCCCGGAAGGAGGGGTGCATGCCCACCAGCGTCACGTCGGTGCCGTGCAGCGTGGTGACGATGGGCGGGGCCTCCCGGCCGTTCAGCATCTCGCACGCGATCCACGCCGACGTGGCGTGGGGGATGGCGTAGTGGACGTGGACGATGTCGAGGCCTTCGCGCAGCGCGGTGTCGTGGATCGTGGCGGCGAGCGCGAGCGAGTAGTGGGAGTGTTCGAAGAGGGGGTAGCGTTCCATCTCGACTTCGTGGAAGTACACGCGCTCGTGGAAGCCCGACAGGCGGAAGGGCTGGGCGTAGGAGATGAAGTGGATTTCGTGCCCGTGCGCGGCCAGGCTGATCCCGAGCTGGGTCGCCACGGCCCCCGAGCCGCCGTAGGTCGGGTAACAGGTGATGCCGATCTTCATCCCGTCCGTCCCCGCCACGCGGCCACCACAGCCGCGCGCTGCGCCTGCACCGGCGCCGTCCCGTCGACCCTCACCACGTCCGGGCCCAGCTGGTGGCGAAACCACGTGCGCTGACGGCGCGCATACTGGCGGGTGGCCACCCGGGTCCGTTCCACCGCCTCCTCCAGGCTGATCTTCCCCTCGAGGTGATCAGCGATCTCGCGGTATCCCACGGCGTCGAGCCCGGCATCGCGGGGCGAGCGCCCCTCCCGCAACATACCGGCGACCTCCTCCACGAACCCCTCCACCACCATCGCGTGGGCGCGCTGGCGGATCCGCGCATCCAGCACATCGAGCGGCACCTCCAGCAGGCACACCACCCCACCGAGCGGCGTCCCCTCGCCTGGTTGACGGCGATGCCACCATGACAGCGGCCGTCCCGTCAGCAAGGTGATCGAGAGTGCTCGGAGCATGCGCTGGCTTCCCCCCGCGATGGCGGTGTCGGCGCGCGCCGGATCGAGAAGCCTCACCCAGCGCTCGAGTTCCTCCCGGGGCATCCTTCCCAGTACGTCCTCGATGGCGCCGCGCCGGCTTCGATCCAGCGGCGGTTCCCGAAAGATCGGCTCGGTGAGCACCTTGAGAAAGAACCCGGTGCCGCCGACCAGCATCGGCACGCGTCCCCGTCCCCTGATCGAGGCGATCCAGCCGCGTGCGTCCCTCGCGAACGCGCCGGCGCTGTAACGCTCGCCGGGGTCGCGGATGTCGAGGCCGTGGTGCGGTACGGCCTCCCGCTCCCGCGCCGTCGCCTTCGCGGTGCCGATGTCCATGCCGCGATAGATCTGCCGCGAGTCCATCGAGATGATCTCTCCGCCGATCTCGCACGCAACCGCGATCGAGAGGGCGGTCTTCCCCGCCCCAGTGGCTCCGACGATCGCCAGGAAGTCGGGGGCGCGAGGGTCGGAGCCTCGTGCGCCGGGCCTCGGGAGCCCGGAATCGCCCGCGTGCGCCTCGGCGTCGGGCGCGCGAGACCCCGCGATCACGTGCGGCCGAACTTCCGCCGCAACTCGTCGAGCTCGAGTCGGACCGCGACGGGCCGGCCGTGGATGTCGTGGTAGGGCAGCTCGGTGGCGAAGAGCTGGTCGAACAGCTCGTGCATCTCTTCCTCGGAGAGCCTCTGGCCCGCCTTGATCGCGCCCTGGCAGGCGAAGCTCATCGCGACGCGTTCGTTCTGATTGTGGGCCGACTTCATGAGGTCCGAGCCGTTGGTCAGCTCGTCGATCATCTCGCGCATGCAGCGCTCGGCGTCGAAGTAGGGGTGGGGGCTCGGCACGGCCTGCACCAGTAGCGCGCGCTCGCCGAAGCGGTCGAATTCGAACCCCAGCCTCGCAAACAGGTCTCGCATGGACTCCACCACGTCCATCTCGGGCCGCGTGAGCCGGATGGTGAAGGGGAAGAGCAGCCGCTGCCCCTGCCCGCCCCCCTCGTCGAGGCTTCTGATGATGCGCTCATACAGGACGCGCTCGTGGGCCGCATGCTGATCGAGGATCATCAGGCCGTCGCGCGTCTCGGCGAGGATGAAGCTGTTGTGAACCTGCAGCAGCGCGGGACGCGGCGCCCGGTGGGCGGACCGTCCCTCGACCTCGGCCGTTCCCGCCTCCGGGCCGCGCCGCGGCCCGAAGAGGTGAATCTGGGAGGTGTCGTCCCGGACCGGCGTGCCCGCCCCTGCCGCGGGCCGGCTCGAAAAGCGCTCGTCCTCTCGCGTGCCCTCCCGCACCATCGCCGCCGGCGTTTCGATCGTTGCCGCCGAGTCGGTCCCTTCGAGCGTCTCCCGAATCGACGACTCCACGAAGTCCTCGATCTGGCGGCGCTTGCCGAAGCGCACCTCGGCCTTGGCCGGGTGCACGTTCACGTCGACTTCGACCCGCGGCACGGTGAGGAAGAGAAAGAGCCAGGGCCGCGCGGCTTCGGGTATCGTGGTGCGGTAGCCGCGGTCGGCCGCGGCGACCACGCCGGGGTCGCGGAAGGGCCGCCCGTTCACGAACAGGTGGGTGCGACGGAACCCGGGCCGGGCGAGGTCGGGCCGCTGGATCGCCCCCCGGAGCCCGAGAGTGCCCCGCTCCGACGCCACCGGGATCAGCCCCGCCTTGCCGGCATCCTCCCAGATGGCCCCGATCCGCGACCGCAATCCGCGCTTCGCCGGCAGATCCAGAATCGTGCGACCACCCGACTCCAGGATGAAGCGGGTGCCGGGGTTTGCCAGCGCCTGGGCGTGGACCACCTCCGAGACGGCCCGGGTCTCGGCCGCGGCCGTGCTCAGAAAACGGGCCCGGACCGGGGTGTTGAGGAAGAGGCTGCGGACGTCCACGGAGGTGCCCTGCCGCCGGGCCACGTCGTCGATCCCCTGGATGCGTCCGGCCAGCACCCGCACGCGCACCCCGGTCTCCTCGCCCTGGGCCGCCGTCTCGATGACCATGCGCGAGACGGCCGCGATCGAGGGAAGCGCCTCGCCCCGAAAGCCGAGTGTATGAATCTCCCGAAGGTCCTCGGCGTGGCGAACCTTGCTGGTTGCATGCCGGTCCAGGCAGGCGAGCGCATCCTCGCGGATCATTCCCACGCCGTCGTCGACGACCCGAATGCCCAGCTTGCCGCCCTGCTCGATCGACACCTGGACCGTGGACGCGCCCGCGTCGAGCGCGTTCTCCACCAGCTCCTTCACCACCGAGGCCGGCCGCTCCACGACCTCGCCGGCCGCAATCTGGTTCGCCACATGGTCGGGGAGAACCCTGATCCGTGGGCGCAGCACCGAAGTCCCCCCTACGCGCTCGGGCCGTCCGCAGCCAGCCCGAAGAAGCGCTCCGTATTCCGCAGGGTGTCCGCGGCCACCGTTTCCAGCGACTCTCCCCGCATGCGCGCCAACGCGGCCGCCACGTGGACCACCAGTCCGGGCTCGTTGCGCCGGCCCCGCTTCGGCACCGGTGCCAGGTAGGGCGAATCGGTCTCGATCATGTACCGGTCCGACCTCACCATGCGGGCCAATTCGGCGTCGAAGCTCTTGAAGGTCGCGATGCCGGTGAAGGAGACGTACCACCCCACCTCCATGGCCAGTTCCATGAGGGCGGCCGATCCGGTGAAACAGTGCAGGACACCCTGGACCGCACCCGCGCACTCGCGCAGGACGGCGGCCGTGTCCTCCTCGGCGCTTCGGGAGTGGACGACCAGCGGGAGCCCGGCCTGGCCTGCCAGGGTAGCATGGCGCGCAAAGCTCCGCCGCTGCGCCGCCCGAGGCGCGTTGTCGTAGTAGTAGTCCAGCCCGGTCTCGCCGATCGCGACGCACCGACGATGGGACGCGATGTCGCGAATGGTCCCCAGCTCCGCCTTCGATCCCGCGCTGCCGACCGCGTGCGGATGCACCCCCGCGGAACACCACACGTCATCGTGCTCACAGGCCAGGTCGAGCGCCTCCAGCGCGTCCGCCTCGTCCGATGCGATCGTGACGATGCAGGCTACCGGCGCCTCGCGGGCCCTTTCCAGGACCGATTCACGATCCGAATCGAAGGAGGAATCGGTGAGGTGACAGTGCGAATCGGCGAACTTCAAACCGCGGCCGCTCTCCGCGCCTTCTGTTGCTTCGCCTTGCGGGCATCTCCCGTGCCGTAGCGCTTCTGGATCTCGAGCAGCGCCGGCGAGGCGATGAAGATGGACGAATACGTGCCGATCAGCACACCCAGGATCAGCACCAGCGTGAAGTCGCGGATGACCGCGCCGCCGAGCACCAGCAGGGCCAGCAGCACCCCCAGAGTCGTCCCCGAGGTCAGAACCGTCCTCGGCAGCGTCTCGTTGATCGAGCGGTTGACGAGCTTGTAGGGGTCCTCGCGACGCCCGCCCCGCGCGTTGAGGTTCTCGCGGATTCGGTCGAAGACGACGATGGTGTCGTTCAGCGAGTACCCCACGATCGTCAGAAGCGCGGCCACCGTCGGCAGGGCGATCTCCACCCGGAAGAGCGCGAGCAGCCCGAGGACGATGAAGATGTCGTGGGTGGTCGCGATCACCGAGGCCACGCCGAACCGGAACTCGAAGCGGATGGCGATATAGAGCAGCGTGAGGACGAAGGAAAAGAGAATCGCGAGCGCGGCCCTGCCCTGCAGCTCCCGTCCGATCTTGGGTCCGACCGACTCCTGGCGGACGATCTCGAAGGAGTCCTCGCCGTACGCGGCTGCGATCTGCGCCGCGAGTGCCGTAGCCACGTCGTCGATCGCCACGCCCTCTTCGACCGGCGCGCGCACCACGAACTCGTTCTCCTCGCCGAACCGCGTGATGGGCGGCGCGTCGGTCCCGCCGAGCGCCTCCCGCAGCTCCGCGTCGGTGGTGGGCTCCTCGATGCGCACCTGCACCAGGACGCCCCCGAGGAAGTCGACTCCGTAGTTCTGCCATGACCCGATGGCCGCGAAGTTGACCACCATGGCCACGATGCCGACCGCAAGGACCGCCGCCGAGACGACGTACGCCTTCCGGCGCATGTTGATGAAACCGTACTTCGCGTCGTGAAAAAGCCACATGGCTGAGTTGTCCCTGAATGCTGGCTGTTGCGGATGCCTAGATGCTGATCGGGTCCGATCCCCGCTTCCTGGTCATGTAGATCAGGAACATCGTGCGGGTCACGTAGAGCGCCGAGAAGAACGAGGCCACGATCCCTATGCAGAGCGTGACCGCGAACCCCCGGACGGGTCCGGTTCCGAACTGGAAGAGGATGAGACCGGTGATGAGCGTAGTGATGTTCGCGTCGACGATCGCCGACAGCGCGTTGCTGAAGCCCTCGTCGACCGCAGTCCGGGGTGCGCGCCGCCGCTCGAGCTCTTCGCGGATGCGCTCGAAGATGAGCACGTTGGCGTCCACTGCCATCCCGATCGAGAGGATCAGCCCCGCGATGCCCGGCAGCGTGAGCGTGGCGTTGAGGGCCGACAGCCCGCCGAGCACGAGCATCAGGTAGAACCCCAGCGCCATGACGGCAAGCACTCCGGCCATCTTGTAGTAGATCATCATGATGACGACGACGGCGACGACGCCCACGATTCCCGCGGTCCTGCCCTGGAGTACGGACTCCGCCCCCAGCGACGGACCCACCCGCCGTTCCTCCAGGATGGTGAGCGGGGCCGGGAGCGCACCGGCGCGCAGCACCAGCGCCAGGTCGGTCGCCTCGGAGAAATCGGCACTGCCGAGGTCGATCGTGCCGCGCGCGCCGATCCGGTCACGCACCACAGGCGCGCTTACGACCTCGCCGTCGAGGACGATCGCGATGCGGTTGCCGATGTTGGCCGCGGTCAGACGCTGGAAGTCGCGTCCGCCGAGCCGGTTCAGCTCGAAGAGCACCTGGGGCTGGTTGAACTGCTGGTCCCGGTTGGCCGTCGCGTCGTTGAGCTGGTCGCCGGTGAGGAAGGGGTCCTCTTCCAGCACGTACAGTTCGCGGTAGAAGCGGCCCCCGCGCGGGATCGAATCCCAGCCCCACTGAAGGCTGATTCCGCGCGGGAAGGCCCGCTGGAATTCCGGGAGCGCCATCCATTCGGTGGCGATCTCGATATCGGCGGCATCGACCAGGTAGGTCCCTTCGTCGCCCTGGTTGAGCAGGCCGGTGAAGGGGCGCAGGTTGAGTTCCACGTCCTCTTCCTCAGCGGCGTCCTCACCCGCGGCCTCGGTCTCTTCAGCCTCCTGGACCGGGTCGGCGGCGGCGCTGTCGCCGGCAGCCGTCGTGTCGTCGGGGTCGCTGAACAGCAGCTGCTCGATCGACGTGGTGGCCTCGGCGGCCTCGGTCGCCCTTCCCATCTCCCGCAGGCCCTCCGCCCCGATGGCGGCCACGACGGCCCGGTCCAGCCTCTCGAGGGCCTGGTCGACATCCGTGTTCGGGAGGACCAGCTTCCATTCGAGGAACGCCTGCTGGTTGATGATCTCCTTGGCCCGCGTCTCGTCGTCCAACCCCGCAAGCTCGACGATGAGGCGCTCGGAGCCGATTCTCTGGATCAGCGGCTCCTCGACGCCGAATTCGTCGACGCGCGTGCGGATGATGCGCTCCGCCCGCTCGATCGCGTCGGCGCGGCGCTCCGGCGTAAGCGTCTCGTCCGGGTCGTCGATCTCGAGGACGAGGTGCATCCCGCCCTGAAGGTCGAGGCCCAGCTTGAGGCCGTCCGAGAAGAAGTAGAAGGCGCTAATGCCCAGCGCCGCCAGAATGACGATCAGCCGGACTCGAAATGACTTCAGCATGGTGCTTCCTGTTCCCTCCGTGAACCTTCGGCGTCTGGACCTTGGGCGAGCGTATCCGTGCCCCGGGTTGCCCGGAGCCGGTGTTGCCGAACCGTCCCATACGCCGCTGTGGACAGCCTAGGAAACTCGCCCGGTGCGGTGGCGGGTGTCAATCACCGTGCGGCGGGCGGTACAGACGGCTCCTACCGGTAATCGGGGTTCGGAAAGTCGAACCGGCAGCCCGCGTCCCAGTCGGAGCGCTGGTTGCCGTGGGCCGGGATGCCCCCGGCGGCCTTCAGCATGCGCGCGAGGTGCATCAGGTTCCAGGTCATGAATGTGGTGTTGCGATTGGTGAAGTCGTTGGCCGGCCCGCCGGAGCCTTCGTCCAGGTAGGACGGGCCCGGGCCCGCCTCGCCCAGCCACGCCGCGTCGGCCTGGGGCGGGATCGTGTAGCCGAGGTGCTGGAGCGAGTACAGGATGTTCATTGCGCAGTGCTTGGCCCCGTCCTCGTTGCCGGTGATCAGGCACCCCGCTACGCGCCCGTAGTAGGCGTACTGGCCGGCGTCGTTGAGGAGGTGCGAGGCCGCGTAGAGGCGCTCGACGACGTGGGTGCAGACCGACGACTTCTCGCCGAGCCAGATCGGTGACGTGAGGACGAGAATGTCGGCCGCCATCACCTTGTCGAGGATGCCGGGCCAGTCGTCGTGGTTCCAGCCGTGCTCGGTCATGTCGGGCCAGACGCCATAGGCGAGGTCATGGTCCACCGGCCGGATGATCTCGGTGGCGACGCCGTTGGCCTGCATGATCGCCGTCGAAATGTCGATCAGGCCCTGGGTGTGCGACAGCTCGCCGGTGCGCTTGAGGGTGCAGTTGAGAAAGAGGGCGCTGAGGTCCGAGAAGTCCCAGCGTGAACGGGTGCAGAGATCGCGTTGTTTTTCGGTCAGGGTCATGGGTCTGGTGCTTTGGCTGTTGAATTGGCGGAGCGGTCGATCAGGAGTGCATGCGGAGGTCCCGATGCAGTGATACCCCAAAACACCGTGCGGCGTTCGGATGCTTCCTATCGTGGATGACAACCGACGTCTACAACGAGCCCCTCGGCGCCACCCATTCGGCTGGCTGTTCCGTGACCGCAGCGATCCTGTCGAAGTCCGAGTCGTAGTGGAGCAACGTCAAGTCGGCGGCCTCGGCGGCGGCCGCAATGATCAGGTCCGGGATCGGGATCCGGTGCCGTGACCAGCGGGCCAGCAACCCCTGGATCTCGATCGCACGCTGAAAGACCTGCTCCGTGAGGTCGACCTGCCGATACACCACGGCGCGCCGCCGGCGCACCCTCGAGTGGTCTTCGTGATTCCGCGTCGAGAACAGCACCTCCAGCTCGATGATCGAACAGGTCGCGGCCCGGCCAGACTCCATTATTCGGGCAAGCCGGTCGCTGACCGCCGGGTGTCGCATGCGCGCCAGCGCACTCTTGTCGATCATGTACCACGGTTGGGCGGACTTCATGTCAGGAGCGCCATGCTCGGGACATGATGTCGTCGTCAGCCAGATCAAGGCCTTCCATCTGTGCGAGGGCGTGGATCTCGCGGCGTGCGGCCTCCCGGCGCACGACTTCCTGCAGGGCCCGGTAGATCGTCTCCTTGATCGATGTGGTTCCCAGCAGGCCCCGCACCTGCATGATCAGTTCGTCGTCGATCTCAACACTCGTCTTTCTCATGGATACCTCCTCGGTGCATTCCAAGATATATGAAATATAACTAGTGATATATCCATTAAGGTAATTTTGGTATATCTCCGAACATCCGAACGGCGTTGTCGGCCAGATTCCGGCAGAATTGGCCGACAACGTTGCCGCGCTCCATCCACTGCTCTACCGTTCCCGCATGTCCCAACCGAGCATGCAGACGCCCGGCCGCGTCGGTCGCGAGGGCCGTCGCGCGCCCGTTGCGGCAGCGGCCGCCGTCATTCTCGGGCTGCTCGCCGCGGCGGCCACGGCCACCCTCTCGCAGGCGCCCCGCGTGGAGTTGCAGACCGGGAGTACGGCACACCCGCCCGCGCCTGCCACGGCCGCCCTCCCCCTCCCCCCCGACACCGTACTCCGCGTCACCTTCCTCGATGTGGGACAGGGCGACGCCGTGCTGCTGCAGGCCCCCGAGGGCCAGACCGCGCTGGTCGACGCGGGCCCGGGCGACATCGTTCCAATGCTGCGGGAGATGGGCGTGGAGCGGATCGATCTGCTGGTCGCGACGCATCCGCACGCGGATCATGTCGGGGGGATGGCCAGGGTGATCCGGTCGATGCCCGTGCGTTTCTACATGGACAACGGGCAGGCGCACACGACGGCGACCTACAGGCGGCTGATGACCGCGCTCGACGAGCGGCCCGAAATCACCTACCTGGAGGCCGTGTCGCGGACGATTTCGCTGGGGAGCGCCGAGATCGAGGTGCTGCCGCTGCTGCCGTCGGCGACGACCGACCACAACAATCGCTCGGTCGCGCTGGTCGTGAGGTTCGGGGATTTCCGAGTCCTGTTGAGCGGCGACTCCGAGGTGCGGCAGCTGACGCACCTGGTCGGCCTGGGGGTCGTGCCGGCAGTGACGCTGCTCAAGGCGCCGCATCACGGGAGCGACAACGGGGTTACGCCGGAGTTCCTGGCGGCGGCCAGGCCTGAGGTGGTGGTGATTTCGGTGGGGAGAAACCGGTATGGGCATCCTGGGCCGGCCGCGCTGCGAGCCTTCGCCGGCGTGGGCGCCACCGTGTTGAGGACCGACCTGGAGGGACATGTCGCGATTCTCGGCCGTCGTGATGGTGGGTATGGTGTCGCGCGCGGGGAGCAGGCGGCTTCGGCGCGCGAGTTGGGAGCGGGCCGGGTCCGGACCGGGGAAACGACCGGTGCGGCAGCGGAAGACGCGGTCATCGGCGCGGTCAGGGCGGTCCCGGGATCGGCGGCAGCCGCCAGTCGTGGCTTGCGCCTGCGGGTGCACGCCGACGCGCCGGGCGACGACAACCGGAACCCGAACGGAGAGTATGCGGTACTGGAGAATTCACGGGGCTCCGACCTGTCGATCGCGGGATGGACGCTCTGCGACGCGGCGAACCATTGCTTCCGCTTCCCGCGGGGGGCCGTACTGGCTGCCGGGGGACAGGTCGTGGTCCACACGGGCTCGGGACAGGACGACGGCATACGCTACTTCATGGGTCGAGGGAGGGCGGTATGGAACAACAATGGAGATACGGCCACGCTTATCGACGCAGCGGGCACAACGGTACTCGTGTTCAGGTATTGAGTGGAGGCGGAGTGACTGACGAGGGCAGCCCCAAACGCGCCGAACGCATCTGGGTGGCAGACCGCTTCGAATCTGGGATCGCGGTGCTGGTCCGGGACGACAACGCAAAGACGAAGAACGTGCCCGTCCCGCTGTTGCCGGCCGGCACCCGGGAAGGTACGGTGCTGCGGGTCCCGGAGGACCAGGGACGGCCGGTATGGAGCCATGCGGTCGTCGACGAGGAGATGCGTTCGCAGAGGTTGAGGGAGGCGGAAGCGGTGCTGCAGCGGCTTCGGAGGCGGGATCCGGGGGGTGACGTAGTCCTTTAGGTGCCCGGGACGGCTGGCGGGCCCTCGTCTGACGCGCGGGCTCGGAGGTAGCTACATTGTCTCTGAGCAGATGAGGTCACTTGCCCAGGGTGCGATGACAGGACGAGGCAGGGCGCGGATCGCCATGAGATGGATGAGCGCGGTTGTGACGCTCGTGCTGCTCCCGTCCATGGCTCCCGACCTGTTCGATCTGGGGTGTCCGCATCACCTCGGGCACGTGGATGCGGAAGGGCACGCTCACGACGCGGACCACGCCCGCCCAGGTGCGGACCACGCATCGGCCGGTGGGCACTTCGCGGCTCTGGCCGGCGGCCACGACGCCCACGACGGCACCCTGCCACCGCCATGCACCTGCGTCGGAAGCTGTCCGACATCG
Organism: Gemmatimonadota bacterium; assembly: GCA_022826565.1. GTDB lineage: Bacteria > Gemmatimonadota > Gemmatimonadetes > Longimicrobiales > Gaopeijiaceae > Bin94. The sequence continues at coordinate 53,184 of JAJDUP010000020.1, read as the reverse complement.
GCCGGGCCGTCCGCTCCGTCGAATCCCGCGGCGACCGGTCCGGCGTTCCGGGCCACCGTTTCCGCCCGGACCATCCCCGCCCTCGAGCGCGTTCCGAACCGGCGCGCGCCCTACACCCTGCCCTTCGCGAACGCTCCCCCTCTCGCGTGAATCCGGCGCCGACTCCGGCGCGCGCTGCCGGTGCGACACGACCGGCGATTTCAGCAAATCCACGGATTCAATCAAGAGAGGATACTCATATGCGCATGTTGGTATGCCTGTGCGCGGCGGCGGCGCTCGCGGCCGTCTCGCCCACACTCGCTCAGGCCCAGTACGAATGGACCGCTTCCCGCCCGGACGGTCACGCGCCCATCGGGATCATGGCCGACCACACCCACGAGCGTGGCGAATTCATGCTGTCCTACCGCTTCATGCGGATGCTCATGGACGGCAACCTCGACGGGAACGACGAACTCGACGTCAGCGACGTCCACGAGGACTTCATGGTGGCGCCGCTCGACATGACGATGACGATGCACATGGCCGGGCTCATGTACGCGCCCAGCGACGTCGTCACCCTTCTGGTCATGACCAACTGGCTCGACCAGTCGATGAACCACCAGACGCGCCCGGGCGGCATGTTCGAGGCCGCTTCGTCCGGACTGGGCGACACCAGCCTGGGTGCGCTCATCGGGGTCAGGCGGACCGGACCCGTTCGCATGCACCTGAACGCGGCCGTGTCGATCCCGACCGGTTCGATCGAAGAGACGGGCGTGAACCCCATGAGCATGGGCCGCGCCGTTCAAATGCCCTACCCCATGCAACTCGGCTCGGGCACGTGGGACTTCACCCCGGGGATCACGATCCTGGGCATGAGCGAGAGCACCTCGTGGGGGCTTCAAGGCAGGACCACGGTCCGCATGGGCGAGAACAGCCGCGGCTACACCAAGGGCAGCCAGACCGATGCGACGCTGTGGTTCGCGGTGAAGCCTGGCGACCGGCTGAGCCTTTCGGCCCGCGTGCTCACCAGATCCTGGGGCGACTATTCCGGGCACGACTCTGCCTACGGCAACCCCATGATGGCCCCGACGATCCGCGAGGAACTGCGCGGAGGAACGCGCGTGGACGTGCCGATGGGGCTGAATCTCTACTTTCCGGACGGCGCCCTGGCGGGGCACCGGATCGCGGCCGAGTGGCACATCCCGGTCTACCAGAACCTGCGCGGGCCGCAGCTGGGGACGGACTGGATCCTCACGGTCGGCTGGCAGAAGTCGTTCGCGCCGCTCGGGCACCACTGAGGGCGCAAGCGAGGCAAGCGTTGCAGCGGGGGCGGTCGATGCGACCGTCCCCGCTTCGATGCTTCAGGGGGCCGACCCGACCACCCAGACGGTTTCGTCGTTCAGCATCCGGGCGAAGCGTCCGCCGTGTTGGTGCAACCGCTGCCATTCCTCCGCGGTGTAAACCAGCAGGTCGGCCGGCACCGGCAACCGCTCGTACGGCCAGTCCCGATTGCGTTCCAGGCGCGGACGGTCGCTCTCTTTCACAATCGCCACGATGTCGAGATCGCTTCCGAATCCGGTGTCGCCCCGCGCGTGGGAACCGAAGTAGCCCAGGGCGATCAACTCCGGCCGTGTAGCCACCCGCGCTTTCGCCCATTCCCGGAGGGCGGTCAGTACCTCTTCAGGCGTCGGCCAGCGCTTGACGGACGAATTCGAGGATGTCACGGGCATATTCGACCGCCTGCGAACTGTGCAATGACCCGTAGTGCTCGAAAGCCGGGCCTTCATCGTGCCCGTTCGGGTACCTGGCGGGAATATAGTAGTTGTCCAGCACCCGTGCCCGGTCAACCAGAGCGTCGGGCGGAGTTGCCGGCAGCTCGCTCAACAGCCTGGCCGCAACGTGACCCCATGCTTCCCGGCCCTGAGCCAGGTGGAGCGCCTTCACGGCTTTTTCCGACGCCTGGTGCGCCGCGAAACATGCCCAGTCGTGCCGCCCGTTGCGGTGAGAATCCACGGCCTGTGCCAGGTCGTGCTCGGCTTGGGCGAACCAGTCCTTCGATCGATTTGGCATGGATTGGCTCCGCTTACTCGCCGGGGTTGATATCCGGCCCCCACTCATACTTCGAAGGTAACCGAGGCGAGCAGCACCGGAGGACAAGTGTGCGGTCGAACACGGTTGAGCCCGGGTCTACTTCGTCTCCTCGGAAGACGGCACCTTCAGTCGGTGCAGTTGCAAGCTGTGGATCCCGAGTTCCGATTCGCGTTGCAGGAGCACGTAGTCGGACCCGAATTCCCGTACCGAGCCGGGTATGCGCGAGGGCAGATGGCAGAGAAACCCACCGTCGGAATCGAAGGCGAGCCAGCCGCGGTCCTCGCGGGGCCGATCGTATTGGCGAACCCAGATGCGGCCGTCTCGCCCGATCATGATCGCCCGAATCGCCGGGAACAGATCTGCAACCGGGCGTTCCGGGCTGATCCGGGCGTCGTCGAAGTCGCGCCAGTCCGGCTCGGCCCACTGCCTGCGTCTCTCGATGTAGTCTTCCCGCCAGGCGCGTACGTCGGCGCCGGTCACCTCCCTGTCGGACTCGTTCCAGCGTACGATGAGCCGGAGGTTGAACTCGTCGTCCAGCACCCTTACCTCCGTTTCGCTTCCGTGCCCCAGCACGATGGTGGAACCACTTGCGTCGACCTCCGCGAATGACTGGAAGAGGGGGAACAACCAGAAGTTCTCCGCATCGCTGACCATGCCGCTGGTCCGGTCGGGGATGCGGGCGAGGTTGCCGACAAGCCCTCCCTCGGGATCGTACACCAGGACCATCAGAGTGTCGGCAACGCTGAAGTTCTCGCGCCGAGCCCGTTTGCTGCTCGAATTCAAGCTATATCCGTTGTCGAGGACGCCTCCACCCGAAGACGGCGGGTCGACCAGCATCGGCGAGAGATTGACTTGGCGAACGAACTCGCCCTGCGGTGTAAACAGGTTGTACCGCCAGGGACGGTAGTCGCCGACCCAGAGCGTATCGGCCGCAGTGATCCACAGCAGGAAGGGATCGCTGAATTCGCCCGGCCCTTCCCCGTGACGCCCCATCGAGCGCAGATGCTTGCCGGCTTCGTCGTAGATGCGCACCTCCGCGCTAGTGCGGTCGACCGCCACGATGGACCCGTCGGACAAGAGGCCGGCGCCCCGAATCGACGAGAACCATTCGTTTTCGTCGCGTTCATTCTCGCCGATGCTCGATATCGGCTCCGTACTGATGGCACAGACAGCGTCCGAGTTCGCCGGGTCGCTGGTGACGATTCGGACCCCGGCACTGTCGATCGCGATTTCGGGTATTTGCTGGGCCACGGGCCCGCAGGCTGCCGCCGGAAAGACCAGGAGCACCGCGACAACGGTCAATGCGTGGCGCGGCGTGCGGCCCGAAGATACCGTGAGAGCGTTCGTGTGCGTTCCGAAATCCATGTCCAGCCTCTCCCTTCGACGTTCAAGGCGTTTCCACCGGGTGCGGCCACCGACATCCGGGTTGACCGGTTCGACCCGCTCTTTGCGTTGGCCGCGAGTTCATATACATTGAATGTCAAGGTACATTGATTATCAAGGTATGGAAAGGGGCGTTGTGAACAAACCGGTATCCAAAGGACTCGTCGCAGCGTCCTCGCGCCCGATGGTTCTGTCCATCCTGGCGGGAGGCGAGAACTACGGGTACGAGATCCTCAAGCAGGTCAAGCTGCTTTCGGGCGGTAGGCTGGAATGGTCGGACGGGATGCTCTACCCGGTCCTTCACCGGCTTGAGCGTGACAGGCTGATCAAGGGCCGCTGGCAACTCACCGACGAGGGACGGCGTCGGAAGTACTATCGGCTGACGGCCCGCGGGAAACGGCAGCTGGTTACCGACCGGGAGAACTGGCGCATGGTCCACGGAGCGCTCGAGACGTCATGGGGAGGCGGGAGTGTTTGACACGGAAGAGGCGATCCTTCGCTGGCGGAGAGGGCTGGAGCGACAGACCGGGCTCACGGCGCGCGAAGTCGACGAACTGGAGGATCATCTCCGCGCGCGAATGGAACTGGAGCGGGAGCTGCACGAAGGGATGGCTACGGCCAGGGCGTTCAGGAACGTCAGCGATGAACTAGGAGAGGCGGAGGTGCTTTCGCGGGAGTTCGCGAAGGCGGGCCGGCCCAGGTGGCGCGGGCTGGTCGCCGCAGGGTGGGCGCTGTTCGCGGCTTCCGTTTTCCTTCCGGTCCTGGGGGAGTTCACGATCCGCTACGGATATCACGTCTTCTGGGAACGCTGGATAATCTGCCTGCCCCTGCTGCTGACGCTCTGGGACGCCCGGCGCGGGGATCCCTCAAGGAGTCGTGCACTGGTGTGGCTCAACACCGCCGCAGCCTTTTATCTCCTCGTTGTCGGGATGGACGAACTGATCCGCGGCAACATCGCCATCGTCGTCGGCGACATGATTCGGCAGGGCAGCTTCTTCATCGGATATTGGACCTGGATGGCCTCGCAATTGCTGGTGACGGCGGGTCTCTGGATCGGTTCCCGCCGATGGGTGTCGGCGCGGGTCCTGCGGGCACCGGTCTGAGGACGGGAGGCAGTTCATGTTCGCGGCGGAGAAAGAGGTGCGGCGGTGGCGTGAGGAGGTGGAGCGTCGGTCCTCACTTTCGCCGCGCGAGATCGACGAGTTGGAAGACCATCTGAGGGCGCGCGTGGAGCTGGAGATGGAGTTGGAGCCGGCGCTGGGGCCGGCCCGGGCGCTGGCGATTGCGCGGGGAGAACTCGTCCGGGCGGTGGATTTGTCGAGGGAGTTCGCCAGGGCCGGGAAGTCGACGTGGCGGCGGTGGATGGCGGCCGGCTGGGCAATGGCAGCCCGCTCGGAGGTCATGAAGCTGAATGTGACTTCGCCGTCATTGTTCGGGGTTTCGTTTGCGTTGCCGGTTGGCTGGGCCGGATCCTCGGCGTTGCGGGTTCGCTCGGTGTGGCGATTGGACTCCTGGCTGTCGTCCGGTCTGCCGGCGAGTCTGGCCTGGTTCTCGGCATAGGCGCCTGGATGTGGCACCTTTCGTTTGTACTTGCTGCCATCGGCCTTCGGATCCGCAACCGCGAGTGGGCATCGGCCAGAGTGGAAGAGGTGCTAGTATGAAGCTGGGCAAGAAGGAATGGCGGCGCCTGGTGTTCGCCGCGTGGACAGTGTTCGCCGTCTCGTTCCTCCTGCCCGCCTACATCGAAGGGCGACCCGCACCACCTTCGACGGACGACTCGGCCGGCAGGGTCGTGGAAGGAAACGCGGAACCAGGGTGGGAAGCCTTCCTGAACGCATTGATCTTTGGAGACCGGATCGGCAAGGTGAGCGCCCTCACCAATCTGCTGATGCTCTTCAGCCTGGCGACCCTGCGCACCAGGTGGACAAGGCGGCGGCTGGTCGGCGGCCGGTGGCTGCCGCTGGTCCTGGGGGCCGCCGGCGTGCTGAATCTCCTGTACTGGCCGATCTGGGTGGCAGATGAAAACGCCGTCGCGGATCTGCTGGTCGGCTACTGGGTGTGGGCGGTGTCCTTCGTGGTCACAGCCTTGGGGTTGTGGATGCTCGCCTTGGGACGGCAGAAAAGTAATGCATACATTACAGCATGACGTGTTTACATTACATTTCTGGAGTTGAGTTCAATCCTGGTACCGTTGCCTCCGGGCGATAGCGGTCCAACTGTATCTCGTCCTCCCGCTCGCGCGCCCCGGCGACATCGTAAGCAGCCTGCAAGTCTGGCGCATCGTGCTTTCGCTCCCCATCAGCACGGCTTAAGGTTCCGCCGCAGTCCCACCTCCCGAAGGAGCAAAGCCGTCATGCCAGGTCGCCAACACCCCTCCCCGCTCCCCCTTATCGCCGGCTTTGCCGGTGCCCTCGCTCTCACTGCCGCCACCCCCCTCCCCGCCCAACCCCAGCAGCGCCCCTTCACGACGGAGATCGCCCTCGACGTCAACCTCGTGAGCATCGCGGCGGTGACCGACGACGGCGCCCGCGTCGCCGCGACCGTTCGCACGCGGCGCGACCGCACCGATGTCGACCATCAGCGCTACGGCGACCCCACGTACATCTCCCCCGTTTCCACGCGGCTGATGGTGATCGACACGCGGAGCGGGGAGCGCACGTGGGTGCACGAGGAGCCGGCACAACTGCGCGGCTTCGCGTGGTCGCCTGATGGGGATCGGCTGGCGTACTTCGCCGTCGAGGAGGGTGCGTACGTGCTCAGGATCTTCGATGCGAACACGGGCCGCGCCGAGACGGTCGCCCTCGGCACCGACATGCAGATCGCGTCGTCGTCGCCGCTCGAGTGGGCTCCCGATGGCGAGAGCGTGCTGGTCGGGCTGCGTCCCGCCGGCTGGGCCGACGAGGCTCGCGCGGCCTTCGTCGCGCTGACCGAGGCGCCGGTCATCGTGCAGGATTCCCGCAACGATTTCCTGGCCTGGGACCGCGTGAGGAACATCGCCGCACGCCAGATCACCGCCCTCATCGCCCTGGACAACGGCGACGTGCGGCAGATACTGAGCGGCGTGACGCCGGCCGGCGCGGGATTCTCGGAGGACGGGTCCTACATCACGTATTCGACGGCGACGCGCACGAAGACCTCGTACACGCGGCGGGACGGGACCGAGTACGAACTCTTCCGGCTGGCGCTCGCGGAGGGCAGCGAGCCGGAGTCGTTGCGGGACACGGGCGAGGAGCGGATGAACGTGACTTGGAACGATGCGCGTGACGCGTTCGCGTATGCGGATGACGGATCCGTGTACGTACGGCGGCTCGGGGAGGACGAAGCGGTGGATGTGACGGCTGATCATCGCGGAGATCCGCCGGACACCGAAGAGGGCGAGGCGGGCGATGACGCCGTCGCCGACTCCACCCGCATCCGCTTCTCCGTCGAGCGCTGGAGTCCATCCGGCGACGCGCTCCTCCTGACCTCCCAGGACGCCTGGCACCTCCTCGACCTCGGCAGCGCCGACCTCCGCACCCTCCTGGAACTCGAGGACGACGACGATACCCGCCCCCGCCGCCAGGTCCAGGGCTGGAGCGACGACGGCCGCCACCTCTACTTCAGCCAATCCGCCCGGGACCGCTGGCAGCGCGGCCTGGAGCGCCTCGACACCACCACCGGCGCTACCGAGACCCTCGCCCTCGACAGCAACCTCTACCGCTCCTGGAACATCTCCGACGACGGCGGCACCATCGTCTACACCATGTCCGACGGCGACCACCCCGACGAGATCTGGGCTGCCCGCGGCGACCTGTCCGCGCCCCGCCGGCTCACCACCTCCAACCCCCAACTCGACAACGTCGCGCTCACCCGCAGTGAGCTCATCGAATTCCTGGACGTCGACGGCAACACCCTCTACGGCATCCTCTACTACCCGGCCGGCTACGAGCCCGGGCGCACCTACCCCCTCGTGGCCGAGATCTACGAACAGTTCTTCGACAACGGCTTCAACGAGAACATGAACCTGATCACCGCGCAGGGGTGGTTCGGGTTCCGCCCGTCGGTGCGCTTCGAGGAGGGCTTCCCCGGCGAGGCGTGGATGAAGGCCGTGCCGAACGCGATCAACAAGATCATCGAGCGCGGACTGGTCGACCCGGACAAGGTGGGCGTCTACGGGCAGAGCTACGGCGGCTACGCGACCAACCTGCTGATCACGCAGACCGACCGCTTCGCCGCGGCGGCAAATGTTTCCGGGAAGGTCAACATCATCTCCTTCCTGGGCGACTCGCCGAAGATCACGACGCGCAACTACGCGGCGGCCGAGGTCGGGCAGGACCGGATCGGCGCCACGCTATGGGAGCAGCCGCACAAGTACATCGAGCACTCGGCGGTCATGTTCGCCGACCGGATCGAGACGCCGCTGCTGATGCTCTCCGGCGAGGGCGACTGGAACGTGCCGGCGACCAACCAGCGCGAGATGTACTATGCGCTGCGCCGCCTGGGGAAGGAGGTCGTGTGGGTGCACTACACGGCGGGAGGCCATGGGGCCGGGCGCGCGAGCACGGCGGCCGACTTCGCGGACCACTGGCAGCGCATGTTCGACTGGTTCGCGGAGCACTTCGGGGAGGAGGCGAAGCCGGTGTCGCAAGGACAGTGAGCGCCGGTACGCTGAAGGGACAGGTCGCGGTCGTCACCGGCGCCAATTCCGGCGTCGGCCGTTCGGCCACCGAGATGCTCCTCGGCGCGGGCGTCCATGTCACGATGATCTGCCGCAGCCGCGAGCGGGGTGAGCAGGCGCTTGCGGAACTGCGGGGCATGGTGGCGGCCGGCATGGAACGCTCCGGCGAGGCTTCGCCGGGGATGTCTTGCGAGGGCGGCGGGCCCGACGTTGCACTCGAGCTCGCCGACATGTCGAGCCTGGACGACGTCCGCGCGGCCGCCGACCGCATCGCCGCCCGCCTCCCCGCCATCGACATCCTCGTGAACAACGCGGGCATCTCGCGGGCGCGCTGCGTGATGTCCCGCGACGGCTTCGAACTGACCTTCGCCACGAATCACCTCGGCCACTTCCTCCTCACCCACGTCCTCGTCGAGCGCCTGGAAGCGGGACGTGGGCGCATCGTGAACGTCAGCTCGAAGGGCCACCGGCACGGCGACCTGAAGCGCGCGGACCTGGACGACATCGCCCGGGGACGCGCCTGGCGCGGCGGCCTGATTGCCTACGGCGACTCGAAGCTCGCCAACATCCTCTTCACCACCGAATCCGTGCGGCGGTGGGGCGGGCGCGGCATCACCGCCAACGCGGTCCACCCCGGCGTGCTCGCCACCGAGATCTGGAAGAAGACGCCGGCGGTGGTGCGCCTCCTGATCCGCCCCTTCACCTGGTTCATGGACAAGCCGGATGTCGGGGGTGCGGCGGTGATGAACCTCCTCCGGGATCCCGCGCGCGACGAGGTTAGCGGACGGTACTTCGACATCGAGGAAGAGGCCGTGCCGGGCGAGCAGGCCCGGGACGAGCGGCTGGCGCAAGAATTGTGGGACCGGAGCCTGGAGTGGACGGGGGTTAGATTGGACCAGACGCAAACCAACGGAGAAAGCAACGATGCCCAGGGTTGACCACACCGCCACCGCCGCGCCGAACCGCATCGGAACCTGCCTCTGGTTCGAGGACCGGGCCGTCGAGGCCGCCGAGTTCTACGTCTCGCTCTTCCCCGGCTCGCGGATCCTGGAGGTCTCGACGGTCGGCGCGGGCCCGGCCAAGGACAACGCGTTCGTGGTCTTCGAGCTTGCCGGGCGGTCGTTCCAGGGGATCGACGGCGGTCCCATGTTCAAGTTCACGCCCGCGATCTCCTTCGTGGTGAACTGCGAGTCGCGGGACGAGATCGACCACTACTGGGCCGCGCTCTCGGACGGTGGCGAGGAGGGCTACTGCGGCTGGCTCAACGACCGCTTCGGGGTGTCGTGGCAGGTGGTCCCGGCAAACATGGGGGAGCTGATGAGCGCCGACCCGAAGCGCGTGATGGAAGCGCTGCTCACTATGGGGAAGATCGACATCGAGGCGCTGCGGAAGGCGGGCGCCGGGGGCTGAGGGCGCGCGGGAACGTTCCAGCTGAAACGTATTCGGGGCTTCAGCGACGGCTCGCGCCGCTACCGCCTGAACCTGTAGCTCACCTTCGCGAACAGCCCGTCCGCGGTAGGCCGCACGTCCCGGAACCGCAGCCGCTCGGTGTCCTCCATCTGCCGTGAATAGCCCACAAAGAACACCGTGCCCGGGGTGGGCTCGTAGCTGAGCAGGGTCTCGATCCCGAAGTCGTTGGCGTCGGAGCCGCTGCGGAGCGAGCAGTCCCCCGAGCTGCACCCCAGCAGCGGCCGGCCCGTCACCGGGTCGACCAGGTCGCGGCGCATCTGGGCCCCGTACTCGACGATCGCGCGCAGAAAGAGCGCCCGGTTGAACTGGTACTGGGTCTTGATGCGCGGGATCACCGCCTCCAGCGCGAGGGTGCCGTCGCTCTCCCGCGCCAGGCTCTGGTAGCGCAGGCCGAGCTCGGCCGACAGGTGGCGCGTGGGGTAGGCGTACGCCGCGATGTCCGCGTCCCAGCCGGTGCCCACCTCGATCGGCACACCGTAGCGAAGGTCGAAGACGGCGTCCTGGCTGTAGCCCCAGCGGACCCGCCCGCGCAGCTTGTCCCAGCTGTTGACCCAGAAGAAGCCGCCGACCCCATGCAGGAGACCGAACGGATCCTGGTCGGCCACGAAGGCGACCTCCCCGCCCCGGCCGTCGTCGACGAAAAGCCCGTCGTAGTCCACGGCGCCGAAATCGTAGCGCCTGGCGGTGGCGGCCAGCAGCACGGTGATGTTGTTGCGGAACGACGTGGTGACCCCGTAGCGGACCTCGGCTTCCTCGAACACCTCGCGCCCCCAGAACGAGTCGTGGTCCCAGAAGAACGAGGCGTCGAAGCCGGGCCGGAACTGTTCCACCAGCGCGCCGGGCTCGCCACGGAAGTTGTATTCGAGACGCGACTGCAGGCGCGTGTCCCCCACGCGCGGAATCAGTCCGCTGGCCGCGTCGAATCCGTGGGCCACGTCCTCGAGGTCGAGGTTGAAGGTGAGCGTGGGGCTGGCGCGCTGGAACTGCAGCGACAGATAGCTCCCAGTCTCGGCGTCGGAGCCGGTCGTCGCGGTGCGGCTCCCCGCGCCGATCACCGTGAGCGTGTAGCGGCGCGCCATCACGAACCGGCCGTCGAAGCCGAGCATGCGGTTGAATTCGTCGCCATTGGTGGTGCGGTCGGTGTACACCATCCCCAGCGTGGATGCGCTGCCAAGGTCCCGCCGGGCCCGCAGCAGGTTGACCACCGGCCTCTCCATCAGATCGCCGGAGCCGCCGACCTCGTCGACCGCCCCCAGGTATCCCAGCTGGAAGCCGCCCACCTTCCCCGACAGCTTCGCCCCCGCCACCGGATTGATGACGCTACGGGTGTAGACCAGGTTCTTCGGCATCGTGAAGATCTCGGTGCCCTCCAGGAAGAACGGCCGCTTCTCCTCGAAAAACAGCGCGAACCGCTCGTTGACCGCGATCTGCCCGGCGTCGGCCTCGACCTGGCTGAAGTCGGGGTTGTAGGTGGCGTCGAGCGTAAGGTTGGAGGTGAGGCCGTACTTGGCGTTCAAGCCGAATTCTCCGCTCACCGGCTCCCGTTCGAATGCCTTTGCGCCTGCGTCATAGGTCCCCTGGCGCGTCCCGGTGAGGACAGGGTTAAGCTCCAGGAAGAGGCCGCGTTCGAGGTCGCGCAGCCCGCTCAGCGAACCCGAGAGCGTGAGGCGGTTGGCGACGTCCTTGGTGACCGGCGCCCACGACTCGTCGAAGCCGGTCCGCTGGATCTTGCGGAAGACCTGCAGCCCCCACTCCTGGTCGTTCGACTCCGGAAAGCGGATGCTCTTGAAGGGGATCCTGACCTCGAGCGCGTACCCCCAGTCCTCCACCCGGCCCTCGGAGTCCCAGACGAAATCGGGATTCCAGTCGATCGGGGGACCGAAGTTGCGCCCGAAGCGCCCCACCCTGCCCTCTATCCACAGGCCGTCCTGCTGCACCCCCAGCGGGTTCGCCACGATCGAATACGCCTGGCGCTGGTCGTTGAAGGTGTCGAGGACGAACTGGATGTAGTCGTCGGTGCGGTAGAAGGTGTCGCGTTCGCCCAGCGTTGCGCGGATGCCGCCCGGATTGTCGTCGAAGGCGCGGACGCCGAAGTAGATGGCGTCCTCCGAAATGAGGAGCAGCACTTCGGTCTCCTGCGTGGCAGGAATCCCCTCGGTCGGGTCGAACTGGGAGAAGCCCGTGAGGAGGGCGGCCTCGGACCACGCGGCGTCGTCGAGGCGTCCGTCGATGGCGATATCCGGGTCGGCGGCGCGGGGAGCGGCGATGTCGATCTGGCCTTCGAGGCCACTATAGACCACCGCCGCCGGGGTGCTGCCCGGCGTGGGCCGGTCGGGGCGGGGCGCGAGGATGTCCTGCTGGGCCCCGGCCGGGGACTCGGTCATCGCCGCGGCGGGGCCCGGTCCCAGCGACGCGAGCACGACAGCTGCGAGGAGCGTCATCGGTCCGCGCAGGCCGAAGTCGTCGCGAGCAGCCACGTCCACATCGCCGTCCGATTGATCATTGACCGCCCCGGCAGAGATCTGACCCGCCGATCCCGGCCGGTCTCCACCTTGACGATAGCGCCGCGCGGGCGGGCCAAGAAGACCTGCTCCCGCCCAGGGGCGGAGTCGTTGGTCCTTCCGGCACGATTCTTCGGGGGATGACGGTTTCACTTCCACGGACAGCATCGGTCAAGGGGACGGTAATAGCGCCTCTTCGGGAATGCAGGCGGGCTGCGATGCCGGCGTTGCTGCTCGTCGCCTGCACCGCGTGCGAACCTGCGCCTCCACTTGAAGACACCTTGAGGGAGAGGGCCGTTGAGGGCGATGCGGAGGCCGCGACGTGGCTCCTCGCCGCGCCGGAGCTCGGTCACGCGGGGCCCGGCACCAACTCGGCCCGCCCCACCACGGCCCGCCCAATGACTGCTATCACTATGATATCATAATGATAGCGCTTGTCCCCATTCCCATTGCGCGGGCCGGCGACGGCGTCACTCCCCGATTGCGGCGGCCGGAGACAGACTCACCCCTCACTCGCCGCCGGCCGGTCGTCGTGCGTCCCCCAGCGCTCGAACCACTGCCGCAGGTACAGCTGGGTGCGGATGAAGTTTGACGGCAGGCGGGACGTGCCGTGCCACTCGCCCTGGAACCGCAGCATCGCGGTGGGCTTGTTCTGCGCCTTGAGCGCCTGGTAGAACTGCTCGGTCTGCGACATCGGGGTGCGCAGGTCGAGCTCGCCCGTCATGAGCATGGTGGGCGTGGTCACGTCGCCGACATACATGATCGGTGAGCGGCGAATGTGCTCGCTCGGGTCCTCCCACGGGAAGTGCTCGAAGTCGGCGTACCAGCGCAGCGGGTTCCCGTCGACCTCCCCGGGGAAGGCGAGCCAGTTGGTCACGGGGCAGTTCGACGAGGCGGCGCGGAAGCGGTCGGTGTGGCCGACGACCCAGGCCGTGAGGACGCCGCCGCCGGAGCAGCCGTAGACGAACATGTTGTCCTCGTCGACGTAGCCCCGCGACAGGAGTTCGTCGACGCTCGACATGAGGTCGTGGAAGTCGTTGTTGGGGTAGTCGTACTGGATGGCGTTGCCGAACTCGGTGCCGTAGCCGGAGCTCCCCCGCGGATTGGTGTAGAGGACGACGTACCCGTTCGCCGCGTGCTCCTGCCAGCCGAAGTTGAAGCCGCCGTTGTACATGCCGTGCGGTCCGCCGTGGATGACGAGCATCATGGGGTACCGGCGCGAGGGGTCGAAGCCGGGGGGCTTGATGACCCAGCCGTGGATCGCCAGGCCATCGTGCGACGATTCGGCCCAGATCTGTTCGACCTCGCCGAGGGTCACCCCGGCCAGGACTTCGGCGTTCACCGCGGTGAGGCGCGTGCGCTGGTCCGGCCGGTCCAAGGGGAAGGCGTAGATGTCGCCCGGTTCGTGGGCGTCGCCCCAGGTTCCGACCGCCATGCCGCCTGCGCTCACGTCGCTCAGCGAGAACATCTGCGGGCCCTCGCTCGCGGCGCGGACGTCGCCGCCGATCGACGCATGCATGATGTTCGCGTAGCCATCGGCCTGGACGTTGAAATAGACGCCGCTGCCGTCCGGCGCCCACTGGAGGCCGCGCGGGGTGCGGTCGAGGTCGGTGGTGAGCGCCCGCGGGTTCGATCCGTCCGCGTTCATGACGTAGAGCGTGGACTCGATGTAGTCGAAGGTGGTCGTGTCGTGGCCGACGTATGCGATCATGCGGCCGTCGGGGGAAGGGGCCGGAGCCCCGTCAGGGCCTTTCCGCGTGGTGACCAGGGATAGTTCGCCGGAAGCGACGCCGAGCCTGTAGACTTCGCTCTCCTGCCAACGATACAGCGCATCGTCTTCGATAAGGCCGCTGAAGAGCAGGGTCTCGCCGTTCGGCTCCCAGACGGGCGCGCCGTAGTTGTGATCCCCGCGGGTGAGTTGGCGGGGGGTGCCGCCGCCGGCCGGCACGACGAAGATGTGGCGGAAGGTCTCGTCGAGGAATCCGACGCGGTCCTGGCGGTAGACGAGGCTCTCGATGATGCGGGGGCCGGGCGTCCAGTCGGCGCCTTCCGGGCGCGGCAGCGAGACCTGCCAGTGGCGGGAGCTCGGGTTTTCCGCGGGGACGCTCATGGTGAAGGACAGCTGCGTGCCGTCGGGCGACCAGGCGATGTCGGAAGGGGTCTCGGTGAGGCGCGTGACCGGGGAAACCGCTCCCTCCGCGTCCATCCAGCGCACGAAGATCTGGGTGTTGCCCTCGTCGTCCGGCGCGAGGAAGGCGATGCGGTCGCCGCTGGGGGACCAGCGCGGGGACGAGCCGGCGATGAGGTCGCGGGGGCGCGATCCGTCCGAGTTCACGATGCGGATCGACGACTCCCAGCTGTCGTTCATCTTGTCGACCCAGCCGTGCGTGTAGACGACCTGTGACCCGTCGGGCGAGATGCGCGGGTCTGAGACGCGCTCCCAGTCGAGCCAGGTGTCGAGGGAGAGGGGGGTCTGGGCGAACAGTGGGGCTGTGCTTGAAGAGGCCGCGACGACGGCGGCAAGCGCGATGACGGCGAGACGTGCGTTGCGCTGCAGCGAGCGCAGCAGACCGAGGTCGAATGCCAGCATGGGGAACCTCCCGAGGTGCGTGAACGGCTGGGGCTACCGCTCAACATGGGGCCTGAATCGCGGATCGGACAGCCGAGCGATGCGACTAGAAGAACACCGGCTCCCTGTAGGCGCCGAAGACGTCTTCCATGGCCGCCCTGATCTCGTAGAGCGTGCACCAGGCACGGGCGCAGTCGAGGATGTAGGGGACCGTGTTGGCCCCGCCGGCGGCCGCGGCGCGCAGGCTGGCCAGCGTCGACTCGACCCGCTCGGCGTCGCGCTCGGCGCGCAGCTTCGCCATCTTGGCGCGCTGGCGCTCCTCCACCTCCGGGTCGATCTGCAGCGTGTCGATCTCGATCTCGTCGGAGCCGCCGGTGAACCGGTTGACGCCCACCACCGTTCTGAGCCCGGCCTCGATCTCGGCCTGCTGGCGGGAGGACGAATTCGCGATCTCGCGCTGGAACCACCCGTTCTCGATGCCGGGGACCACCCCGCCCTGCCCCTCGATGCGCTCGAACATCTCCTCGGCCTCGGCCTCGAGCCGGTCGGTGAGCGACTCCACGTAGTACGAGCCGGCGAGCGGGTCGATGGTGTTGGGCACGCCGCTTTCGAACGCCAGTATCTGCTGGGTCCGGAGCGCGATCTTCACCGCCTTCTCGGTCGGGAGCGCGAGGGTCTCGTCCATGGAGTTCGTGTGGAGGGACTGGGTCCCGCCGAGGACCGCGGCGAGCGCCTGGTAGGCGACGCGCACGATGTTGTTCTCGGGCTGCTGCGCGGTGAGGGTGACGCCCGCCGTCTGGGCGTGGGTGCGCAGGCGCCACGACTGCGGGTTGCGCGCGCCGAACTCGTCCCGCATGCGCCGGGCCCAGATCCGCCGGGCGGCGCGGAACTTGGCGACCTCCTCGAAGAAGTCGTTGTGCACGTCGAAGAAGAACGAGAGGCGCGGCGCGAAGGCGTCGACGTCGAGCCCGCGCTCGATCCCGCGGCGCACGTACTCGAAGCCGTTGGCGAGGGTGAAGGCGAGCTCCTGGCCGGCGGTCGCCCCCGCTTCGCGGATGTGGTAGCCCGAGATCGAGATCGGGTTGTAGCGCCGCGCGTTCTCGGAGCACCACTCGAACATGTCGAGAATGAGCCGCAGCGCCGGCTCCGGCGGGAAGACCCACGCGTGCTGCGCCTGGTACTCCTTGAGGATGTCGTTCTGGACGGTGCCACGGAGCTGGTCCGGGGAGATCCCCTGGCGCTCGGCGGCCGCGACGTAGAAGCAGAAGAGGATGATCGCCGGACCGTTGATCGTCATCGAGACGGAGACCCGGTCGAGCGGGATCTCGTCGAAGAGGGTCTCCATGTCGGCGAGCGACGAGATGGCGACGCCGCAGACGCCCACCTCGCCGAGCGATCGGGGATGGTCGCCGTCGTATCCCATCAGCGTCGGGAAGTCGAAGGCGACCGACAGCCCGGTTTGGCCGTTCGCGAGCAGGTACTTGTAGCGCGCGTTGGTCTCCTCGGCGGTGGCGAATCCCGCGAACTGGCGCATGGTCCAGAGGCGGGTCCGGTACATGGTCGCGTAGGGTCCGCGCGTGTAGGGGAAGCCGCCGGGTACGCCGAGCTTGTCCACGTAGCTCCCGGACAGGTGCGCCGGGGTGTAGAGGGGTTCGATCTCGTTGCCGGAGATGGAGGTGTAGGACGGCAGGCGCTTCGGCGTCCCCTCGCAGGTGGCCTCCCACGCAGCCAACTCGGCGTTCAGACGCTCGATTTCCCGCTGCCGCCGCTCGATCTCCTCCATGAGGGCGACGCGGTCGCGCAATCGTGGTTCGGTGGTCGACATGTCAGCAGTCCTCCTGCCCGGCGGCGCCGTCCGGCGGGATGCGGGAGCCCTCCGGCCCTGACTCTAATATGGCGGGAACGATGCGATCCGCCACGCCGTAGGCGGTCGCGCGGCCGGTCCTGACGGCTTCTACCCACTCCGCGAGGTTCGGGTCCGAGGCGAAGAAGCGGTCCGCGCGGTGGCGCAGCCGGCGCTCCACGACATCGCGAATGCGTCCCCGGGCGCGATCGGCGCGGCGCGCTTCGAGCGTCCCCGAATCGGCCAGGTAGCCGCCGTGCGAGAGGATGGCCTCGAGGAGGGCGTCGATCCCCTCGCCGCGGCCCGCCGAGGTCTTCAGCACCGGGATATCCCAGCGTGGGGAGGCGGTCTCCCGCAGGCGCCCCGGGTGGCCGGCGGGATCCTCGGCCGGGGTCTCCGTGGCGTCCGTCCGGGTCGAAGCTCCCACCCCCGACAGATCCACACCGTGGTGCGCGGGCACGTCGTGCGAGGCCCGTCCCGCGCGGAGCATCAGCGCCTGCCCGATCTCGCGCACCATGCGGTCGGCGCCGATGCGGTCGGACTTGTTGACGACGAAGATGTCGGCGATCTCCATCAGGCCGGCCTTCATCGCCTGGATTCCGTCGCCCGATTCGGGGACGAGGACGACGACGGTAGAGTCGGTCGCGGCCTGGATCTCGAACTGCGTCTGCCCCACGCCGACCGTCTCGACGATGATGTTGGCGAAGCCGAAGGCGTCGAGGAGGTCGATCACCTCGCGCGTCGTTGCGGCCAGGCCGCCGAGGGAGCCGCGGGTGGCCATCGAGCGAATGAAGATGCCCGGGTCGACGGAGAGCTCGTTCATGCGGATGCGGTCGCCGAGGAGTGCGCCGCCGGAGAAGGGCGAGGTGGGGTCGACGGCGACGATCGCGACGTCCTCGTCCCGTTCGCGGAGGAGCTTGGCGAGGAGTGTGGCGAGGCTGGACTTGCCCGCGCCGGGCGGGCCCGTGATGCCGATGCGTCGCGCCCGGGGCTCGACCAGGAGGAGGTCGTGGAGGATTTCGGTGGCGCGCGGATGGCCGGCCTCGACCATCGAGATGGCGCGGGCGAGGGCGGGACGCCTGCCGCGCCGGAAGTCGGCCGTGAGGCGGCGGTTCCGCTCTTCGCGCGTGGGGCGGCCGGCGGTCATGGCTACAGTAGCGCGCTGGCGAGACTGAGTACCATGACGAAGCCCACCAGGTCGGTGAGGGTGTGGACGAAGACGGACGAGGCGACGGCCGGGTCGACGCCGAGCCGGTCGAGGACGGTGGGGATCAGCGCCCCCGCGAAGCCCGCCACGATGATGTTGGCCCACATGGCGAGGAGCACGACCAGCCCGATGCGCGGGTCGCCGCCCCACCAGAGGTAGGCGAAGGCTGCGAAGAGTCCGCCCAGGACGAGGCCGTTGACGAGCCCTACCAGCACCTCCTTGCCGACCGCGGGAAAGTGGTGGGAGCCGAGGCCGTCGCCGACCGCGATGCGGCGGATCGTCACGGCGAGCGCCTGCGTGCCGGTGTTTCCGCCCAGGGCGGCGATGACGGGCATGAGGAAGGCGAGAAAGGCGAACTGGGCAATCAGGCCTTCGAAGCGGAGGATCACCATCGCGGCCAATCCGGCGGTCACCAGGTTCAGCGTCAGCCACGGCAGCCGTGAGCGCACCGAGTCGCCCCACCCGGCCTGGAGCTCCTCCTCGTCGGACACGCCGGCCAGCTTGAGGATGTCCTCGGTGGTCTCGGCTTCGATCACGTCGATCACGTCGTCGAAGGTGATCTGGCCGAGGAGGGCGCCTTCCTCGTCGACAACCGGGATGCTGACGAGGTTGTACCGCGCCATGATGCGACCGACTTCCTCCTGGTCGGTGCCCGGATGCACCACGGCCGAGATGGGTTCGACCAGCGATTCGACCGGCGCTTCGGGGTCGGCGAGGATGAGATCGGCGAGGGGGACGGTGCCGCGAAGCCGGTCTTTGTCGCCCACGACGAAGACGGAGTAGAAGTCCTCGACCTCGCGCCCTTGCCTGCGGATTTCGGCGATGGCCTCGCCCCCGCTGGACTCGGCGGCGACCGATACGAGGGCGGTCGTCATCAGCCCGCCGGCGGTCTCTTCGCCGTAGCGGAGCAGGTCGCGGATCTCGCCGGCTTCGGTGCTGGGCAGCGCGGCGAGCATGCGGTCGCGGTCGTCGGGCTCCATCTCGCCGAGCAGGTCCGCGGCGTCGTCGTCCGCGAGTTCCTGCAGGAGGGCCGCGCCGCGCTTGTCGTCGAGGGCGGAGAGGAGTTCGGCCCGGTCTTCGTACTCCTCCATTTCGGCAAGCGTCTCGGATGCGACCTCGTCCGGCAGCGCCTCGAGGATCTCCAGCTGACCCGCCTCGGAGGTGACCGACGCCACGAAGTCGGCGATATCCGACGGATGCATCCCGGCGACCCAGTCCGGGAGCTCGATGTGCTCCTCCTGGGCCAGCGCCCTCAGCTCCTCCTGCGCGGTCGGATCCACGCCGATCGGGGGCCTTTCGGAGCTCATCCGCTCACCGCCCTTCGCACGATCGCCTCCTGCTTGTGAAACATTTCACTAGCGAGGCGCTCGGGGCCCGCGGGGTGATCGTAGCCGAGCACGTGCAGCGCGCCATGGACGGCCAGGCGGGTCAGTTCCTCTTCCGGCGCCGCACCGGTCTCGGCCGCCTGCCTCAACGCCTGCGCGTGGCCGACATAGACGTCGCCGAGGGGGTCTTCGCCGTCGCCGTGAAGGGCGAACGAAAGGACGTCGGTGGTCTCGTCGCGGCCCAGGTAGCGGCCGTGGAGGCTCGCGATCTCGGCGTCGGTGACGAAGCTGACCGACAGCTCGGCAGAGGACACCCCTTCGCGGCGGAACGCTTCGCGGAGCGCCCGCTCGAGGAGGTCCCCGGGGACGGTGCACGGCTCGGCCGCGTTGATGTGAATGGTGATCACGGTGCCTTCTCCCCCGCCGCCGGCGCCTGCGGGGCGGCCTGGCCCGGCGCTTCGGGATCTCCGGAGCCCGGGCTTTCGGCCGTCAGGTGGCGCGTGCCGGGGTACTCGATCCGGCGGTGGTGAATGCCGGCCAGGATCTTGAGGAACCGCTTTCTGAGGAGGGTGAGGTCCTTCAGCGTAAGCGCGGCGTTGTCCAGCTGGCCGCGATCCAGCTTGCCCGCGAAGATATCCTGGATCAGGCGGGTGATCCTCTGCCGATCGGGCCTGTTCATCGCGCGCGTCGCCGACTCCACCGAGTCGGCCAGCATGACGATGGCGGTCTCGCGGCTCTTCGGCCGGGGGCCGGGGTAGCGGAACCGGGCGGGATCGGGCGGATCGCGTCCTTCCTTCTCGGCGTTCTCGCTTGCCTTGTCGAGGAAGAAGCTTATGGTCTGGTCGCCGTGGTGCTCCGAGATGAAGTCGACGATCACCTCCGGGACCTTCTCCCGCCGCGCCATGCGGACCCCCTCGATGACGTGCCCGCGCACCACCGCCGCCGAGGCATCGGGGGTCATGGTGTCGTGGGGATTGTCGCCGCTCTGGTTCTCGATGAACAGGTCGGGGTGCACCATCTTGCCCACGTCGTGGTAGTAGGCGCCCGCACGGCAGAGCGCGGCGTTGGCCCCGATGTCGTTTGCGCCGGCTTCGGCGAGGTTGGCGACCTGGATGGTGTGCGCGTAGGTGCCGGGGGCGTCCGTGGCCAGCTGCTTGATGAGTGTCCGGTTCGGGTCGGCCCAGCTGATCAGGGTCTGGTCGGTGGTGCGGCCGGTCATCCACTCGAAGGCCGGCAGGAAGCCGATCGCCAGCATCGACCAGGCGATCGTGCCGAGGAGCGCCCAGCCGAGCGCCGGGAGGAACTCGAAGTCGGCGCCCCGCAGCAGCACCGCGGCGAGGACGAGCGCGTAGGCGCCGAAGGTGATGGCGATGAGGAGCCAGGTCTGGGACAGGCGCCGGAAGCTGCGCACCGCCAGGGCCGCCGCGGCGCCGCCCGCGAGGGCGACGAAGAAGGTGTCGACCGAGGCGAAGGGCTCCTGGGCCGCGGTGAGGGCCGACAGCACCAGCAGCGACACCAGGGCCAGTCGCCCGTCCCACAGGATCGCGAGCGCGACGGTGACGAAGACGGTGGGAAGGACGGGACCCGGGAAGGCCAGGCGGGCCACGAAGAATGCGCCCGCGAAGTAGAGGGCGGTGATGGCGGCAAGGGCCTGGAGATAGCGGAATTCGCGAAAGATGTCGGGACGGTGGAAGAAGAGCAGCCCGCCGAAGATCGACAGGATCATCGCATTGAGGATCAGGCCGCCGAAGGCACCGCTCACGTTCGACTCGTCCACGGGAATCCCGGCGGTCCGGAGGTGGTTCCTGTAGGCTTCCAGCTTCTGCAGTTCGGCCGGACCCACCTGATCGTTCGCGCGGACGATGGCCTCGCCCTCCAGCACCCGTCCGGCCGTCACGGAGATGGAGTCGCGCGCGACGGCCCTTTCCCGGGCATTGCGCGCCGCGTCCGGGGCCAGGCTCGGGACCATGTAGCGTGCGAGTACGAGGCGCAGCAGATCGGTATCGACACCGGGCTCGCGATCCGCGAGGACTGCGTCGTAGAACTCCCGCCCCGACAGGACCGAGGCGCGGGGGACGACGCTCGCCCCACCTCTCCGCACCACGCGCAGCGATTCGGCCGTGACCTCGGAGGCGGCGCCGGGCGCGATGATTCCCCGGTCGGCCATACCCTCGATCGCCGCCGCCGCGCTCTCCCGGATGCTCTCGGCGCGCGCCGGGTCAGCCAGGGTCTCGACCTGCTCCTCGCCCGCGTCGATCCCGGCGGCGGCCAGCACGCTGCCGATCCCCGCCACGCCGCTCACGGCCGCCGCCGAGTCGACATCGGTGAAGAAGCGGGCGAGCGCCGTGGATGCCGACTCGCGGGCGCCGTCCTGGAAGATGAAGGTGGGAATCACGGCACTTGCCGCTGCTTCCCTCTCGGCCCTCAGCACATCGGAGTCCTTGGGGATGTCGAAGGCGGCCACCGCAATGATGTCGCGCTCCGCGACGGTCCCGGCCTCGTGCCTCCCGATGAGAACGGACGGATCCGACGGATACAGCAGCACGAGTCCGACGGACAGGCCGAGGACGAGAAGCCACCGCGCGCCGTGATGCACGACCGCATCCGGCCACAGCCGCCGCGGCCTTCCCGACAGCATCCTGCGCCGGCGCCCCCTACCGCTCATTGTCCCGGCTGCCCCCGCGGCGCTGATCCGCCACGGCGTAGGCCCGGACGATCTCCTTCACCAGGCGGTGGCGCGTCACGTCCCCCTCGTCGAGGTAGACGAACTCGATGCCCTCGATGCCCCTGAGGATCTCCTCGACCTGAATCAACCCCGAGCCCTGGGCGCTGGGCAGGTCGACCTGGGTCTTGTCCCCCGTGATCACGACCCGCGAACTCACCCCGATGCGGGTCAGGAACATCTTCATCTGGGCGGCGGTGGCGTTCTGGGCCTCGTCGAGGATGACGAAGGCGTCCGAGAGGGTTCTGCCGCGCATGTAGGCGAGCGGCACGACCTCGATGGTGCGGTCGCCGATCCCGCGGCGGACGCGGGCGGCGGGCATCATGTCCTCGAGGGCGTCGTACAGGGGACGGAGGTACGGGTCGACCTTCTCCTGCAGGTCGCCGGGCAGGAAGCCCAGGTTCTCCCCCGCCTCGACCGCCGGGCGCGCCAGGATGATCCGCCGCACGCGCTTCCTGAACAGCTCATCGACCGCGCGGGCGACGGCGAGGTAGGTCTTCCCCGTGCCGGCCGGGCCGATGCTGATGACGATATCCGAGTCCTCCATGGCCTGGAGGTAGGCGCGTTGCCCCTCTGAGCGCGGCGCGATGATCCGGCGCGATCCCGGCACGGAGATCTGCAGCTTCTCGTCGCCGCGGCGGATGTCGGGCCCGTCGCGCGAATCGAGGCTCGCCGCGAAGCGCGCCACGTCCGAAGCCGGGAAGGCCTTGCCCAGCCGCGCCAGCTCGATCATGTGCTCGACCACGCGGGCCGAATCCGCCACCGATTCGAGGGCGCCGGCGAGCCTGACGTGGTCTCCGCGCAACACGACCTGCACCCCGAAGAGCGACGCCACTTCGCGGAAGTTCTCGTCGCCCACCCCCGCGAGGATGAACTGATCGGCCCCTTCGGCGCTCAGGTGGTGCTCGACCATGGTCCCGGTCGTCATTCGCTTTCTCCAACCGAAATCCCGAGCGCGGCCAGCTCGGCCGCTCCGACCTGGACGGGGGCACCTTCATAAAGGGCCCGGGCCGCAGTGGTCTTCGGGAATGCGATCACGTCCCTCAAGCTTGTCCCGCCCGAAAGCCAGGCCGCAAGACGGTCCATTCCCAGCGCGATGCCACCGTGGGGAGGCGCGCCCGCCCGCAGCGCCTCGAGGAGGAAGCCGAACTTGGTCGCAATCTCGTCCTCGCTCAGGCCGAGCATCCCCAGCAGGCGTGCCTGAAGGTCGGCGTCGTGGACGCGAACGCTCCCCGAGCCCAGTTCCGTGCCGTTGTAGACGAGGTCGTAGGCGAGACCGCGCACGCTGAGCGGGTCGGAATCGAGGCGGTGGATGTCGTCGGGATGGGGCTGGACGAAGGGGTGGTGATTCGCGCCCATGGTGCCGTCCGCACCCTCCTCGAAGACGGGGAAGCCGGTCACCCACAGCCATGCGTGAGCGGTGGTCCTGGGGAGTTCCAGCGCCTGGAGGGAGGCGCGGCGCGCGGCGTCGAGGGCGGGGGAGGTTACGCGGTCGGGGCCGGCGGCCGCGAGGATCAGGTCGCCGGGCGAGAGGGCCAGCCGCGCGCTGGTGTCGTCGCGGAAGAAGCGGCCCATGGGACCCGTGGCGCGGTCTTCCTGGATCTTGGCCCAGAAGAGGCCGGGCGCGCCTTCCGCCTTGGCCGCGCGCTCGATCGCGTCGATCTGCTTGCGCGAGAGACGGGCGCCGCCGGTGAGATGGAGGCCCCGAATGCGTCCCCCCTTCGCGACGGCGCCGCGCAGGATGTTGGAGTCGAGGGCACCGAGAACGTCGCTGTAGTCGCCGATTTCGAGGCCGTACCGGAGATCGGGGCGGTCGCAGCCGAAACGCTCCATCGCCTCGTGATAGGTCAACCGCTGGAACGGGGGATCCGCTTCGATCCCTGCGACATCGGCCAGGCGCGCCATCAGGCCCTCGCACCACCCGTAGATGTCGTCAGGCCGGACGAAGGACGCCTCGACATCGATCTGGGTGAACTCGGGCTGCCGGTCCGCGCGCAGGTCCTCGTCCCTGAAGCAGCGCGCGATCTGCACGTAGCGGTCGAAGCCCGCGATCATCAGGAGCTGCTTGTAGATCTGGGGGCTTTGGGGCAGCGCGAAGAACTCGCCCGGGTGGACCCGGCTGGGGACCAGGAAATCCCGCGCGCCTTCGGGAGTCGGCTTGGTGAGCATCGGCGTCTCGATCTCGACGAAGCCCTGCTCGTGGAAGTAGTTGCGTACGGCCAGGACGAGTTGGTGCCGCAGGATCAGCTTCGCTTGAAGATCGTGGCGGCGCAGGTCGAGGACGCGGTGCCGCAGCCGCAGCTTCTCGGAGGGCAGTTCTTCGTCCGGCGGCAGATACACCGGGATGGCCGGCGTCCGTGCCTTGTTGAAGACCTCCAGCTCCGTGATTTGCACCTCGACATCGCCGGTCGCCATGTCGGGGTTGCGGGCCGCTTCGGGACGGGGCGTAACGACGCCGCGAATCCCGATTACGTCCTCCGGTCCAAGCCCGCGAACAGCTTCCATCGCCTCGGGCGACGACCAGCCGGGGCCCGCCGAGGCCTGCAGCAGTCCGGACCGGTCGCGCACATCGAGAAAGACCAGTCCTCCCAGATCCCTTCGGCGATGCACCCAGCCGGCGATTCGGACCTCTTCGCCCGCCATGTCGAGGGTGACCATGCCCGCTCCATTGGAGCGCATCGTCGTTGCACTTCTCGCGGCTGTCGACACAAATCCGTCTCCGGTGGACCACGGGATTCCCGGCCGACGGTGCCACGCGGAGGTTCCACTGCGGATTGCTGGAGGCGGCGCCGGACGTGTTCTCGCGGTAAACTTAATCCCTGCTTCAAGGGACGTTCAAGCAAGCGGCGGAATCGACCCGTGGACGCTGGCGCTGACGCTTCTCCCCTGATTCCAGTCACCGAGAAAGGCTTTGTCGACGCCGTGACCTCCGAGCGCCCAAACCTGTTGGGGATGCCGCCCGCGGAGTTGAGCGAGGTCCTGGGCGGACATTTCGGGGTGCGCGGGCAGCCGCGCTACCGTGCCGGGCAGGTGCGGGAATGGGTCTTCGGGACTACAGCGTGCTCCTTCGGCGACATGACGAACCTCCCGACGCGGGAGCGCACCGCCCTGGCGGAAGCGTTTCGCTTCGACGAGCCCGAGGTGGATATGGTGTCGCTGTCGCGCGACGGCACCGCGAAGCACCTGTGGAAGCTGCACGACGGCGAGGTCGTCGAGAGCGTGCTGATCCCTTCGGGGGGCCGGCTCACCCTCTGTATCTCTTCGCAGGCGGGGTGCGCGTTGCGCTGCAAGTTCTGCGCTACCGGCTGGTCCGGGTTCGGACGCCAGCTCTCGGCGGCGGCAATCGTCGGCCAGTACCGGGCCTCGGTGCGCTGGGCCCGCGAAAACGATCGTGGCGCCGTCACGAACGTCGTGTTCATGGGGATGGGCGAGCCGCTCGCCAATCGCAAGGCCGTCATGCCTGCCCTCACCATCCTCAACGGCGGCTACGGGCTCGGAGCCCGGAGGATCACGGTGTCGACGGTCGGCGTGATCCCCGGCATCGAGGCGCTCGCGCGTCGGCGGGAGCAATTCCGGCTTGCGCTATCCCTGCACGCCCCGGTGTCCGAGCTCCGGGCCGAGCTGATCCCTCTCGAAAGGCGCTACCCCCTGGATCAGCTGATGCGGGCTCTCGAGGCGTTCAACCGCAAGGGCGGCCGGCGGATAACATTCGAATACACGATGATCCGCGGCGTGAACGACGACCTGGCGCTACTGCCTCCACTCACCGGCCTCGCGCGACGCGTGCAGGCCTTCGTGAACCTGATACCCTTCAACCCGATCCCCTACGTGGACTGGCGGCCCAGCCTCCGCGCGCGGGTGAACGAATTCCGCGACGGACTCGAAGACGGCGGAGTGCCCGTGGCCGTGCGCGAGCCCCGGGGAAGAGACATCGATGCGGCGTGCGGCCAGTTGCGCGCGCGCCGCCAGCAGTCCGCGTAAGCACCGGGAGCGGCGCGGCACCGGGTCGGCAGGGCGCTCAGCGGACCCTGTCGAAGATCCGCCCCCAGCGAACTTCCCTGAGCCAGGGGAATGGCAGGAATGAGCCCCGGTTGTAGGAGAAGTAGATCGCTACCGCGCGCCCTTCGAAGCGCCACGGTTCCAGCAGGCCCCAGGTCCTCCCGTCGAGGCTGGTGTCGCGGTTGTCGCCGAGCATGAAGTAGCGGTCGGGGGGGATTACGATCGGGCCCCAGTTGTCTCGCGACGGCCTGTAGTCGTCGCGGGGCCCTCCCAGCAGGATGTCTCGCTGCCAGAGCATGTCCGGGGCCGAATAGTCGGGCTGGTTCGTGCGCACGACGTAGGGCTCGTCCATCGGCTCCCCGTTGAGCAACAGCATCTTGTCCTGCATCTCGAGGGTATCGCCCGGCATCCCGACCAGCCGCTTGACGAGGATCAGCGTGTCCTCGTGCGGGGGGTCGAAGACGAGGATGTCGCCCCGGCGGGGCTCCGAGTACCCCGGTATCCGAAGGTCGGTAAGCGGAACGCGGGATCCGATCGCAGCCCGGTTGACGATCAGAAAATCGCCTACCAGAAGGGTGTTTTCCATGGAGCCCGAGGTGATGACAAAGGTCTGAAAGAGGAAAAAGCGGATCACCAGGAAGATCGCGAATGCGACGATGAGCGACTTGATCCATTCGCCGAGTCCGCCCGATCGGGCCTGGTCGCTCTCTGCCGCGGCGCCCCCCCTACCGCGGTCCTTCGGCTTTGCGGCCCCCTTGGTCCGGCCGCGTTTGGCCCCGCTCCGGAGACCCATCCCTACCCGTCCACCTCTCTCTTCATCTGCCCTGACCCACCGCTCGCAGCCAACCGACCAGGGACTCCCAGACGGGCTCGTCTTCGACCGCCGGAGGAGCCGACCAATCCGAACCCAGGCGTACGGTCACGTCCACGAAAAGATTCGAGTCCGGCTCGCTCACCACCCGGACGACACCCAGGGCGCGCGCTACCGCGGCCGCCTTGGAGGTCTCTCCGACGCGGTCGATCACCACAGTGGTGTCGCTGCCGAAGTCGCGGGCGTTGCCGAGGCTGACAACGTCGAACCCGGCTCCCCGGAGGTGGTCCGTCGCGTTGCGTGCCAACCCTTCGACGCCCGCCGCGTTGCGCACGTCGATGGTGATCCGCTCCGCTCCCACGGTCAGCAGCGAGACATCTTCCGGCGCCCTTTCCTCCGGGATCCACTGTCCCAGCGCGGATCCCACCAGGACGACCCCGGCCGCTGCAATCACCAAAAAGAGCATCGCCCTCAGAATGCCGCGCATCACGTTCCGTTGACCAGAGAGTTCCAGAAGCCGAGGGTTCGCGGGTGCACGGGACTCCGTGCGTGTAAAAGGTAACCAATCCGGCTCGCCACTATCTCGGTGACTACCGCGTCCAGCTCTTCTGGTACGCGCCCGCGCAGCTCGCGGCGCCATGCGGGACGCTTTGCGCGCCCGGGTTCGAGCGTGTCGGCCGCCACGAGGGCCTTGCCGAGCTCGCCGAACCCTGTCGATCCGAGAGTGTGCCAGCGGATGGCGTCGAGCAGTTCGCGGTCCTCCACTCCGGCCGCCTCGAGGCGCGCCGCGGCTGCCGGCCCGTGATAGGCCGTCTCAGGAAGTGCGCGCATCCGCTCCGGCAGGCCTGGCGCGAGCTCGGCAGGGGGTGCGTCGCGAAGCGCGTCGTGAAGGAACCCGGCGGCGCGCCACCTCACGACGCCTGGCTCGTTTCGACCCAGTTTGCGGCCCCAGGATTCCAGCAGAGAAGCGACCCTGGCCATGTGGGCTCGGCGCTCCTCGCCGGCAACGGCCCAGTCCGGGAGTACTCCGTCGGCTGCGGCGGCGACGACCGGGTGCGACTTGTCAGGCATCCTCTCCCACCATTCCCTTCAGGCGATGCGAAAGCAGGCGATGCGACACCGGGCAGGGCGCAAGCTGGCGATGCGCGGGCCGGCGATGCCAAGACGCAAGATAGCGGCGGGGCGCGGATGATCTGGGATCCCTGCCTGGCGCGGGCCGTGGCCGCCGAACTGAGGGAGCGGCTGAGAGGGTCGCGGGCCCGGGCCCTGAGCTTTGGCCGCGAGGCGGCCGCGGTCGCGGTGTACTTTCGGGACGCGACGCTGGAGGTGGATCTGTCGGCTGGCCGGGCGCTGATCGTGGTGGGGCCGCCGGGGGAGCCGGATCCGGATGCCGAACCGATTCCCGCGGTGCTCGCAGAGGTCGAGGCCGTGAGGGACGAGCGGGTGATCGTGATGCGCTTCCGACGGGTGCGGGGGAGGAAGCCGAATCCGGTGCTCATCGTGGAACTCGCCACCAACCGCTGGAACGCCATCGTCGCGGACGGCCCCGAGATGCGGGTCCGCAAGCGACTGCGCGCGGTGCGGTCGCGTCCGCACACGATCGGGCAGCCGTGGAGGGTTCCGGGCGCTGGCAGTCAGACCGCCGCGCGGGGCCCGGTCGACTCTGCGGGGTGGCGTGCACTGGTGGAGGGTGTGGACCCTCGGGAGGCGAGGTCGGCGTTGCTCGCCCGGGTGGAGTATGTGTCGGGACTGAATGTGGCCCATCTGCTGGAAGCGCCGGATCCGGACGAAGGGTTCCGGCGTTGGCGGGCGCTGGCCGAGGGAGGGGACGCCGTCCCCTGTCTCGTTCGCCGCGCGTCGGGCCTCCAGCCCTACCCGTGGCCGTTGCCCGGCGCCGATGCCGAACCCGCCGCCAGCCTCCTGAACGCGATGCAGCAGGTGCGCACGGCTTCCGGAACCGGCGCCGCTGAACCGCTCAACCGGATCGCCCGACGCCTCGCCGACCAGTCGCGCCGCCTGGAGAGGAAGGCGAGGCACCTCCGCGCACAGCTGGAAAAGACCGCCCGCGCCGCCGAACTGCGCGATGACGGCGCGCTCATCCTCTCGTCCCTGCACCTGATCGAGCCGGGAACGGCAAAGGTATCGCTGACCGGCTTCGACGGCGTGCAGCGCGCGTTCGAGTTCGACCCCGGGGTGCGCCCGCAGGAGCATGCAAATGCCCTGTTTCGCCGTGCGGCCCGGCTTGAGCGCGCGGCCGAGGCTCTGCCCGGACGGATCGGACGCGTCGAGGTGGAAATCGCGAACATTTCGGCGCTGCAGGCACGCCACACGGCCGGGGAGCTCACCCGCGAAGAGGCGGAAGCCCTCCTCCCCACCCTGCTCCCACCCCCGCCCCGAGGGCGTCCCGCCAGGCCCGGCAGCGAACCGCCGCCCCTGCCCTACAGGCGCTACACCAGCTCGGGCGGCATCGAGATACGGGTCGGCCGGGGCGCGCGGCGAAACGACGCCCTCACCTTCCACCACTCGCGCCCCGACGACATCTGGCTCCACGCCCGCCACACGGCCGGCGCCCATGTGATCGTGCGCTGGGCGCGTCCGGAGCGTCCTCCAGCCGCCGACCTGGAGGAGGCCGCGACCTTGGCCGCGAACCACTCCGGCGCCCGCGGCTCGGGACAGGTGCCGGTGGACTGGACGCGCCGCAAATGGGTCAGAAAGCCGCGCGGCGCCGCGCCGGGAGCCGTGATCCCCGACCGGGTGCAGACTCTCTTCGTGACCCCGGATCCTTCACTGGAAGAACGGCTGGGCGGCTGACCGACCGTCCCATCCCGCGCAGGCTCAGCCCGGCCGCACCTCGTCCAGCGCTTCCCGCAGCTCCCTCGCCAGCGCCAGCGCTCCCACCACGCCCCCGCTGTCCAGGCGATCCACCAGGGCGCTCCCCACCACCGCCGCATCCGCCGCCGCGCCCACCGCACGCGCGTGCCCGGCCGTCGACACGCCGAACCCCACCGCCACCGGACACGGCGAGACCGCACGCACCGCCCCGGCCTCCCGCCCCAGCTCCTCGCGCAGCGCACTTCGGGCGCCCGTGACCCCCGTGCGCGCGATGTAGTAGACGAACCCCTGACTGGCTCGCGCGATCTCCCGGATCCGGTCCGGGTAGGTCGTCGGCGCGATCAGCCGCACGAGGTCAAGCGGGGATTCCGACAGGCGCGATTCAAGCTCCGGGTCCGCGCCCAGCGGCAGATCCGTCGGCAGCACCCCATCGGCCCCGGCGTCCACCGCCTCCCGGATGAACTCTCCGACACCGCGCGACACCACCGGGTTCAGATACGAGAAGATCACCACCGGCACATCGCTGTGCCGACGGAGCCCGGCGAGCACATCGAAGACGTCGCCGGTCGTCGTGCCGGCATCGAGTGCGCCCTGGCTGGAGCGCTGGATCGTCGGCCCGTCCGCCATCGGATCGCTGAAGGGGATCCCCAGCTCGATCACATCCGCTCCCGCCTCCGCCAGCCCCGCCACCAGCTCGCGCGTGTGGTCCAGCGTCGGATAGCCAGCCGTCACGTACGGCACGAACCCGGCCCGCTTCCCGGCCGCCAACCGGGCGAAACGGGCTGCGATTCGTCCCGGCGCCCGCCGACCCGTCACGACCCCGCCTCCCCCGCCCCCAGCCCCGCCACATGCACCGCGTCCTTGTCCCCCCGCCCGCTCAGGCAGATCGCGACCGGCCCCTCGATCTCCCCCCGCCGCCCCGCTTCCGTCACCCATGCCAGCGCATGCGCCGTCTCCAGCGCCGGGATGATCCCCTCCAGCCCGGGAAGCGCCCGGAACGCCTCCTCGGCGGCCCCGTCCCCGACGCTCACGTAGCGCGCCCGCCCGGTGTCCTTGAAGTGCGAATGCTCGGGGCCCACGCCCGGGTAGTCCAGTCCCGCCGCCACCGAGTGCGCCGGCGCCACCTGCCCGTCGGCGTCCTGCAGCAGGTAGCTCAGCGACCC
Organism: Gemmatimonadota bacterium; assembly: GCA_022826565.1. Classification (GTDB taxonomy): domain Bacteria; phylum Gemmatimonadota; class Gemmatimonadetes; order Longimicrobiales; family Gaopeijiaceae; genus Bin94. Next base: position 22,632 of record JAJDUP010000020.1, on the reverse strand, counting down.
GTGCAGCACCCCCGGCCGCCCCTCGCTCAGCGACGCCGACGTGCGCCCGCTGCCAAGCCCCTCGCCCGCCGCCTCGACCCCCACCAGCGCGACCCCGTCATCGCCGGCAAAGGCGTGGAACATCCCCATCGCATTCGAGCCGCCCCCGACGCACGCCACGACCGTCGCCGGCAACCGTCCTTCCGCCTTCAGAATCTGCCGCCGCGCCTCACGCCCGATCACCGCCTGGAAGTCGCGCACGATCAGCGGGAACGGATGCGGCCCCACCACCGACCCGATGATGTAGTGCGTGTCGGCCACGTTCGTCACCCAGTCGCGCAGCGCCTCGTTGGTGGCGTCCTTCAGCGTTCGCGTCCCGGAATCGACCGGCCGCACCTCGGCCCCGAGCAACTCCATGCGGTAGACATTGAGCGACTGACGCACCACGTCCTCCGTGCCCATGTACACGACGCACTCCATGTCGAAGAGCGCGCATGCGGTCGCCGTCGCCACCCCGTGCTGCCCCGCGCCCGTTTCCGCGATGATCCGCGGCTTCCCCATCCGCTTCGCCAGCAGCGCCTGCCCCACCGTGTTGTTGATCTTGTGCGCGCCGGTGTGGTTGAGGTCCTCGCGCTTCAGGTAAATCGGGGCGACGCCGGCCTCGGCCTCGAAGCTGCGCGCGCGGTAGAGAGGGGTGGGGCGGCCGACGTAGTCCGCCGACAGCGCGTCGACCTCCGCCAGAAAACCCGGATCGCCGCACGCCGCCGCATACGCCGCCGCAAGCTCGTCCAGCGCCGGGATCAGGGTCTCGGGAACGTACCGTCCGCCGAAGGGGCCGAATCGGCCCATCTCAACGGTCCCGTCAGTCAACTTCGTCCTCCCGCGCCCGCCCGCCGGACCGCCGCCACGAAGGCTCTCGTCCGCGCCGGGTCCTTGGCGCCGTGTGTCGATTCCACCCCCGAACTCACGTCGAGCACGTCGGGCGAGAGCGCTGCGACGGCCGCGCCGGCGTTTTCCGGGGTCATTCCGCCGGCGGCAATGAAGCTCGCCGAACCGATGGCATCGCGCACCTGCCGCGCGACCCCGTCCCAGGCGAATGTGCGGCCGGTCCCTCCCGGGCGCCCCGGATCCCAGGCGTCGAGCAGGACACCGTCGGCGGCGTCCGCGTAAGGGCCCGCCGATTCGGAGATTGACAAGCCCGGCCGTGCGTGCACGGTCTTCCACACCGCCCATGGCCCCGCGTTTCGGACCGCGGCGGCGCCTGCGGGAGACTCGCCCCCCGAAAGCTGCACGACATCGAGCCGCATCTCGCGCGCCACCTCCGCGACGTGTGCGGCTTCCGCATCCACAAAAACCCCCACCCGCCGCGCCCGGCACGCGCCGTAGATCTCCCGGGCCCGCTCGTGCGCCACGCTTCGCGAAAAGCCCGGCGACAGGATCACCCCCATGTAATCCGCGCCTGCCGCGTCCACGATCGCGGCGTCGCGCGGCGTCATCACGCCGCACACCTTGGCTCGCACTGCCGTCATCCCCTCCGCCCCTCCACCCGAGGCACGGCCGCCATCCCGGCCAGCAGCCTCTCCGGAGCCCCGCTCCGCACCAGCGCCTCGCCGACGAGCACGGCATCCGCCCCCGCGGCCGCCACCCGCGCCACGTCTTCCGCGACGGCGATTCCGCTCTCGGAGACGAGCGCCACCTCGCCCGGCAGGTACGAGGCGAGACGCTCGGTCACCGCCAGATCGGTCTCGAACACGGTGAGGTCGCGGTTGTTCACGCCCACCAGCGCGGCCCCGGCCTCCAGCGCCGACTCCACCTCCCACTCGTCGTGCGCCTCCACGAGCGCGGTCATGCCCAGGTCGTGGATCATCGCGCGCAGGTCCGCCAGCAGCGCCCGGTCGAGGATGCGCACGATCAGGAGCATCAGGTCGGCGCCCGCCGCGCGCCCCTCGTACACCTGGAGCGGATCGATCACGAAATCCTTGCGCAGGACCGGGATCGCGCGCGCCTCGCGGACCGCGCGGAGATCATCCAGCGAGCCGCCGAACCAGGGGCCGTCGGTCAGCACGCTCACGGCTGCCGCCCCCGCCGTCTCGTACGCCGCCGACAGCTCGACCGGATCGAGCCCCGTGTCGATGTCGCCGGCTCCCGGCGACCGCCGCTTGACTTCGGCGAAGACACCGATGCGGCCGCTCGCCCTCAGCGGCGCCAGGACCTCGCGCGCGGCCGGCGCGTCATCCGCCGACCGCCTCAGATCCTGCCGGTGCCGCCGGAGGCCTCGGACCTCGTCCTCCTTGGTTGCGACGATGCTCTCCAGGATCCCGGTCCCCCCGCCCCCGGAGGATCGCCCGACCATGCGCACTTGCTCTTCGGTCAATTTTCGGTTATCGTTCTTCGGATAATGTTCGGTATGGCGATGGGTCGCCCCCGCAGCCGACAGCCCGGCCGCGGCGACCCGGCTTCATTCGCAAGAGGAGATCGACGATGGCACTGACCAAGAAACAGAAGCGAATCCTCGATTATCTCAAGGACTTCATCGACGAAAAAGGGTATTCGCCCAGCTTCGAAGAGATCTGCAAGGCGTTCGGCTACACGTCGCTGGCGACGGTCCACGAGCACCTGTCCAATCTGGAGGCCAAGGGATACATCCGGAAGTCGTACCGCGGGAGCCGCTCGGTCGAGGTCACGCCCGAAAGCGAACCAACGGTCGCGCTTCCGCTCCTGGGCACGGTGGCGGCCGGCCTTCCGATCGAGGCCATTCAGGACAACGAAACCCTGAACGTCCCCGGTGACATGGTGCCCAGACGCTTCAACCACTACGCGCTCCGCGTCGAGGGCGACTCGATGATCGACGAACAGATCCGCGACGGCGACCACATCGTGGTGCGCAAGCGCCACACGGCTCACGACGGCGAAACGGTGGTCGCGCTGGTCCGCGACGAAGCGGCGACGGTCAAGAAGCTCTACCGCGAGCCCGGCGACCGCGTCCGCCTGCAGCCGGCCAACGAAAGCATGGAACCCATCGTGGAAGACGCCGCCGACGTCCGCATTCAGGGCGTCGTCGTGGGGCTCATCCGCAGCTACTAGACACTGGACAGTTCGCAGCAACCGGAAGGGGGAGGACGATGAGGACGATGTTCGCCGTCGGTCATCAGACCGGCACACACACCAGGATCGTGATCAGGGGGCGCCGCCGGGATGACCGCCGCGCCGCTGCCGCGAAGCCGGAGCGCCCAGTGGCGCACCGGCCCGCGCGGCCCGAAGTCGCAGTCGAGGCTCCTGCGCAGGGGACGGTGCACTAGCGGGGAGACCGGCTAGCGCCCCTTCCCGGCTGCCCTCCGGCTGGCGCCGACGAGCTTCTCCAGCGTCGCCGCCGCGGCCCCCGAGTCGATCGCACGGGCCGCGGCGGCGACTCCGTCTGCGAGCGAGTCCACTCGGCCGGCCACATGGAAAGCCGCGGCTGCGTTGATGAGCACGGCCGTGCGGGGTGCACCCAATTCCTGCCCGCCCACCACGGCGCGCACCACCGCCGCGTTCTCGCCGGGCTCGCCTCCAGCCAGCGCCTCGGGCGCGACCGCGTCGAGGCCGAGTTCCTCCGGCGTGACCTGGTAGGCCGAGACGCGGCCGTCCCTCAGTTCGGCGACGTGCGTCGGTCCGCAGGGACTGAGTTCATCCAGCCCCGGCTCGCCGTGAACCACCATGGCGCGCTCGTGCCCGAGTTCGGTGAGCGCGTGGACCACCAGCTCGAGGAACGCCGGGTCGGCCACGCCCACGACCTGGCGCACCGCCCGTGCGGGGTTCGTCAGCGGCCCCAGAAGGTTCATGATCGTGGTGATCCCGAGATCGCGCCGCACTGGCACCACGTGACGCATCGCCGGGTGCAGCAGCGGCGCGAACATGAAGACGATCCCGGCCTCGCGAAGGACCTGGCTCATGCCGTCGGGGGTGAGGTCGATCGATACGCCCAGCGCTTCGAGCACGTCCGCGCTGCCGCACTTCGAAGTGAACGAGCGGTTGCCGTGCTTGGCGACCGGGACCCCCGCCGCCGCCACGACGAGCGCCGCCGCCGTGGAGATGTTGAAGGTGGAGACGGTCCCGCCCCCGGTGCCGCAGGTGTCGATGATCGCGTCCGGGTCGGACGAAGCGACGGGAATCATCGCGCCGCGGAGCGCCTCCACCCCGCCCGCTACCTCCGACGGCGCCAGCCCCTTGGTCTGAAGCGCGGCCAGGAGGCCCCCTGTCCTCACAGGCGATTCCCGGCCCGACACGATGCGGCTGAAGGCTCGCGCGGCTTCGTCGGCGGTGAGATCCTGCCCGCCCACCACCTTGGCCAGGAGGGGAACGAGGTTGAAGGTCTTATCTGTCACGGTTCGGCAGTCCCTTGTCGCGGATGATGGCGACCAGTGTACCGACGCGGCGGCAGCGGAATCAACCGGTTCACATGCGTCCCCTCACTAGGTAGATTTTCTTTTCGGCACTTCGACTACCGGGCGACAAGCCCCGGCGGGAGAATGGGCGAGCGAGAGACCCGCTTCAAACTGACCCTGCACTACGATGGCTCCGCCTTCCAGGGATGGCAGGTGCAGCCCGGAAAGCCGACCGTCCAGGGCGAGATCGAGGCCGCGCTCAAGCGGCTGACCGGGGAGCACCGCACGGTCCTCGGCTCTGGCCGCACCGACACCGGCGTTCACGCGACCGGGCAGGTGGCGGCGGTGACCGTGCCGGGCCGGTGGACCGCCGCCGAGCTGGCCCGCTCCCTCAATGCCCTGCTTCGTGGCAAGATCTGGACCGAGGACATCGAAGCGGTCCCCAACGGCTTCAACCCCAGGTACGAAGCGGTCGCGCGCAGCTATGCCTATCGGGTGGGCACGGTCGCCCGCGCCGCCTCCCCCTTCCACCGCCGCTGGTGCTGGCCCCTCTGCCGGCCCCTCGACCTGGACGCCGCCGCCCGCGCCGCCGCACACCTCACCGGCCAGCACGAGTTCCGTGCCTTCGCCAAGTCCGGCCAGCCCCAGCGGGGGTACACCTGCCGCGTCACCCGGGCGCGGTGGGTGCCTTGGGACGATCTCGGCGTTGTCTTCGAGATCTCCGCGAACCGCTTTCTGCACCGAATGGTGCGATATTTGGTGGGGACGATGGTCGACATCGGCCTGGGCCGCCGCGAGCCGGCCGAGATGGCTCTGCTGCTGCGAGGAGGAGAAGGAGACGGTGCCCTGAGGACGTCACGACCCGCGCCGCCTGAAGGCCTGTTCCTGACCCGCGTGGAGTACCTCAATGTGTAATGTCAACATTACATTTTGTAATGTTAAGTTTACTTTCTTGATTGTGGTTGCGGGTGCCGCCGGCCTATCCGGGTGTGAGATCGTCCCCAGGAGTACCAATTGGCCCGACTCGGCCGCCCCGGCGGCGGGAGCCGAACCGGCTGCCGCCACCATCCTGCCGGCCAGCCTCTCCTCCGCCCCCACACCCCAGGAATCCATCGCGCAGAGCCGCACGACCGCCATCGTGCGCGCGGCGCGGAGGGTGGCCCCCGCGGTGGTCACCATCTCGGTGCGGAGGCGCGAGCGCGTCCGGCGGCGCAGTTTCTTCGACGACTATTTCCTCCCCTTCCGCGAGACGCAGGGCCACGGCTCGGGGTTCATCATCGGCGAGGGGGGGACCGTCCTCACCAACCATCACGTCGTCGAGGGCGCCACCGAGATCCTCGTCACCCTCCCCGACGCGCGCGACTTCGATGCGCGGCTCGTCGGCTCCGACCCGGCCAGCGACATCGCCGTCCTCGCACTCGACGGCGCCGCCGACCTCCCCGCCGCCCCGCTCGGCACCGCCGCCGACCTCATGATCGGCGAGTGGACGGTCGCGATCGGCAACCCCTTCGGCGGCCTCCTCTCGAACGCCGAGCCCTCGGTCACTGCGGGCGTGGTCAGCGCACTTGGACGCCACATCGTGCCGGGCGGCGACGACGAGGGCTTCCACCTCGGCATGATCCAGACCGACGCCTCCATCAACCCCGGCAACTCAGGAGGCCCACTCGTGAACGCGCTCGGCGAGGTGATCGGGATCAACGCCTCGATCCTGTCGCGCTCCGGGGGCAGCGAGGGACTCGGCTTCGCGATCCCGATCGACCGCGCGCTCAAGGTGGCAGGTGATCTCGCCCGCTACGGCGAGGTCCGGCGCGCCTGGCTGGGCCTCGATGTGGATGCGGTGGAGGCCGACGGGTTCGGCCGCTCGCGCGGTGTCCGGGTCGCGCGCGTGACTCCGGGGTCGCCGGCGGCTGAAGCGGGGATCCGGGCCGGGGCGCGTCTGGTCCGCGCCGGGAAGAACCGCATGGCGACGCCCCTCGACTACGCTGCCGCGCTGCTCGACCTCGGAGCCGGGGACAGGATCGAGCTGGCGGTCGATGGGATGGAGCCGGTGCTCATCGAGGCCCAGCCGCTGCCCTCGGTCACGGCGGAGCGGGTCGAACTCTTGAGAGACCTCGAAGTGGTGACCGTGACGCCGGGGATTCAGGCCGAACGAGGCCTTTCCTCGACAGAGGGAGCGCTGGTCGTGGAGATCTCGGAGCTGCTGGCGAGGAGGACGGGGCTCGCTCGCGGCGACGTGCTGCTGGCGGTGAACAACACGCGCCTCGGCACGGCGCGCGAAGCGGCGGCGGCGCTCCGGAGGACCCAGCAGCGCGGCCGACCCTTCGTCCTCCTCTTCGAGCGCAGCGGACGCGTGGTGCGCACCGGACTGCTGGAATGGACGTGAACGCCCGGCGGGAGACCTGAGCCATGGCCGGTCAGGACGCGGACCGCTACCGACACCCGCTCTCCGCGCGGTACGTCTCGCGCGAGATGGAGCGGATCTTCGCGCCCGCGTTCCGCTTCGGCACCTGGCGGCGGCTGTGGCTCGCCCTGGCCGAGGCCCAGCGGGACGCCGGGCTCGACATCCCCGCGGACGCGATCCGGCAGATGCGCGAGGGGCTCGACGACTTCGACTTCGAGGCGGCCGCCCGCTACGAGCGGCGCTTCCGTCACGACGTGATGGCGCACATCCACCACTTCGGCGATGTCGCGCCGGCCGCGCGGGGGATCCTCCACCTCGGCGCCACCAGCGCCTTCGTCGGCGACAACACCGACCTGATCCAGCACCGCGACGCGATGACTCTGGCGCGCGACCGCATCGTCGCCGTCATCCGCGCCCTCGCCCGCTTCGCCACGACCCACCGCGCCCGGCCGACCCTCGCCTACACCCACTTCCAGCCCGCCCAGCCCACCACCGTCGGCAAGCGCGCCACCCTCTGGATCCAGGACTTCCTCCTCGACCTCGACGAGATCGAGTACAGGCTGGGCGCGCTCCGGCTTCGGGGCGTTCGCGGCACCACCGGCACCCAGGCTTCCTTCCTGCAACTCTTCGGCGGCGATCACGACAAGGTGGACGCACTTGAGCGCGCGGTGTGCCGCCGGCTCGGCTTCGAGGGCGCGTATCCCGTCACGGGCCAGACCTACACGCGCAAGGTCGACCAGGCGTTCCTGGCCACCCTGGCCGGCGTGGCGGCCTCGGCGTCCCGCATGGCGCACGACGTCCGCCTGCTCTCGCACCTGCGCGAAGTCGAGGAACCCTTCGAGAAGGACCAGGTCGGCTCGTCGGCGATGCCGTACAAGCGCAACCCCATGCGCTCGGAGCGCATCTGCGCCGTGACGCGCCACGTGATCGCGCTGGCCGCCGACCCCGCGCAGACCGCCGCGACCCAGTGGCTGGAGCGCACCCTCGACGACTCCGCGAACAAGCGCCTGTGCATCCCCGATGCGTACATGGCCACGGACGCCGTGCTGGTGCTGGCCGAGAACGTCGCTGCGGGGCTGCATGTAAACGAGGGGGTCGTCGCGGCGAACCTCGCCGTCCACCTCCCGTTCATGGTGATGGAAGCCGTGATGATGGACGCGGCTGCCGGCGGGGGCGACCGGCAGGAGGCGCACGAGCGGATCCGGCGCCACACGCTGGCCGCCGCCCGCCGCATGACGGAGGGAGAGGAGGACGATCTCTTCGCCCGAATCGCGGCCGACGGCGAACTGGGGGTGAGCGCCGCGGAGCTGGAGGAGATGGCCCGGCCGGAGAATCTGGTGGGACGCGCGCCGCAGCAGGTGGATGATTTCCTCGGCACGCATGTGGCACCGGTGTTGGCACGGTACGAGGACTCGGCGCGCCAGGCCGGCGAGGTCCGGGTGTGATTCCGCTGCCGCTGCTCTTCCGCGGGAAGGTTCGCGATGTGTACGCGGTGCCGAACGACGGGGGTGCCGGGAACGGGAGCCCCGGCGAAGCCGACCGCCTCCTCCTCGTCGCCAGCGACCGGGTCAGCGCCTTCGATGTCGTCATGGACGAACCCGTCCCGGGCAAGGGCCGCGTCCTCACCCAGATCACGGCCTGGTGGATGGACACCCACCTGCGCGACATCGCGCATCATCTCATCTCGGTGCGCACCGGCGAGATCCGCGAGGCCGTGCCGGCGCTGGCGGGGTGCGAGGGAGAATGGGCGGGCCGCGCCAGCCTGGTCCGCCGGACGCGCCCGCTGCCGGTCGAGTGCGTGGTGCGGGGCTACCTGTCCGGGTCCGCGTGGAAGGAGTACCGTGAATCGGGCACGCTCGCCGGAGAGCCGCTGCAGCCGGGGCTGATCGAGAGCGATTCGCTGGTGCCGGCGATCTTCTCGCCCGCGACCAAGGCCCAGGAAGGCCACGACGAGAACATCACCTTCGGTGACGTGATCGAGCTGCTCGGGGCGGACCTCGCGCACCGGCTGCGCGACCGCTCCATCGACATCTACGAGCGGGCCCGGGCCGTCGCCGCACGGAGGGACATCATCCTGGCCGACACCAAGTTCGAGTTCGGGATCTCGCCCGAGGGGGAGCTCCTGCTCATCGACGAGGTGCTCACCCCCGACTCCTCGCGCTTCTGGCCGAAGGAGCACTACCGCACCGGTCGCGGCCAACCGTCCCTCGACAAGCAGCCGCTGCGCGACTACCTGAACGGGCTGACCGACTGGCCCAAGCAGTATCCGCCCCCCGCCCTTCCCGGCGACGTGGTCGACGCCATCGGGGACCGCTACCGGGGAGTCTTCGAGCGGCTCACCGGAACGGCGCTGGCCGACTACGAGTCGCCGCGGTTCGCGGTCGAGGTGGCAGGGTGACGAGGCCGCGGGCGGTGGCCGGCGTCCGCGCCACGCCGTGCGCCGCGGGCCCGCTGGCGAAGGGGCGCTCACCGTGAGAATCCCGATCGCGCGCGAGGGGATGCCATTCATCGTGGTGTGCGCCGTGCTCTTCGTCGCGGCCCTCATCTGGGCGCGGAGCGGAGGATCGGGGCTCCGTGCGGCGGTCCCCGCCGTGCTCGGGATCACCGCGCTCTTCATCACCTGGTTCTTCCGCGATCCGCAGCGGCAGCTCCCGGCGGGCGAGCACGTCGTCGTGTCGCCGGCGGACGGCAGGGTGATGAGTGTCGAGACGGTTCCGGGGGAGGACTTCATGCACGGGGACGCGACCCGTGTGACTATCTTTCTAAGCGTGTTCAACGTGCATGTGCAGCGGGCGCCGCTCGGGGGCGAGGTGGGCCACTACGCATATCGTCCGGGTCGGTATCTGGCGGCCTGGCGCGAGGAGGCCAGCGCCGAGAACGAGGCCGCGTCGCTGGGGATCGCAACGGAGGACGGGCCGGTTCTGGTGAGGCAGATCGCGGGGCTGATCGCGCGCCGCATCGTGACCTATCCGCGTGAGGGCGACCGGGTCGCGCGGGGCGACCGGATCGGGCTGATCCGCTTCGGGTCGCGGGTGGACCTCTTCCTGCCGCCCGGCTGGCCGGTGAGCGTCGAGCCGGGCGATGTCGTGCGCGGGGGGGAGACCCCGGTGGCCCGGATCGATCGCGCGGAGGAGCCATCGTGACGCCTCGCGACCGCAGACCCCGACGCTGGCGCCGACGACGCCGCGAGCGCCCGCGCCGGAACCTGAGGCGCGGGGTGATCATCCTGCCCTCGGCCTTCACCCTCGGCAATCTCTTCTTCGGCCTCTACGCGATCATCGCCGCGGTCAGGGGAGACTTCATCTGGGCGTCGTGGTGCATCGTCATCGCGTGGGTGCTGGACTACTTCGACGGGCGGGTGGCGCGGGTCACGCGCACGGGATCCGACTTCGGGGCCGAGCTGGATTCGCTCACCGACGCGATCTCCTTCGGAGTCGCCCCTGCGCTGATCCTCGTCCTGCTCTACTTCCCCGAATCGGACTGGGGCTGGCTGATCGGCTTCGCGTACGTCGCGGTCGCAGTGCTGCGGCTGGCGCGCTTCAACGTCGAGCAGGGGGGCGAGGCCCGCACGCACTTCCACGGCCTGCCAAGCCCCGCCGCCGGCCTGATCCTGGCCACGCACTACCCCTTCACCACCACTCCGCTCTTCCAGCAGTACCTGGCGGGCCTCCCCTGGCCCCAGATCATGGTGATCACCGCCGTTCTGGCCTCGATCCTCATGGTGAGCCACATCCCGTACGCCAAGATGCCTCCGCTGGACTTCAGAACCCGGCGCGGAATCATCAGGACAACGCTGCTGGCGGCCTGCCTCGGGCTCGCCGTCACGGTCCCCTACTACTGGTTCTTCCCGGCGATCGTGGGCTACGCGCTGTGGGGCCTGCTCAGATCGGTCTTCCTCGGGCTGCTGCAGCGACTCCCCGAACGGGATCCGCTGCTGGACGAGGAGCCGGACGACACGGACTCGGACGTCGAGCCACGCGAGGTGGACTACCAGGAGCTGACCCACGAGCCGGATGCCGATGGTCCCGACGAGCGCGATTCCGCCGCCCGGGAGCCCGGCGACGCGCCCGAAACCGACGAAGCCGATATCATTCATTGGAAGGAGAAGCGTTCTTGAGCCGATTCACAGTGGAGGTGCTGGTCACGCCCCGGCCCGGCCTGCTGGATCCGCAAGGCAAGGCGATCCATCACGCCCTGTCTTCGCTGGGATACGACGCCGTCGACGAGGTACGGGTAGGAAAGGCGATCTATCTCGAGGTCACGGCCGCGTCGCCCGAGGCCGCGCGGGAGCGTGTCGAGGAGATGTGCCGCAAGCTCCTCGCCAACCCCGTCACCGAGGACTTCCGGGTGACCGCGTCGGAGAACGGTGGAGCCGCCCGATGAACGTCGCGATCATCACCTTCCCCGGATCCAACTGCGACCAGGACTGCCACCGCTCCGTCGATGTTGCCGGCGGATCGCCGTCGTACGTGTGGCACCGCGAGACGTCGCTGAGCGGCGCGGACGCGGTGGTCGTCCCCGGCGGTTTCGCGCACGGCGACTACCTGCGGCCCGGCGCGATCGCCCGCTTCAGCCCGATCATGGACTCCGTGGTCGACTTCGCCCGCGGCGGCGGCCTCGTCGTCGGGATCTGCAACGGCTTCCAGGTGCTCTGCGAGGCGGGACTGCTCCCGGGCGCGCTGCTCCGCAACGAGTCGCTCCGCTTCCAATCCCACGACTGCACGATGCGGGTGGAGCGTGCGGACACGGTCTACACCTCCGAGTATCGCGAGGGCCAGGTCATCCGCATGCCGCTGTCGCACGCCGACGGCAACTACTACGCGGACCCGGAGACGCTCGCCGAGTTGGAGGACGGGGGGCGCGTGGTGTTCCGGTATTGCGATGCAAGCGGCGCCGTATCGGAATTGGCCAACCCCAACGGCTCGCTCAACAACATCGCCGGCATCGTGAACGCCCGCGGCAACGTGCTCGGCATGATGCCCCACCCCGACCGCGCCTTCGATCCCGCGCTCGGCTCGGTCGACGGCCTGCCGCTGTTCACATCCCTCGTGGGTGCGCTGGCACGTGCGGAGGTGGCGTAATGGCTTCTGATCGCGACGCATCCGGCTACGGCACGACCCGGGCGGGCGGCACCGCCACGATCGCGCCCCCCGAGCCCCGCCCCGGCGACCCTCCCATCACCCCCGAACTGGTCGACGACCACGGCCTCTCACCCGACGAATTCGCGCAGATCCAGCGCATCCTCGGCCGCGACCCCACCTTCACCGAGTTGGGCGTCTTTTCGGCCATGTGGTCCGAGCACTGCGGCTACAAGAACTCGAAGCGGATGCTGCGGCTGCTGCCTACGCAGGCCCCCTGGGTCATCCAGGGCCCCGGCGAAAACGCGGGCGTGATCGATGTGGGCGGCGGGTATGCGCTGGCGTTCAAGATCGAGTCCCACAATCACCCGTCGGCGGTCGAGCCCTACCAGGGAGCGGCGACGGGGATCGGCGGCATCCTGCGCGACGTCTTTACCATGGGCGCGCGCCCGGTCGCGACCCTCAACTCGCTCCACTTCGGCGACCTGAACCGCCCCCGCGTGCGCTACCTCTTCGGCGGAGTCGTCAAGGGGATCGGCGATTACGGGAACTGCGTCGGCATCCCGTCGACCGGCGGCGAGGTCTACTTCGACCGCGGCTACGAGGAGAACCCGATCGTCAACGCGATGTGCCTGGGGCTGATGCGCAAGGAGGAGCTGATTCGCGGCACGGCCGAGGGCGTGGGCAACACGCTCATGGCGGTGGGGGCGCGCACCGGCCGTGACGGGATCCACGGCGCCACCTTCGCATCCGAGGAGCTGTCCGAGGGGGACGACGAGGCGAGCCGCCCGCAGGTGCAGGTGGGCGACCCGTTCACCGAGAAGCTACTGCTGGAGGCGTCGCTGGAGCTGATCGCCAGCGGGCACATCGTGGGAATTCAGGACATGGGGGCCGCCGGGCTGACCTCGAGCGGGGCGGAGATGGCGGGCCGCTCCGGCACGGGCGTCGAGATGGACGTGGCGCTGGTGCCGGTGCGCGAAGACGGGATGACGCCGTACGAGATCCTGCTGTCGGAGTCGCAGGAGAGGATGCTGGTGGTCGCCGCGGCGGGCCGGGAGGACGCCGTCCGCGAGATCCTGGAGAAGTGGGAGCTGGAGGCCGAGACGATCGGGCATGTCACCGCGAGCGGCGCCTTCCGCGTGCTCGAGGACGGGGTCGTGGTGGCGGACATTCCCGCGCTGCCCCTCACCGAGGGTTGCCCGACCTACGAGCGGCCCGGCGAGGAGGGCGCCGAGGTGCGGGGGCTGCGGACGATGGACATCGCGCCGCATGTCGAGCCGCCCGCCGGGCTGAGGGATGCGTTCCTGCGCGTGGTTGGGTCGCCGAACGTGGCCTCGAAGCAGTGGGTGTACGAACAGTACGACACGACCGTGCGCGCCAATTCGATCGAGCGCCCTGGCGGCGACGCGGGCGTGATCCGCATCCCGGGAACAAACCGGGGCGTCGCCGCCTCGACCGACTGTAACGGCCGTCACACCTACCTGAACCCGCGCGTCGGCGCGATGGGTGCCGTCGCCGAGGCGGCCCGCAACGTCGCCTGCACCGGCGCGGTCCCGATGGCCATCACCAACTGCCTCAACTTCGGCAGCCCACTCAAACCGCATATCATGCATCAGTTCCGCGAGGCGGTGCTGGGGATGCGCGACGCCTGCGGCTACCTGGAAACCCCGGTCACCGGCGGCAACGTTTCGTTCTACAACGAGACAGACGGCAAGGCAGTCTATCCCACCCCCGTGATCGGGATGATCGGTGTGATGGAGGACCTGGACACCATCGTACGGCACCCCTTCCAGGACGCCGGCGACGCGATCCTGCTGCTGGGCACCAACACCGGCGAACTCGGCGGCTCCGAATACCTCTACGCCGTCCACGACCTCGTCGCGGGCGAGCCCCCCGGCGTCGACCTCGCCGCCGAACGGGCCCTCCAGCGCTGCATCCTGGCCATGGCGGCTCGGCGCGTCCTCAAATCGGCCCACGATACCGCCAGCGGCGGTCTCTCGGCCACCCTGACCGAGTCCTGCCTGGGAAGACCGCGAAAGGGCGCCGGCGTCGGCGCTTCCGTCCGCTTCGAGGACGACCTCCCCGACACCGCCCTCCTCTTCGGCGAAGACCACGGACGCATCGTGGTCAGCTGCGCCCCCGGCGACGAGGCATCCGTTCGCGGCCTAGCGGCGGACTACGGGGTCCCCTGCGCGCGCATCGGCACAGTGACGGGCGAAGAGTCACCCCTCAGAATCGAGACGCCGACCGCCGCCCTGCAGCTGGGACTCGACACACTGCGGGAGCGCTACTTCGGCGCCATCCCGGGAATCATGGACGAGGCGGGATAATGCGACAGGGTGGGCGCAGGCCGACCGACATCCCCTTGAGCCACCTCGACGACCGTCCGCGCGAGGAATGCGGCATCGTGGGGATCTGCGGCGTCGAGAATGCCGCCGAACTCTCCTTCCTCGCGCTTCATGCGTTGCAGCACCGGGGACAGGAGGCTGCCGGGATCTGCGCCGCCAACGGCGACCGGACGCGCGTGTACAAGGAACTCGGCCTTGTCGCGGACGTATTCGACGCGAAACGACTCGAATCGCTGCCGGGAAGCACCTCGCTAGGCCACGTCCGCTACTCCACCGCCGGCGGAGGTCAGCGGGTCAACGCCCAACCGATCGTGGCCGGGTATTCGGAAGGCGATCTGGCGATCGTGCACAACGGCAACCTGACCAACGCCCACGCGGTGAAGCGCCAACTCGTGCACGAGGGTGCGATCTTCCAGAGCACCTCCGACTCCGAAGTCATCGTGCACCTGATCGCGCGTTCGCGGCACCGGATGGTGCAGGCGCAGGTGCGGGACGCGCTCAGCTTCCTCGAGGGTGCCTATTCGCTCGTGATGACCGTCGGCGAGACGATGTACGCGGTGCGCGACCCGCGCGGGTTCAGGCCGCTGGTCATGGGAGAGCTGGACGACGGGCACATCGTCACCAGCGAAACCTGCGCCCTGGACCTCGTGGGAGCCACCTACGTCCGGGATATCGAGCCCGGCGAGCTGGTGCGCTTCCGCGGAGGCGAGGTCGAGAGCCTCCCCGGGATGCACCCGCAGACCCCCGCGCCGTGCATCTTCGAGCTCGTGTACTTCGCGCGGCCCGATTCATACCTGTGGGGAATGAGCGTGGACAGGGCACGGCGAGCCTTCGGGCGGCAGCTGGCCAGGGAGCACCCGGTTGCCGGCGACTGCGTGATCGCCGTGCCCGACAGCGCCAACTCGGCCGCGCTCGGCTACAGTGAACAGAGCGGCATTCCCTACGAGCTGGGGCTGCTCCGCAACCATTACATCGGCCGCACCTTCATCCGCCCGTCGCAGGCAGACCGCGACTTCGGCGCGCGCGTCAAGTACAACCCGGTGAAAGAGGTGCTGGCCGGCCAGCGCGTGGTGGTCGTGGACGACTCGATCGTGCGCGGGACCACCTCATCCAGCCTGGTCAAGTTCATCCGCGGCGCGGGAGCGGCCGAGGTGCATTTCCGCGTGGCCAGTCCGCCCGTGCGCCACCCCTGCTACTACGGGATCGACATGCCCTCGAAGGAAGAGCTCAAGGGGTCGGGGATGTCGGTGGACGAGATCGCCGCCGATCTGGAGGTGGACTCGCTCGGGTACCTGTCGCTGGACGGGATGGTCGATGCGGTGGCCGAGGGCAGCCCGTACTGCACGGCCTGTTTTTCGGGTGATTATTCGGCGCCGCTGGTGGATCTGCAGGAGAAGGCCGAGAATACTAAACAATTTGATTTAGTATTGTAGGCTGCCTGGATTACGAGCGTCACGACATCATTCCACCCGGCTCACGAGCGGAACCGCGCATCGAGCGGGATGTCATGGATTGGGCTTTGGCACCAATCGGCGGCCCACGACCCGGGAACGGTTCTCTGATTCGGATCGCAATCCCCACACATGTGTCCTGGTCGCGTCCAGCAGTTGAAACGACTCCGGCAGCAACACCCGCCGGGGTTCGGCAACGTCATCCCGCCTGTGCAGGGCGTACCAGACCCTCAAAGTGTCGGATACTTCGTGGGATCGGAGCCAGAGTTCGTCAGAATTGGTGGCCCGCGCTACCGCCACTGCGGGAAGATGCTCGGGCACGTAGAGTGCTTCTGTGGCGAGCCGTCGCGCAGTTCCCTCCGAGATGGGGCGACCTAAACGTTGCGCGGACGACGCGGCGCTGGTGGCCAACTCCCGGACGGTCTCCTCGACCCGTTCAGCGCGGATCGGCACAGGCGGGAGCACCAGCGATCGACGCCAGACTGTATCGCCCCGTGCGGTGATCTCGGTCACGACAACCTGACCGGGAGCACCGCTTCTCCGGACGATTCCGACGCTCTCTCTATCGCCATCGAAATAGCTCAGGTCGGAGTCCGAGAAGGGTTGCGTTGCGACCATTGCTTCGGGAAATGGCGAGGTACCGTCGTCGAAACGGATGCCAAGTGCCATACGCCCAACATCCATCAGAGCGATCGTGTCCGCGGTATGGTTCTCATCGTTTCCGGCGTAGTGCACTATTGCCAACTCGTGCCCGGTCTCGCCTTGCGCCCACCCCAGCATGACCGACGGCCGAGGCAGCCGGCCTCGTGTCAGAATGCCGTGGTTGTCAAATACCACACCGGCGCCCGGCACGGACGATTCCACAACCTCGAGGACCGCTCCATCATCGGAAAAGCGCACGAAGTGTCGGTCGTACGTCGCCCAGAAGCCGTCCGGTAGCAATCGGACCCCGTGTGGGCGCCCGAAGTCGGCCAACGGCCCTTCCCTCTCCAATCGGAGAATGAGTTCACCGCTCGGAGACCAAACGGTTACTCGGCTCGCCCACGGCTCGACCACATGAACTCTCGCATCGCGGCTCACGCGAACGCTCCCCACGCGGGAAAACCCTCCGTTGCCTCCTGGCCCCACCCCAGCACCGATCTCGAAGTCGGGCTCCGTGGTCCACGACTGGCTGGCAGCCACTGGAGCCGCCCAAGAGGTAAGAATCAGGCAGGCCGCGAGCGAGATGGCCCACGCGGTTCTACCTCTTTCTGTTTGCTCCATTCTGCCTTACTCCGATTCGGAACCTCGAACCAGCCTGCGGCCAGCTACATAGGTGACTCCGAGCGAGTCGCGGCGCAGGCCCCAGACGTGGGTCGAGGTCGCGTCACGCGCCCGAAAGCCCGTGGGCAACAGAACCCGGCGGAGTCCCGACTCGTTGTCCCCACGACGGATCGAATACCAAACCAGCAGCGTATCCGCCTCCTCGAAGGTCTGCAGCCATAGGTCACCCGTCGACATCCCGCGCAGATCCCGAACGGGAGGTAACGGGTCTGGAGCGTAGAGAGCGTCTTCGACCAGGACCCTGGCTTCTCCCCGGGATGTCGGCTGCCCGCTCGCCGCCGACTGGTTGATCAGGTGTTCGGTGAGGGCATCGATCGCGTCTTCCAGGAGTTGCGCGGGCAACTGCACCGGCTCGGTAGAGAAGCGACGATGCCAGATTGTATCGCCAAGCGTGGCGATCTCCAGCAACTCGATCGCACCGTCTCCGCGATTCCTGCGGGCAATGACCACGTTTCCGGTATGCGGATCGAAGTAGGTGAGGTCGTCGTCCGCCAGAGGCTGACCAGTATGGAACTCCCACGTGAATTCCCACTGCGAGCCAGGGGGCCTGATAGCCAAGTTCCGATTCCGGGTGTCCAGAAGAGCGATTGTGTCCATGGTCCACCGATCGCCCTGTGGCCAGACGTGAAACACCGGCACTTCTTCAAAGGAATCGTCCCCCGTCCAGGCAGCCGCGACCCTTCCGGCGATGGACGGCACGACCAGGTAACCGTCGTTCTCCGTAAGGACCTGCGGCCGCAGGCGAAAGCCCTGAAAACTCAGGTTTGACGGCGGATTGGGGACCGTGCGCAAGACCGTGCCGTCTTCCGCGAAGAAGGTGAACCGTCTGGTGTCCTGCACGGAGAACCCGTCGCGGCCGGGATCGACCCGGTGGGGCGTGAGGAATTCCCCCGGGCCTTCGCCAAGCTTCTCCATGTCCAGCAGAAGGTCGCCGCTGGCGGTCCATACACTGACTCGGGCCAGGTAGGGCTCCAGTACGAAGACGCGCGCGCCGTCAGGTGTAACGCGAACATCGCTGACCTGCGTGAACGCGGCGGGGCCCCCGAGGGCATTGCCGATTTCGAATTCTTGTTCCGTAACCCAGGTCTCGGTGTCTGGAGCGGGATCCGCTGGTCCAGCGCAACTCAGCACGGGGATCGCGACGAGGATCACCCGGGCAACACGTGCCGCCGACTCGTTCATCAGCCCATTCCCGAACTCGCCGGAGGGCCCGCGAGCTTGCCGGCGAAGAGGATGGTGCCGGAGAGGCGTTCTCGAATGAAGAAGAGGAAGGGCCGATCGGCGCGAACGGTGGGAGGGGCGCTTTCAACGATTGTGACCACGGTTGCGGCGGCCGCCTCGGTACCCTCCTCGTTGACATCCACCCAGGCCTTCTGCTTGACCTCGGAGATCCACAGTCCGTCGACCGGCGAGAGTCTTGATAAATCCGCCCGGTGGTCGAACGCGTCGACCATGCCCAAGGCGGCGAGGTCGTCGTTGAGCGTGCGTTCATAGGGTAGCCGGAAGCGCGGCAGGAAGAGCAGCAGGTCGGTCTCGCGAAAGCTGTCGACGATACCCTCCCATGCCTCCGGGTCGAGAGTTGCCGCGAGGCTGTCCACGCTCACGCCTTGCTGCGGCAGCAGCACCGTCATCGAAAAGGCCCGCCCGCCGTACGGAAGGTCCACGGCCTGGAATCGGCTGTTCTCCTGGTATTGGAGCTCTCTCCGCAGGGTCATGAGCGGCACGGTCCGTGTGGAGCCGTCGTCCAGGTGGAAGGGCTCGGTGCGCGTGTCGGATGCATCGAACTGGAACGTCCACGAGCCCTTGAAGTAGATCGCGTTGATCAGGTACATGACGACGTTGTCGGGAATCATCGCGGGAACGATGTCTTCGATGCGACCCTGTGTGGCGGCCCTGACCCATTCGTTGATGCGCACGGACGCGGCAGGGTCCGCGAAGTCGAGTTCCGCCACCTCGGCGTCGAAGGCGTCTCGCACGGAGTCCAGGAAGTCCGCATGCACCGGGAATCCCAGCCGGGTCCACACGGAGTTGCCGATCGCGGTCTCGACGGCGGGATCGAGGCCGACGAGAAGTTCGATCAGTGACCCGTAGGAGGCGTTGATCTCTTCCTCGGTGAGGCTCCCGAACCCGAGAACGTCGCGCATCTGGTTCCAGGTCTCCCCCGCGGCACCGTTCATGGTCATCCCGAGCGCCATGGACGCCGAGAGCGGCGACAGGAAGAGATTGTCGCCCGCGCGGTTGGCCTGCGCGAGGAGGTCGAATGCGAAACGGTTGCTTGCGCTGGTGACCTCGACCTCCGCAGCGCTCAGCGCGCGTGGAAGCTCGGTGATCTCGTCTGCGCCGGGGCCGGTGAGTGAGTCTCCGCAGCCGGTGGTGGCAAGCAGAAGGAGGATACCCGGACAGGAGAACCAGGGGCAGCGCACGCCGGTGCGGGCACGGGCGCTCGAATCTGACTCTTTGCGCTTGGTCATTTGCCGCCTCAGATCGTCTGGACCGCCGCGGTCGGATTCTGAAAATGTAGCGATTACGGATGATTCCGGCGGAGTTCCGACTTCGGCTGAGGGCAGAAGCGTTGCCCCTGCAAGTTCGAGACAACCGTCCGTCGGGGCGCTTCATGGCCCGTAGCACCAGCTTGCGCCGGCATCCAGCCATTCGCTATATGGTCGCCAACACCAAACCGACATTCCCATGCGCAGAATACCCCTGAACCCGACAGCCTGGCTGGCGATCCGTATCACGGCCTGCGTGGCCGTGGTTGTCGTGTCGTTCGGTTATGCGTTCACCGGCGTCCACACCGACGTGCTGATAGGCGCGGGCTGCGGGATTGCAATCGGTACAGGCGTCGGCCTCCGGGGACGATCGGTTGGCAGCAGCCCGTGGACCGGTATCCTGATCGGATCGATCGTGGGCATCGCCGCAGTATTCTGTGCCGGTGCACTCTCGGGCAACCGATGGGGATTCATCATACCTCCCACGCTGGCCCTGGCGGTAGGGCTCATCTGCGGGATCCGCGGGCCATCGCTCGCAGGGTATCGAGACTTGCGGCACGAGACCGTTATTGTGGCTGTGTTGCTTGGCCTGGGGCTGCTTCCCTATGTGTCCGCAGCGAGCTTCCGTCCCTTTTTCGTACCGCTCCAGCCCCTGGTGTTGGTGCCCTGGATCACTCTGATGGCCGGTTTCCTCAGCCGTAATCGGGAGGGTTGGCAGGACGCCCGCCCCTCCCGGCTTCTGGTACTGGGTGGGGTTGCCGTGTTCATCCTCATGGGTCTTCTGATGGCAGTTGAGATCCGTGGACCTCGATTCGTCGTCCTGGCCCTGACGATCGTTCTCCTGGTGGCCACGCTGGTGGCGCTTCCCGCAGCCGCTTTTCTTCTGGGGCGCGCCGCGATCACGTGGCTTCAGCCCCGGCTTCGAGTGTACGGCCACCTTGCCGACTACCTGCGCGTAATGTGGGTCCCGATCGGAGGGTTTGCCGTCGGCTACCTGACGATCATCTTCCTGTTCTCCGGATTCTACGGAATGCTGGGTCGATTTCAGCCCGGCGCGTTTGCCGGCGACGCCACCGGGATTGCCGACTGGTTGTCGTTCGCATTCTTCACCGCGCTCGGGCAGGACTTCACGACGGTCGCCCCGGTCTCGGTCGCAGCAAGGATGCTCGTCGGTGTCCACCTGATCCTCTCGGCGGGTTGGGCGCTCGTCTTGTTCGCAGCGGTGATGTCGTCCATCAAGCCGAGGCTCGACCGGATCGCAGAACGCCTCGGTGACGACGGCGGCGACGCCTAGCGCGGCAGGGTCGTCCGCCTCGAGGCGCTTGCGCGCTCCCTCCGCCGGCTGCAAGCTGGGATTCCCGAGACCGTCGGCACGGGCGAGGCCCCGCAAAAGCGGTCGTCACACGATCAGCGGAGGATACCGATGACCAGACGAAAGAAGGCGAGCGATTTCCCCCAGGAGGTGCTGGCGCTCTTCGATGGCTACGTCCACGGGCACATCCAGCGCCGGGACTTCCTGGAGGGCGCCGGGAAGGTGCTCGGCGGCGGCGCGGCTGCCGTGGCGGTCCTTGACGCACTTCGTCCCAACTACGCGTGGGCGCGGCAGGTAGAGACCGACGATGCCCGGATCCGGCAGGAGTACGTGACCTACCCTTCACCCGATGGCTCGGGGACCATGCGGGGCTACATGGCCGTACCCGCCGGCGCGACGGAGCCGAAGCCGGCGGTTCTTGTCATCCACGAGAATCGCGGCCTGAACCCCTACATCGAAGACGTGGTCCGCAGGTTCGCCGCGGCGGATTTCGTGGCCCTGGGGCCGGACGCGCTCACCCCCTTGGGCGGCTACCCCGTCAACGACGACGAAGGCCGCACGATGCAGCGGCAGCTCGACCGGGACGTGATGATGGAGGACTGGGTGGCCGCGTTCCGGTTCCTGCGCGACCACGAGTCGACCACCGGGCGAGTCGGGGCCGTCGGGTTCTGCTACGGCGGCGGAGTCGTGAATCAGCTCGCGGTCCGCCTTCCGGATCTGGGCGCCGGCGTGCCGTTCTACGGGTCGGCGCCGGACCCGGAGGACGTGTCCTCCATCCAGGCGCCGCTGATGATTCAGCTCGCGGGTCTGGACGAGCGGATCAACGCCCGCTACCCGGCGTACCAGGAGGCGCTCGAGGCAAACGGTAAGGCGTTTGTGGTCCACGTCTACGAGGGCGCGAACCACGGGTTCCACAACGACACCACCCCACGTTTTGACGAGGAAGCCGCCGGCCTCGCGCAGGAGCGCACCATCGCGTTCTTCAACGAGCACCTGCGGGGCTGAGGGGGTCATGCCTCCGAGCCCGCCAGCAGATTGACGACCAGGCGGACCAACAGGTCCTTGTTGGCGGGAGCGCTCTCGGCAATGAGGAGGGTGAGCGCGGTGAGCGCCTGGGGGTTCAGGTCGTGATGCAGCCCCTCCTGGCCAAGGTAGAGCAGGAAGAGCAGCGAGGCGATCCGCTTGTTCCCGTCCGTGAACGGATGGTCCTTGACCAGGAAGTAGAGCAGATTCGCGGCCTTTTCTTCGCGGGTGCGGTAGAGCGGCTCTCCGAACATGGTCTGCTCGACGTTGCCGAGTATGGCTTCGAGTGCCTCGCCGCGGGGATTTCCGAAAAGGGTCGACGCTTCTCCGCGCGCGATGAGCGCCGCCCTGAAGTCCGCAATCGCCGCGACTGCCTGCGCGTGGTCGAGGGCGGCGGACGGCGGTCGCGTGCCTGCCGGAGCCTCGAGGCGATCCTCGTCGTATTCGAGCAGCAGCCGCCATGTGTCGGCGTAGCGCGTGACGAGTTCCAGGACCGCCCGGCCCGTGTCTTCCACCAGGGCCTGATTCCGCAGTGTTCGAGTGAGCAGGTCGAGCGTGTCGCGCGCCTCCCGTAAGCCGCGTTCGGCAAGCCGTCGCTCGTTGAGGGTGTAGCCCCGGACCAGGTGCTCGCGAAGCGTGCGCGTGGCCCACTGGCGGAACCGGACTGCGCGCTTCGAGTTCACCCGATAGCCGACCGAGATGATGGCGTCGAGGTTGTAGTGCCTTAGCAGGCCGTGGAACAATGGGGTAGCGGAAGCGCCGTGCGGGGGAAGTGGCTATGGCCGGTCTCGGGGGTTGCAGAGCCGAGAGTCGCGCTGAGGGAGCCGAGACGACGGCGGACGAGGCGGAGCAAGTGCCCGATGG
>JAJDUP010000039.1 GCA_022826565.1 Gemmatimonadota bacterium | reverse complement strand
AAGTCCCGCTTCGCCCCGTACTTGAAGTTCACCGAGCAGTCCTCGTCGGCGCCCTTCGCCTGATGGCCGCCCGCGCAGAACCCCCACGTTGCGAAGTTGGAATCCGGGTCGGTGGTGGCGTAGCTGGGCACGTCCGCGGGGTCGACCACCACCGCGCCCTGGGCCTCGAGCACCGCGATCGCCTCTTCCATCAGCGCGACCTGCGCCTCGTTGAGCCCGCCGCGGGTGCGCTCCTCGCCGTCGAGCCGGACCGGGTCGTAGTAGAATGCGCGCGGGATGCCGATGCGGGCGCCACGCAGCCCGTCCGGGTTCAGGAACGGCCGGTAGTCGCGCCCGGGCGGCGGCTCGCAGATGACGGTCGCGGGGTCGTTCGGATCAGGCGCCGCGCTCTCCATCCCGCCGAGCAGAATCGCGGCATCGGCCACGGTGCGCGCCATCGGGCCGGCCATGTCGTGATCGAGGGTGACCGGCGCGATCCCCCACCGGCTGATCCGC
This sequence comes from Gemmatimonadota bacterium, assembly GCA_022826565.1. Lineage (GTDB taxonomy): Bacteria > Gemmatimonadota > Gemmatimonadetes > Longimicrobiales > Gaopeijiaceae > Bin94. Next base: position 63,139 of record JAJDUP010000039.1, on the reverse strand, counting down.
CCCAGCGTCGGCCGAATCCCTACCAGCATGTTCGCGTTCGACGGGCTGATGACCGAGCCGCCGGTGTCGGTCCCCACGTTCGCGGCCCAGAAGCTCGCCGCCGTGCCGATCCCGGAACTGGACCCGCCGGTGCTGAGCGCGGGGCGTCCGTCGAAGTTGGCCGGGCGCGGATCGCGGCGGGGATCGTACGGGTTGTAGGCGAACCCGGTCAGCGCGTTGTAGTTCCCGGGCATGGGCGCAGGCGGCCCCGCCATCCAGTTCGCGAACTCGGTGAGGCCCGCCTTCGCGATGATGATCGCGCCCGCCTCGCGCAGGTTGGTGGTCAGCGTGGCCTCGTAGGGCGGCACGAAGCCGTCGAAGGCGAGCGCGCCCGCCGTGGTGGGGAGGTGAGTGGTGTGGATGTTGTCCTTGAGCGCGACGGGGATGCCGTGCAGGGGTCCGCGCACATTCCCGGTCGCGCGCTCCGTATCGAGCGCTTCGGCTTCGGCCAGCGCGTCTTGATTGATGGAGATGGCGGCGTTCAACCGCCCCTCGTAGAGCGCGATACGCAACAGGTACCCGGTGACGAGCTGCCGCGAGGTGAGGTCGCCCCGCTCCATCGCGGCCTGGAGGTCGGGGATGGTGGCTTCGACGACCGGGTACGGCTCGGGCTCGGCTGCAGGCGCGACGCAACCGGCGAGGCCCAGAGCCGGAGGGAGGGCCAGGAACCCGGCGAAAACCGCCCAGCGCGTCGGCTGACATGCGCGCATCACGCCGCGTGCCACGCCTCCAGCACTGCCCGCTCCTTTTCCCTGCTCATTCCGGCCCGGGGCTGCTCCCGCTCCTCGGCGGGCCGCGTCCTGTGCCAGTCGAGCGTGTCGCGCGTCGTCACGGCCAGCGGACGGAAGGTCAGTCCCGCAGCCACCGCTCGGCTCACGTCGACGTACATGAGTTCGTCGCCCGGCACCCATGACGGAAGGTCGCGCCACGGCCTCGTGTCGTGCGCCTCCAGGAAATCCTCAGGCACCCACGTGAACTTCACGGGCCGCGTCGTCACAGAGCGGATCCCGTACAGCATCTCCGCCATCGAGAGCCGGCTCTCGGGACCCGTGCCGTTGAAGTCGCCCATGATCCCTTCTTCCGCCACGCGCACCGTCCATTCCGTGAGGTCGCGCTGGTCGATGATCTGGTTGGAGTGGTCGGGGTTGCCCGGAGCCAGCACCTCTCCCCCTTCCTCGATCCGCACGGGCCAATAGGTGAACCGGTCGGTGGGGTCGTCGGGGCCAACGATCAGCCCGGGCCGAATCACGGTGGTGCGTCCGGGGAATGCCGCGTGCGCGATGTCCTCGCTCAGCCGTTTCATCAGCCCGTAGTGCGCGTCGTCGCCGTCCTGCCACCCCTCGGGCGGCTCGAAGCGCGGGTAGTCCTCCGGCACCGCGGGCTCCCAGAGCACGGTGTCCTTCTTGTCGAAGTTCATGCCCTCGATGGCGTAGGCGGAGATCGACGAAATGAAGATGTACTGCTCCGCCGCATCCTTGAGGAGCTCGGTGCTGAGCTGCGCCCAGCGGTAGTTCTGGCAGTTGTTGTCGAAGACGACGTCCCACGTGCGCCCTTCCAGCGCCGAGTGGTCGCCGTTACGATCTCCGACGAGCCGCTCGACGTCGTCCGGCAGGTCCGCGTCTGTGCGGCCCCGCGTGAAGATCGTGACCGCGTGGCCGCGCTCCACGGCGTACCGGACCGTGTGCGGCCCGATGAACCCGGTGCCGCCCAGGATGAGGAACCGCTTGGGCGCGGGGGACCGGTCGGTAGCGGGGGCGCAGCCGGCGCCCAGGGCAAGTCCCGCGCCCACCACCCCGGCAGCTCGGAGGAAGTCGCGCCGGTTGGGGTCCAATGGTGCAGGGTCGATAACTGGTCGGGGGTTCATTCTCGCGTCTCCTTCGCCTTGTGCGGGGGGTCCTCGGTTCGATGACCGCAACGTCTCCGTGCCGCTCATTTCCGTCTTCTTTCACCTTCAAGTCGGACGAGGTAGTGCTCGTCCGTCTCCTGTTTTTCTCGCGCCGTGTAGAATACGCCCGCCGGGCCGAACGCGGTGGGGAAGCCGGGCGGATCATTCATGCGTTGAAACTCTCCGGAGGCGAGCGAGACGACAAACACCTCGAACTCTTCGCGGGACTCCGTCCACGCCCGCAGCCAGGCGTGGCCGTCCGGGTCTACAATGAGTCCCCTCCACCGCCTGAGAAGTCCGGGCTCTCGAGCTGGTTCCATCTCGCGTCCGCCGAGGTTCATGACACGATTGTCGGAGCGGAGTTCACCGAACTCGGGCACCTCCCACTCCGGCAGTGCAATCGAATCCGCCTGCAACGTCGCCAGGTCGAGCGTCCACAGATACGGATTCCCGCCATCGATCACGACCAGGCAGTCCTGGTGCCGCGCCCAATAGGATGTCGCTTCCCTTCCGCTGAACGTGCGAGGGACATCGTCGAGTACGCGTTCGAACGCGGTTGCTTCCCACAACAGCTCCCGGCGGTTCGGGTCCGGGCGCTGCACCCTCCATAATTGAAGCTTCCGGCCCTCGGCATCGATCATGTCGACCGCGAATATCATTTCCTCCTCATCCATGGGACTCACGAACACCACCCCCTGGCCTCTGCCCATGCTGAAGACCGGCACCCGGGCCGACCAGTGGAACTCCCCCCCGGGATCGAACGACGCCACGTCATTGCGGTCCCAGACGACCAGTTGACGGCCGTCGAAGGCGACGTGATCCTCGGCCGAATCGTCAAGCCAGACGATTGGCATGGCCCAGTTCAGTTCGCCGGGACCTTCGCCCTGCCGTCCGAATGCATGCCGCTCCTCGAGCTCTCCCGAGAGGTGGACGATGCGCGGCCGCAACTGGTCGTACAGGAACAGGGTGTCACCGGAGGCGACCAACCCACCGTAGGACGCGATCCACTCCCCTTCCCCCAGACCGTAGGTGTGCGTCTCGCCGTACGATTCGGCCAGCCAGCGCGTCTCGCCCGCCGAGGTCCCGCAAGCCGCGGGCATGACCTGGCCTGCCACTGGCGAGGCCGCGCACCCCAGAGCGGTCGCCAATACCACCGTTCGCGCTGCCATCATGCACCTTTCTCCCTGATGAGGATGATCTACCATAGTGCCGCCAGCTTGCCGGAGCATCCCGTGCGCACCCATTGTATACAGAGGTTGGGGCCGCAACGCGCCTGGCGCGGGATATGGTTTGGCCCCGCGTAATCGCCTTTGCAGGAGGATCTGCCCATGCGCACGCTGCGTGTCCGCCCGGAGCATCTGCCGAACCGTTTGCCCGTGTCGGCCCCTTCCATCGCCGGGCTGGCGACTCTGGTCCTGGCGCTGGTCGTCGCCTCTCCCGCGGCCGCCCAGCAGTCCGCCACCAACGGCGGCGCCCGCGAGGCCGACGTGACCTTCAGCAAGGACGTCGTCCCCATCCTCCAGGCCAACTGCGAGATCTGCCACCGGCCGGCGTCCGTGGGCCCGATGTCGCTGATGACCTACCAGGAGGTCCGCCGCTACGCGTCGCGGGCGCGGGATCTCGTGTCGAAACGCCTCATGCCGCCGTACCACCTCGACACCGGGGTGGGAATCCAGGACATCAAGGATGACTGGCGGCTGAGCGACGAGGAGATCGAGACCGTCGTGGCGTGGGTGGACGCCGGAGCACCGGAAGGGAATCCGGCCGACCTGCCGCCGCCGATCGATTGGCCCAACGAGCAGAAGTGGCAGCTCGAGGACATCCTCGGCCCGCCCGATCATGTGGTCAAGTCGAAGCCGTTCGATGTGCCCGCCGAAGGTGCCGACACCTGGTGGCGGCCGCGCGTGCCGACGGGGCTCGACGAGGACAGGTGGGCGATGGCGTTCGAGACGCGTCCCTCCTTCCCGGCCGGCCGCCAGGTCGTCCATCACGCGAACCCTCATCTTCTGCGGCTCACCGAAGAGGGCGAGTATCGGCGCATCCAGACCCTGTCCGAGTACGCCATGGGCAAGGTCGGCGAGATCGTCCCGGCTGACGCCGCACGACTCCTCAAGGCGGGCGACATGATCGAGTGGGACGCCCACTACTACCCGATGGGATACGACGTGCCCGGCGATCAGGTGGAACTCGGAATCTGGTTCCACGAGGAGGGCTTTGAGCCGGAGTTCCGCCAGGACCTGCGCCTCTATCCGCTCCGCGGCGACATCGCCCTGGCGCCCGGCGGGACCGCGATGACCCAGGGTTTCCACCGATGGGACCACCCGGTGCGCATCGACAGCTACCAGCCGCACGGCCACGTTCACCTGCACGCGATGTCCATCCAGGCGGTGTACCCCGACGGCGATGTGGAACTCATCAGCATGGTCACGGACTTCGACGCCCGCTGGCACCACAGCTACATCTACGAGGACGAGGTCGCGCCGCTGCTTCCGACGGGAACGGTCGTCGTCCTGACCGGCTGGTACGACAACTCCGCCGAGAACGAACTCACGCCGGATCCCGAGATCTGGTACGCGCGCGGCTCGCGCACGATGGACGAGATGTCACACGCGTGGATCGCTGTCACCCACCTGACCGAGGAAGGCTACCAGAAGCTGGTCGAGGAGCGGGAGAGCCGGCTCGCGACGGACGAGGACGGCGGCAGCAGCAGCAACGGCAACTGATGCGCGGCACACAGGCGGCGCGGGCCCTGGTCGCGGCGCTGATTCTCATCGCGGTGCAGGCGGCCGCGGCCGGGCCCCTCGACGCGCAGCGCCAGCGCCTCCCCCTCGCGCCCATCCTCCCGGAGGGCGACGAGGTGGCCCCCTTCTTCGAGGGCTGGTACCGCAACGACGACGGCACCTTCACGCTCTCGTTCGGCTTCTTCAACCTGAACAGCCGGCAGGTCCTCGACATCCCGATCGGCCCCGACAACTTCGTCGAGCCGGCCGAGTTCGACGGCATGCAGCCCACCCACTTCCCGGTGCGTCCGCGCCGCGACCGGGGCGTGTTCCACGTCACGGTGCCCGCCTCCTACGAGGACGGGGAGCAGGCGGTGGTGTGGACGATCACGGCGAACGGGTGGACGAACGCGACCCCGGCGCGTGTGGGGATCCCGGCCCTGCAGCTCGACTACGGGCCGCGGGCGATGGGATCGGTGCCGCCGGTCGTGCGCTTCAGCCCGGACGGGCCGGCGGGCCAGCACATCCAGGGCGTGTGGGGGGAGCCGCTCACCGCGACGGTCGGCGAACCGCTGACGCTGACGCTGTGGACCGAGGAGGTCTCGGTGCGCGCGCCCGACGACATGGTCAACGCGGTGGTCGACGTGGGGCTGAGCTGGTTCAAGCACCAGGGGCCCGCCGGCGAGGTTACCGTCGATCCCCGGCGCGTCACGGTTGAAGGCGGGACCGGCGAAGCCACCGCGACCGCCGTGTTCAGCGAGCCGGGCGAGTACGTGCTGCGTGCGCGCATCGACAACTGGAACGCGAATGACAGCAGCGGCGGCGACCAGTGCTGCTGGTCTAACGCCTATGTGCGGGTGACTGTAACTCCGTGATGTGCGGTCACGTAGTGACATGCCTGCAGGTCCGGACGTGCTGATCGCGTGCTGATGGGCCCGGCTAGAGTCCTGACACGCCCGATCGCGCCCTAACGCGGCGGCCAGAGCCCTCACACGCCAGCGACATTCCCAATGCCTGTCATCGAGACCACCGATCTCACCAAGCGCTTTCCCGCGGTCCTGGCCGTCGACCGCGTGTCGCTGACCGTCGAGCAGGGCCAGGTCTTCGGCTTTCTGGGCCCGAACGGCAGCGGCAAGACCACGACGATCGGGATGCTGATGGGCATCATCACGCCCACCGCGGGGACGTTTCGACTCTTTGGCGCAGGCGCCCCGGGTGAGTTGCTCGCCGCCCGGGCGAGGGTCGGAGCCACGCTGGAGACGCCGAACTTCTACCCCTACCTCAGCGGCCGTGACAACCTGCGGATCGCTGCGGCGATCAAGGGCGTCGGGAAGCAGCGGATCGAGGAATGTCTGGAAATCGTGGGGCTGCGCGGGCGCGGACGGCACCGCTTCCGGACCTATTCGCTGGGCATGAAGCAGCGGCTCGCGCTGGCGGCCACGATGCTGAACGACCCCGAGCTGATCGTGCTCGACGAGCCGGCCAACGGGCTGGATCCGAAGGGGATGAAGGAGGTGCGCGACATCATCCGGATTCTGGCGGATCGGGGGAAGACGATCTTCCTGTCGAGCCATCTGCTGTGGGAGGTCGAGCGCACATGCACGCATGTTTCGATTGTGAGGAAGGGTCGGATCGTGGCGACGGGGACGGTGGCGGAGATCGTCGGCGGCGAGGTCACCGCGGTCGTGCGTGCGGAGGATGGCGATGCGCTCCGCGCGGCGCTGGAGGCGTATCCGGAGGCTGCCTCGGTGCGCGCCGGTGACGGGGGGCTGGTGGTCGCGCTGGTTTCGGACGATCTCGCGGCGCTCAACCGGTATCTGGCGGGTCAGGGGATTTACGTCTCGCACCTCGCGCGGCGGCACCGGAGCCTCGAGGACGCGTTCATGGACCTGACGGGCGATGGTGAGGGCGAGGGCGAGGTTCAGGGGTCGATCACGGGGTTCGCGTCGTGAGGCTGCTGCGGGTGCTGGCGCGGATCGAGGTGCTGAAGGCGGTGAAGCGGCCGGCGTTCTGGGTGACCTTTGGCGTCTTCGTCGCGTTCATCACGCTCGCGAACTTCGCGCCGGGTGGGAGCTCGCCGCCCTCCGGGTTCCCCGAGGCCTGGCGGGGCATCATCGAGCCGGCGATCAACCTCGGGCCCGTTTTCCTGGCGGCACTGATGATCCTGCTCTTCGCCCCCGAGTTCCGGTGGCGGACCGCGCGGCAGAATGTGATCGACGGGCTCGGCAAGGAGCAGTTCTACTGGGCGAAGGTCCTGTTGCTGGCTGCGTTGGCGGCGCTCTTCTCCGTCACTTCCATCTTGATCGGGACGCTCGGGGTGATGGGGAATCCGGGTGGAGGCGGTGGCGGATTCGTCAAGGCGACGGACCTCAACTACATGCTCGGGTTTGTCGTCGCGCTGCTGCTGTGGGGAACGGCGGGATTGATGATCTCGGCGCTGGTTCGGGCGGCCGGCGCCGGGCTGGGTCTGCTCTTCCTCTACTTCATCTGCGAGCAGATCGTATCGGGACTGCTTTCGAGCCGGTCGAGGGCGCTCGACATCATCTTCGACTACCTTCCCGCCGCCCTGTTCCAGACGATCACGGACGTGAGCCTGTACTACCCCGCCGTGCTCGCGCGCACCAATCTGGCCCGTGCCGAGCGTGGTCAGGATCCGCTGGTCTACCAGGATCTGTGGATCCTGCTGGTTGCGGCGGCGGCCTACGTGGTACTCTTCTTGGTGTTGGCCTACGCGAGCATGCGCAGGCGGGATCTGTAGCCGGACCCGGGTTGGACGGACCGGCCGCGTACGGCGAAATCCGCTGGAACAACCGGTGGGACACCTGACCACCTTTCTCCCGGCGGCACACTCCACAGCAAGGAAGGCGAAGAATGAGGACGAATCGGCGTGATTTTCTGAAGACGACGGCGGCGGCGGGAGGTGCGCTTGCGGCAGGTGTCGGGTCCGTCGCGTTGACTGGGTGTGCGGTCGAGGGCGACGGGCCGGCGACAGGGTCGGGGTCGGCGGATGCCGGGGGCTCGCAGGCGCCGAGGACGCTCAGGATCCTGATCCTCGGCGGGACCGGCTTCATCGGGCCGCACCAGGTCCGGTATGCGCTGTCGCGCGGCCACGAGGTGACGCTCTTCAACCGGGGCCGCACGAACGCGGAGATCTTCCCCGAGGTGGAGAAACTGGTCGGTGACCGTGAAAGCGACCTCACCGCGCTCGAGGGACGCAGCTGGGACGTGGTCGTGGACAACTCGGCGACCAACGCCCCGCACTGGGTGGAGGCGAGCGCGAACCTGCTGAAGGACAGCTGCGAGCGCTACATCTTCGTGTCCACGCGGTCGGTGTACGCCGACACCAGCCGGATCCCCATGTCGATCGAGGCGCCGGTGTGGACCTATGAGTCGGCCGGCGTGGAACCGGGCGCCGAGCAGCTGCCCTACGGACTCGGCAAGGCGATCTCCGAGCAGATCGCCCGGGACGTCTTTGGCGAGGACCGCACGATCGTTTTCCGGCCCGGCCTCATCATCGGCCCCGGCGATCCGACCGACCGCTTCACGTACTGGCCCGTGCGGATCCATCGCGGCGGCGAGGTGCTGGCCCCCGGCGACGGCACCGACCCGGTGCAGATCATCGACGCGCGCGACTTCGGCGACTGGCTGGTGCGCATGGCGGAAGCGGGCGAGTCCGGCACCTACAACGTGGTCGGGCCGCGCACGCCGCGCCCGATGGACGAGTTGCTGTACGGCATCCGGGCCGTGACCACCGCCGAGACCACCTTCACCTGGGTCGACACCGATTTCGTGATCGACGCCGGGCTGCGTCCCTACGGCGAGATGCCGGTGTGGCGCCCTGCGCGTGACGGCGCCGAGGGGTTCGCGCGCTTCGACCTCACGCCCGAGGTCGAGAAGGGGCTGACGTTCAGGTCGCTCGCCGACACCACGGCGGCTACGCTGGAGTTCCACTTCTCGCGGCCGCCGGAGCGCCAGGCGGAGGTGTTCAACCGGTTGAGTACCGAGCGGGAGGCCGAGGTGCTGGCGATGTGGCACGCGGCGCGGGGATAACAGACCGCACCCGGGCGCCCGATGGGGCCCCACCAAGCCCGTAACGAGGATGCAATGTAATTTTAACATTACAAAGTGTAAGATGGAGTTTACAATGACAGCAAATGTATCGGGGACTGTGAGACCCGCTGCGGCTGGGATGCCCACCGGGGTCAGCGCGCTCGCCCTGGCCGGCATCGCCTTCTTCGCATCCGCTTGCGAGACACGGGAAGGCGTCGACCTGGTCCTGCGCGGCGGCACCGTCGCCACCGTAGACGCCGACAACACGATGGCCGAAGCGGTCGCCATCGACGACGGCTGGATCGTCGCGGTGGGGAGCAACGCGGATGTGGACGCGCACATCGGCACGCAGACCGAGGTGATCGAGCTCGACGGCCGCTTCGCCGCGCCCGGGTTGATCGAGGGGCACGGCCACTACATGAGCCTCGGCAATTCGAAGACGATCCTCGACCTCAACGACGCCGCCAACTGGGACGCGATCGTGGCGATGGTCGCGGACGCGGTGGCCGAGGCCGAGCCCGGTGAATGGATCCGCGGCCGTGGCTGGCACCAGGAGAAATGGGACCGGCCGCCCGATCCGATGGTGGAGGGCAATCCCACCCACGCGTCGCTCTCGGCGGTCAGCCCGGACAACCCCGTCCTTCTCGGCCACGCCTCCGGCCACGCCTCGTTCGCGAACGCGCTGGCGATGGAGCTCGGCGGCTACACCCGCGACTCCGAGCCCCCGCCGGGCGGCGAACTCGTGCGCGACGAGAATGGCGAGCTGACGGGACTGCTGCGCGAGACCGCCGACGGGCCCGTGGCCGGCGCCTTCGCCGATTCGCAGTTGGGCCGCACGGCGGAAGAGATCGATGCCCAGTTCCGGCGCGAAGTGATGCTGGCCGCCGAGGAAGCGCTCTCCAAGGGCGTGACGTCCTTCCAGGACGCCGGCTCCGGCTTCGGCACCATCGACCGCCTCAAGCAGCTGGAAGCCGAGGGTACCCTCCCGGTCCGCCTCTACATCATGGTGCGCCGCGCATCCAACGAAGAGATGGACGCGCGCCTGCCCGACTACTACATGCCTTCCGAGGGCGACGACTATCTGACCGTGCGCTCCATCAAGCGGCAGATCGACGGGGCGCTCGGATCTCACGGCGCGTGGCTCCTGGACCCGTACAAGGACATGCCCACCTCGGTCGGCCTCGTGCTCGAGACCGTCGAGGACATCACCGGCACCGCCCACGTCGCAATCAAGCACGGCTTCCAGGTCAACACCCACGCGATCGGCGACCGCGCCAACCGCGAGGTGCTCGACATCTACGCGTCCGTATTCGATTCGGCCGGCGCCGACACCGACCTGCGCTGGCGCATCGAGCACGCGCAGCACGTCCACCCCGACGACATCCCCCGCTTCGCGGAAATCGGCGTGATCGCGTCGATGCAGGGCGTGCACGCAACCTCGGACTTTCCCTGGGTGCCGCTCCGCCTGGGCGACACCCGCGCGGAGGAGCGGACCTACCTGTGGCGTTCGTTCCTCGAAGCCGGCGTCCTCATCAACAACGGCACCGACGTCCCCGTCGAGGACATCGACCCCCTCGCCAGCTTCCGCGCGTCGGTCACGCGGCAGACCGCGGACGGGTCGATCTACTACCCCGAGCAGAACATGACCCGCACCGAAGCGCTGCGAAGCTACACGATCAACAACGCGATCGCGTCCTTCGAGGAGGACTACAAGGGCTCCCTCGAGGTCGGCAAGCTGGGCGACGTGGTGGTCATCGACCGCAACATCCTGACCGTGCCCGACGCCGAACTGCCAGACGCGCGCGTGGACATGACCATCGTGGGAGGGGAGGTCCGGTATGAACGGTAGAGCGCGGCCGTTTGCATGCGGCTTCCATCCCCGCCCGAGACCGGCTGCCACCCCATCCAGGCGCGCCTGCATGATGCCCGCGCTGGCCGCACTCGCCACATTCATAGCCTGCGAGTCATCCCCCGCGCCCGGCGACGGCGCACAGCAAGGAGGCGGCGCAATGGCCCAACCCACTCCCATCGAGCACATCACGCCCGAGGGCGTCGCGCGGCTCCCCGTCTTCACGCCCGCGGTGCGCGTCGGCGACCTGGTCTTCCTCTCCGGGGCGATCGGGACCCCGCCCAGCGGCGAGTTGCGCGTCGTCGAAGGCGGCGTCGGCCCGGAGACGCGTGCAACCATGGACAACATCGGGAGCATCCTCGGAGCAATGGGGCTGGGCTTCGAGGATCTGGTGAAGTGCACCGTATTCCTCGCCGACATCGCCGACTACGCGGCCATGAACGAGGTCTACGTCACGTACTTCGAGGGCATGGAGCCGCCCGCCAGGTCCGCCATGGCCGGCAGCGGCCTCGCGCTCGGTGCGAAGGTGGAAATCGAGTGCATCGCGCGGGGGAAGTGAGGCCGGTCGCCAGCACGTAGCGCGCGGGACGGTCATCCTCGCGCCTCGGTCACCCGTTGCACAAGGAGGATGACATGGAATCCAGGACCCGACGCGTCTTCGTCGGCTGCGCGATCGCCGGCACCTACATGGTCGCCGCCATTGCGGCCTGTGACAGCAATCCCGACCCGGCGGACTGGCCCGACGAGCTCGACTACAGCGTCAGGGACAGCGCGGGGATCACCATCGTCGAGAGTCCGCGGCCCGCCGAGGGTTCGCGGCTTGGCTGGGAGGTGGGAAGCGAGCCTCAGGTCTCCATCGGCGCCGCGCTCGGCGAGGCGGACTACCAGTTGTACGAGGTGGGTGACGCGACCAGGCTCGCCGACGGACGCATCGTGGTCGCGAACGGCGGCTCGAACCAGCTTCTGGTATTCGACGCAGCCGGAAATTACCTGGCCGCCTGGGCGGGACAGGGTGACGGGCCGGGGGAGTTCCGATCGCTGGCGACCGTGCGTCGCTGGCAAGGGGACTCGCTGATCGCTGCCGATTCGGAACAGGGGCGGGCTTCCGTCTTCGATCTGGAAGGCAACCATGGCAGAGCCATCACGCTGAAGGGGAACCCCGGCGGGTTCTTCAAGTCCATCAGCTCCGACCCGACCGAACATCGCCTGATGGGTGTGCTCCCGGACGGTACGATCCTGACCAGGGACGTTGGGGGCTACATGACCGAGGGGCTTTGGCGCTGGGACCATACCTACGGTCTGACGGGAGCCGACGGGAGCGGCAAGACGTCCCTTGGCGACTATCCCGGACCCGAGACGTACTCGGAAAGCGTCCACGTCGAGGAGGAAAGGATGGTCTACGTGATGCCCCTGCGGCACCCCTTCGGCAAGAGCACATTCACGGCGGTCTGGGGCGACCTGGTGGCAGTTGGTCGCAACGAGACCTACGAGATCAGGGCATTCGCGAGTGACGGATCGCTCTCCCGCATCGTCCGCCGCGACCATCGGCCGGGTGCCCCGACGCAAGAGCAACAGGATGCGCGCATTCGCGAGCGGTATGCCGACCGGCCCGAGGAGGAGCGCGCGCGCAGACTCGAAGTCGCCGCCAACATGCCGCTCGCAGAGACATTCCCTGCCTATTCGAACATCAGGAGCGACGCCCTCGGCCACCTCTGGGTCGCCGAATTCAAGCTCCCCGGCGAGGAACCCGACTTCACTCTATGGACGGTCTTCGATCAGGAGGGTCGAGCGATCGGATTCGTCGAGACGCCCTCGGGCCTGACGATTTACGAGATCGGCCAGGACTACATCCTGGGCAGGCGAACGGGTGAAATGGATGTCGAGTCGGTGGAGTTGTGGGGGCTGAGTCGCTAGTCCGCGGTTACGCAGTCGCCGGCAACACCCTCGCCGTCGCGCCCATGAACAAGTCGTCCAGCGACTCTTCCAGGATCGCCGCCTGGGCTTCCCGGGGCTCGTGACTCGGGGTTTCAAGGACGCGGGCCTCTGTCAGCAGCCCCCGATCGCCGGTACAAACTCCGCGTGAGATCTCCACAAGCGCGGTACGCTCGGGGCGGGTGAGGTCCTCCAGCAGCGAGAGCCTCTTTCGCAGGCGTGCGTGTTCCCGTACCAGCTGCGCGTCCAGGCCTCGATGGGCGGCGTTCACGAGCACCACGCTCAGTGGAGTCTGCGTCCGGACCAGGTCACAGAGCCGCGACCACCATTGCACCTGGCGAGCTGCGTCCTCGGCCGCGGGCAGGTCGATCAGGGGCTGGCGGGCCAGTCTCGTGGGGGCCACCAGTATGAAGGAGCGCCGAATTCCGCTCTGGTGGAGGCGGCGGAGGGCGCCGGCCATCTCCGTGGGAGTGCTCCGGGCCGACTGTCGTAGAGCCGCCGGCATTGAGGACGCGATGGATGGCTGTGACGGAAGCACGCTGGGGCTCTCCCGGATCGCGTTGCACGGAGCGGACGAAATCGGTCGTCACGCTGCTGACTCACGGATGGTCACCAGGACGGGTAGCGAATCGTGCAACCGTTTTGTAACGAGACGGTCACAGGGTCGGCCCCCAGGGCTGCTAGACCGCCCCGGAAAGCACCATGAACACATAGGCTTTGGCTTCTCGAAGCCGATCTCCGGATACGACCAGCTTGATGTGATGAATGCCACGCAGCAGTACGAACCTGCCGGACTTCCCAAAGAGCGTCGTCGGCTTCGAGACCCAGCCGGCAAGTGCTCCGAGCTTCTCCGGAACGACAAGGTCCTCATGGCCCAGGGCCTCCAGGAACGGCTCCCAATCGGTCAGGCCGTCGAGCCAATAGCGCGAGTCCTTCGTATACCGTTGCCTGACGATGAGCGTGAGGCCGAGCGTCGGTCCCACACCCTCTTCGCGCACGTCGATGTTCACCCCGGTCCTGGCAATGCTCGCGCGCTCGTCAAAGCGTGCGATCACGGAGTCGACAGCCGGGATATGACCCGGCCAGCCGGTATCTTCGAGATAGCGCCACGTTGCCTGCCGCGATCCGAATCCCATGATCGCCAGGCGGATGGCCCGCGAGCGGGACGGGAACACACCGAACGAATCCATGCGCGTACCTTCCGGCTGCGCCAGGTAGACCCGTTCGATGTTCTCACGCTCGGGGTCGCTCATCTGCCAGCCTACGCAGGAGAACAGCGCGTCCGCGACCACACCGACATCGGTCACCTGGCCACGGGCGCCGAGAATCGGGCGTTCGCCGGGCCGGAGGAACATGCCCGGAAGTGAGCGCTCACCGTCCCCTGCCGAGCCGATATCGTATTCCAGCATCAATTTGCGGCCGACAATCTCGCGCAGGGGCGAGTCTTCGGTCTCCATCCGGCCGAAGAGCCGCATGATCACTCTCGTGGTCTCATCCGTCCCGTCGGCGCGCGCCCTCTCTCGTAAGATGGCCGCCGTTCTCGTTCCGCTCACCAGGGAGACGCCGAAGTCCGCCCTGGGCTCGCTTGCATGCAGCGGCAGCTCGAAACCGAATGGCAGGGCACCCATTGTGATGGGAAGTTTGCCGGCCCTCTCGAGTATGCGCTTCCACTGCGGATCTCCGATCAGGACCGGCGAGACTCGATTCCGGAAGTGCCCGAGCAGCTCACCCATCGTGCCGCCCTCCTCGGCAAGACGGTCCTGGGTCAGCGCGACGGCCGCGTCGGTATCCATGTTCTCCTCACGCAATCACAGGTGCGGGATTCAGGCCGGCTTCGGAGAGCGGGTGCTCGCGGTACCCCGTGCTGACGGGCACGTCGTACAGGCGCCCGGGCGCGAACCTCGCCCAGAAATGGCGCATGCCCGGCACGATGACCCGGGCCACCGGCATGCCGATATCCGGTCGCGTCTGATCCAGCACCAGGAACTCCATGCCCCCGGCTTCGACTAGCGCGCGGCAGTGTTCCACATCTTCGCGCGTGTCCGTCGATTCGATCACCGGATACTGCGAAGCGCTGCGGAGGGGCTCGTCCGGCGCCGGCGCCAGCCAGGAACAGTCGGCGAGGCGGGCGGTTTTCCACCACCGGAGCGCCAGCGGATCATCGATCCTGGGCCGGCCGTCCCCCGCCCCGGGACGCGGCAGCCAGGTGAGGCACTGGTTCAATTCACAGAGTGCGCGCAGGGCGGCAATCCGTGGGTCGGCGTGGGTGCCGGCGCCGTAGATGATGTCCTCGGTTTCGGCGTCCGGCCGACGCGAGAGCGCGACAAAGGTGGGAATGCCGATGTCGGAGGTGACGTCGAGCATCCACAGGTCCCGCTCATGGCGGCCGTAGTAGTCCGAGGCCGATCCGAGGTACTCGTCGTTGAAGCTGGAAAGATCGACCGCCGGCACTCGCAGCCGGTTGTACCACCAGACGGCGAACGCATCGCGCTCGACCAGTTCGTAGAAGCCCTGCAGGATCGCCTCTTCAAGGGTATTGCCCGCGGCGCAGCCGTTCGAATCGGCAATCAGGTCCGCAGGGCCGCGCTCCTCGGCCAGCATGCTGTACAGAATGGACGAGGGCAAGTAGCGGTGCCGCTGCTGCGTCAGCGACCAGACCGGGGTCCAATCGATCTCGGCGTCGGGATCGAGACGTGGCGGGACGATGTTGTAGGGGTGGCCTTTCGCGTTGATGCTCTCCGCGTCGTCGAGCTGACTCTCGCTGAACAGCTGCACGTCGTTGGGGTGAATCGCCTCTTCTCCCCCGGCGAACTCGATGAACCGCTTGCGGATGTGGATCTCGTCCCCATGACGGGCGCCCGAATGGCGCTCGATCGCCTCGCAAAGAGCGCTGACCCTGGACTGCTGCCGAGTGCTGCCCTTGCCGGCGCTCTTGCTGCGCAGACTGCGCCTGAGCGAACTCAGCCTTCGGCTTCTCATCCCGGGATTGCTCCCGGCCCAGTAGACGTGCAGCCAGGAGTCGGCCTCATCGGTGGTGCGCGACAGCCAGGTCACGACTCCGCTGACCGGGCTCACCAGGTGGCGGTACTTCGCCAGGGTGGCTTCCGGCGACACGGCGCGCGCGCCGCCGCTGTTGCGATGGGCCTTGGGGCTCGCCTTGAGAGACACCGGAACCGGCGGTCGATCCGGCCGGTGCAGCGCCTCGTCGCCACAGGCCGGGCACTGCGGCCTGCGCACGACCCGGTGATGCGAAGTCGTGAATGTTGCGATGTTCATCGTGATCGCGTCGTTGTGAATCGGGGCCGCCTCGCCCAGCACCAGCCATTTGACGATCTCCGCCGCGATCAGCCCGTACATTGCTTCCAGCACGGCCGGCTGGGCCGCGAAGGGCCTGAAGGCGGCTTCCTCGCCGGCGATGTTGCGCAGGAACCCGTGGACTTCCCGGTGGCTGCGCAGGCGGCACGCGAGGCAGTCCAGGCAGGGGCCCCGCCCGTCAGCGCGGAAGATGGGGCCGAAGATCGGCTCCATTCCGCTCGGTCGCACCAGTGTCCACGGCGCTCTCGCCTCGAGCTGGCGCCGATTCACCTCCGTGAGATGCCCGTCGAGATAGTCGGCGCAGACGACGACGGTCAGCGTCGGATCGCCGCCTCCCACACTGGCGCCGGCCTTTTCCAGATGCCGGACGAGCCGGCGGTCGTCACCCTCGACCGTGACGCCCGCCTGCGCCAGCCGCTCCTCGGTCCAGCGTGGCGACGCGCCAAGCGACGACCAGTATGCCGCCTGGCACAGGTCCATCCCGTGATCGGCCGAGACCAGATAGCCCTTGGCGGCGAACGCGGCAAGGGCCGCAAGCACATCGGTGGGCGCATGGGCACCCTCGAGGGCCGCGACGATCTCGTCCTCGGAGTGCCGACCGTCGAGCAGCGGCAGCAATTCGCCGTGCAAGTTCCCGTGCAGCAGCGTATTGAACGACTCGGAGACGAGGAGCACCCGCCCCTTGCCGATATCGTGGAATCGGAGGTGCGGGGTGAGCGCGGGAAGCTTGACGATGCCCCGGTCCGCGAGAGTCGTGCGGGCCAGGATACCGGGCCGGGGGCGCGCACGCTTCCCGGCTGTCGTCCGGGATGATTCCCGCGCCGGATCGGTGGGCACGCTCAGGCCCTCAGGACTTCGACGAGGCGCTCGAGGGCCTCGATGCAGAACGCGGAGGTCACGGCCTCGGAGCCATGCCCGATCCGCCCCACCACGCCCCACTTCAACGATTGGTCGCCGAACGCGAGCAGCTCCGGCCAGCTGCCGTCCGCGCGCTGCGAGTGCATCAGCCTCTCCACCTCCCGCATCGCGTCGATTCGCCCGAGGCTTCCGACATTGTAGAGCGCCGACACCGCCTGAGCGGTCTGAAGGACATTGCCGAATCCTCCCTTCCGGTCACGCAGGCCGAGGATACGATCCGCGAGTAACGGGCGCAGCGGATCGAGGGCGGGCTTCGCGCGAACCATCGCGCGGGCGATCGCATAGTAGATCGCGACCGTGTCGGGATACCATTTCGACGAGCCCTCCAGTCGCCCATCGGTCACCAGGGCTTCCAGCCATCGCCGGGCATCCCCGGTTTCCGGACGGTCGCCCAGGCAGGCGATGACGTTCGCATTGACGACGGGGTCGGCCTCGATGCGAAACGGCGACACGACATCGGGTTCGCCTTCCTGCAGCACCCAGGTCATGAAGCGGCCTTCCTCGTCCTGATTCGCCAGTATCGCGGGAACATTCCTGCCGAGCCAGATCCAGGGGTGCATCCCGACAACCATCGAACAGAGCGAGGTGCTGTCGAGATCCGGGGGCAGGTGACGGTAGTATCGCCACAGTCCGGGATACTCGATGGTGCCGATGAGATACGCCTTCGTCGCCGTGCATATCGCCCTGGCCCGCGGCTCATCGGAGCTCTCCAGGGCGAGCGCGCAGAGAGCCGACACGAAAGGAGGCCTCTCGAAGTGCCTGGGAATATCCGGGTCGGCCACGTTGAACCGGATGCAGTGCCAGGCCCCATTTTCGTCGATCGTGGATTCCAGGAAGGCTAGCCCGCGGCGGATCCCCTTCCTCGCCGCCTCCGCAAGCGCCCCGGAGCCGGCACCGCTGCTTCGGACTTCCTCCTGTTCCGGTGCCGCAGGACGAAGGGGCGGCGCGGGATCGTGGAGCGTACTTCGAAGAAACTCGAGCGATTCTCCACCCCTCCTCGCCGCCTCCCGCTCGGCCTCGCTGAACCTGTGCCGCGGCGGAAGCACCACGTGCGTCCGGGCATAGGTCTCCTCGTGCACGTGAATCTCATGATCTTCGGGCAGCGTCACGCCGAGTTCCTTCTCGACGGTCTCTCTGGGGTTCCGGAGAAGACGTTCGCGAAAGTCGCCGTCTTCACCGGCTCTGGATACGAGGATGTCGTCCGCGTCAATGGGTCCGTTCATCGGATCAGGCGACCTGTCTTCTCACCAGTTCCCTGAACACCCCGTCGCCCTCCATGAGTTCGTCGAAAGAGCCGCTTTGTACGATCCTTCCGGCCTGCAGCACGTAGATGCGATCGGCCTGTTGCAGCGTGGACAGGCGGTGCGCGATGACAACCCGGGTCGAGGTCAGGGCGGTGAGGTTACGCATGACCCTGGCCTGGCTCTCGTTGTCCAGCCAGTTGGTGGCCTCGTCGAAGAGCATGATCTGCGGATTGCCGATCACCGACCGGGCGATGGTGACACGTTGACTCTCGCCGCCCGACAGGACATTTCCGCTCGTGCCGACCATGGTCATCATCCCCATGGGCATGCCCCTGATCTCCTCTTCGATGTCGGCGACTCGCACCGCCGCCCATACCTCGTCACTCGCCACCTCGTCGTTGTGACCGACCAGATTGTCCCAGACATCGAGGGGATGGAGCCCGACGGATTGCGGCACCGCGCCGATTCTGCGGCGCACCTGTTTCAGGTTGAGGTGCCTCAGGTCGCGCCCATCGTAATAGACCGCGCCGGCGGTGGGCCGGTCGAATCCGAGCGCCAGCCGGAAGAGGGTGCTCTTGCCGGCACCGGACTCGCCCGCGATCGCGACGAATTCCCCTGGGCGGGCGTGGATCGTGACATCGTCGAGGACCAGCGGCCCGTCGGGATCGTACCGGTAGGAAACGCGGTCGAAGAGAATGTCGCCGCCCAGATACTCGACCGGCGCTCCTTCGACCTCGGTCTCGGGAACCGCGGCGAGGAGCGGGCGCATCTGGTCGAACGCCGGGATCATGGCGGCGACCGTGCCAAGGGACTCGCCGAGCCGGGCGATGGCGTACTGGAAGGCGATGAGGACGAGGTAGACGACGAGAAAATCGCCGACCGGAAGATCCCCGTCGCCCACGGCCACGACCGCCAGCAGGACCCCGGCGGCAAGAAGGGGAAGCGCGGCGCCGAATGCGCGCGAATGTCCCTCGAGCGCGTCCATTTCGAGCTCGGCGCGTTTCTGCTCCCGGTAGTCCCGCGCCCACATGGCGAAAGCCGACGCTTCCGCGTTTTCCACACGCAGCTTGCTTATGCCGCCCACGATCTGGAACAGTCGGCCAGAGACGCGCCGCGCCGCGCGGATCATCCGCCCGCAGGGGGGAATCCGGCGCAGCGCGTAGACAACCGTGATCAGGAGCGAAGCCAGGCTGAAGGCGAGGGCGACGGTCCCGAGGGTGGCATCGTAGAGGAAGATCACACCAAGAACCGGAAGCAGGAAAAGGATCGATAGCAGGCCGTCGGCAACGACGCCCTGCACCCCGTCGCGAAGATTCTGGAACGTCATCCCCGACATGGCCAGATCGCCCGACGGATGGCGGTGCAGAATACGAGGCGGAAGGCGCATGAGGCGGTCCCAGAAGGCAGCTTCGACGCGCGAAGCCGAGCGCCCCTCGAGCCGCGTCATCGCCGTGCTCTGAAACAGGTGCAGCAGGGCGCCGAGCAGGCCGAAGCCCGCCACCGCCACGGCCGCGGGATAGAGCGCTCCGGCGGTTCCGCCGCCCGCCGCCTGGTTCGCGACGAACCCGAGCGCGAGTGCGGGCACCAGCTTGATCAGGCCGCCCGGAAGGCCGGCCATCACCAGCCGCGCCAGATCCGCGGCCGATCCATGCAGCGCGAACCGCAGCAGGTCCGCCGGCCTCTCGTTCCCCACGGGCAGCGGCCGGTAGAACACCCAGGCCTCGTCCGCCAGCGCGGCGGCACGATCCGCCGTCATCCGGACACCGCGCCTGCTGACCGGATCGAACTCCCGGTAGCGCCCGAACCATCCCGGCAGGAGCGCCACAGGCTGGCCGTCTTCGGCGCGGAATGCCAGCATCGCGTTGCTGTCGCCGCGCCACCAGGCGTCCTCGTTCCTGAACCGCACGCGCCGGGCGCGCACGCCTGATGCGTCGAGAACGTCGACGAGGCTGACCGGGGCACCGGAGGATCCCGGGCGCACGGGGATCTTGAAGTCGATCCCTTCACGGCGTCCGATCACCTGCAGCGCGTCCGCCAGCGAAGTGTCCTCGACACTCACGTCCCGGTCGATCGGCAGGTCATAGATGTTGAAGAGCCGCTGCCGCGCGGTTCTCTCGGCCGTGTAGCGGCTCGTGGTCCGCGCGCGTTCGAGATTCGCATGGTCGACCACGGCCAGTACGCGGTTCAGGCGCTCCACGGCGAAGGCAACCGCGTGAAAGGATGCGAGCGCCGAGAGCAGGGTGCCCTGCCGTGCCACTGTCTCGGTCGAACAGCCCGAGAGCGTCACCTCGTTCGAGAGCGTGAGCCAGCTTGCCCGCGTCAGCGGTATCACCGCTTCGTGCGGGCCGCTCTCTTCGGCAAGTGCCGCCTGGTCGACCAGGTCCATGAAGAGGCTGGCGCCGCGTGGCGGTTCGGATACCCATACGACGCCTCGTCGTACGGAGAGCGTACAGGGGGCCAGGCTCCGTGTCAGACCGGGCTCGGCCAGCGCAGTCGGACGCGGACGGTGACTCGCAAAGCGCGAGAGCGTGTCCGTAATCGCGGTCAGCCAGGTATCCGTCTGTTCCGCCAGCTCCGCCGGATCGACCTCGGACAGCAGGGATGCCGGCAGACGCTTCAGAATGGTGCCCGGCGATCCCTTGGCGACCAGGCTGAGGGTGGTGTCTTCCTCTTCGCGTGGTTCGTTCGGTGCGACGCCCGGCAGCAACCAGCCCGCTTCGCGGCGGAGCAGGTGCTGCGGTGCCGCATGATCCACCCCGTCCCTGAGTTCGACCAGGAACAGATTGACGGCGCCCTGGTCGATGAACCAGACGGTGTCCGGGTCGTCGAGCTTCACGGGCAGGTTGCCCGCGCAGGGCACGGACTCGCCGGCGCTGGCGGCGAGTTCCGCAATGGACGTGTGTTCCGGCCTCGTGTCCCGCATCAGCCGGCTCTGACCAGTTTGAAGTAGGTGCCGTCCTGATCCCCCATCAGCTCGTCGTGCGCCCCGCGCTGCACTTCGACGCCCTTGTCGAGCACGATGATCTCGTCGCTGTCCCGCACGGTGCTCAGCCGGTGTGCCACAATCAGGCAGGTGACCCCGAGACGTCGCAGGGCATCATCGACGTATTCCTCCGTCGCGGCATCAAGGGCGCTGGTCGCCTCATCCAGAATGAGCAGCGTGGGATTGCCCACCAGCCCGCGGGCGATCTCCAGCCGCTGCCGCTGGCCGCCGCTGAAATTCACGCCGCCTTCCTCGACCCGGGTGGAGTACCCATCCGGCCGAAGCAGGATCTCGTCATGGATCCGGGCATCGCGCGCCGCCGCGAAGATGGCCTCGTCCGGAACGGCGGGGTTCCACAGGGTGATGTTGTCGCGCACGGACGCGGAAAAGAGCACCACCTCCTGATCCACCATGGAGATGGACCGCCGCAACACCCCATCGGGAATCTCATCCCGCGGATGGCCATCGAAGAAGATGTCGCCCGACCAGGGCTGGTAGACACCGGCAATCAGACGCGCGAGGGTCGACTTGCCGGAACCGCTGGGACCGACCACGGCAACCCGCTGCCCCGGCCTGATCAGGAGGTTGAAGTCCTTGATCAGAGCCGGCCGGCTCTTGTTGAACCCGAAGGTGACGTCTCGCAGCTCAAGCCGGCCGGCAACCTGAAGCCGACCCTTAAAAGTGGGAATCGACTCCGACTGCGGACTTCGGCGGACCAGGGCGGGGTCCTCGGTGGTCCTGGAGATGTCCTCGAGTCGCTGCAGATCGGTTTCAAGTGCCTGGCGCTTCTCGGCGAACTCCAGGAACCGGCCGATCGGCGCCAGGAACATCTCGCCCAGGATGTAGAACGCGACCAGCGTCCCCAGGGTCATTTCTCCGGCCAGGACCAGACTTCCGCCGACGCCCAGGATCGCCGCGCTTCGAAGGGCGGCGATCAGACCCGGAAGCGCGGCATTGACGGAGCCCAGCTCCGAGTAGCGCTGGCGCGCATGCAGTTCGCGCGCCTGATGACCGCTCCAGCGCGAAAAGAAATGGTCATCCGATCCCGTCATGCGCAGGTTGTCGGCATGGTTCAGCATCTGCATGCCGATGCCGATCAGCAGTCCCTGTTCGCGCCTCATCGCCTGGCTGCGAACGGCTCTGAGGCCGTTCAGAAAGTGCGCCAGCACGCCATGCATAACGGCCAGAACGAGCACGACCAGTGTGAGCCGGACATCGTAGGCCAACATGGCAACAAGCAGCACGGCGCTCATTCCCATGTCGATAATGAGCACAAGAAACTGCTCCGTCAGATTCCTCGCGATTCTGTCGATGGACGAGACTCGATCCGTCAGATCGCCCACGAGCCGGTGTTCAAAGAACTCCACCGGCAACCGCAGCAGCCGCGACAAGCCTCGACTGTAGCCGGTCACCGAAATCCGGACTGCGAGTCGCTTCAGGAACCGGTGCTTGAGCAGGGACAGGATGTATACGAGGACGCCGCCGCCGAGCAGCGCCGTCACGATGCCGCCCCAGGGCCCCCGGTCTTCCAGCACATCGTCCACGAATGCGCCCAGGGATGCGGGAACAATGAGGGCCAGCAACGTCACCATGAGGCCGCAGGCGATCACCCATGTGAGCGCGCCCCATGATCCGGCGAGCAGGGTGTGCAGTTGTCTGAACAGTCCGGGCCGTTCACCGCCGGGTTTGAAATCGGGTCCAGGCTTGAATCGGAGCGCAATTCCACTGTAGCCCCTGGTGAACTCCTCGGCGGAAAGCTTGCGCCGCCCCGTGGAGGGGTCATTGAGATAGAAGTTGCGGCTGTCGAACCCCTCGAGGACGAGGAAATGGCTGAATTGCCAGAACACGATCAGCGGCACCGGCAGTCTTTTCAGTTGATCGGCGCGCAAACTGAGTCCGCCGCATTCGAGACCATAGTGTCTGGCGGCGCGGACGATGCTCGCCGCACTGCTCCCGTCTCGACTCACTTCGCATTTTTCCCGCAGCTCGGTCAGCGGAACCCAGCGTCCGAAGTAGCCGAGGATGCTGCCGAGGCAGGCGGCACCGCATTCCGACGCATGCACCTGCAACACAATTGGCGTGGATATCCTTTGCTTTTCGAACCCTGCGGCGGCCTTCATGCCTATGGTCGCCCCGGTCGCAGGAGTGCAAAGGGAGACCGGGTGCCGCTTTCGATGACAATCCGGCATTTCCGACCCGTAATGGATGACAAGTCACGACTTTCATCGAGCGCTATGTGGACGCGGTGGACCGACACCGGCGCTGCGGACTCGATAGCCGCTGGAAGCTCGGACAGGCGAACGGCGGCAATCGCCGCAAGCTCTCCACCGATCGCCTCCGCTTCTGCATCCGCCATACCCAGCTCGATCACCGTGGGCATCCCGACCGTGATCTCGGGCAGAACGTCGTTCTCGATCCAGACCAGCGCCTGCACGGACCGGGCGGCCTCGGACAGGTTTTCGCCGGGCTCGTCGAGTACGCCGTCGAACGCAAGGCTGCGGGCTACGCTGCCGAACAGGAGCCATGTGATCGACGTGACCAGAAGGAGAGCGATGACCGTGACAAGCAGGCGCTCTCGCGGCGTGGAGACGGTCAGCAGCCTGTCGAGTTGTTCGCGTTCTTCCTTTGCTTCGGCAACGGTATCGTGAAACGAACCAAGTGGATTGTTGAACACGACTCCGTATGGCCTCCTCATTACGACCGAGCTGGGACCGACCGATCTCGCCCGGTGCTTCGCACCATTCAGACAGTTTGTTAAGGTATACACTACAGTGTAATCGCGTCGGCGGAGCGTCCCAACGCGGATGCGACGATCGCGTTAGCTTGCTGTGCGCGGAGTATTGAAGAGTCCCGACAGTCGACGGGCGGGGAGGCCATCAGGGGTGATCCAACCGGGCAGCGAGTCCCTACGGAAGGTCGCGGTTGTCGGGCGCGGGACCGCAGGGTCCCTGGCGGCCGCCAGCGTAACGCGTCAGCACCCCGACGGCGATCACGAGCTGCACCACATCTACGACTCGCGGATCCCGGTCATCGGAGTCGGAGAAGGCAGCTGGCCGAGCCTTGTTCAGGAGCTGCAGCAGCTGACGAACCTGCCGCACGAGACCGTCCAGCAGCGCCTGAGCGGGACTCGCAAGTACGGTGTCAGGTTCGAGGGATGGGGCCGGCGCGATGAGGACTTCACCCACTACTTCACGCCGCAGCAGGTGTCCTACGCCTACCACCTGTCCGCCGACCTGATGACGGACCTGCTCCACGAAGGCACGCGCGCGCGTCACATCGACGCGAAGGTGCTCGATATCACCAGGGTGAGTGGCGGGGCGCGAGTGGAATTCGAGGGCCGGCCGCCGGAACTCTACGACCTGGTGTTCGATGCACGCGGGTTTCCCGGGGAACTCCACCTCGACCGGCACATCGACCTTCCCTTCATCCCCACCGATACGGCCGTCATTCGCCGCTGTCCGGCGGTTTTCAGCGAAGAGCGGAACAGGCCGGTGCTCCAGCATACCTACACGCGCGCGGTTGCGCGTCCACACGGCTGGGTATTCGTTATTCCGCTCACCGCGCACACATCCTACGGGTACGTCTTCAACGGCGACCTGTCGAGCCTGGCCGAAGTCGAGTCGGATTTTGACAGGTTGCTCGAGGCCGACGGCGTATCGGAGTTCGAGCAGCGTGCCGTCATCGGGTTTCCCAACTTCGTCCACCGTCGGATCTACGACGGCGCAGTGGCCCGCATCGGCAACGCAGCAGCCTTCATGGAGCCCCTCGAGGCAACGGCGATCGTATCCGCCCAACTGCAGATCGGGATGGTGCTCCGGACCCGCCTAAACCGTCCGCCGGAGCATCTCGAGCGCGACGCGCCCGTAGTCAATCGGTTCCTCATCAACAACCTGCTCCGCTACGGCCTGTTCGTCGGCTGGCACTACTCGTGCGGCTCCAGGTACGACAGCGGATTCTGGCGCCATGCCCGTGATCGCGCCTGGCCGCAACACCGGAAGGCGGCGGACCCCGAGGTGGTGGGGTGCTCCGCGCTCCACGAGTTCGACGAGATGATCGAACTGTTGAATCGATCCTTCATCGACCAGGAGGACTGGCATCGGATGTGCGCGGTCCCTCTCACCAGCTATGCCCAAGTGTCCCAAGGTCTTGGCTGCTAGCATCCCGTCCGGGAAGTTCGCGTGCTAACGAGAGTGCCGAGGCACCGGGCAGGGGCCGACTCCGGACCCTACCAGCAGCAGCAGAGGCCGGCCGAGATGGCTTCGAGCTGCTCCTCGGTGATGTTCGGATCCGGCGGCAACGCGAGATGCACCGTCTGCATGTCGCTCTCATGGACCCTGATATTCATCGACTCGGGGATCGTAATGCCCAATTCCCCACTGATCGTGTTCTTTGGATCCGCAAGCAGCCGTTGCCGAAAGTCCGTGTCCAGCGCGGACTTCTCAACGATTTGCTGCAACATTTCGTCTCCGCTTCTCATGGCATTCCTCGCTTCAGTTGTGGAACTCGCAACATGGGTAGTGCAATCAGGTGACATTAACACGGCACCTGCTCGGAAAGCAAGTCAAGCGTGATTCCGGGCCGGGCGGGCGGTCCGCGCGGAGGGCGGAAGTGCGACCCCGGGTTACTTTCAGGACCTTGTGCGGCGGCAGGTGGCCTGACCAGCTTGGACTGGACACATTCCGTGTATTGAATCACATAGTGGAGGGAATTCAGCATGGAAGCACGTAGTGCGAGCGCCTCGGCAACCTTGGGTGCGCGGGTTGTCGAGCCCTCGGTTTCGAACGCTCTCCCGCACTTCGTTCCTCTTGTCATCTTCCCGCTCGTAGTCGCCGCCGCCATTTACGGCGGTTGGTGGATTGCGGTTCCGTTTGTCTTCTTCATGCTCGCAGACCAGTTCGACAGGGTCTTCGGCGTGGAGGAACGGAACATGGATCCGGCCACGACCCGCGAGAGCCAGTTGTTCCTGTACAAGCTCTCGCTCTGGTTGTGGGCGGCGTTCTGGCCGGTCGTCTTCGTGTTCGCGCTCTGGCAGATGCTGATCGGCGACCACCTTGCCTTCTGGGAAATCGGGCTCATGGTCGGCATCCTGGCCATGGTCGCGCAAACGGTCTTTGTCGTGGGTCACGAACTGGTTCATCGGCGTGCCCTCTGGGAGCGCCGGCTCGGCGAGTTTCTGCTGGCTTCCGTCTCCTACCCGCACTACGCGACCGAGCACGTGTACATCCATCATCCGCGCGTGTGTACGCCCCTGGACCCCGGGTCCGCGCCGAAGGGGGTGAGCTTCTGGCAATACCTTCCCCGAGAGGTGGCGAGCAACATTCTGGGTGCCTGGCGGTTTGAACGCCGCCGACTTGCCCGGCGCCAGCTCCCGATTTGGCATCACACGAATGCGTTTTGGCGCTACATCGTGGAATTGGGCGTTTGGTATGGGCTCATATACTGGATCGGCGGGGTGTGGGCCGTAGTCGTATTCCTTGTGATGTGCGGCAGCGTGGTCTTCTCCATGAAGGTCAGCAACTACGTGCAGCACTACGGACTCAGGCGCATACGCCTGCCCAACGGCAGGTTCGAGCCGGTGAAGCCCCGGCACGCCTGGAGTGCCGCGTACAAGTTCACGAACTGGCTGTACTACAACATGCAGCGCCATGCCGACCACCACACGTCCAATCGGCGCTATCCGCTCCTGCAGCATCATGGCGAAGCCGCCTCGCCGCAGCTGCCGGGCAGCTACATCCAGATGAACACCCTGGCGATGTCCCCCAAGCGATGGTTCGAGACCATCGATCCGTTGCTCGACCGCCAGCGTGCCCAGTTCTATCCCCAGATAGACGACTGGAGCGCCTACGACAGCCGGGCGTTCGCGGCGCGCCCCGACGCATTCGACGTGATCGCCGAGATCCACGCCTCGTCGCCACGTCTCGCCGCGTGGATCAACGAATCCCCGGTACTGCTCGACAGGCTTCGCGACCGCGAATTCACCGACCTGGAGTTGCCGGAGGGAATCGGACCGGACCCGGAATTCGAGAAGATCGCCCGTTGCGGCCTGGCGCGACTGTACTGGACGCACGAACTCGGCGTCTCCGAGATGAAAGAGCAGCTCGCCGACATCCACATGCAGGACGCCGGCGAGGCGGTCGATGCCACGCGGGAGTGGTCGAACGGCAAGGTCTTCCAGATCGGTGTGCACGCGATGCGTGGCAGCCTGACGGCAAGCGAGGCGGGCATCGCGCTGTCACGCGTCGCGGAGGCCTCCATCGCCACCGTCCTGTCCGCGGTCGAGGAGGACTTCGAGGATCGGGGCGTTCCGCGCGACACCGGCGGGGTTGCGGTGGTGGTTTTGGGATCTCTGGCCAGCAAAGAGGCGATGCCAGGGACGGAGCTTGAGGTCCGGTTCGTGTGTGACGGCGCCGCCGGGTATTACGAAGCACTGGTTCGTCGGTTCCGCAAGGCACTGCGTGCGCTCTCGCGCGACAACCTGCTGCTGGCGCCGGTCCCGCGCCCCGGGATGGACGGGGTGCTGTCTCGCGCTGCGTTCGAGGAACAACTCCGCAAACCCGATTCGCGCGGCGATCTTCTGGCGCTGGCGGGCGCACGCTGCGTGTTCGCGTCCGGCGACGACGAAACCTGGGAACGGTTCAGGCAGGCGCTGCGAGATAGCCTGAGCCGGGATGGAGACGGCAACCTGCCAGCCGGCGGTGCGAATCCGCAGTAGTCTTGACCAGGCTGCACGCGAGATCGAGAAATTCGGTCCTGACGGGCGGATACTTGCCGGTCTGGCGCGGCGCGTGGAAGGGCTTCTTCGGGGTGGAAGCGCTCAGGGTTCCTCGCGGTCCGGCGACAACCCCCGAAGTGCCTCGATCACGTCATCCAGCTCGTCCAGCTGCTCGCCGGCCGCGCGCGCCTCTTCGGTCAGCCGGGCCAGCCTGCGCCGCTGATCGTCCGACGGGCCGGTGAGCGACCCGGTGGTCGACGGCCCGCCGTCGAAGTTGCCGAGGAGTCCGGTCCACCAGTTGCGGACGTTGCTGTTGATGTCGCGCCATTCGTCGGCGACCTCCTCGATCTCGGCGGCGAGCGCCTTCGCGCGTTCCAGGGCGTCCTCGTCGATGTCGTCGGCTTCCTCCAGCGCCTCGACGGCCTCGTTCGCCTCGCGTTCGAGGTCGTAGGCCGCCACGCCCTCGTTGTAGGCCAGCCGCTTGAGTTCGTGGAGTTCCAGGGTGAACTCGTACCGAGCGAGGCGGTCAGCTTCCGAGACGCGCAGCCGCTCGTCAGGGCGCACGGTCAGATCCTGCTGGCGACGCTCGTCGCCGACGCGCAGCAGGACCGTGAACTCGCCGGGCAGGACGAACGGCCCGTCCGGCCCCGAGTCCAGGTTGGGCACGTCGTAGCGCGTGGTGTCGTGCGGGATGGGGTCGTGGCGCAGATCCCAGGTGACGCGGTTGAGGCCGGCTGCGCCGGGGCCGTCGAGCGTCCGCACAACCTCGCCCGACGCGTCGCGGATCTCGAAGCGCGCGCCCTCCTCCACCGCTTCCGGCAGCCAGTAGTCGAACCACGCGCCGTAGGCCGGATTGGCGGCCCGGAACATCCCCTGCCCTTGTGACGGCACGTCGTTGCGGTAGAGGAACATCGTCGCGGGCCTCGGCGGCGTGAAGATCGGCTCGTCGATTCCCGTCACGGTGCCCGTCACGCCGTCGGCTTCGATGTGCAGATACGGCGTGATCAGGCCGATGTCGTCCAGCACGTAGATGCCGCGGCCGTGCGTCCCCGCGACCACGTCGTTGTCGCGCGGGTGGATCTCGATGTCGTCGACCGGCACGGCCGGCATTCCCGAGCCGAGATGGCCCCACGTCGCACCCCGGTCGATCGACGCGAAGGCGCCGTCCTCCGCGCCCACGATCAGCACGTTCGGGTTGGCGTGGTGTTCGCGGATCACGTTGACGGTCGCGCGGGCCAGCCTCCGCGTGAGCGACCGCCACGTCGCCCCCAGGTCCTCGGTCACGAAGATGTACGGCGCGTAGTCGTCGTCCCAGTGCCCGTCGAGGCTGACGTACGCCCGCTCGGCCTCGAAGTGCGATGCCTCGACCCAGCTCACGTAGTACGCAAACGGCGGCCCGCCCGCAGCGCCCACGATGTTCGCCGTGACATCCGTCCACGTCCCGCCATCGTCGCGGCTGACCTGCACCGTCCCGTCGTCCGCCCCCACCCAGATCACCCCCGCCGTAACCGGCGATTCCGATACCGCCGTGATCTCCCCGTAGCCCGAGACGCCGTCATGCTTCGACAGCGTCGTCGAGTCTGGCATCATCCCCATGATCGGCAGACTGTCCGGGTCGATTCCCCGCGTCAGTTCCTCCGTCGCGCGCCAACTGTCGCCCCGGTCGTCGGAGATGAACAGCCGGTTGCCGCCCAGGTAGACCCGGTTGGTGTTGTGCGGCGACACCAGGATCGGCGACTTCCAGTCGAAGCTGTACTCCACGGTGGTGTCCTGCGGGAAGGGCTTCAGCGCCTTGCGGTCCCCTGTGGCCATGTCAACGCGCATGATCCCCGCATTCTGCGAGGTGATGTATGCGATGCCTGTATCGGAGGGGTCCGTTTCGGCGTACATGCCGTCGCCGTAGTCGACGACCTGCCAGTCACGGTTCAGGATCCCGTGATACCGCGTCGTGCGGCTCGGGCCCCGGTACGAGTTGTTGTCCTGCAGGCCGCCGTAGACGTTGTACGGATCGGCCATGTCCAGGTCGATGTCGTAGAACTGCTGGATCGGGATGTTGCCTATGAAGGTCCAGTTGTCGCCCTGGTCCCACGTCGAATACAGGCCGCCGTCGTTACCGAGGATCATGTGCGCCGAATTCTCGGGATCGATCCACAGGTCGTGGTGGTCCACGTGCACGCCGGTGTTGTACACGACCTCCTGCGCCACCGTGGCGAAGTTCTCACCTCCGTCGGTCGTCCGGTGCAGCGAGCCCGCGACCAGGTACACGGTCTCGTCGTCGTTGGGATCGATACGCAACTGGCTGTAGTACATGGGACGCTGATTGAGCTCGTTGACCCGCGTCCACGACTCGCCACGATCGGTCGACTTGAAGATTCCGCCATCCTCGGCTTCCACCACAGCCATGACCAGTTGCGGATTGCGGCGAGACACCGCGAGGCCGATACGGCCCATGTCGCCCTCAGGCAAACCCTCCGTCAACTCCCGCCAGGTATCGCCTCCGTCGGTGCTCTTGTAGAGGCCGCTGCCGGGCCCGCCCCCGATGAACCCGTGCGCCCGCCGCTGGCGCTGGTACATCGCCGCATAGAGGATCGCGGGGTCGGACGGATCCATGGCGAGGTCGATCGCGCCGGTGTGTTCGTTTATGTAGAGGAGCTTCTGCCATGTGGCGCCCCGGTCGGTCGTGCGGAAGACGCCGCGCTCTTCGTTCGGGCCGAAGAGATGGCCCACCGCGGCCACCCAGACGCGATCCGGATCGGTGGGGTGCACCACGATGCGGCCGACGTGCCGCGTGTCCTCGAGCCCGGTGAGCCGCCACGTCTTGCCGCCGTCCGACGAGTGGTAGACGCCCTGGCCCCACGGCGAACTGTTGCGGTTGTTGGCCTCGCCGGTGCCGACCCAGATCTCGAGCGGATCGGACGGGGCGAGCGCGATGTCGCCAACGGAGAGGTTCGGCTGATCGTCGAAGATCGGGGTCCAGGTGGTGCCGTGGTTCACGCTCTCCCACACTCCGCCTGACGCGGCGCCCACGTAGATGTGCGACTGGGTGCCGGGCACGACCTCGAGATCGCTGATGCGCCCGCCCGCGATCGCAGGGCCGATGTAGCGCCAGGTGAGGCCGGCAGCGATGCGATCGGGGGTTTGGGCGGTGGCGGGCGCGGAGGCGAAGTGGCTTGTGGCCACGCAGGTGAGGGCCAGGAGCAGGGTGATCGTCGGAAGGCGCTGCATTTGTGGCTTCTCCGGGTGGTGTGTTACCGGCGGCGACGGCATGCGGTGCAACGTGGCGGCCCGGGAGTCGTCAGGGCAACTCCCGCGGCTTCGCGGACGGTATCCAGCGCGGCACACTCGTCAGCATCTGTCCCGTTTCCCGGGCGCGTCGTATGTTCTCGCCGCATCATGAGCCAGGACGAAACCCGCATTTCCGAGGAGCAGGCACGCGCGCTCTGGCGTCGTGCGGCCGAGCTGCAGGCAGACGCCGCTCGCCGGCTCGAAGAGCGTTCCAAACAGCTGGCTCCCCGGGAGCATTCCGCCGACCCGGCGGAGGTGGAAGGGTACCGTCTCGTGGATGTGCGGACCGCTGCCGAGGAAGCCGGAATCTCGACGGAATTCGTCGACCGTGCGCTCGCGGAATCCCGCAACATGGCACTTGCCGAAGGAGCCGAGGAGCGGCCGTCGGCAATGGCTGCCCGTTTCCTGGGCCGACCGCCGAGTACGCTGGAGGTCTCTCGCGTAATCCACGCATCGGCGGAAGAGGTCTACGCCGCCATGCAACGGATCCTCCCGGGGCGGCCGTTTCGCCTGAGTCTCATCGATCACCACGGAGCCGACCCACTCGACGGGGGCGTGCTGGTCTTCAGGGTCCCCGCCTACTCGTACACGGCAGTCACAGCCGACCAGTCGTTCGCGTACGAGATGGCCTGGATCGACCTGAAGCAGCTGAACTTCAGCCTCCGGCGCCTGGACACCGATCCGCCCGCGACCGAGCTGACCGTCCAGGGGAGCCTGTCCCATAGCCACAAGCTCAGTATGTGGGTCGGGGGCAGCATTTCGGGGGTGCTCGGGTTGTTGAGCGGCGTCGGTGGCGCCTTCGCCGGGGGCGCCGCGGGCGTTGCGCTCGGGATCGGGGGTCTCGCGGCCGGTGCTGCTGTAGCGGGCTTCCTTGCCGGTGGAGCAGGTGTCGGGGGGCTGACGATGTTGGGCTGGCGCGGATTGTATCGCTACGCGTTTCGCCGCGGGGAAAAGGCGATCCGGAACCTGATCGGCTCAATTGCCGTCGACATCGAGACCGGTGGGGGCTTTTCGAGCCCCGAGTCTCTTCCGAACCCCCTCAGGGGCTTCCTTCGGGAGGGCTCGGAGCGGTAACGGTCAAGGTCGGGCGCGAGGGGCAAGGCTGCGGTGGTCGGAGCCGCGGCTGGTGTGGATCAGCAGCTCGAGGTGGCCGTTCATCAGGTCGCCGAGGAGTCGGGGGGAGAGGGCCGCCGTGCCGGTTGGATCCGCTTCCTCGGGGCCGCCGATGCGGAGGACGACCACGGGGTTGCCACCGTCCTCGTCCTCCTCGTCGGGTGCGTCGGGCGTAACGCGGCGCAGCACGGTGCCGTAGACGTCGGCGGGGTTTTCGGCAGAGATGGTGATGCGGTAGGACAGCGTGCCGGTGGGGAGGTCCACGGCCATGACGGCATCGACGCCGTCGCCGCTGGGAGGGTCGATGGCGAGTTGCACGGGCGGTGGGGCCGCGCCGTTCACCAGGGGTGGCGTGCGGAGCGGGGCGCGCCGCCTGGGTGCGGCCGACTCGTAGGCAGAGGCGAAGGCGACCAGGCGGGCGTCGTCGAGGGAGCGGCCGAGCAGCTCCAGGCCGACGGGGAGGCCGTTGGAGGTGAAGCCGGCCGGGATGGTGAGCGCGGGCAGCCCGGTGTGGGCGCTCAGGAAGCAGGTCGCGCCGGTGGGCGCCGCGCCGATGAGGGCGGTCTCCTGCCGCATGGTCGGGTAGGCGAGGGCGTCAAGGCCTTCCCGGTCGAGGAGGTCGACGACCGCCGCCGTGAGGGCGCGCCGCCGTTCCATGGTCTCGTCGAGTTCGGGAGACTCGCGTGCGTCGCGTGCGTTGCGGCGGCGGAAGTTGCCGTCCAGCGCCTCGTGATGGAGGCCGGATTCGAGGATCTCTTCCAGTGACGAGACCGGTACGTCCGGGACGCCGGCGAGGTAGTCCATCAGGTCGAACTTGAACTCGAAGTCGATCAGGCCCGTGTTGGAGAGCAGGTCGTCCATGTCGGGGATCGTCACGTCCACCACCGCCGCGCCGAGTTCCTCCATCTCGGCCAGGGCGTCGCGAATCACCCGTGTCACGCTGCCCGCACTTCCCTGCTCCGGCACCCACGCCTCCAGGACGCCGATCCGGGCACCGTCCAGCGCCGCCGCATCGAGCGCTGCCTGGAAGTTCGGCGTCTCTCGCCCATCGAGGATCCCCGTTGCGGGGTCGGCAGGATCGCGCCCCACAGTGGCGTCGAGCGCGATCGCGAGGTCCGCCACCGTGCGCGTCAGCGGCCCCCCCGTATCCTGCGAATGCGAAAGCGGCAGAATTCCGTCGATGCTGGACAGCCCCTTCGTCGGCCGCAGCCCGAACAGGTTGTGCACAGACGCCGGGATCCGGATCGAGCCGCAGGTGTCGCTTCCCCATGCGACTGCAGCGAAGCTTGCCGCCACCGCCGCGCCCGTCCCTCCCGAACTGCCCCCGGGATTCCTGGCCGGGTCGTACGGATTGCGTGTCTGCCCACCCAGCGAGCTGATCGTGGTGATCCCGGCGGCAAGTTCGTGCAGGTTCGTCTTGCCCAGGATCACGGCGCCCGCATCGAGAAGACGTTTCACCTGAAACGCGTTGTCGGCCGGACGCAGCCCCGCAAGCGCCAGACTCGACCCTGTCGTGGGCATCCAGTCCATGTCGTAGTTGTCCTTCATGAGGACCGGGATGCCGTGCATGGGTCCGCGCACCGTTCCCGCCGCCCGCTCCGCATCCAGCGCTTCCGCCTGCCGCCGAGCCAGCGGATTCAGGCGGATGATGGTGTTGAGCGCGGGACCCATACGGTCGTAGGCCTCGATTCGCGCCAGGTAAAGGTCGACCAGCTGCGCAGAGGTGACGCGACCGTCCTCCAGCGCGGCCCGCAGGTCAGGGATCGACGCTTCCGCGACCTCGAAACCGTTAACGGGTGCACCCGTCGGACTCGTGCATCCCGCGACGGCAAGTACTGCCAGCAGACCGGCACGGCCCGCTACGCTCACTCGTTTCATCTCCTCAACCCAGTTGCCATGCGACGATGGATCCTGCGATCGAAACAATCATCCACAGGAACGCAAGCACAAGGAATCTGCCAATTGTCCTTGCCCAACTCTCCCTGAAGTAGCGCCTGAGAGCAAGCAGGTAGTACCCGAAGTGGGCCACGGAAACGGTCAGCCACAACCCGATGGTGATGAAGCCCCGGGCGGGAATCAGGTAGATGAGCAAAGCGGCGAGCGAGAATGTCAGCAAGTGAGTCGTCAGCACCAAATGCTCGACGAAGAACCTGCGCCTGCCGAAGTAGACGACCGAAAGCGCCAGAGCATAGAACGGAAGCGAGAGGATGATGACCAGCGATGCCCGTCGCATGAATCTCTCCATGAGGGCTTCGGGATCGTGGTAGAGGCTGATCAGCCCGCGGTACATGACGGGGGGGTAGCTGATGCCTCCAACTCCTTCGAGGGCAATGTACGTGGACAGGGTACCCCGCCCCAGGTCGTCCGGCTCACGGGCCAGGACTTCCTCCAGCCGGCCAACGGACTCGGAATCCAGCTTCGCCCGTACCGCCCGGATCTGCTCCTGTGTGGGCTCCGAATACGAGGACGGATCCGCCATGCCGGAAAAGGAGCGGGAATACCAGTCATTCGAAATGGCCAACGCCGTCGCGCCCAGGTTCAGAAAGCTCATGAACAGGAACAGCCTTGTCGGCGACAGGTAGCGGGCACGCCGATTCCGCGCGAACTCGACCGACAGCTGTCCCGGCTTGAAGAAGAGCAGCTTAAGCGTACGGAACACCCTCGAGTCGATCTCGAACGTCTCGCGGAAGAAGTCGGCCACGATCGGCCATACCGACCGCATGTAGTTCCGGCCGCTTTGTCCGCAGTGCGCGCAGAAGCTGTCGGGACGCTTTCGTCCGCAGTTGGGACAGACCTGGTCAGCCAAGGGCGCTTCGCTGGCTGTGCTGACGCGGGTCGATTCCGACACTGCACCCTCCGCGGCAAGTGGCTTGACATCGCTCGCGCAATCTGGCTATCGGATCGGCGGCGCGCCAGCATGGGAGTCAAACCGGGTTGAGGAGGCGCTTGCGCTGCCGGTTGTGGCCATTTGTCCGCCAATTGACCCCGCCGAGAGGGGCTCTCGCTGCCCATCCCTGCGCCGCCGTTCTCCGCGCCTGCCGGATAGCGGGCTGCTACCCATGTCCCGCGACGAGAGCCAGGCGGGGAGGCACGGGTCAGGCGGTCAGGAACAGGACGATCGTGGTCAGGGGACTTACGATCGTGAAGTACAGGATACCCAGCACGAACGCCTTGACGAGGGTGAGGAACCAGCCGTTCCCGTAGAAGCGGCGCAGAGCAATAATCGGATAGGCCAACACCGCCAGCCCGAGTATGCCCTGGGTCCACCCCTGCCCGGCCGCGCCCATGGGCGTGATCGACACGATCAGCATCAGCGTGACGATCATGAACAGGAACGAGTGGACATGCATGCCGAAGACGAGGTGCTCGATGTAGTAACGCTTCTTGCGCCAGTAGAGCACGGCGAGCATCAACGCGTAGACGGGCAACAGGAAGAACATGGCAATCGACAGGTTGCCGATGATGCGTTCGGTGAACGCGTCGGGGTCGTGCATCAGGTCGACGATGCTGTTCAGGGCCATCCTCGCCAGGAAGCCGCGCGATGTCGGCAGCACGACTGCAGCGCTGGCCGTCGGGTCGCCAGCCACCGGCCCGTCTCGAGGCTCGGACAGGGTGTCTTCGGCTGCGCTCACCGAATCCGGTCCCGCCCCTGCCGTGTGCGCCGTACTGTCGGCGCCCGGCGCTGCGTCCTCGTCCGGCCCTGGATCCCCCTGCCGTTCGCCGACCGACGACGCCTGAGCCTCGGAATCGAAGGCCGCCGCCAGCAAGGCGAGGGCGATTTGCGTGGTCCTCGCCGACTCGCGTTTGAGCAGATCGTCCAGCTTGCCGTGCTGGGAAGGCTCCAGGTTCGCCCTGAGCGCTGCAATCCCGGACTCGCTGATTTCCATCGACACCGGAACGTCCTCGCCGTCGATCTGCAGCTGTAATCCGGGCACCACGGCCTGCAGGGAATCCACCGCGGCCTGCAGGGAATCCATCACGTCACCCGGGATCTCGGCGAGGCCTGAAGATGGATCCTGGTCCGGCTCCTCCGCGAGCGGGTTGGGAACCCGCGACATCACCAGCGACATCGTGAGGAAGAAGACCACGCTGGTGAAGAGGTAGAGCCGGACCGGCGTCATGTAGCGTGCGCGCCGGTTGCGGGCGAACTCGGTCGACAGGCTGCCGGGCTTGAAGAGCAGAAGCCTGAGCGTCTGTGCGAGGCGACCGTCGAACTCGAAGGACTCGCGCACCAGCTCGCCCAGCACGGGGAAGAGGGACCGCGAGTAGGTGCGGTCGTTCTGGCCGCACCGCGAGCAGAAGCGGTCCGCGCGCGGACGTCCGCAGTTCTCGCAGATGCGGTCGTCCGTGGTTGTTCCGTTAGTCAACGGCCGTCATCCGGGTCGAGTTCGTCGAACATTCCGGGTTGGGCTCCATCTCGACCGACTTGCCGTCAACGTGGACGGCTACCTTGGCGCCGGTCGCGCGGGCGATCTCGTGGGCACGCCTGGCCGCACGCAAGAGGGCAGTCATCACACCGGCCGGATCCGTCATTGCCTTGTTCTGTTTCGGTGTATCGGCCGGCATCTGCTATCCCCTACTTCCTCGCTTGGTCAAGACCGGTACTGAATTGCTGTTGTCGTACCAGAGCCATTCGTCGACTTCGTGACGGTAGACATCTGCGAAGTTCCGCCTTCCCGACGCGAACCGGCGGCGGATCACATCTTCAGGAACATCGCGACCGCCCTGAGACACCCGCAATCTGACACGCTTGATCTCGGACAGCATTACCCGCCCCGACCGAATAGCCGCCAAATCCGGCCGGAACGGCGACAGCCCCTCCGCGATCAGGTCGCCGTTGAGGAACATCGGACAGTCGCCTTCCTCCGGCAGGTACTCGCAAGCGAAGGTCGTTTTGCCCACACCGTTGGGGCCGGCAATGATGATGATCCGCTTTGCACTCATGCTTCATTCTAAGCGAGTGCCGGTGTGAGCCGTAGTGCAACCAGCGCTCAACACGCGAACCCACTTCCCTCCTTGCGGCTCCGATCCGCGCGCGGTCCATTTCCTCCACCCCACGCGGCGCCCTGCCCCCACCGCACCTCAACCCTGCAGAGCAGGCCGTGCCCATGTCCCGCACCACAGAGCGACCCATGTTCGACCGCCTTACCCGTCCGATGATCTCCGCTTTCTCCGCCACCGCCGCACTCGCAGCGTCCGCGCTCGCCGCGGTGCTCGCCTTCCCGCACGGCGCGACTGCCCAGGCCGCGCAGCCCAACCCCGCCCTCATCTCACAAGCCACACAAGGCCTCCCCCTCCGCGGAATCGGCCCGGCGCTCATGGGCGGCCGCATCGCCGACATCGCCATCCACCCCGCCGACCCCACCACCTGGTACGTCGCCGTCGGCTCCGGCGGCGTCTGGAAAACCACGAACTCGGGCATCACCTGGACCCCCATCTTCGACGACCAGCCGTCGTACTCCATCGGCAGCGTCGCGATCGACCCCTCCGACCCCGACGTCATCTGGGTCGGCACCGGCGAGAACGTTAGCGGACGCCACGTGGCCTGGGGCGACGGCGTCTACCGCAGCCGCGACGGCGGCCGCACCTGGCACCACCTCGGACTCGCCGCCTCCGAACACATCGGCAAGATCCTCATCGATCCGCGCGACGGAAACACCGTGTTCGTCGCGACCGAGGGCCGGCTCTGGTCCGCAGGCGGCGAGCGCGGCCTCTACCTCACCGAAGACGGCGGCGAGAGCTGGACCGCCGTCCTCACCGTCGACGAAAACACCGGCGTGACCGACGTCGAACTCGATCCCGTAGACCCGGACATCATGTACGCGGCCACTTACGAGCGCCGCCGCACCGTCTGGTCGCTGCTCGCCGGCGGCCCGGGCTCCGGCATCCACAAGTCCACCGACGGCGGCCGCACCTGGCGCGAAGTCACCGCAGGGCTCCCCGCGGGCGACATGGGCAAGATCGGCATCGATGTCTCCGGCGCGGACCGCGACATCGTCTACGCCACCATCGAGGGCGGCCCCGACACCCGCGGCTTCTACCGCTCCACCGACCGGGGCGAGAGCTGGGAGCGCCGCAACAGCTACATCTCTGGCGGCACCGGTCCGCACTACTACCAGGAGATCGAGGCGTCGCCCCACGACCCCGACCTCGTCTACCAGATGGACGTCTTCATCCACGTCACACGTGACGGCGGCACCACCTTCACCGAGCTGGGCACCGGCCGCGAGAAGCACAGCGACAACCACGCGCTCTGGATCGATCCCGCCAACGGCCGCCACCTGCTCGCCGGCACCGACGCCGGCCTCTACGAGACCTTCGACGAGGGCACCACCTGGCGGCACTTCCCCAACATGCCCATCTCGCAGTTCTACAAACTCGCGCTCGACAACTCCGTGCCGTTCTACAACATCCTCGGCGGCGCGCAGGACCTCGGCACCCTCCACGGCCCCTCGCGCACGATGAACATGGAGGGCGTCCGCAACCGCGACTGGTACGCCCCGATGGGCGCCGACGGCTACGCGCTCGCCTTCGATCCCAATGAGCCCGAAATCGCCTACATCCAGTCCCAGCAGGGCAACCTCCAGCGCGTCAACCTGACCAACCACGAGCTCATCGGCATCCGCCCGCTCCCCGCCCCCGGCGATCCGCCCGAGCGCTGGAACTGGGACAGCCCCGTCATCGCCAGCCCGCACGCCGACGGCCGCATCTACTACGGCTCCCAGCGCGTGTGGCGGAGCGACGACCGCGGCAACTCCTGGACCGCCGTCAGCGGCGACCTCACCCGCGACGACAACCGCTACGAGCTGCCCATGGCCGGGCGCGTCCGCAGCGTCGACGCGCTCTACGGCAACACCGCGATGTCCTGGTACTCGACCATCTCCGCCATCACCGAGTCCCCGCTCGACGAGAACGTCCTCTATGCCGGAACCGACGACGGCCTCGTCCAGGCCACCGAGGACGGCGGCGCAACCTGGCGCCGGGCCGCACCCCTGCCCGGCGTCTCCGAGCGCGCCTTCATGAACGACGTCAAGGCGTCCCAGCACGATCCCGCGACCGTCTTCGTCGCCGCCGACAATCACAAGGAGGGCGACTACACCCCCTACCTCTTCGCCAGCAGCGATCACGGCCGCACCTGGCGTTCGATCGCGGGCAACCTGCCTGCCGGCGTCATCATCTGGTCGGTCGAGCAGGACCACGTCGACCCTGATCTGCTCTTCATCGGCGCCGAAAACGGCATCTACGCCACCCTCGACGGCGGCGCCAACTGGACCAGGCTGGGTGCGGGCGCACCCACGATCTCGTTCCGGGATCTGGAGATCCAGCGCCGAGACGATGATCTGGTGGGAGCAACCTTCGGCCGCGGCTTCTACGTCCTCGACGACTACGCGCCCCTGAGAGATATGGCCGGCGGCGCGCTTGCCGCAGGAGCGGTCCTGTTCCCCGTGCGGGACGCCTGGTGGTACATACCCAATGCCCCCCTGCAGGCACCCGGCCAGCCGACCCTGGGCACGACCTCGTTCGTCGCGCCCAACCCCGATTTCGGCGCCACCTTCACCTACTGGCTGGCGGACCCTCCCGAAACGGCACGCGACGCGCGGCGCGATGCCGAGCGCGCGGCGGCCGAGCGCGGCGAGGACATCGCCTTCCCCGGCTACGACGCGCTCCGGGCCGAGGCGCTGGAGAGCGGACCGCGCGTGGCGCTGCTCGTGCGCAACGGTGTGGGCGACCCCGTGCGCCGCGTCATGGGCCCCGCGACCGAGGGCCTCCACCGCGTCACCTGGGACCTGCGCCGCCCCGCCCCCGACCCCGTCGACCTCACGCCGCCAGGCTTCTCGCCGCCGTGGGCGGGCGCGCCGCGCGGCCCCCTGGCGCCGCCGGGCGACTACACCGTCGAGATGGCGCTGATCACGGAGGCTGGTGTGGAACGGGTCGGCGAGCCGCAGCGGTTTGCGGTGAAGGCCGTGCCCAATGCCGACGCGGGGACGAACTTCACTGCCGCCATGGCTTTCGCGGAAGAGACCGCCGACCTGCTGCGCCACGCCCGCAGCGCCGCCGCCGAGATCGGGCAGGTGCGCGACCGGCTCCGCCACATGCGCGCGGCCCTGGACGAGACCCCCGCCGCAGGCGACGACCTCTACACGCGCCTCGAAGGCATCGAGGGACGGCTCGCCGGAATCGCGGTGCGGCTGCAGGGCGATCCCGCGCGCGGCGCGCTCAACGAACCGAGTTCGCCGTCAATCCTGGGCCGCCTCGGCCAGGTCGCCGGCGGGCACTGGGACACGCGCCAGGAGCCGACCGCCACGCAGCGGGAGAGCTTCGAGATCGCGCGGGGCGGGTTCCAGCGCGTGTCGATCGCGCTGCGGGCGCTGGTGGACGAGGCGCTGGCGGCGCTGGAGGCGGACATGGAGGCGGCCGGGGCGCCGTGGACGCCCGGGAGGAGGGTGCCCCCCGGGTGAGGCGGGAGGTTGCTTGACCGGAGCGATCACTGGAACTGTCAATTGCCAGAGAATTGACAGTTCCCTGGAAAACGCACACCCGCTACGGGAGGGTGCTCGGAAGGACTGATATCATTCGAAGGCTGCGGCCACGGCCGAGTTACAGGGCCGCAGCCTCTGTGGCCTTGATCGCACCACTCTTCAGCTCGATCGGTGCCACCCAATCCTGCTCGCCCATGACCTCGGCGAAGAAGAGATAGTCACATCGGCGCTCATGGATACCCACAGGCGCGCCCGGGCGATCGAGGTCCACAATCA
Organism: Gemmatimonadota bacterium; assembly: GCA_022826565.1. Classification (GTDB taxonomy): domain Bacteria; phylum Gemmatimonadota; class Gemmatimonadetes; order Longimicrobiales; family Gaopeijiaceae; genus Bin94. The sequence goes on along the minus strand of JAJDUP010000039.1, from coordinate 22,338 downwards.
GTCGGTGGGTCGGTGCTCGATGCAGGGTGAGCGCACAACGACCCTTCCGGATGCGATTCGCAAGACACTCTGTCGAAAGCTGATTGCGAACCGCCGGGATCAGCGTCATCGCGCTCCTTCCAACAGATCCGCGATGGTCGCCCAATCGTTGTAGGTGGCGGCAGCCACTTCGTCGAAGCTGGACGAATAGAGGTTCGATTCCTCCAGCTTGATCTCGGACACGACCGATCCTCCACTCGCTTCGTCGGTCTTGAAGAGCCAGACACCCACTTCCTCGGGAGAAAGCGCCTGGGTGGGACGCAAAAGCTCACTTCGCTTCTCCTCGGGGAGCTGGGAAGCGAGAACAAGATTGCTCAGTTCTTCAAGCACCCACTCGCTGTGGGTTGTGAGAATCACTCGCACGCCCGAATTGACGACACCCGCCAGCTGGCGAATCACCTCAACCATCGGAGCACCAACAGGGTGCAACAGCCAGCTCTGAACAGTCCAGCAAAGTTGGTCCAGCAGCGGACCCGTGAGGAAAACCAATTCTGGTGGAAGTGAGGTGCTTTCCAATCCCCCAGTTCCACGAACTTCCTCGGGTCCCGCAGGCACCGATGCAATGCGTAGGCCAATGTTGCAAAGTACGACTTCCCCGTATTGCTCGGACCCACGAACACCGTCATCGGGCGCAATTCAATCTGGGCCTCGGCGATAGGCCCAAAGTCCTTCACGCCGAGCGTATAGTCGCGGGTCACGATGTGCTCACCCCCCTACCTCAGCGGATCCACCACGGTCAGAAACGGAAACCGGTGGAACCCGGTATCACGCGTACAGATCCTGCTCACCCCGTGCTCGCGCATGAGGACCGCCGTGTGGAGATCGTACATCTGGTTGCCACGAACGTCCGGCAGCTCCGCCACGGTCTCCTCGAGCACCGCAGAGTGGCGGCGGGTTGGCAGGAGCAGGGCGATCCCCGGCGACCCCACCAGCGCCGCGATGAATCCCCGCCCTTCTGCTGGTGTCCACGGTGACCGGAAGACCCAGCGGTGTGTGCTGGCCCGCAGGAACTCGTAGCAGATGTTCCAGGTGAGGAATGCGGGAGACGGGCTGCGGCGAGCCTGCTCGATGCGGCGGCGGCAGGGTTCGTGATGCTCCGAGTCCTGGTCGGCCGCGTAGAGAAGTACGTTCGTGTCGAATACCAGCACCTACTCGCCCTCCATCGCCCCGAAGAGCTCTTCACGATTCGAAATGTCCACCCGCTGTCCACCGCTCTTCCAGGTGGGTAGCGGCGACATGGGACTGGAATCGGTGTCCGCTGCATCCGGATCGGCCAGCACCTGGCGCAGGCCAGCCTCCACCAGGGCAGACATGGTGGTCCGACGGCGGACCGCCTCTTCCTTCAGCCGCCGCATGACTGTGTCGTTGATGTTCAGCGTGGTTTTCATACAGAAGACCATACAGGGTGTATGGCGATATGGCAATGTGGGCATGATCCATCCCGGAAGCTGGCATGGCTGCCTATGTTGTCCATTGTCCGAGAATCCGTCAATCAACGCGACCCGCCGCTTCTCCGCCGTGCGGGAGACCTCGACCTCATAGTGTGCCATCGAGCTGGAGCTCCCGAATCACACCGGCCAACAGCCGCGTGGGCCCGTGTCGAATTAGCTTGAGATCGTCGATGTCCTCAAGCTCCTCGAGTCGATCCAGCAGGGCTGCCTGGACAAAGTGGTCCACGACCACACGGAGTCAGCGTTCCCCCCAATGTCCGACTTCTTCGAGCCCTACCGCTCTCTGAAACCGGTCGAGCGCCTCGTCGCCATGACGTTCGGGGTCGTGTTTCCGCACACCCTCACACCGTCACAGCTGGCTCACGTGCTGGGCCGGGCGAAGTTCAAGCACGGACGCCGGGCGATCGGCCTCAAGAATCACAGGACTGCATGCGAGGCCGTGGTCGCGGCGGGCATCGCATACGAGTCCCGGGTCCGCGGAAAGCTGATCGCGGCCGGACAGTGGGCGCCCTGGTTGACGCTGGAAGCCTACCGGCAACGCCGCCTCGTCAGGATCGAGAAGGCCTTCCGCCACCATTACCCGGCACGCTGGACCGCCGACGCACAGGACAGGGCGATGGCACTGCGCAACCATACCGTGGCGCGGCGGTTCGTCCGGATCGACCGCGAGCTGGATGACATCGACGCGGACGAATGGCGCTGGCTGGTCCACCCCGGGGTCAAGAGCGTCCTGTCCAGGCTGCCTGAACGGTACACCGACGCGGCGTTCACCGGCTGCTTCGCCGAAGTCGTGCGGACGGCCGAACGGCCCGGGCCGATTCTGAAAGCGTATGCCGCCAGCCGCGCCGACCGGGCGGTTCACGCGGCCGGCGTGGCGCTGGTCCACGTCATGCAGGGCGCCTTCGACAACGCCCTGGCCGTGTTCGCCGAGCTCCCGGAGGACCTGCGCGACAGCAAGCCCGCGCGCACCGGACTGGCGTCCACCCGTGCTCTCGTGGCCACGCTCTGCGGCGATGACGCGGAGGCCATCAGGTACATCGACGAGGCCATCGCGTGCGAGAAGGCGGGAACCCGCAAGCGCAACGTCTTTCCCCTGTGCGGTGCCTTCACCCTGTCGCTGCTTTCGCTGGTCAGGGACCACTCGCCGGCCCACGCGGCCAGGCTGAAACACCTGATTCAGGTCGCGCGGCAGGTTGAAGCCGATCGTCTTGTGCTCGAAGTGGTCGACCTGGCCGACCATATCCGTGGCGGAGGCGGCATGGTCTGGCACCACCACGCCCGGGAGGCGAGCATCGGCCTCCTCTTCGAAGGACTGGCGGCTTGTTGGACCGGTGAGTTTCCCGAGCCCGCGGATAGCAATGACTTTGCCACCCTGCTTCACTTCGGAGCCAAGGCAGCCGGCAACGGATACAGGTGGATGGGGACCGAGTGCCTGGGGGTGTGCGCGCGGTGGTGGCGCGCCTGCGGGCGTGAGGAGATCGAACTGTGGAAGATGCTCGGGCTTCCCGCCAGGGATGACGCAACCACGGCTGCGGAGTTCGCCGCGGCGATGCACGAGGAGATGGGCACGGCCTCGCTTGCCTCGCTCGTCACCCCCGTGCCGGAGTGGGAGTACATCCTCCAGGGGATCGAACAGGTCGCTCACGAGACGCGGAAGAAGGGACGGAAACGCAAGAAGGCCGGGGGCGCTCCGCAACGACGCCTGGCATGGATCCTGGCGATCGACGACTACGGAGACGTCACGGCGTCGCCCAGGGAGCAGCGTGGATACAAGAACGGAAAGTGGAGCAAGGGCCGCGCGGTCGCGCTGAAGAGGCTGCAGGCACAAGCCGTGAGAATGGACTTCCTCATCGACCAGGATCGGGCCGCTGCGGGAGAGATCGTTCAACACAACTATCGCTGGAGAGGCCGGCCCGAGTACGAGTTGCCCACCTCCGGGGTGTTCGCATTGGCGGGCCATCCCCATGTCTTCAACGAAGCGGGCGACCCGGTTGAGGTGGTGCGCCGCGACCCGGAACTGCTGCTGGAGGAAGAGGACGGAGTGCTCCAGGTGCGGGTCGCGCCGCACGCCGACGTTGCCGCTCCGCACAGTCACCATGTTCAATTCATGAGCGACGTGCGCCTCGAGGTGACCCACTTCACCGCCGGCCACAAGACACTCTGTTCGGCCATACCGGAGCGAGGCATCGAGTTGCCCGTCGAGGCCCGGGACCGCCTCGTTGACGCGGTCTCGGCGCTCGCCGGGGAGATTCGGGTGCAGGGCGTCATCGGAGACGCGGCTGCGGTTGCAACGCAGATCGAAGCCGATCCCGTTCCCTGGGTCCGGCTGGAGCCGAGCGGCCAGGGGTTGGCTGTCACCCTTCTGGTCCAGCCGGTGCCGGATTCCGGGACGTATTTTCAACCGGGCCTTGGCGGAACCACAGCCTTCGCGACGATGAACGGGGGAGCGGTTCAGGCACGGCGCGACCTCGACGCCGAGGTGCAGGCGGCGTTGGAGCTGGCCATCGCCTGCCCCATGTTGTCGGCACTCGGACCGGACGCGTCGCTGACCCTCGCCGATCCGGGCGACTGCCTCGAGCTCATCGACCAACTCGATTCCGCGAACGCCCGCTGTCTGTGGCCCAAGGGTCAGCCCTTCCGGGTTCTGGCGCGGGCGGACACATCGTCGCTGCAGCTCTCGGTCAAGGCGGCAGCGGACTGGTTCAGCGCCTCGGGCACGCTCGATATCGATGCGGACCACGCCCTCGACCTGCGCACCCTCTTCGAACTGATCGACCGGAATCCTTCGTCACGGTTCGTACCGCTCGGAGAGGGCGCCTTCGTCTCCCTCACCGCGTCGTTCCGCCGCCAGCTGGCCGATCTGCGCAGCGTGTCCGCGTTCAGCGGCAAGAAGCGGGTTCGCCTTCACGGCCTGGCCGCGCTCACGCTCCAGGACTTCTTCGACAGCACGCAGCTCACCGCCGACGAGAAATGGCGCAACCAGCGCCGCAGATTCAACGAAGCACGGTCCTTCGTGCCTCGCCTGCCCGGTACGCTTCAAGCCGAGCTGCGCCCCTACCAGGAGGAAGGCTTCGGCTGGCTTGCGCGCCTCAGCCGCATGGGGGCGGGAGCCTGCCTCGCCGACGACATGGGTCTGGGCAAGACCGTGCAGGCCCTTGCGCTGCTGCTCGACCGCGCGGCGAAGGGCCCGGCGCTGGTGGTGGCGCCCACATCGGTCGTCGCCAACTGGCTCGACGAGGCGCGCCGCTTCGCGCCGACGCTGAACACGCGATCGTACACCGGCCCCGCCGCCTCGCGCGCGGCCCGCCTCGAAGACCTCGCCCCATTCGATGTCGTGATCACCACGTACGGCCTGCTGCGCATCGATGCCGAAGCGCTGGCCGCGATCGACTGGGACACCGTCGTCCTCGATGAAGCGCAGGCCATCAGGAACCCGGCCACCAAGCGCGCCCGCGCCGCCCGCAAGCTCAAGGCGGGGTTCCGGGTCGTCACCACCGGCACGCCGATCCAGAACAACGTGGTCGATCTGTTTTCCCTCTTCAGCTTTCTCAATCCGGGGATGCTGGGATCGCGGAAGCGTTTCCGCGAGAACTTCGCGCTGCCGATCGGACGCGACGGCGACCCCGCCGCGCGGACGCGCCTTCGCCGCCTGGTTTCCCCCTTCGTGCTGCGGCGGGTCAAGGCCGACGTACTCGACGATCTGCCCCCGCGCACCGAGGTCACCCTGCACGTCGAGATGTCGCCCGACGAGGCCGCCCTGTACGAGGCACTGCGGCAGCGGGCGACGGACGACCTGGAGGCCCTGGCGCGGGAGGGTGGACCGGCAAGCGGGGGGACCCAGGCCGGCCAGCGTCGCTTGCAGGTACTGGCCCACCTTCTCGCAGTTCGTGCGCCACCTCAAGCTCATCGAGGAGCACCTCACCGAGTCCGGAATCCCCTACCAGTACCTCGATGGCTCCACTCCCGCAAAGGCGCGCGCCGAGCGCATCGCCGCGTTCCAGGCGGGCGAGGGCGACGCCTTCCTGATCTCGCTGAAGGCCGGGGGCGTGGGGCTCAACCTGACGGCGGCGGACTACGTCATTCACATGGATCCGTGGTGGAACCCGGCCGCGGAGGACCAGGCCTCCGACCGGGCCCACCGGATCGGCCAGACCCGCCCTGTCACCATCTACCGGCTCGTCACGAAGGGCACCATCGAGGAGCAGATCGTTGAACTGCACCGCCACAAGCGGGAACTCGCGGACCGGTTGCTGGAGGGGGCGGACTCCCCCGCGCGGCTGAGCACGGAGGAACTGCAGGAGTTGTTGCAAGGGGCGAGTTAGCCCGCTGACACCTCTAGCTTCTAATCGTCGCCGGATCTTCGGCGAGATTCCCTTGCTTCGCCGGTGGCCTCCGGATGACCGAGTCGTCGATGTCCGGAGTCGTTTCCATACCATATCACCATATATCACATATGGTATTATGGGAAGAAACACTCGCGGCCGCTACCGCCTGGCCCCCTACACCGCCACCGTGAGCCTCGCAGCGAACCCCGACCTCACATCCCCGGTCATCGTCGCCATCTGCCGCGCCACGCCGTCCCTGAAGACGCTGTCCCTCTCCAGCGAGACGCGTGCCATCGTACGGACACTGCTCTCGTAGCCCTCGGTCGCGTAGGTCGCGTCGCATGCGCCCTTCGGGAACGCAAGCTGAGAGGTCGCGATCCTGTTTTCCTCGTCGGACGCGGCCTCCAGACTGGGAAATACCTCGAAGTGGATGTGCGGCCAGCGGCCCCGGTAGCAGCCCGGAAAGACGGTTTCGAACGACAACTCACCGTTGGCGTCGCTCTCCTGAACGCCCCGCAGGTAGTTCTGGTCGGTGGCGCCTCTGTTGTACAGCGAGTAGCGGCCGGCGGCGTCACAGTGCCACACGTACACCGCGAGGCCGGCTGCGGGCGCGCAACCGTTCTGCAGGTCGACGAGTTGCAGGCTCACCGTCAGCGGCACTCCGTCAGCCAAGCCGGAGAGCCCCGCGAAGCTCGACCGGATGTCGGTGCGGATCACCCCGGCCTTGTCCAGGACGTTGGGTCCGTTCGATCCGTCGCCTGGGAACGGCCCGGCCGTCTCTTCGGGGATTGCTTCGCAGGACCCCGAGCCACCATCGCTCCCGCGGAGCGCGCCTGCCCGACCGAACAGGTACAGCGCGCCCATCCCTCCCGCAGCCAACCTGAGCGCGTCCCGGCGCCTGATTGCGGCGCCCGTGAGCTTCAGATCCTCGTGAAGTCCGCCGTAGTCGTCGTGTTCCATGATGCTCTCCTGCCGTTTGTTCGGGGATGCTGCGCCGGGGATGCTGATCCGCACCTCGTCTGTGCCTCATTGTACCTCTGACAGGTCGTCTCCGACATCCGTTAGACGCGGAATCGCGAGGGCCCCGGTGCCGCAGGAACTGATTGGATACCGGCCCCGCCACCGATATCTTCTCGTTGAGATCCAAGCGGAGGATCCGGCGGTCCTGCCACCGGACAACGTGCTCGCGATGATCGCGAGGTTCGAGCAGGCACCGACGGCAGAAGCCGCAGAGGAGTTGATCCGCTCGCTGCCGGAATGGATCAAGGGGATCAGGCAGCCGCAGTTCCGGAAGCCCTTCATGGCGTGGATCGAGCATGTGGTGACGGAGCGGTATGGTGAATCCGGCAGGGCTTTTCGACGCAGTCTCGGAAGAGAGGGGGAAGCAAAGGTGACAACGTTACTCGACCGGGCCCGGCAATGGGGCGAAGAGAGGGACCAGCAGTGGCTGCAGAAGGGCATTGATCAGGAACGGCGTGCATCAATCCAGCGGGAGCGGGAGTTGCTGTACCGGCTGGTCACCCGCAGGTTCGGGCCCGGAACCGCCGAACAACTGCTTCCGTTGCTCGACCAGCTTTCCGAGCCGGAGGCCATCGTGGCCGTCGCCGACGCCGTGATTGAATGCGACACCGCCGAGGAGTTCCTCAAGCGGGTGCCACAGGGCTGAAGCCAGCGCTCACACCGGTTTGCCTACCCGATGGAGGCGGCGAAGTGCGAATCGGCCACCGGCCGCGCCCTCGGTCGCGTAAGTCGCGTTGCACACGTCCTTCGGGAAAGCGAGTTGTGAGGTCTGCACGGCCTCGCTGCGCGTCACCGCGGCCGTGAAGAGCCACGACGATGTCGGAGCCCCTACGAATCGTGGAACCGCTGACGCCGTGACGATCATGAACGAGTGCGCTGACGACTTCGGTGTCGAGATAGGCGAAGCCGGCGGCTAGTCATCCGCCCGCGCATGCCGCGCGAAAAACGCGTCGGTCCCCGCGGGCAACAGCAGGCTGTCGGCAATCGCCGCGATCTCTTCAGCCTCTTTCCAGGCCTGTTCCAGCACCCAGAGTTCACCCTCGAGCGCCCGCCGCTCCTGTTCTTCGTGAAGCGCCATCTCGAGCGCCAGCCTGGTGGGTTTGGGCATGCTCTTGACGTACCCCACGCGGCCCTGCCAGTCGGTGTACCCTTCGCGTGCGACGGCCGAAAGGAATCGGCTGGGGTGGCGGTGTGACTCGATCTCCTCGACGGCGCCTTCCACTTTGGCCCGGGTCGCGCCCCACTCGTTGATCAGTGGCATGATCGCTGCCGCGACGCGACCGGCGTCCTGCCCCGTGAACGAGGCGGTGCGTCTTCCTCGACAGATCTCGACTCGGAATCGCGGCTCGCAATCGTCCGGCAAGACCTTGATCGTTTCCAGATCGCCGTACCTGAACCTTGCAATGTTCGCCGGTGTGACTACGGCGCCGGCCGCAGCATCTCCAACGCGCACCTTGGCCACCGTGCGACGGTGAATCCAGAAAACGGAGCCAAGGACGATCGGTACCATCGCCAGCCCGGCCAGGGGAGCGATTATCTCATACAGGGCCACGCCCATGGGTGTCCCCACCGCGGTCGCGACGACCTGCTTCCGCCTCCGGTCGCCCAACTGGTCCCCGTACCGCCAGGCTGCGAACTCGGGGCGCAGCGGCTTTCCGATCCGCACCAGTTCAAGTCCCTCGGGGTGCTTCGCGATCCCGATGTTCTCGGTCGACGCCCGCAGGTTCGTACCGCGGTAGAATCGCTCGCATTCCTCGATCGCCTCCCAGCGTTCCTCGAGCGGCGTCAGGTTCCATCGCTTGCACTTCCGGCACACGACCCAGAGCCGTCCCTTCGCCGGATCGAACGCAAGGCGGCGCCCCACGGGAAAGTGCTCGACCGCCTCGTTCGACTCCAGGGGCTTGTTGCAATAGATGCAGGTCTTGTACATGGACTCGGGAGCTGTGCTCTACATGATCCTCAGGGCCACGGTGGCGAACAGGATCGGGGTAACCACCACCGCGTTGAGGATGATCAGGAGCAACACGTTGAACAAGGTGCACATCCAGCCGGCCCCCGTACGCCATTCCGCTATACATGCAAGTCCGCACACCCCTTCCTCCGCACTTATGCGGGCCGGCGGGCCGTTCCGGGACAGTAAGGGAGTACACTGTCAAGCGTAGTTGTCATTATGTAATGTCTGGCTTACTCCGCTGGGGCAGGAGGGCCAGAGCAGGGATGGTCTCACGGAGGATTGAACCATGAGAGCCGATTTGCGGTGGATGGGCGGCGCAGCAGTCACCTGCGTCCTCACGGCCTGCGGAGCCGATGCGGACCCTTCCGGCGCCGTACCGCAGACCGTCGTCGAGACCATCGGCGACACGACCGTGGTGCGGACCCTGTCGGGCAGCGTCTGGGACGGCGAGGCCAGTCTTGTGCCGGAAGTTTCGATCGGCGAGCTGGACGGGCCCGACGAATACCTCCTCGGCAGCATCCGATCGATCGCCGTCGACGATGACCGCAACGTCTACGCGCTCGACGGGCAGGCCCAGCACGTCCGCGTCTTCGACTCGGCGGGCGTGTACGTGAAAACGCTGGGCAGGCGAGGGGAAGGACCGGGCGAGTTCATCCGTGCCGAGGCCATCGCCCTTCTCCCGGACGGCCGGCTTGTGGTGCGCGCCCCCGGCAACATGCGGATCGAGGTCTTCGGGCCCGGCGATGGAGAGACGGAACAGTGGGCGTACAACTCCCGCGGTCTGTATTCAGCGGCCTCGCTGTACACCGATGCAAGTGGCCGCACGCTCGTGCATACCGTCGACCCGTCACAGGAAGGCTTGGTCACGCACTTCATCGTGTTCGGGCCCGACGGAGTGCAGGTCGACACGCTCTCCGAGCCCTCGCTCGCGTACAAGCCCCCGGTTGTGACGGCCGAGCGACAGGGCACGACGACCTTGGTCGTGCCCTTCAGCCCCGTCCTCCTGTGGACGGTGCACCCCAGCGGGCATCTCGTCACCGGGCTCTCTGGCGAGTACCGGATCGACGTTGAGCGGGACGACGGCATACTCAGAATCGAACGCAACGCCGATCCGCCTCCAGTACACGACGACGAGCGTGCCTACCACCGGGAACGCATAGTGCGTCGGATGCGGCGGGTCAGGATCCCCGACTGGACCTGGAACGGCCCGCCGATCCCGGACCACAAGCCCTTCTACCAGGAGCTGCTGGCCGGTCGGGACGGACGGATCTGGGTGCGCCTGCAGACCGAGGGACACCCGGTCGAGAACGTGGATCATGACCCGGAGGATCCCGATTCGTCGCCCGTGATCTGGCAAGAGCTCACACGCTACGACGTGTTCGAGCCCGACGGGACCTACCTGGGCGTCGTGGTGCCGCCGGATGGGTTTTCGGTCTTCCCCGACCCGATATTCGACGGGGACCACGTCTGGGCGTTGACGAGAGACCAGTTGGGTATTGAGCGGGTGGTCCGCTTCCGGATCGAGGTGGGCGCGGGCTGACGGTGTTGCCGGGATACGGAGGGCAATCTCTCACGACCCCACCGCCCGCGCCAACTCGAAGTCCTTCCACGCCGAGTTGAAGGCGCTGAACACGCCCAGGCCGCCCCGGATATTGCTCGGCGGTTCGTTCAGATCCCGCGAGTCCTGGATGCGATTGTTGTACAGGTCGACGTATTCCTTGTTGACGCGGTATACGATCGCCCTATGGACACCCAGGTGCTCCAACTGCCGCAGCCCGATTGCGTGAAAACTCTCCTCGGTCGGCGCACTTCGGATGCGGAATCTTCCCGCCCCCTCGCGGATGAAACCGGAGAAGATCGGCTCGGCCTCCGGTTCCAGCCCTTCCACGTCCACGAAGTGAAGGCTGGCGTCGGGGTTTTCCCAGGTCACCGTGATCTGCAACGACTGCAGCGTCCCCGGCTGGAAGCTCCCCGGCGTCAGTTGCGGAACTTCCAGTCTGTCCTTGTCGAGTGCGACACCGTCGGGAGGTCGGGGAACAACCGTTTCACCTATCGCGGTGCGGCCGAACGCCTCGACCTCGATGCGGAAGAGGTCGCCCTCCCGGACCTCCAGATCCTGGCCCGCATAGCCGTAGGTGCCCGGCTCTTGCAAACGGGAAAGACGCCACCTGTCCTCACCGCGCACCAGCGTCACCGTGGCGTCGTCGACGGTCGGCGCCAGTGCGGGGTCTTCACCCAACGGCACGGTCTCCGTCAGGCGTACATCGTCCACCGTTTCGCCCGCGAAGAGAAATGCCTCTACCACCACCTGGCGCGCATCCTCTTCGGGGCCGGTCGTGGTGTCCGAGCATGCGAGAAGACAGCCTGACGCAAGGGCGATGACAACCATCCGGTTGCAGGCCAGCCGGTTGGGGAAGAGATGGCCCCTGGCCGGCTCGCCGGCACGACGAAACTTGAATGTCCTCATGTTCTTGCTCCCTTTCAGCTTCTATCGGTTGAACCGGACGGAGAAGTTGAGTACCCGTCCGACGTAGTTGACGTCGGTGACGATGGCCGGAGTCGTGTCGAGTTCGAACTGGCGATACCAGACATTGGCCTGGTCGTAGGCGTTGAACACCGAGACGCCCAGATCGCCGCCGTAATCGCCGAGCGAGAATCGGTAGCGCGCGCTGAGATCCAGGCGGTGATAGGCCGGCAGCCGAAGGGCGTTCTTCTCGCTCACGTTGATGTAGCTGAACTCGCTTCCATCGAGCAGTTCGACGCTGTATTCGCCCTGCGGAGCCGTGTAGGGCGTGCCCGATCCGTAGGTCCAGGTGGAAGCCAGGTCCCAGCGTCCCAGCGACAGTGTCCCGACAGCCTTGAGTTCGTGAAGCTGGTCGTGCAGTGCGGGAAACGAGGCGCCATCGTTCAAGTCCGGGAAGGTGTTGCGTGCCTCGGCCAAAGTGTAGGACACCCAACCGGTAAAGGCTCCGAACTTCTTCTGGGCCAGGAACTCCGCACCTTGCGCCGTACCGGCCCCGGCGTAGAAGAGGTTGAGCGGATCGATATCATTGCGCCGGAACCTCAACGAGAACTCTGACAGCCCCGTCGTCTCCTTGCGGTACAACTCGACATCGAAAAGGTAGCCGTCGGTCTCGTAGGACAAGCCCGCGACCAGGTGGTCCGACGCGGTCACGTCGACCAGATCGCCGTCCGCCAGCAGCCAGAAGTCCCGCGAGCCCTCGGTGACGTTCTCGTTGACCACCCGGTTGACGAACTGGTGGTATCGTCCGGCCGCGGCCTTCAGCGTGAGCTGCTCAGTAAGGACCAGGCGCGCCGACGCGCGGGGCTCCAGGTAGCTCCTGGCCGTGGCCTGGTCGTAGGAGAAACGGCCGCCGGCCACCACCGAGAGCCGGTCCGTGACGTCCCAGGTGTCCTGCGCATAGGCCGCCAACCGGGTCGAAGACTGCGACTGGTCCAGGATCGTGCTGCTGTCGTTTCTCACGTAAAGGTACTCTGCGCCGGTCGCGCTGAACCACGCGCCGAAGTCGAGCTTGTGGCTCGGCGAGAGCCGCCACTCGTTGTCGGCGCGCAGGGTGAGGTCGGTAAGCAGATTGTCCTCGGTAGACCGTACTTCGCGCGCAACTGCGACATCGGACGTTTCAGGATCCGATATCGTGACCTGGGTGTTGCGCCCGTAGTCGGAGGTGTACTCGGAATAGGCGGCCAGTACCGTGCTTGTCAGTCCATTCGCCCAATGCCGGCCCCAGCGACCCGAAAGGCCGCGGTTGCCCCAATCGGTCAGATCACCGATGGCGGTCGTGAAGTTCTGGTCGCCGGTCTGGCCCCGGGGCGTGAACGACAGGGACCGCTGTTGCGATTTGTCCAGGTAATCTCGGCCACCGTAGAGGCTGAACGCGACGACATCCCGTTCGCCTGGCAGGTAGGTCAGTTTGGCGTTGAAGTCGTAGAAATGGAAGTCCGGTGTCGCTACATCCTGGTTCGTTGAGCCGAACAGTCCTCCCGTTCCACCGAACCCTCGCCCGCCTCCAGGTCCGCCGCCGGCAGGGCCCTGGGGGCCGGTGGAGATGTTGAAGACATCGAAGATGCTGCTGTACAGCCCAGTGCGAATCACGTCGGTGTAGGAGCGACGCCCGGTCACCAGGAGATTGGCTTTCGAACCGATGGGAGTCTGGAACGTTCCGCTGGCACTAAGCAGGTTGAGCCCTGCGCCGTAGTGCATCTGCTCGGGGTCGCCGGTCTTCCCTGTCATGTCCACCACGCTCGAAACGCGTCCGCCGTATTGGGCCGGGAACGCGCCCTTGAACACCTGGATGTCCTTGATCGCTTCGGCGTTGAAGGCGCTGAAGAATCCGAAGAAGTGGTCGACGTGGTATACGGTTATTCCGTCGAGCAGGACCAGATTCTGGTCGGGAGTGCCGCCCCGCACATAGAGCCCGGAAGAGGACTCGCGCGTGCCGCTGATTCCGGGCATGAGTTGGAGCGAGCGAAAGATGTCGACCTCTCCGACCGAAGGCAGGACAGCCATCTCCGCCGGCGACGCCGCGATCCGGCTGACGCCGGCCGTGGCCTTTACCAGACGGTACTCATCGGCCACGAATTCCACGCCCTCAAGCTCCACGGGGAGAGGGCTGACCTGGATTCGAAGCCGTCCGTCATGATTCTCGCCCACGGTGATTTCAGCGGGCGTGTAGCCGATGTGGACGACCCTCAGGGTGAAGGATTCGCGGGGCGCGCCGACAAGGGTGAAAAACCCGTCGGTGTTGCTGTTAACCACCAGTGGGGTTCCGACGATCTGAATCGCGGCGTGAACGATTGTCTCGCCGTTGACCGAATCACGGACTACCCCCTGGATGGTTCGGGTGCTCTGGGCCTGAAGGGGCGAACGGGGAACGATCGGCGAGGCGAAAAGGAAGAGTATGGATAAGAGCAGGAGTCGATGGTTGGGAGGATTTCGTGGATTCATTGACGCTCTCCGGTTTGGGGTCCGCCGATGGGACAATGTCTCGGATTCAAACGTTAGGAGAGCTCTATTCAGGCAATGGAGCCGGAGTTGTGCGGGAGGCACGTCAACACTAAATATATATGTTAAGTATTACAGCTGCCCCAGTGCCAAGTGGCCCCAACGTGATCGGAGTCCCCATGCTTCCCGTCGACGAGAACACCCTCGACCGCACCTTCGCCGCCCTCGCCCACCCCGCCCGCCGCGCCATCCTGGGCCGCCTTGCCCGGGGCGAAGTCGCCTCGGTCAGCGACCTGGCCGAACCCTTCGACATGTCGCTCGTGGCCGTGTCCCGACACGTGAAGGTTCTCGAAGACGCCGGGCTGGTCAGCCGCAGGAAGGAGGGGCGCTCGCGTTGGTGCCGCTTCGAGCCGGAGACGTTCGACGAGGCCAGGGACTGGATCGAGATACACCGACGATACTGGTCGACGCAGCTGGACGGCCTGGCGGATTACCTGAAGGACGGGGAGTAGCGCCGATGACCCCGATGACCGAAGCGCTGCTGCTTGTCCGCAACGTGTCCGCAAGTCCCGAGCGGGCCTTCGAGGCGTGGACGACCCCGGACCAGGTGAAGCGCTGGACATGCCCCGACCCGACCGCGAAGGTGGACGTGGAGATCGACCTGAGAGTCGGCGGAAGGTACTCGATCCGCATGCACGTGGAGGGCGGGCCGTTCACGGCCTGCGGCACCTACCGCGAGGTCGAGGCGCCGCGACGACTGGTGTACACCTGGGGATGGAAGGAAGAAGCCCAAGCCATGGAAGCCGAGACGGTGGTGACGGTGGAATTCACGCCGATCGAGGACGGGACCGAGATCCGGCTGACGCACTCGGGCTTTCCCACGGCGGACGACCGCGACGGTCACGGGCAGGGGTGGGAGATCTGCATGGGACGGTTCGCCGAAATGGTGGACGGGCGATGAGGGCCGCACTGACAGCGGTTGCCGTCCTCGCCTCGGCCGGTTGCGCGCAGACCGCCGCCCAGCCCACACCCAAGGTCCTCCTCATCGGCATCGACGGCGTGCGCCCGGACGTGCTCGCCGAGGTCTCCACCCCCCACATCGACGCGCTGGCGGCGAGCGGCTGGTACACCGACCAGGCCCGCACCACCACCCCCTCCGTCAGCGGCCCCTCGTGGTCCTCCATGCTGACCGGTGTCTGGCCCGAGAAGCACGGCGTCACGGACAACAACTTCACCGGCCGCGACTACGACACCTGGCCCGGCTTCCTCACCCGCGCCGAACGCGAGCGCCCGGAGCTGTCCACCTTCGCCGCGCTGGACTGGCTGCCGCTCGCGGAACTCCCCGAGGGCGGCCCCGTGGTGTCGGCCGCGATCGACACGCGGGTCACGGTGGACGGCTACGATCTCGGGTGGGCCGAGGCCGACGGCGAGGTCACTGCGCAGGCCGTTCTCCACCTGGCCGAAGCCGACCCCGACGCCATGTTCGTCTACCTCGGCAACCCCGACGAGACCAGTCACCGGAACGGCTCGATCGGCGTGGAGTACCGCGACGCGATCGCGCTGGCCGACCGGCACGTCGGCCTGCTGATCGACGCGGTCCGCATCCGACCGGGCCTCGCGAACGAGGATTGGCTGGTGCTCATCAGCACCGACCACGGCCGGCGCGAGGATGGCGGGCACGGCGGCGACTCGCCCGAAGAGATGACGATCTTCATCCTGGCGAGCGGTCTGGGGGGCGCGGGGCGGCCCGGCGGCGCGGGCGACCCCGGCGATCCCGGCAGCGCGGGCGGCGGTACGGCGAGCACCGCCACCGCCGGCTGGCCGGCTCCCGGACCCGCCAACATCGTCGACATCGCCCCGACCGCGCTCGACCACCTCGGCTTCGAGATCGACCCGGCCTGGGGTCTGGACGGGATGCCGTTGGGGGATCCGGGCTAGCCGCGCCGCCGGGGGAATCCCCCCGCCCCGCACCCCAAAACCGTCTTGTCCGCCAAACGGCGGCAGCCGTATCCTAACCGTCACCCTTTCATCCCCTGCCCTTCCGCGGAAGGAGCGACCGTTGCGTATCGCGAAGACCACCTGGCCGCTATCGCTGCTGCTGCCGTTGCTCCTGCTCGCCGCTCCCGCCACGGCCCAGGAGCCCGGCGGCGCGGCCATCGAAATCGACGACCCCGAGCGCGCCGAGCGGCTGTACCGCGCCCACTGCGGGCGTTGCCACGGCGTTCAGGGGCTGGGCGGCGAGGGGCCCGAACTGGCGCAGCTCGTGCTGCCGCGGGTCGCCGATCAGACGCAGCTCGAGGGGATCATCCGCGACGGGATCGCGGGGACCGGCATGCCGGGCGCGCGGGCCACGATCCTCGACGACGAGGCAGTGGCGCTGGTGGCCACCTACGTGCTCTGGCTCGGTGCGCAGACCACCGCCGATGCGTCGGGGGTCACCGGCGACGCCGGGCGCGGCCACGATCTCTACTGGGCCGCGGACTGCGCTTCCTGCCACATCGTCGCCGGGAGGGGCACGGCGGTCGGGCCGGAGCTTACGATCATCGGGCTGCGGCGCGGGGCCGAGTATCTGCGCGAGGCGCTGCGGGCGCCGGCGGCCAGACTGCCGGTCTCGCGGACCGGTCTGCGGAGCGGCTTTTTCGAGTATCTGCCGATGCGGATCGTGACGCGCGACGGCGACATCTACAACGGCATGCGGATGAACGAGGACTCCTTCACGATCCAGATGATGACGCTGTCGGGCGCCTTCGTGTCGCTGAGGAAGAGTGACATCGCCGAGATGGAGAAGCGCGTCGGGCACTCGCTCATGCCGCTGACGCAGGACCTCGGCGATGACGATGTCGAAGATCTGGTGGCGTACCTGACAACCCTGGGGAGGGGATCATGAGGATTTGGAGCATCGCGGGCGCGGCCTTCCTGCTGGGGTCGGCGCCGGCGGCCACCGCCCAGGTCCCCTACGAGCGCCTGGTCGAGGCCGACGCCGAGCCCGAGAGCTGGCTGACCTACTCGGGCAACTACGCGTCGCACCGCTTCTCGCAGCTGGACCAGATCAACGACGGGAACGTGGGCGATCTGCGCGTGGTCTGGGCCTATCAGATGGACGACGGGCTGATCGAGACCACGCCGATCGTGGCCGACGGGGTCATGTACGTGACCGAGCCGCCGAGCACGGTGACGGCGCTGGACGCGCGCACGGGCAGGCGGCTGTGGAAGTGGACGCCGCAGATGGGGTCCGACGTGCTGCACATCGGTTTCCCCGAGGTGAACCGGGGCGTGGCGATCCTGGACTCGACCCTGTACGTCGGGACGCTCGACGCGCATCTGGTCGCGCTCGACGCGCGGTCGGGGGCGGTGCGGTGGGATGTCGAGGTCGCGGACAACGCGATCGGATTCTCGCTGACGCTGGCGCCGCTGGCGCTCGACGGGAAGATCATCGTCGGGGTGTCCGGGGCCGAGGCGGGGGTGCGCGGCTTCATCGACGCCTACGACCCGGAGACCGGCGAACTCCTGTGGCGCACCTATACGATCCCCGCGCCGGGCGAGTTCGGCAGCGACACCTGGGGCGGGAACAGCTGGGAGACCGGCGGCGGATCGACATGGCTGACCGGCTCCTACGACCCCGAACTCGACCTGCTCTACTGGCCGATCGGCAACCCGGCGCCCGACTGGAACGGCGACCTGCGCCCCGGCGACAACCTCTACACGGACTGCCTGCTCGCCCTCGATCCCGACACCGGCGAGATCGTCTGGTGGTTCCAGTTCACGCCGCACGACACCCACGACTGGGACGCCAACCAGATCCAGGTGCTGGTGGATGCGGAGTGGGAGGGCGAGCCCCGCAAGCTCGTCGTCACAGCCAACCGCAACGCCTTCTACTACGTGCTCGACCGTGAGACCGGCGAGTTCCTGCACGGCCAGGAGTACTCGAAGCAGACCTGGGCCGAGGGGCTGGATGAAAACGGCCGGCCGATCGTCATCCCGGGCACCGACCCCACCGAAGAGGGCAACCTTGTGTGGCCGAGCCTGCAGGGCGCCGCCAACTGGTTCAGTCCCAGCTACAGCCCCATTACGCGCCTCTTCTACCAGCCGACGCGGATCATGGGCGCGATCTACTACAAGGCCGAGGTCGAGTACGAGCCCGGGCAGCCGTACTACGGGGGCGGCGAGCAGGCGCTGCGGGGCGAGGAGGCGGGCGGCGCGGTGAAGGCGCTCGACGTGCTCACCGGGGAGCTGCAGTGGGAGTTTCCGCTGCAGACGCCGCCGTGGGCGGGCGTAATGGCGACGGCCGGCAACCTCGTCTTCGGCGGGAGCGAGGAAGGCAACATCTTCGCGCTCAACGCGGAGACCGGGGAGCCGCTCTGGAACTTCCAGGCGGGCGGTGCGGTGCGGAGCGGTCCGATGTCGTACGAGATCGACGGTCAGCAGCGGATCGTGAACTCGGCGGGCGGGACGATGTTCGTGTTCGGGCTGCCGACAAACGGAGGACGCCAATGAGCAACGACAGCCGGACCCGAATCGCCCGCACCGTCCAGGTCTTCGAGGCCGCCCGCAAGCCGCTCTTCATGGTGCTCGACGGCATCGCGCAGGCGGACTTCGACTGGAACCCCGCGCCGGGCACACGCGGAATCGGCAAGATGTGCCGTCACATGTACCGGGTCGATATCTGGTTCCTGAAGCGGCTCGGGATCGAGCCCGTGATCTCGCACGACGCCCGGGGGCCGGTCGACGAGGTCGCCGGACGGATGCGCACGATCCAGGAGCAGATCGTCAGGGAGGTGGAGGGGTGCGAGGGCGACGCGGATCTCATGGCCGAGCGCACCTCGCTCGACGGCAGGACCGGGGCGCGGCTGGGTCCGGATGTCGTGCACATGGCCCAGCACTACCTCTATCACCTGGCCCAGATGACCTCCCTGCGGCGGATCCGCGACCCGGGCTGGAAGGCGCCGCTCGACGCCTGGGAGCACGCCACGCACGTGATCGGGGATCTGGTGCTGGAGTAGGGGAGCCCCCTAGAAGAACGCGCTGTCCAGAAGGTGGAACCTGACTACGGCTTCCGGACCGCCCGTTCTGTTGCCCCGCTGGAATCCCCGCGCCATGTCCAGCCGGAAAAGCCCGTCCAGGTACGCGATGCCTATTCCGGCCGCGTAGAAATCTTCGCCGGCGGCCGACGCCCAGTCTCCGAAGACCGACAGGCGCACGAACCTGACCGGCCGCTGAAGGTCCAGCCTGGCCATCCGGATGCGGGATGCCCGAACCGCACCCGAGTGTCCACGGAGCCAGTTGCCCGTGCCACCGATGCTCACGAGATCCTGGGATGCAGGCTCGCCCCACACCTGCGCCATCCCCGCCTGCATTCCCAGGGACATCCTCGCGGGAAGCGGGACCGTCAGGGCGGCCTCCGCCACAGCCCTGACATGAGGGTTGTCGCCGACCAGCCCCTGGACGCTGATGCGGCCTCCCCCACCGATCGATCCGTAGTCGAAGGCTCCCCACCAGGGTCTCCACGACGCCCCTGCTCCCAGCCGGTCGAGTCTGGTGTCGGTCGCGATGTCGAGGTGCCGCTCGGCCAGGAGGCGGAACGTCGGCCACTGCTTCTCGTTGCTGCGGGGCAGCAGGCGGACCGAGGCGCCGTGGGCCCAGTGGAAGTCGGCCGGATCGCCGGCGGCGTAGAGACCGGGGGATCCGGTGCCCCTGTCCCCCGGATCGCCGCTGCGGAGCGCCCGGTAGAAGGAGACGAGCATCCTGAGGCGCGGTTGGTCCCTTCGCAGGGTGAGATTGACGTCCGGCGCATCGAGGCCCGCGGTCCCGATTCTGGCTGTCAGCTCCGCGCTTCCCCATTCGAAGTCACCGCGCAGGCGGGTCCCCACGGACATGCGTTCCACGGGGTTGTAGCGCAGCAGCCGGAGCGCCTTGCCGGGAGGGGCGAAGGTCCATGGACTCGGGGTCTCGTACGCGTTATCCCCCGCTCCGATCCCGATGGCGTGCAGGTCCGATGCGATCGCGGCCAGGGTGGCATCGTCCATGCCGCGGTCATCCTCCCGGATCGACGGGGGCAGCAGGTCGCTCGTGGTCAGGGCCTCGCGATCCGCCGGGATGATGGTGACGGTCTCGGCCGGATCTTCGGATTCCGGCTCGCGGCCGATGCTGTCGCCTTCCTCGCTCCACAGCTGAAGGGCCTCGTCCGCGGTGGCCGGCGTGCCCGCAGTCGAAGTCGCGCCGCGCTCGCGGATATCCTCGATCGCGAGCGTCCAGTCGAAGGTGATCGGGACCGTGGGGTCGATGGGCGGCGCCGTGGCGGAGATCCCTTCGATCACGGCGATGTGCCCCCGCCAGGTCACGCTCCGGGGCAGCCAGTGGCGCCTCTCCCAGAGTCCGTAGTCCGCCACCACCGTCGATATGTCCATCTCCAGACCCGGCATCGACTGGTTGACGACACCGTTCATGAGCCGGTCGAAGATGCCGGGAGGACTGTCGAGCGAGTCGGCGGACGCCTCGTGGCCGACATCGCCGCCGAGGACACGCAGCCCGGGACGCCACCGACCACCCCGCCTCACCTGCCATTGCAACTCCGTATCGATCTTCTTGGCCAGCCGGTAGGCGACGCGCGCGACGCCGAACGTGTCCGGATCGATCCACAGCATGGCGGACAGAAGGCGGATATGGCGGTAGCGCGGAATGGCGGTCACGGCGACCGCCCGCACCACTTCATCGCCGCCGAGCCCGACGGTGATCGTGTCGCCCGAGCGGAACTGGTAGTAGCGCTCCGAGTCGGCCTGGAGAGGGCTGTGCACGTTGACGTCGGCCTCGTTGGCTCCCGCGAAGAGCAGGCCGAATCTGAAGGGATCCTCGAGTGGATCGACGGCGAACCGTTCGGTCCGCAGCCCGGGAAAGAACTCCGTGTCCGCGGGCGCGACGCCCAATTGCCGCAGCCGCGCGCCGAGCACGTGCACGACATCCGGTTCGGTGCGTGACCACCTGACCCGGACCGCCCGTTCTCCATTCACCCACGGCTGGTGGCGCCGCAGCGTGGGGCCGTCGACGCTCATGCGTTCCCGTATGAGGGCGGTGTAGGAGTCGATGTCGAGCCGGGCGGAGTCGCGGGCGGCCCTGGCGCCGAGGACGAGGTGGCGGGCGGTCTCGTCGAGGAAGGCGTCGCGGGCGGGGTCGGGGGGGAGGGCGCCGGGCAGCGTGTCGCGTGTCTGGGAGCCGGCCGGGGCATGCAGGCCAACCGTGAAGACCAGAGCGAGAGCCGGAGCCATCTTTCGCGGTTCGATGCCCACACTGCTCCTGTTTGCGGAGTACTGTTCCCGGGTTCCCTGATGATACCCGCGAGCCTGACAAGCGTTGCACCTGCGTGCGCCGACCCTCGGGTCGAACCGCAACCGTGTCGCCCGTGGGCGTGCGAGTCTTACCCCTCGCTTCCGTGCCGGTCGAAGAACGCCTCCGCTCCCGCGGGGAGAAGGAGGCCGTCCGCGATTGCTGCGATCTCTTCCGCCTCTTTCCACGCCTGTTCCAGGATCCAGAGCTCGCCTTCAAGGGCCCGACGCTCCTGCTCTTCGTGGAGTGCCATTTCGAGCGCGAGCCGGGTGGGGCCGGGGATGCTCCTGATGTACCCTGAACGACCCCTCCAGTCCCGATAACCGAGATCGACGGCGCGGGTGAGGAAGCGGGAAGGATGACCCTCGGCCTCGATTTCGTGAACCGCCCGCTCAACCGAGAGGCGTGTACCGCCCCAGGGGTTGAGGTGGGGAACGAGTTGGGTGGCGACGCGCCTGGCGTGCTCGCCCACAAACCGGGCTTTTCGCATCCCCTTGATCATTTCAACCCTGAATCCCGGCACATCCTCGTCGGGAAACAGCTGGATGGACCGCAGGTCGCGAAGACTGAACCTGGCGACCTGATCGGGCGTGACGGGTCCGTCACCGGGGTCGCCGTCCATGCGGACCCTCGCCAACGGCCGGAGGTACGCCCAGGCCAGCACCGGGTATCCCCCAATGCCAACCGCGGTCGCCAGGGCGAAGGGCACCGACACCAGGCCTGAAGCGCCAACGAGCCAACAGCCTCCCAGCGCCCCGACCCAGGTCCATTGGTTACGAAGACGCTTCTTGAACTGATCCCCGTAGCGCCAGGCGGCGAACTCCCTGCGCGGCGGCTTTCCGATACGAACCAGATCCAGTCCTTCGCGGTGGCGAGCGACTCCAATGTTCTCGGTCGAGGCTCGCATCGGTGTGTCGCGAAACAGACGCTCACAGTCCTCCACGGCTTCCCAGCGGTCCTCCAGCGGCGTGAGATTCCAGCGCTGGCACTTCGTGCACACAACCCAGAGGCGGCCCTTGGCGGCGTCGAATGCGAGCCGTCGTCCGACGGGAAAGCTCGCCACGACCTCGTTCGAGCCGAGAGGCTCCTTGCAGAACATGCATGTACGCCACATGGCCGTGCTGGCTTCCTAGCAGGCCGTGGAACAATGGGGTAGCGGAAGCGCCGTGCGGGGGAAGTGGCTATGGCCGGTCTCGGGGGTTGCAGAGCCGAGAGTCGCGCTGAGGGAGCCGAGACGACGGCGGACGAGGCGGAGCAAGTGCCCGATGG